>CAYLWO010000006.1:107379-147091 GCA_964387285.1 uncultured Cytophagia bacterium | reverse complement strand
AAGCCAGTTGATCCTAGTTCCTGAAATCGTTAACGGCAGGCCTCAGGATGACGCCCCCAGAGTATGTCGACACAAGCGGCAAAAAGACGATACAGAGCAAAAAGATGAGTTTGGTGAAATAGAACTTTATCTTTAGCCTGTCTATCCTGTAATCCTGTCAGTGTATAAGACAGGATTACAGGATAGACAGGATATACAGGGATGATGGCAAGCCCCTTGTATGTATGGATTCCGGGTAAATTCCGCATTTATTTTCTTGCATATACAGTAAAAAATTGATATTCTGTAAAGCTTGTGCTGTTGCCTCCCTGGAAATGACAGAGCTTTTATAATTAAAATTTTTCAAGCCTGCGGCAGCGGCTGCTTTTACCAGAACCGGATTTGAAAAAACATCGAATCACATCCCAAACCCGACAAGGAACGGACATGAAACGGTTTTATTCTGTATCGCTGATTTTTATTCTGTTGCAAATGGCGTTCTCTGCAGCTGCCAAGAAACCTTTAGACCATTCCGTCTATGACGGCTGGAAATCCATCAACGAAACCAGTTTGTCCAACGACGGGAAATGGCTCCTGTACGTCCTCACTCCGCAGGAGGGTGATGGAGAATTGTTGATCAAATCGGTAATCAATGATCAATCCCTTTCCATACCGCGCGCTAACAAAGCCAGATTCACTCAGGACTCCCGCTTTGTCTTGGCGCAAATTCAGCCCTTTTTACAGGAAACGCGGCAAGCTAAAATTGCCAAGAAAAAAGACGACGATCTGCCGCAGGATTCTTTGGCCATTATCAGTGTAAACGACGGCGCTGTGGTAAAAATCCCACGGGTTAAATCCTATCAATTGCCGGAAAAGGGCGATGATTGGCTGGCCTATCAATTAGCCAAAGAGCCGGCTAAAAAGGATACCAGCAAAACAGCGATGCCAAAAGACCGGGATGCGGAGGAAAAAAGCGATAAAGATAAAAAGAACGATAAAGCCTCGACCATGGTGATTCGCCGTTTGACTGATGCCAAAGAGTGGAGCTTTGCGGCAGTGACGGACTATAAAATGAGCAAAACGGCCAGGGCTGTCATTTTCAGCTGTGTGACCAAAGACAGTACGCAAAAAGCCGGCGTCTATGTGTTTGATACGGCTCAAGCAGGAGTAAAGGCTATCAAACGCGGCAAGGCAGATTTTAAGCAACTGACCTGGGATGAAGATGGTAAGCAGGTCGTTTTTCTGGCTGATACAGACACCAGCAAAAACAAACAACGCTTCTTCAATATGTATTATTGGCAGGCTGGCCAGGATTCCGGTCGTCTGGTAGTGGATACGCTCAAGAGCGGATTTCCCAAACATTGGCTGGTCAGCGAAAATCAGGCACCGGTGTTCAGCAAGGACGGCAGTAAACTGTTTTTCGGCACGGCGCCCATTCCGGTACCTACCGACACTTCATTGGTTGATTTTGAAACCGCCAAACTGGACATCTGGCATTATCAGGACCCCCTGCTGCAAACACAACAGGTGCATGATCTGGACAAGGAATTGAAACGCAGTTATACAGCCGTGTGGTCTGTAAAAGAACAAAAATTCTTACAGCTGGCTGGAGAGAATCTTCCTGAATTGAGAACGGTACAGGAGGGCAACGCCAACTGGGCGTTAGGATTGTCGAGCCTGCCGTATCGACTGCAGCTTTCATGGGAAAACACTATCTTTCATGATGTCTATCATGTTCAACTGGCTGACGGCAAGCCAACTCTGGTGGTGAAAAAATTGCGCGGTCCGGTCAGCGTTTCACCGGCAGGGAAATATATCCTGTGGTTTGACGAGGTATCGGCCAACTGGTTTACTTTTACTGTCGCTTCCGGTAAAACCAACAATCTTACCCAGGCTGTCGGCGTCAGTTTTAGCAACGAATTGCACGATCAGCCGGATTGTGCAAACACCTACGGTCTCATGGGCTGGACCGAACAGGATCGGCGCGTGCTGGTCTATGACCGTTACGACATCTGGGAACTCGATCCGGAAAACAAAATTGCCGCGCGCAACCTCACCAAAGGTCTGGGGCGTAAAAATCAGACCAGTTATCGCTACCAGTCCCTGGACCCTGAAGAAAAATTCATACAAAGCAATGCGCCGCTGTTGCTTAAAACCTTTGACTACCGTGATAAATCCGCAGGATTTTGCAGCAAGCGGTTGGACGATGAAGCCGCGCCGGTTGCGCTGTTCCATGCACCACAATCCCTGGGCGCGCCGCGCAAAGCCCAGAACGCAGAGACGCTGGTGTTCAGCCGCGGTTCGTTTGTTGAATTTCCGGACCTGTGGATTACAGACGCCGGCTTTAATCAACCGGTTAAGATGAGCGACGCCAATCCGCAACAAAAAGAGTATCTGTGGGGTTCGGTGGAGTTGGTCAAATGGCTTTCCGCAGACGGCAAGCCTTTAGAAGGATTGCTGTACAAGCCGGAAAATTTCGACAGCACAAAGAAATATCCCATGATCGTGCATTTTTATGAACGCAATGCGGATTTGCTGCATCGATATTTTGAGCCGCGTCCCAGCGCTTCTTCGGTGTCTGCGGTATTTTTTGTCAGTCGAGGTTATCTGTTTTTCATCCCGGATATTGTCTATGAAATTGGTTATCCGGGCAAAAGCGCCATGTCCTGCATTGTCCCTGGCGTGCAGAAATTGATCGAGCAGGGGTTTGTCGATCATGAACGCATCGGCATTCAGGGACAGAGCTGGGGCGGCTATCAGGTTGCTTATCTGATCACGCACACGCATCTGTTTCGCTGCGCCGGCGCCGGAGCACCGGTGAGCAACATGACCAGCGCCTATGGCGGCATTCGTTGGGAATCGGGCATGGTGCGGCAGTTTCAGTATGAACAGGAGCAGAGCCGCATCGGCGCAACGCTGTGGGAAAAGCCCTGGCACTATATTGAAAACTCGCCTCTGTTCCGCGTGCCGGACGTGACCACGCCTTTGTTAATCACCCATAATGACGCTGACGGCGCTGTTCCCTATTATCAGGGCATCGAACTGTTTACGGCGCTGCGTCGTTTAGGCAAGCCGGCCTGGATGCTGGTGTACAACGGCGAAGCGCACAATTTAAAAGAACGCAGGAATCGCAAGGATCTGTCTGTGCGCTTGCAGCAGTTTTTCGACCACTATTTAAAAGACGCACCTATGCCGGTGTGGATGAAAAGCGGTGTGCCGGCAACCCTTAAAGGCAAGACATGGGGACTGGAATTAACAAAATGAAACGTGTGGCAGTCGCTATGAGCGGCGGCGTGGACAGTTCGGTAGCTGCCGCTCTTTTGTTGCAACATGGATTTGACGTCATGGGCATCACCATGACGCAGTTGCCTGTGCAATCCGGGTCGGAGCAAGCCGGTCAGGATGCGGCAGCCGTGTGCAAGCAGCTGGGCATCCCGCATCGTTTGGTGGATTTGCGGGATGTTTTTTACAACAACGTGATACAATATTTCATCGATGAATATCTGGCCGGACGCACCCCCAATCCATGCGTCCAGTGCAACGTCAGCATCAAATGGGGTGCATTATTGCAGGCAGCACTGGCAGAGCAGGTGGATTTTTTTGCCACCGGGCATTACTGCCGTGTGGCGTTTGATCAGACGAGCGCTCGCTATCTGTTGAAAAAAGCGCGTTATGAGGCCAAGGATCAATCCTATGCGCTGTGGCGTTTGTCGCAGGAACAGTTATCTTGCACGCTTTTTCCTCTGGGTGAAATGAGCAAAGAACAGGTGCGCGCCAAAGCGCGGGAATTGGGTTTAATAGTGGCGCAAAAATGCGAGAGCCAGGAGATCTGTTTTATTCCGGATGATGATTTTCGGCGTTTTATCATCGAGCGATTGCGGGAACAGGGGAAAACGATTTCAGCGGGCGAATTTATCGATCAGCAGGACAAAGTAGTGGGCAGACACCGGGGGTATCCTTTTTATACCATCGGGCAACGCAAATGCCTGGGTATTGCTTTAGGTCGTCCGGTGTTTGTTACGGAGATCGACAGCAAGAGAAATCGCATTCGTCTCGGCGACAAAAAGGATTTAATGGCCGGCGGTTTGCGTGCACAACAAACAAATTGGATTGCCTGGCCGCAACCGATAATCGGCACCGAGGTGGAGGTGCGCATTCGTTACAAAGATCCTGGTTTTCCCGCAGTCCTGGAGCAGGCGACAGCGGAGGAGGTGGTCCTATGTTTTAAAGAGCCGCGACCGGCAGTCACACCGGGGCAATCCGCGGTGTTTTATCAGCAAGACAACGTTGTGGGCGGTGGAATTATCCGTGCGGCGATAAGATAGAAATTTTCACTAACGATGTTGCACATAATAAACCAGTGCCAGCCACAAAAAATGAAAAATCACAAACAACACCATGCCCCACCAGATGTATTTGCCCAATTCACGAAACGCCTGTCGCAGAGCGCCCGGCTTAAAGAGTTCCCCTTTTTGCGCTACAGAAAATATCCGTTCTATACTAATAAGGATAATCAAGATGAGAAAAATTTGTACAAAGAACCGCAATCGTTCATTCCTTTCCGGGAACAATTCACGAACTCTCTCAAAAGACGACTGGAACGAATGTACAGTCCCGGCCTGGAGTAATCTGCGGGAACTGTTAATTATAAAAAATAATAGAACAAATAGCAAGCAGATACGTTTTATTAACTAGCTAAATTGAGCAAAGTGTGCTCGAAAAACAACCTTGCGAAGGTTGCAAACTTTCGCAAGGATAATGCAAAGAGGCCAATATGAAAAGATTAACACTTTTGTTGTTGTTGTTGAGCGTGGCGGTTTGGGCGCAGACCACGGATTTTTCCGGTACGTGGAAAATGAACGAAAGCAAAAGCAATTTCGGTCAGTCTGGACCTGGCGGGCCCGGTGGCCCGGGCGGTCAGCCGGCGCCTGGTGGACAGGGCACTCCCGGCGGTCCGGGAGGACGCAGCAGATTCGGATTTATGGGCGGTCAAATGACCATCAAGCAAACAGACGCTAAACTGGTTATTGAGCGTACCATGAAAAATCGAGAAGGCGAAGACGTCACCACCACCGAAACCTTTACCCTGGACGGCAAAGAGTGTGTGAATGAAAGCCGCATGGGTGAAAAGACTACTGTTTGTAAATGGTCTAAAGACGGCAAGCAGTTGACCATGGAATCTCTGCAGGTCATGAACCGCAACGGCGAGAGCATGGAGATGAAATCGGTTGAGGTCTTTTCTTTAGAAGACGGTTCACTCGTCATTGACAGCACGCGCGAGACGCCGCGCGGGGAACGCAAAACAAAAATGGCGTACGACAAGATCTAATACCCATATTGAGCGATGCGTGCTCGAAAAACAAGCTTGCGAAGCTTGGAAACCTTCGCAAGGGTAATGCCATCGCTCAATTCAGGTAATTGCCGCGTCAATCAAAATTTCCGCCGCGCCAGCGATTTAAGCAATTGGCTGAGGCCGTCACCGGCTTTGTTGGGCAGTAAAGCCAGGGCAGCCTCAGCTTTTTCTATGCACTGATCGATTTCCATTTCTGCTGCCTGCAACGTGCCTGCCTCTCGAAACAGCGTTGTCGCGTAAACGATGTCTGTTTCGGTCAGTTCGGTTTTTTGCGACAGACGTCGAATTTCCGCCTGCTGCGCAGCGGCGCCAAATTGATAAAGATGCGCCAGTAAAAACGATTTTTTGTTTTCGCGGAGATCGCTGCCGATGTCTTTGCCCAATACGCCTTCTTCGGCAGCAATGTCTAGCACATCGTCTTGTATTTGAAAGGCACGACCCAACAGCGCGCCGAATTGCGCCAATCCTTGAACCTGCTCCGCTTGGCCGTGACCTAATAAACCGCCTATCTCGCAAGCCAAAGAGAACAAACGCCCGGTTTTTTTGGCGATCATGACATAGTATTGTTCCAGGCTCACGAAGTCCTTTAATTCGAACTCTTTATCCATGGCCTGGCCCTCGCAGACCTCCAGGATGCCTGTGGTAAAACTGGACAACACCTTGGGAAGCAGAACGCTTTCACAACCGCAGAGGGCGTTAAACGCCTGCACCAAAAGTCCGTCGCCGGCCAGAATAGCGATGTTTTCATCCCATTTTTTATAGACTGTTTCGCGACCGCGGCGAAGTTCATCATGGTCCATGATATCGTCATGTACCAGTGTGAAATTATGCACCAATTCCAGGGCCACGGCAGCAGGCAGGGCAGCCTTGGTTTTGCCGCCGACCGCTTCGCAAGACATCAGCAAGAGCATGGGCCGCAGCATTTTGCCGCCGCCGGCCATGGCATAACGCATGGGTTCATAGAGCGTCAGCGGTTCACGATCCGGCAGAAAAGCTGCCAAGCCCTGCGTGATCTGCTCTCTCAGGGTTGCCATTTTTTGCTGCATTTCGCTTTGCATGAATGCTCCAGTGAAGGAGTTGGATATTTTTTTGTTAATTTGCCGGAATTCCGTTCAATTTACTCATTTTGCGGCGTTTTACAATGGTTTATTTTTTAAGCGGGGGAAAATAAAAGCCCGGTCAATGGCCGGGCTGGTGTAATGGATGGATAGTCGCTGAAGCGAATGCCTATTCTTGTACCTAAATTGAGCGGTTGCATTATCCTCGTGAAGGTTTCAAACCTTCTCAAGTGGTCAAAAAATGTCAGACACCTTGTGAGGTGTCTGACATTTAATTACAGATTATCCGGGTTGGGTAACAATATTTTTTTACAGACCGATCGTACCATCCTTGACCGCTGTGGACAGGTCCACGCCATCCAGACGGGTGTTGGTCAGGTTGGCGCCGCTGAAATTGGTCTTTTTACAGGCAGCCTGGGTCAGATCGGAACGTTCCAGATGCGCTTGCGAGAGATCCGCATCGGTCAACACCGCATGACGAAGTATGGTTCTTTTCATGCGACCGCGTTTAAGAACTGCGCCGGTCAGATCCGCCTTTTCCATGCTGGAGCCGAACAGGGCGACATGCTCACCCTTGACGTTTTTCATGCTGGATTCATCCAGGTTACAGTCCTGCATATTGGCTTCCTGGATGTTGGCCTCGTCCAGATTGGCACGATAGAGATTGCAGCCGAACAGAAACGCTCCGGACAGGTTGGCTCGAGCCAGATTGGCGCCCTCAAAATTGGCATTTTGCAGATGTGCTTCCTGCAAATTCAATCCTGACAGATCAACGCCTTTGAGTGATTCATAGGATAAATCGACTTTGGTAAGATCGATGTCAGTCAAAGACTGTTGGGATCGGATTTTTGCGAGGATCTCTTCTCTGCTCAGTTGAGTCATACTGCGCTCCTTTATTAAAAGCTGTTGACGGCGTCTTTTACCGAGGGGAATTGTTGAAAAACAGTATCCAGTTTGGTTATCTGCAACGGACGGCGCATGCGTTCAGAGAGGTTGGCTAATCTCAGATCCCCGCCGCTGGAGCGCAAGCTGGTCAGTCCGCTGATCAACATGCCCAGACCCGAGCTGTTCATCCAGGTTACCTTTGTCAGGTCGACCACGACATTGACAATTTCGTCTTTGATGATTTGATCGATTGTTTTGCGGAACTGTTCCAATTCGGCCCCGCCCATTAATTCTCCGGCGAGTTCCAGTACACGCACCGTGCCTTCGGTTCGCTGTTTAATATCCATAGAGAAATCCTCCTGTTTGAAATCGTTCGACGGGAAACGAACGTTTATTCATATCGCAATGCTGTAATGGGATCCAGTCGCGCCGCTTTGGTTGCCGGATAGACGCCAAAAATCAGTCCGACCACGGAACAAAAAATGATGCCCAAAAACACCGTCCACACCGGTACGGCAGCCGGGATCGGCGAAAGCGCTTGCACTAACTTGCCCAATCCTAAACCGATGGCAATGCCGATAAGACCGCCGACCTCGGAGAGCACAATGGCTTCAATCAAAAATTGCCACATGATGTCCCGGCGTTTGGCGCCGATGGACTTGCGAATGCCGATCTCCTTTGTGCGTTCGGTTACGGAAACCAGCATGATGTTCATGATGCCGACGCCCGCCACCAGTAAAGATATGGAAGCAATGGCAATGGCGACGATGCGGACGTATTTGGTCATGTTGTCAAAAAATTCAGTGAGCGTATTGTTGGTTACGATCTCAAAATCATTATCTTTATCCGGAGCCACTTTGCGCACGGCACGCAATACGCCGATGGCCTGTTCCTGCGCTTCGATCATCGAATTAGCGTCCCATGCCTGAACCGTAATACTGGCAGATCGCCTCTCACCGTAGACTTTTTCGAAACTGAAAAAGGGCATGACCACCAGGTTGTCCATGCTTTGACCGAAAATGCTGCCTTTTTTTTCAAAAATGCCGATGACTTTGAAACGTTCGCCGCGAATTTTTATATACGTGTCCAGTGGATTTTCAGACCCGTATAATTTGTTCAGCACGTCCAGACCAATCACGGCAACGTTTGTGTTGTATTGCAAATCCTGCTCGGTGATGAATCGGCCGCTGCTGATTTCATAGCCGTCATTGTCGAGAAATTCCGGGGTGGCGCCGTATACGGAAACGTTGCCCAAGGTCTTTTTATCTTTATAGCGGATTTCATCGCCCCAGCTGTCCACCTCAACGCCTACAGAGCGGGCAGCGGTAACGCGTTCCCGCACAGCCATGGCTTGTTCATAAGTCAGGTTTTTACGATTGCGATATTTTTGCCACCAGCCGTGCCCCATGCCCACGGCCGGATACTTTTGCACGGAAAAGACATTGGTGCCCAGAATATTGAGCTGATCATACATGCTTTTGCGCAAACCGGTAATCAACGATTGCATGGCAATAATGGTCATGACGCCGATAATAATGCCCAGCAAGGTTAAAAACGAGCGCAATTTGTTGGAGCGAATGGCGCCCAAGGCTAAATCCAGACTTTCACTTATTTGCATAGAAAAGGACCTTTATGACTGAAAAGCGCTGCTGCTAATAACACTTTTTGTGTATTAGGAGATTGCTTCATGCCACCGACCATGTTGTTCTTTAGCGGTAACAGCGATTCGGTTCGCGATCACGGCTTGAAAGGTGCGGTACCGCTCGTCACTCGTAACGCAACGCCTCGATCGGATTCAGCCGTGCCGCTTTGCTGGCCGGGTAGATGCCGAAAAACACGCCGATGAACACAACGAAACCCAGCCCCAGGAATACCACCCATAGCGTGATGGCCGCAGGCAAAGGCGTCGTGGCTGCCACCAACTTGGCAAGGCCGACGGCCAGAGCGATGCCGATGAATACGCCGATGCCGCAGATCATCATGCTTTCGATCAGGAACTGCCAGAGAATATCCGCTTTGCGGGCGCCAATGGCCTTGCGGATGCCGATTTCTCTGGTGCGCTCGGTGACCGAAACCAACATGATGTTCATAATGCCGATGCCGCCTACCAGCAAAGAGATGGCGCCGACGCCGATGGCCACCGCCCACAAGACCCGCGTGAGATTGTTGTAGGCGTCCAGAAACATGGATTGTTTATTGATGGCGAAATTGTTCTCTTTCATCGGAGGCAAACCACGAATACGGCGCATGATGCCGGTCAACTCGTATTCCGCCTCTTCCACCAGAGAAGGATTTTCCACTTTGACCTGGATTTCCACCCAGCGGCGACTGGCGCCAAAAGCGGATTGAAAGGCGCCGGTGGTGGTCAGAGCGAATATATCCTGGTTGAAATCAAACATGGAACCCCGTTTTTCTAAAACGCCAATGACGCGAAATTTTCGTCCGTCGATAGTTACCCGCTTGCCGAGCGGATCCTCGTCGCCAAACAGCTTATCCGCCACCTCTGAACCAATGACCACCACCGAACGGTGATGCAGGACGTCCGAATCGGTGATAAAGCGACCGTTTTCCGGCGTGGCATTGGAGGTGTACATATAGTCTTGGGTAGTGCCGACCGTTGGCACCCGCTCCAGCATTTTATCTTTATATTTTATCGTACGGCGGGATTGCATCACCGGCGCCACCGCTTTGGCTAATGTTGCGGTCTGGCGAACCTCGTCCGCCTCTTTAAGTGTGATGTTGGGACGATTGCGGAATTTCAGCCAATCATCGCCATCCATCATCCACGGCCATTTGCCGATGTACAGGGTATCCGTGCCGATTGAAGAGATTTCCGATGTGAAGGCCTGGTTCAAACCCTGAATCAACGCCACAATAGTAATGACCGTAGTCACGCCGATAACAATGCCCAACGTGGTTAAAATGGAACGAAGTTTATAGGCTTTCAGCGCTTCGACCGCTATTTTTATGCCTTCCCAGATATAGATCAGAAAACGGGTCATAGACTACCTCGGCGTAGATTCGTCTCGCTCGACCATGCCGTCGCGCAAACGGATAATGCGGTCGGAATGTTCCGCTATATATTCTTCGTGCGTTACCAGAATGATGGTATTGCCCTGATCGTGCAGTGTTTCAAATATCTCCATGATTTCATCGCCGGTTTTGGAATCCAGGTTGCCGGTAGGTTCGTCGGCCAGGATGATGGAGGGATTGTTAACCAGGGCCCGGGCAATGGCCACGCGTTGACGCTGGCCGCCGGAGAGTTCATTGGGTTTATGGTGCATACGATCAGCCAACCCGACTTTTTCCAGCGCCACCTTGGCCATCTCTTTGCGATTCTGCGCCGGCGTGCCGTTATATATGAGCGGCAGTTCCACATTGTGCAGGGCGTTGGCGCGCGGCAACAGATTAAAGGTTTGAAAAACGAAACCGATTTCCCGGTTGCGGATTTCCGCCAATTGGTCATCGTTCATTTCACTGACGTTGTTGTCGTTCAGACGATACTCGCCGCTGCTCGGCGTGTCCAGGCAGCCCAGCACGTTCATCATGGTCGACTTGCCGGAACCCGACGGCCCCATGATGGCCACGTATTCGTTTTTATTGATTGAAAGATTTACGCCCCGCAATGCCTCGACGCGCACAGCGCCGATATCGTACACTTTGGAGAGATTTACCAATTGTATGAGCATGGATCTATTCCTTATAGATAAATTTCGCGATTATTGCGCTTATTTTTCCTTTTCGCCTTCTTTGAACTCGAGGCCTTTTTTCTCCTTGACCGCAGCGCCGTCTTTGAGTTGTTTGGAAAGAGCTTTATAACTGCCGGAGACAACCTTTTGTCCTTCTTTCAAACCAGCGAGTATTTCGATGTTGCTGTCGTCGCTGATGCCGGTTTTGACCGACACTTGTTTGGCAACGTTGTTTTCGACGACAAAGACCACCTCTTTTTGCGGCGCTTTTTTCACTTCCTCTTTTTTGGCTTCTTCTTTTTCCTTGCGCCGCAGTTGTCCGGTTTCGGTCTTGCCGGAATCCGCCTTGACTTCACGGGCTGTCACGCATTGAATCGGTATGTACAATACGCCCTTGTGCGTGTCTGTGGCAATGTCCACGGTGGCAGACATGCCGGGCCGCAGTTTTTCCACGTTGGTCACTACATGGACTTTGACTTCAAAATTCGTCACCTGTTCCTGAGAACCGGCATTGCGTGTGGTCGCCGTATGAGCGATTTCCGTGACAATGCCCTGAAAGGTCGTATCCTGGATAGCATCCACTTCGATCTTGGCGCTGTCGCCGATGGAGGCCAGCACTACTTCGTTTTCATCGATCTCGACCAGCACTTCCATCAGATTGAGATCAGCGATGTTCATGATAATGTCGGCGGAGAACTGTGAACCGACGGCGATCTCGCCTTCTTCTTTATTGAGCTTGGTAACCGTGCCGTCGATAGGCGACATCAACCGTGTTTTTTCCAGATCGTCCCGGGTCTGTTTCAGATAAGCCAGGCTTTGATCCAATTGGCTTTGCGCTGATTCACGCGTGGCCTCGGCGGCATCCAGTTCCGCCTGCGAGTTGAGATGTTTTTTATAAAGATCGCTGATGCGTACGTAATCCGCTTCGGCTTTTTTCAAATTCGCTTTGGCGGAAGAAACCTGGGATTGCACCTGCTCCAGTTGCGCGACATATTTTTCACGATCCAGTTCAACCAGCAGCTGGCCTTTTTTAACATGATCGCCTTCTTTAACGTGAATTTTTATAATCTCTGCAGAGATGCGGGCCGCCAGTTTAACATCGGTTTCCGGCTGCACTTTTCCGGATCCGGAAACCACCTTGGTGATGTCTCCTTTTTTCACTTCCGCAGTAGTGATGTCAATGGCCTTATCTTTGTTTTTGTTCATGTTGTAAAATATCATGGCGGCCAGGACAACGATGAACACGATAAAGATGATGATTTTAATTCTTTTCGACATGCATTTGCTCCGTTAATTTATGGCAACGCTCCCGGCGAATGCCGAAATAGGCAGTTTACTTGATATCGGGTTCCACACCCATGACTGATTCAAGTTGGGCTTTGGCAATTTTGGCGTTATATTCAGCGCTAACGTGATTGGCTTTTGCCCGCGTCAGTTCCGTTTGCGCCTGAGTCACCTCCAACTCGGTGCCGGATCCGACGCGTCTTTTTTCCAGTTGCAGACGAAGGTTTTCCTGCGCCGCTTCGATGTTCTGTTTGTTGATGTCAATGATGTCTTTATAGGCTTCCATTTGTAAAAAGTACTGTTTCACCGAGGCCAGGACGGTTCTTTTTTGTTCGTTAAAAGTTTCCTGGGCGATGCGGTTGTTGATGGTCGCTTTTTGCACGCCGGCCTTGTCGGCAAAACCGTTAAACACGTTCAAGCTTAGACTGGCGCCGATGCTGGCGCTGAAATCCTGATCCAGATTGCTGCTGTACACGCGGGTGATATCGTCGTTGTTGCGGTTGTAGGACACAGAGCCGCCGATGGTCGGCAGGTAGCGGGTTTGCGCCGCTTTGATGTTATAATAGCTGGTCTTGACATCCAGGTCCAGCGCTTTAAGCGTCTGGTTGTTTTGAATCGAAGTCCGGGCTGCATCCTCAAAGGTGATGTTGGGAAAAATAGGTTCTGTTTTATCTTCGTTGACTTCAACCGGAAGATTGGTGTCGCGCGCCATGGCGTTATTCAAATTAGCTTTGGCCATTTCTACAATATTTTCCTGGTTGAGCAAAGAGGTGCGCTGCGATCCCAGGTTGACCCTGGCCTGCAGTACTTCTGCCTGGGAGGAAATACCGATATCTACGCGTGCCTGTGCTCTGGAAACTTCTTCTTCAGCTTGTTTGACCGCCTCCTGATAAACTTCGTTCAGGCGAATGGCTTTGAGCAATTCGTAATAGGCTTCCTGGACTGAAAGAATCACGGACAAGCGCGTGTTTTTAACCGAATGTTCCGTTGCTTGTTTGTTGACCTTGGCGGCTTTAATGCCGTAAATGGAACCCAGATCAAACAGGCTCTGGTATAACGATGCATTGATAGAATGCGATTTGAACTCAGAGCTTTTTTGATTAATGGTAATCTGTTCATAAATCGGACTGCCGGTGCTCGGGTCCACTACCGGTTGTTGAGTGACCGGATCGAGTTTGAGCACCACGCTTTTGTATACGGATGCGCCGGAATAACGCATGCCGGAACTGAAGGAGGTGTTCACACGCGGCAGGACTTCCGAGGTCGCGGTCGTCACATCGGCGCCGGCCGACTCGAGCCGTTGCTCGGCCATACGCAACGTCGAGTTGTTTTCCAGCGCGATTTTAATGCAATCTTGCAGCGTCATGGGTGCGACGTTCTGGCTGAACAACCCAGAAGAAGCGATCAAGAGCAAGAAGAACAGAGTGCAGATACGTTTCATAATATAATACTCCGGATAAAAAATATTTGAAATACCCGGCGCGGCTTGAAACCGCGCCGGAACGAACGGAATCCAGTTTACATGATGCAGAAAGAGGATCTGATCGGATTGTAATCCGACGTTACATCATAAATGCGAATATAACAGAAGAAATAATCGTTATGATGACCACCCAAGGCCAGGTTTTACCGACTTTGACGCCGGCTAGGACTGCCAGACCGATGGACAGAACAGCCATATCCCAGATGGAAAACAAATCCGTCGCGCTCATCAAGAATTTATATAGAAAAGTGTTTTTAGCCGAGTCTGCCATGAATGTGGCCAGGCTGAAATGCACCATCAAGTCGCTTTTGGACAGCATGATCGGCAACTTGACAAGTGTGCCGAGAGCCGTAATGAGAGAGGCGTACGAGGTGAGGCCCAACATTTGCCCATAGGTGGTACGGCTGCCCAGCAGGGTGTTGGCGACAAACATCCAGATGCCGGAACCGATAAAGACCAATGCAATCAATGGGAAGAGAGCGGTCTGTACCGGCGTAAAGGCGCGCATTTTTTCGGTCATGGCCAATGCTGCGTCCATCTGTTCCTGCGGCATGTTCCTTTCTTCAAGTTTTTGCATAACCAGATCATTGCTCGCCTGCACCAGACCTGGATCTGAGGTTTGTAGATAGCCGTAAAAGGCCATGACGATGACAAAAATCACTGCCGGCACGATCCATAAGGGCTTTTCCTTGACAGCCAGAAAAGTAGATTGCGGGTTGAAAAATACATTAATAATACGTGCTGCTAGGCCGAGCTGTTTTTGCCCGCTAGCCGCGGAACCGTTAACTTCCTGACTCATCTTGCAATCCTCCTGTAAAAGTATTGAAATGCATCTACATAGACGTATTTGCCCCCTAAAAGTTTCAATTTACTTGATGCGGATCACGACTCGGCGCCAATATTTCATCCTTGATCTGCATCATATATTGAAAAGCCGCATCATGCTCATTGGCGATTTGGCCGTTCAGAATGGCTTCTTCAATGGCCTTTTTGACCCGGCCCACCAGCGGACCGGGCGTCAAGCCCAGAACTTCCATGATCTCCTGGCCGCGCACCGGCGGCTGGAACTGTCGCAGGCGGTCGCTCTCTTCCACCTCCTGCATGCGTTGTGCGACCATATCAAAATTGGCCAGATGCTGGGCGACCAGTTTTTCATTGCCTGAGGTTATATCCGCGCGACAAAGGGTAATGAGATCGTCCATTTCGGCGCCGGCGTGAAAAATCAGTCGGCGCACAGCCGAATCGGTAACGCCCTCTTCGGCCAGATGAATCGGCCGCAGATGCAACCGTATGAGCTTTTGCGCATATTCGATGACGTCGTTGGCCAGGCGCAAGCGTTTGCCGATGTTCATCATCATACGGCTGCCTAATTCTTCATGGCCGTGAAAGGTCCAGCCAATTCCGGTTTTGAACTCCTTGGTCTGCGGTTTGGCGATATCGTGGAAAAGCGCCACGAGACGCAATCGCGGATTTTCAGAAACGCGCGCCACATTGTCCAGCACTTTAAGCGTATGATCAAAAACGTCTTTATGCCGATAACGTCCGATTTGTTGGACGCCTTTAAGCTCTACAAGTTCCGGCAGTACAATGTCCAGCACGCCCGTTTCTTCCATCAGCCGAAATCCCAATGATGGTTTTTTAGCCGTGATGATTTTCCACAGCTCTTCGGTGATGCGTTCCTGAGAAATGATCCGTAAACGGTCGCGTTCCTGAGCCAGTCCGAATTTTGTTTTTTCTTCAACCTGGAAATGCAACTGGCAGGAAAAACGAATGGCGCGCATAATGCGCAAAGGATCGTCAAAAAATGTTTTTGCCGGTTCCAGAGGGGTGCGCACGATACCGTGCTGCAAATCCTCGCGGCCGTTATAGGGATCGATCAGCACTCCGTAGGATTCCGCATTGAGACTGACGGCCATGGCGTTGATGGTGAAATCACGACGGGACAGATCCGTAGGCAGATCAGCGGCCGCCACGTCTGGATTGCGGGATTCGCCGCGATAGCTTTCGCGACGAGCGCCGACGAACTCGAGGATATAATCGCGATGACGCACCATGGCGGTGCCGAATTTTTCATAGGTGGTGCAGGAGCCGCTATGCAGATGCTCGGCCACACGCTGCGCAAATAACGGTCCATCGCCGAGGACGACGAAATCGATATCCTTACTGCTTTTTCCCAGCAATTGATCGCGGACATAACCGCCGACTAGGTACACTGGAACATTTTCCCTATCGCCGACCTGGCCGATGGAACGCAACAGTTTATTTGTAAAATTTGCTTTTTTTATCATAAATTTAATTGTAAATTCCTTAACCTTGCGAAGGTTGGTTTTTTAAGGTTAGGGGAAAATAGAATTCACGCCCGGTTTTATGAGGCTAACCTTCGCAAGGTAGGTATTCGGCAACTTGGTAAGGCAACCACAACACGGCAAGAGTAGTTAAACTTTTGCACTCTTTCACACCGCAAAAGGCGGCTGACCACCTCCGGGGCGCTTCTTACCAAGGACGCGAGTTTTTCCAACCAGGACCTGTTTCTGTCTAATCAGATCAACAGATAATTTACTAAATCAGGTCGTAAAAACAAAAAAGAATCGGAATTACCAATCTGCAATACCGGGCTGTTTTTGTTTCATTTCCGCACAAATGTTTCAACCAGTGACGAAAAAACAGCCGGCTGACCCGGGTCTGGGATGGGCTATAAAGAATTTGTATTGGACGGTGATGATACCTGTCAACAGATAGTGGTTGTAAATAAAATAAAAACAAACGATCAGATCGATGTCTTTTTGTGAGGCTATAAGAATTAAATTTTGTGATCCAGACCGCGCATTGTCGTGTATATGGCATTGAATTTGCCAAGATAGGTTAGTCCGAGTATCATTCGGTCAAAATGGGAGGCAACTTTTGTCCAGACTTTTAAAAAGAACCAATGGGAGGCAAAAATGAATCGAACCAAAAGCTACATGCTCTTTTCGGTTCTCCTGCTCTTGGTGATGGCGGCGTCGTCCTTTGCACAACTGGCGACCATCATCACACGTGAGACAGCAGACCCAACGAATAGCGGTTACGCCAAATGGATCAAGATCAAGGTCAAAGGCTCGACCCTGGGGGGCGACAACTTGAACGACAACTTTGCCGGCGTATCGTTTCTCGTTGATTTGAATTTTGATGGCGATAACAACGAAACAACGCCGACTTCCGGCGGCGGCGCATTGGATACGTATGAAGTGCAAGGCGACAGCATTGTTACAGCGCCGCCCGGCATCAGCGGCGGCGCGAGAGACGCTTTTTTGTTTGTCCCTATTCGCCGGGGCAATTCCACTGTTGCACAATATGAGCCTGGAGAAAGCGGTTACAACACCTCTATTCGTCCGCGCGTGATGTTAAAGAACGCCGGCGCTTTGCGCGTTGGCAGTTTTGAATTGTCGTTGCAAATCGATTCCGGTTTCTGGACTTGTGATGACGGCATTCGTCCGACCATTCGGCACGCTTATTATTATGATGACGGCTCCGGCAGCACCGCGGCAGCGCCCGGCGTGCACGGCGGCAACATGACGCCATTTGACGGTTATGTGGATCGCATTGATCTCATCTGGAGCGAAGACATGCGCACCAGCAATACGTCGGTCACGCCGTCCATGTTTTCCGGTTTGGTCAGCACAGAGACGCAAATACACAGCCTGCAGAGCACCGGCACCTGGAACGGTACGGCGCGAAGATTTACCATTTTCGTGCGATCGGCAGCATACAACACCGGCATGTCCGCTATCGTCACGTATGTACCGCCGGCCGGTGAGGTGGATAGATTTCGTGAAGCGAGCACTTCGCAGAATCTTTATTATGCCGAATCCAACTCTCGCGCATTGGAAGATAAAGCCGGACCGGTCATTGTATCGGCTAAAACCAAACGCGCCCAACGTCGTCAACCGTTGGCTAACGCTTTGGCCAGCAAACGGATTGAAGTGACATTCAGCGAACCGGTATTGTACGGCAGCGTCCATACAGGCCGTACTGATTTCGAAATTCACATTCCGGCGGCAGACACCACCTGGAATCCTGTTTCCCTGGTCGTTGCCGGCGCCAACACAGCTACCTATGAATTTCAATTGACCAATAATTTTACAGATGGAAATGTTACCGGCACTATCCAATTTGTCGCTGACAGCGTGGTCACCGATTTGGTGAACAATCCGAACGGACGCTCCCGAGCTACCATGCCGCCGGGCACGCCCACGCCCTCGCGCGGCGCTCTGGTCGCCATCCTGGACGGCATTCTGCCCAATATCATCGCCGTCAACACGCTGGACGCGCTTTTACCCGATGAACTGATTACCGGCGGCAGCAACGGCTGGGGATATCTCGATTACGTGAATGTCATCTTTGATCACGCCATGAGTCCCCTGCGCACCAGCACCGAAGGTTTCTCCGTATCCGGTCTGGGCATTGCCGGGGTTACCGGCACCGTAGCCAGTTGGAGCGCCAGCGGCGATACGGTTCGTTTACGCCTTATCGCTACTACAACCAAGGTGCCCAACACCGGAATCATTCCGACGATTTCTTATTACAATCCGGGCCATCCCAACGGCTTTATGGATGTGGTTAATTCCGGATTGTGCGAGGATCTGTACACTACGGATGTCGTTTTATCCGGCAATAACGGCCTGGCATTGGCCGTGCGTGATAAAGCGGGTCCGGCCATCATCAGAGCTTTTACCGCCGGCACGAATCGCATTCGTGTTGTCTTTAGTGAAAAGGTCAACACCAGCGGATGGCCCGGCACGCCGGCGGCCAATACGCGTCTCAAATGGATTGTCGGTGGTTCCTACTATAACAGTGTGAATGTTTTTTATACCGGTTTCTCGGGCGCCAACCGGGACAGTGTGATCTATCTAAACCAGACCGGAGCTTCCTGGGCCAAGACCGACAGCGGCGCCATCAACTTTTTTAATCCGAATGTCGTCTATGATGTCGCGTCCGGCAGCAACGGCAATGCGCAATATGATAACGATCTCAGCCTGGATGCGCCGGACCGCACGCTTATGGGATCAGATGTGCGCATCCAACGCGACAATATTGCACCGACGCTTACCCGTCTGGAAACCGTGGATTTGGATTACGACGGCAAGCTGGATCATTTGCGCCTTGTTTTTGATCCGGAATCTCCGGTATATCCACGCCGCTCTTTTAAACCGAGTTTTTGGATTATTTCCGGTTATGACGGCATCAAACAGAATCTGGCTGTGGATATGTCGGTATACATTTTCCCGCCGGCTTTTGTTGATCCGCCCATCAACAGCTTTGGCGATACGGTGCAAGTGTATATCAGTTTTAATGAAACCACCGGTTCCGGTCCGGCCCTTACCCCCTACGGCGGCGATACCGGCGATGTGCTGAACGCCGAAGTTTCCACAGGCATGGGTTTTGCCGATTGGGCCGACAATGTCATGAAACGGTTGCCCGATGCGGCCATGCCGGTGCGCGACAAAGCGGGTCCGGCCATTATGAGTGCGCGCAGCATCAACACCACACAGGTGGAAGCGTTTATGAGCGAGGATTTAATGGAATCTTCGATTCAAAAAGGTGATTTTTTCCTCGATATGGGACTCGACCTGGGCGTGAGTTGGGCGTTCAATTCTGTAGTGGAAACCAATCCCGGTCGCGTGCTGTTGACCGTTTTCGATCAAACCTATTGGCTGCCCACGCAGCGGGGCATCATTTCCTTTGCTTATGGCGAGGGGGAGTATGGTTATGGTTCCGATGTCTTCGGCGTTTATGATCTGGTGAGCAATGTCAATCACCAAACAAGTCCGATAGTCGTGATGGACCATGCTGCCAGCCGGTTCGACATCAATCTGGCTATCGAAGGCAGCGTGTATCGCGGCGTTCCGTTCCAGATCGAGGTCATTGCGCGCGACAGCCAGGGCAACGTGGACGCGGGTTTTCCCGAGGCCATTACCCTGACCAGCAATTTAACGCAGAACGAGATCGATTTGCCCGACGGCGAGCAAACCCTGGACGAGGGCATCGGCTATTTTACCATCACCAGTTTAAAGACAACCAGTAATCTGCGCATCACCATCCATGTGACCACGCACGGGTATGATCGATATTACAGCACATCCGACGCCATTGTCGTCATGGACCCGACCATCGATGCGCCCAACCATCTTACGGTGACCGATGAACCCGGCGATCAGGGCGGTTTCGTGCGTCTGACCTGGGACTATTCGCTCAATCATCCGGGCTTAAACGGGCAACCGGTTATCAATTACTATGAACTTTTCCGCGAGAAAAAAGGCGATGTGTTGTTTGTCGGCACCATTGCGGCGCCGGACACCAACGGCACAGCCATGGATTCCATGCGCGTCAAGCTGCACATCGGCGACAATGATTCTTCCCGCTACTGGGTGCGCGGCGTTTGGGATCCCAATCAGGCCGGCACCGCCGCTCTGGCCGCCGCTGACGGCGCCGGTTGGCTGGTGGTTGATCAGGTGCAGCCGGTGTTGTTGCGCAGCAAAGGCCGAGTGGTGCAACCGGTAAAACGATCTCATGACGCCACCCTGGCTGCAACCTTGAGCGAAAAGCTGATGTCCGGTTCTGTGATGAGCAGCGGTCGCGCCATTGACAATATTCCGCCGAAAACACCGGCGCGGTTCAGCGCGACCAAATCCGGCGTCACCGTACAACTGCACTGGCCGCAAGTGACCGAAGGCATCAACAACACTTTGGAACTTTTCGGCGTCAGGTATCAAATCTACAGTCATGGCGCAAAAGCTTATTTCGATCCGGACAGTGAAGGCGAATTGGTCATCACCACCCAGGACACGGCCTTTAGCTATAACGGTTCGGAACTGCGCAAATATTTCTGCGTGCGCGCCATTGACAGCGACAACGAATCCGGCATCGCCAATCGGGTCGGCAAGTATGGGTTTACCCTGGCCAAACCGACGGTGCCGACGCAGACCGTTTATAATTACCTTTCATTACCATTATTAAACGGCGCTATCTCAAAAGCCAGCCAGGTGGCCGCTTCTATTACGGGTGTATCGGCTGTATTCAAAATCGATTCGACTACTAATCGTTTTAGCAAGATCTATATTCCCGGCATCAGTAGTTCCAAGGATGATTTTGAAATTCCGGTTGGAACACCGGCACTGGTCTCGCTAAAAAGTACAGCGCCTTCTGAATGGTTCTATACAGGCATGGTGCCTGATTCAAATGCAGTACGTTTTGCATTAAGAAGAGATGCGGTCGGAAAATACAATGAGATAACCGTGCCGTTGCATCGATCTAATATCACTAATGCTTTGGAATTAGCTAAATCAATTGGCGGTGTTCGTTCCCTGTTCAAGCTGGATCCGGCAACAAACCGTTTCAGCATTATCTATATCCCGGGAATTACCGGACAATCAGGAAATTTCAGCGTACAATGCGGAGAACCGGTTTTGATAAACATAACCAACAGTGCACCGCCCATGTGGCCTTAATTTATTAGATCTGATGATGTGGGATAACCATTTTGTTATCCCACAAATTTTCCCATAGGAGGTAATTATTATGCGCTTAAAAAATTTACCATACGTCGTCATGCTCATATCCATTTTAGGCATGATCAATTTTGTTGCGGCTCAATCCCTTGTAGATACTTATGTGGCAGGATTTGTCACAAATAAAGACGGATCAAAACCCGGTGATAACGAGGTTAAATATCAGGGGTATTTGACGAATGAGCCGCTGGATACCACCGCCACTGTTTATTGCACAACAGATTCTGATCCGGAAAAAGCCAGCTGGAATATAAATTTAGCATTGTTTGACAAAGCTGGTGAAAGCGACAAAACCTGGGAAGTTGGCGATACGCTTCACGTTGTATTCACAAATGTCGTTACCGGCGAACGCAACATCTTTGCCTATGAGACGCTAGATCCCAATGTTGCCGGGAATCCGCAAATTGCCACAGAGCCATTTGCTCTCCCCGTGGAGATGGTTTCTTTCAACGCCGTCAGTCGCGATCGCAGTTGGGGATATGAGGTGATGCTGGATTGGAAGACCGCCAGTGAAAGCAACAACCTGGGCTTTGAAATTCAGCGTAGCCTGGACGCTAAAACCTTTGAGCAGATCGGTTTTATCGCCGGCGCCGGTTCTTCTGCCACTCTGCAAGCGTACAGCTTTGTCGATAAAGATGTGACTTCCGGCAAGTACTATTATCGCCTGAAACAGACGGACACCGACGGAACCGTTACTTTATCCGACATGCAGGAAGTCACTCTGGCAGCGCCGGAGAGATATGAATTGGGCCAGAACTATCCCAATCCTTTTAATCCGGCCACAGAGATTATGTTCAAGGTCAAGGAAGCCGGCCGTGTGCAGGTCACGGTTTATGACATCCTGGGTCGTCAGGTTAGCCAGCTGGTCGACGCCAAGCTGAACGCCGGCATTCACAAAGTCAGCTTCGACGGTCGCGCTTTGCCCTCCGGCATGTATCTCTATGTGATGAAAACCGCCGGATATCATGAAGTGAAAAAGATGGCATTGATTAAATAGTATCATATGACCGGATGTGGCCGCGTTTTTTGCGGCCACTCCGGGTGTTTCTCAACATGAGTTAAGAACCCCGGGGTCGCAAAAACCGCGACCCCGGGGTTGGTCTGGCTTTTGCGACAGTCTCTTAAGCTGTCCGACATTTGAATAGAATATTTCTCATCGTAGTATAATCCGTTTGTCCCTCCCAAACGGATTCCTCCCAAAGGCTGTCAGGTTGTATACTGACAGC
This sequence comes from uncultured Cytophagia bacterium, assembly GCA_964387285.1. Lineage (GTDB taxonomy): Bacteria > Zhuqueibacterota > Zhuqueibacteria > Residuimicrobiales > Residuimicrobiaceae > Anaerohabitans. The sequence goes on along the minus strand of CAYLWO010000006.1, from coordinate 124,590 downwards.
CTTTTTTTATCAAGCAGGCTGCCCGCCAAGGCGCAGAGCGGCAAAGAAAAATCCCACGCTGACTGAACGGAGAAAATAGATTTTTGTCTTTCAGATTAACGGGAAAATGAACAAACTCCTTTGCGACCTCTGCGTTAATGCTTTTGGGGCTGGAACGCAAAAAATGGAATGAACGCAGAGGAGCAGAGGTCGGAGAGACAAAATGAACATGGATTTTTCGATTCGTTTTCACTCCGCGTTCTGGCCGGCTGTACGGGAAAAACCTTGATTATTAATTTAAAAACTCATAAATTAATATGTTTTAGCACTTTCTATCTCAAAACGGCAACTAGAGTTTTATAGCCCTGCGCTGAACCAGCAGCGGGCATTGTGTGTAAAATTATAATTTACAGTTATTAACTTGAGGTGTTCCATGGGAATGATGAACAAACTGCGCGAAAGCACCAAGACAATCCTGATGATATTGGTTTTCGCGTTTATTGCCACTATCGTGGTGGACTGGGGCATGGGCGGTTTGAAACGCGATCAACCGCGCGGGGTCATCGCATCGGTGAACGGAAGTGAAATCCATTACGAAGAATTTACACGCCGGTACCAAAATGAACTGGCCCAACAGCGGCAGCAGACTGGCAATGAACCGGAAGGGTATCAATTGCAGCAATTGGAAAATCAGGTGTACGAAAATCTGGTGCAGCAACGCTTGCTCAATGAAGTGGTGAAGAATGTCCATCTCGATGCCACGGATGATGAAATTCTTGAAGAGATCGAAAACAATCCACCGCAAGAGTTGCGTCAGAATCAGGTGTTCCAGGACAGCACCGGTCAATTCGATATGGCGCGCTACAAGCAGGCGTTGGACAACCCCGGCGCCGGTCAGTTCTGGACCGCGGTGGAAGATTATATGCGCATGTCGTTGCCCATGCGCAAGCTGGATAATTTGATCAAGAGCTCGGCCGTGGTAACCGATGATGATGCCCGCATGGAATATATGAAGCGCAATCTAAAGGCCAAAGTCGAATATGTCGCTTTTACCACTGATAAATATATGGCGACGGTGGCGGCGCCTACCCAGAATGAGATTGATGCTTATTATGACAAAACCAAATCCGAGTACAATCAAGTGGAACAGCGCATCATCGATTTTGTCCTTTTAGAGTTCAAGGCTACCAAAGCGGACACCCTGGCTGTCATGAATCAGGTGGCGGATATATTAAAAGAGGCGAAATCCGGCGCCGATTTTGCCAATTTAGCGCAAATCTATTCGCAGGATACCGGTTCTGCGAAAAACGGCGGCGACCTGGGTTGGTTCGGCAAAGGCCAGATGGTCAAGCCGTTTGAAGAAGCGGCGTTTGCTGCAAACAAGGGCGATATCGTCGGCCCGGTTGTCTCGCAGTTCGGCATGCATATCATTCAGGTACTGGACAAAAAAGTTGAAAACAAAGAACCCAAGGTGCAGGCCAGACACATACTCGTCAAGTATGAAATGACGCCGGCAACGCGGGAAAACCTGCGTGAAGCGGCCGGTTATGTAGCAGAGACGGCAAAAGAATCCAATCTCGCTACAGTTGCCAAAGCAGAAAACCTGGTTTGCAAACGCAGCCAGCCCTTTACCGCCGGTGGTTTTATTCCGGAGATCGGCATGGAAACACGCATCAATAATTTTTGTTTTCGCAGCGAAAAAGGCACGGTCAGCGACCTGTTCCAGATTGAGCGCGGCTATCTGGTGGTGCAAGTCATGGAGGTCATTCCGGAGCATGTGAAATCGGTTGCGGACGTTAAGGAGCAAATCATCAACAAATTGAAAAATGAAAAAGCCATGGCCATGGCCAAGGAAAAATGCCAGGCTGCCTGGTCCAGAGTCAATTCCGGCAGTTCGCTGGCGGCCGTGGCGGCTGAAGAGGGCTTGACCGCGAAAACCACCGATTCGTTCACCATGTCCGGATATGTGCAGGATGTGGGCCGCGAACCTCGTTTTGTGGGCGCCGCTTTTTCGTTGTCCCCCGGCATGGTGGCCAAGCCCACAGAAGGCAGCCGCGGATACTATTTGATCCGACTTGTCGAGAAAACCGAATTCAACGAAGCCGAGTTTGCCGGCCAGCTGGAAAATTTAAAGAATCAGATTCTCAGCCGTCGTCAACAAATGATGTTCAGCCAGTGGTACACAGCGCTGAAGGAAAAAGCGGACATTAAAGATTTTCGCAAAGACTATCTATAATTTTGAATTTTTTTTCAGGAGGCGGGCCCTTATGAGCTCGCCTTTTTTGTTATTTGCGTTTGATAAAAAAATGATTACATTGCTGCATAGGTAAGTACGACATCCGACGTTCGGCATGAAAAACGGGAGGACGTCGCTATGAATGTCCTGGACGTAAAAGAAATTCGGCGTGATTTTCCGATTTTTCAACGACCGGAAAACCGGGATTGGGTATATCTGGACAGCGCTGCGACCACGCAAAAGCCGATGTCCATGTTGACAATCATAAACCGTTTTTATATTTCCGCCAATGCCAATGCACACCGCGGCAGCTATCGGCTGGCGGAGAATGCGACGGCTCAATATGAGGCCAATCGCGAACGAGTGCGCCAATTCCTCAACGCCGCGTCAACCGAAGAAATCGTTTTTAACCGCAACACCACAGAATCCATCAACCTGGTCGCGATGGGTTGGGCGGCCAAGTTCTGTCGCCCCGGCGACGAAATTCTGATTACCGAAATGGAGCACCACAGCAATTTGGTGCCCTGGCAAATAGCCTGTCAGCGAACCGGCGCGCGATTGCACTATGTAGAGTTTGACGACCAGGGTTATTTGAATTTGGATCAATATCGTCGCTTGCTCTCCACAAAAACCCGGCTTGTAGCCTTTGCTCATATTGCCAACAGCCTGGGCGTCATTCATCCGGTGCAGGAGATGATCCGGCTGGCGCATCAGGTCGGCGCGCTGGTGCTGCTAGATGCGGCGCAAAGCGCCCCTCATATGCGCTTGGATGTGCAGGCATTGTCGGCCGATTTTGTCGCTTTTTCCAGTCATAAAATGCTGGGGCCGCAAGGCCTGGGCGTACTTTACGGCCGTAAGGCGTTGTTGGCGGAGATGGATCCGCTGCTCTTCGGCGGCAGCATGATCAGTCGTGTGGAACATGACCGGACGAGCTGGAATGAGTTGCCCTGGAAGTTTGAAGCCGGTACGCAAAACGTCGGCGCCGTCTTTGGACTGGTCAATGCCATGGATTATCTCGACAAAATCGGACTGGATGCGATTGAAGCGCATGCTCACGAATTGACCGCTCTGGCTCTACAGCAACTGGCCGAAATGCCGCAGATACGCGTTTATGCTGCGCAGCCGGTGCATGGACCGATTATCTCTTTCAATCTCGAAGGCGTGCATGCGCATGATTTGGCCACTTTTTTGGATAATGAAAATATTGCGATTCGCGCCGGCCATCATTGCGCGCAATTGGCCATGAAAAAATTGCATTTGGACGCCACGGCCCGTGCCAGTTTTTACCTGTACAACGATTACGATGATGTGGAACGTTTGGTTAAGGCGCTCGGACGAGCCCGGGATTACTTTAAAAGATGGCATTAGACGATTTATATCAGGAAGTCTTGCTGGATCACTACAAACGGCCGCGCAACAAGGGTCGATTGCCCAATGCCGAGTTGCAGGTGGCGTTGAACAATCCGCTCTGCGGCGATGAAATTATTTTAACGGTTTGTTTTAACGGCGACCGCATCTCTGATATGGCGTTTGACGGACACGGTTGCGTCATCAGCCAAGCTTCCGCATCCCTGATGACCGAAAAAATGAAAGGTTTGACTATCGCAGAGGCGGAGCAGATCATCGACCGCTTTGGACGCATGTTGAAAACAACGCGTGATGATCGGGATGGATCCGAAACAGCGCAACCGTCTGGTGATATAAAAATCGGTGGGGAATTGGATGAGTTGAACGCATTTAAGAATGTTTGCGATTATCCCTCTCGCGTCAAATGTGCCATGCTGGCGTGGCGATCTCTTGCCCAGGCCCTGGAACGGCGTCGGAGCGGCGCGTCAGCCTGAGCGAAGGAACCGGTCCGGATATGAGTTCTGGCGCTTCATGGTCCCTGCCATGATGAAACATAAAACGGATTGGAAAGGAAAAGCCCCAATGAACAGAAAATCACTGTCTTTCGGCGAATTGAAACTCAATTTATTGGATTCGTCTTTTAAGCGCGGAGCGTTGTTGTGCGTGGGCGACGCAGAGCACAGCAATATTATGACGATCAGCTGGGGGTTCAGTGGCGTCATATGGAATCAGCCGATGTTTGTCGCTGTGGTGCGGCCGACGCGATATTCTCACGAGTTTCTGCAAAAGGTGAAAACCTTTTCCGTGAATTTTCTGTCGTCCCGGTTCAGCGAGCAGATCGCCTTCTGCGGCACGCGCACCGGCCGCCACGTCGACAAATGGCGGGAATGCGGATTCACTCGTCGCGCCGGCCAAATGATCACGACGCCGACCATCGATGATGCGGAGCTGATTTTGGAATGCCGGATTCAATATGAGCAGAGTCTCGATCCTGCCGGTTTTTTGATCAAAGAGATTGCAACCCATTATCCCATCAAAGATTATCACACGGTCTATTTCGGCAAAATCGAATACCTGGAAGGAACGACAGAATATGCACAACTCAGATAGACGCTGTTCTTATTTTTTGCTGCTTTCTGTTTTCTGTATAGTATCCGGCTGCAGCAGGGATTTCAACAGCCAGGCCTATTACCCCTTGCACGCCGGTTACCACTGGCGTTATACCGGCGCCATAAGCGATATTGCCGTACAAGAAGAGGCGGTCAACGGAGAAAAACAGTACATCGCCTCTTTTCAAGATTCGCTTGGCGCCGTCAAGTGGAAAGAACGATACGTTAAAACCAGTCATAATGTAGGCTGGATCGCGTTGGAACCGGAACCTTCGTTAAAGATATCGTTGCAATTTAAAGAGGCGATACCTCTCGGCCCCATCAGTGAAAAGGTCGGCGACGAAAAGCGGATTGTAGCCACGGAAAGCACGGCCGGGCAATCCCCGCGCCGAATGAAAATAACCTATCGGATAGCCGGCCTGGAACCAATAACCGTTCCGGCCGGCACGTTTCCTGTGGCGGTCAAACAAACGATGCGCATCGAATATCCCGATGAGCCGAAAGAAACTCCGGTCAGCGAAAATGTCTATTGGTTTGTCCGCGATGTGGGCATTGTCAAATTTTTATGGGACGGCGAAGGCGGCGAGCTGCGATCGGCAGTCCTGGGAGATAAAAAACTGCCGTTATGAAATTTTTCGTTCAAACGAGATGTGGTGAAAGCAGGGTAAATTGCCGTCCTCATACATTTCTCTGGCTTCCTCTTCATCGCGGGGAAACACATTGCATACCAGCGGTTTGACGTCGTACTGATGCAGACTGCAACCGCGCTCATTTTCTTTTAAAAACACACAGCCGCGCGGTCCCACCGCCGTACGATACCAAAGTTCGTCGTCCTCGTCCATATCTGGTCCGGTGAATTGTTCTGCCGTGGCATAACCCTCACGGATCAGCCGCGCGCGTTCATCCGGGTGTACATCCACGCCGTAAGAGCAACACTTGTCGGTGCAAGGATAATTCAAGCAGTCAAAAACATTAAATTCTTCGCTCATGGGATTGATTTGCCTTTATTATGAATGATTCTGTTGTGTCACCAGATGCAGCGTCCGGTTTCCTTGTCAAAAACGCGATGATGAAAACAAGGCATGGCGTCTTCTTCAAACATCTCTTGCGCATCTTCCAGATCAAAGGGGAAATTGCTGCAGATGACCGGTTTGACGCCCGCCTGATGCAAACGACAGCCGCGCGTTGGATTTAAAAAAACGCATCCGCGCATGGTGACTCTGGTATGATAATGAATGCCGTCATATTCTTCAATCGGCTCGGGATCAAAGTCCTCCTCTGTTCCCAGTTTCGAGGCAATAATGCGTTCTTTTTCTTCTTTGCTCGCGCAGACGCCGAGAGTACAGCAGCCGTCGCCGCAGGGAAATGTCATGCAATCAAACGATTTTTCCATAAAAGCCTTTCAAAAACCAGCATAAAATATAACAAATTTTCTTGCTTAATACAAGATTGAAAAATAATATTTGCATTCGTTCAGGATATTTGTATTTTAGAAAAATTCTGGATGCTGATGGAATTAACGACTTATTTAAAAAATTTACTAGGCGACGCATTCGACGCTTTCTGTCAAGCCGCTGCGGAACCGCCTTGCGTTAGCGTCAACACCCATAAATGTGATCGGCAAATTTTTCAACGAAAGCTGCACAGCTGGGGTCTAACATCATCGCCGCATCCCGCTGCGCAGGACGGTTTTATTCTGGTCGATGATCCTCTGCCTTTGAGCCATACTCTTTCTTATTTTCTCGGCGAATTTCGTTATCAGGGCATATCTTCGCTCATGCCGGCGCTGGCTCTGGATCCGCAGCCCGGCGAAACCATTCTCGACCTGGCCGCTGCGCCGGGCGGCAAATCCGTGCAAATCGCCCATTTAATGCAAAACCGCGGCCGGTTGTTGCTAAACGACACCTATATGAAACGAATGGAACCGCTCATGGCCAACCTCAGCCGAGCGGCGGTGATGAATGATGTATTGCTCAATCTGCCCGGTCAAATGCTGGGACGGTTGTTGCCCGGGTTTTTTGACCGCGTGTTGGTGGATGCGCCCTGTTCCGGATTGAACTTGATCGCCAACCGGAAAAAAGGCGGATTTTGGAACACCGATTACCTGGAAACCATCAGTCATGTGCAGGAACAACTGCTGATCTCGGCCATCAAAGCGCTCCGTGTCGGCGGCGTTGTGGTCTATTCCACCTGTTCTCTGGCGCCGGAAGAGAATGAAATGGTTTTAAACCGTATCCTGGACAAATACCCGGTGGTTGTCGAGGCATTGCCGGCCTGGTCCTTGCCGTCAGGCCGACCGGCCATGACCCGCTACGGCGAGATGGTTTTTGCCGCAGACCTGCAGCGAGGGTTGCGCATTTATCCTTTTCCGGAAAATTGGGAGGGTTTTTTTCTCATTCGCTTGCGCAAAACAGCACCCCTGCCTATCCGGCCTGTTGATCACCCTGTTGCCTGGACGCCGACTTTAACCTGCGACGATCCGGTCATTGCGCCCATTTTGGAGAACCTGCAAAAACTTTGGGGCATCGACACGACCTTTTTTACTCCCTTTCGTTTTTGGGTGAACGAACACAAATTGTGGCTGGTCAATAATGATTGGCAAGAAGCGCCGGTAAACGGATTTGTGAAAATCGGCTTGCCGTTGGCGGTGCGTAAATCAGAGTATTGGCGATTAACGACTGCAGGCAGCCAGTGGCTTGATCAACATATTACGCGAAATATAATTGAGCTTGACAAAATGCAGTTAATGCAACTGTTGGCCAGTGGTGAGCTACTTCGCAGAGGTGAAGAGTTAAGATATTATATATTAAAGAATAAACAGAGAGCTCTCGGTGTGGTCTCTCAATGCCGCGGAATAGCAAAATTGAAAATACCGCATCCGTTCCGATTGGTTGATGATGCGGACGTCTGACAAAACGGCAGGGTTTGCAGCAGACGTCCAAGCTGTCGTTATTATGGAGAGTTACCGCAAACTTTTTTTTCCCTTGTTTATACTGACTCGATTTTATATATTCCCTTTCGTGTAAGGAATCATTATGGCATAGCCAATAAGACGAATTGAGAATAGAGATTTAAATATCACAAGACCGACCGACATGCCGGTTGCAAATGAGTATTTACAGAGGAGGCAGTATGAATTCCATTCGAACAGCGGTTATCGGCGCAGGCTTTATGGGTCCGGCGCACACAGAAGCATTGCGTCGACTCGGTATCCAGGTGACCGGCATTCTCGGCGTGGATGAGGCCGAATCCACCAAAGCGGCGCAAAAACTGGGACTGCCCAGAGCCTACTTGAGTTATACGGAAGTGTTGAAAGATAAAAGCGTGCAGGCGGTGCATATCACCACGCCCAACCGGTTGCATTTCCAGATGGCGCGCGACGCTCTCAAGGCCGGCAAACATGTGCTCTGTGAAAAACCGCTGGCCATGAATACCCGGGAGACCTCTGCTCTGGTCGATTTGGCAAAAAAATCAAAATTAGCGGCCTGCGTCAATTATAACCTTCGCTACTATCCGCTCTGTCTGGAAGCGCATGAAATGGTCAAAGAGGGAAAAGTGGGCAAGGTTTATTCTATCGTCGGCAGCTATGTTCAGGATTGGTTATTATATCAAACGGATTACAACTGGCGCGTGCTGGCTGAAGAGGGCGGAAGTTTGCGCGCCATCGCCGACATCGGCACCCATTGGCTGGATATGGTGCAATTCGTCACCGGCCTAAAGGTGACGTCGGTGTGCGCCGATTTGATGCTGGTGCATCCGGTGCGCAAGCGTCCCAAAGGCGAGGTTGAAACTTTTTCCGGCAAAGTACAAAAAATTCAGGCTACGGAAGACGTCGCCATCAACACCGAAGACGGCGGCGCCATTTTGTTGCGTTTTGACAACGGCGCCAAGGGAACCTTGTTTGTTTCGCAGATGACAGCCGGCCGTAAAAATTGCCTGCGTTATGAAATCAGCGGCGCCAAAAGCGCTTTGTATTGGGACAGTGAATTGCCCAATGAAATATGGATCGGTTACCGTGACAAGGCCAATGAAAAATTACTCAAGGACCCGGGTTTGCTTTCTGAGGAAGTGCGGCCCTTTGTCGGTTATCCCGGCGGGCATAATGAAGGTTATCCTGATTCTTTTAAGCAGTGTTTTAAAGCGTTTTATTCCTACATTCTCAAAGGGGATTACAAAGCCAAGCCCCACTTTCCCACGTTTGCTGATGGACATCGTGAAGTAGCCTTGTGCGAAGCGATTCTTAAAAGCAGCAAAAAGAACGGCTGGGTTCCGATAGAATAAAGTGCGGGATATTATCTACGGAGAGGAATTCTTTATGAAATTAGGTTTTGTCAGCGCCATCTTGCCGGATTTAGATTTGCCAAGGGTGTTGGCTTTTGCCAAAACTACGGGCTATACGTGCGTAGAACTCTTGTGTTGGCCTAAAGGTAAGGCAGAACGTCGCTATGCCGGCGTGACCCATGTGGATGTGACGGGATTGAATAATGCCGGAGCAAAAAAAATCCGCCGTCTTGTCCAGAAATCAGGAGTTGAGATCAGCGGATTGGGGTATTATCCCAATCCCCTGGCTCCGGATCCGGCAGAAGCTGAAGTGTATATTGCACATATTCGCGAGGTGATCAAGGCAGCCGAACTTTTAGAGATCGGCGTGGTCAACACCTTTATCGGCCGTGATTGGACCAAAACTGTGGAGGATAATTGGCCCCGTTTTCAAAAAGTGTGGCCGGGACTGATCAGGTTTGCGTCCGAGCATCATGTGAAAATCGCAATTGAAAATTGTCCCATGTTTTTCAGCAAAGACGAATGGCCGGCCGGCAAAAATTTGGCGCATACGCCGGCCCTTTGGCGTCGGATGTTCGAAGAAATCCCTTCGGATCATTTCGGATTGAACTTTGATCCCTCGCATCTGGTTTGGCAACAGATTGATTATCTGGCCGCAGTGCGCGAGTTCAGTAAAAAAATATTTCATGTGCACGCCAAAGATTGCCGCGTGGATTATTATCGTTTGAACCAGGTGGGTATTATGGCCTGTCCATTAGAGTTTCACACGCCCAAACTGCCGGGATTGGGTGATGTGCATTGGGGACGGTTTCTCTCAACCCTGGGCGATGCCGGTTATCGCGGGCCGGTTTGCGTCGAGGTGGAGGACCGGGTCTACGAGGGATCGCTTGCAGACCGAAAGGCCTCACTCAGGCAAAGTGCGCAATACCTGCGGCAATTTATTGCGGATTAGTTTTACCGTAACCCACAAGGCGGCCTCCAGGCCGCCTTTTTTGTTTGCGGCTTCAAAATAAACTATGGATTCTGTAAAGCCCTCCCCAAAACCACAACGCCTGTGTTTTAAAGAATATAGCAAATTCTTTCCCGTTGAGCGCCAACGGCTGCGATCGACCTGCACAGATATGCTTTATCCCGTTGCTAACCGCCTAAATTTTGTTTTTTCTCCTCACAAACTGCATAGTTATGTCGGGTAAATGTGGTTATGGTTCATTATCTTGAATTTTCATATCCAGCATTTATTTTTCATTGGATGTGATCGTTATGTTGAGTCGGATTAATTAGGAGATGCATAATGAACCGCAACATGCAGAGAGCCGGACTTGTCCTTGCACTGGTCTTTATCATTTTTGCTCAAGCACCGGCAGTTACCAACGGAAAAATCAGCGGAGTTATCACGGATGCCAAAACGGGCGAGCGGCTGCCCGGAGTGAATGTGCTGATTGTCGGCAGCAGTTCCGGGGCTGTCACTGATTTGCAGGGAAGGTATTTTATACTCAACATTTCACCGGGAGTGTATTCCGTAAAAACCAGCTTTTTGGGATACGTCGGTGTGACTCAGACCGGTGTTCAGGTTAATGTGGACAAAACGACCGAGTTAAATTTTGCTCTATCACAAACCGTGATAGCCGGCGAGGAGGTGACTGTACTGGCGGCCAGGCCGTCCATTGAAAAAACGCTTACGCAATCAAAAACTACCGTAGCGGCTGCCGAGTTAAACAATACGTTGCCGATAGCTTCGTTTAAGGATTTGGTGGAAACATCGCCCAGCGCCTATCACGGTTATATTCGCGGTGGACGCAAGTATGAAACTAAAATTTTGGTGGATGGCGTGGATGTATCGGACGCTTATTTCTCCGGCGGCACAGGCGCTTTTGGCAGCGGCGATATTGGACATAGCTATCAGGGTTTTAGACGGTCCGAGTTGGATGAAACTTCGGTGGGCACGGTTCCCAGCAGCGCCATTCAGGAGATGAATGTGTATGCCGGCACTTTTAACGCCGAGTATCCCACGGCCTCTGCGGGCATTGTCAATCTGGTGACCAAATCCGGCGGCGATGCTTATACGGGGAAAATCTTTTTTCGCTTTACTCCGCTGAACAAATGGGACCATTTCGGCAGCAATCCCTACTGGATGAAGGATAGTTATCCCGGCGGCGAGGGATATTTTGCGGAAAAGCAAAAATGGGAAAATGCCGGCACCGTATTTGGCAAGCGTTCTGCTGCGCTTTATACCTGGACGCCGCAACTGGCTCAGGATCAGTATTATTATGATCCCGACGATTCCACCGGATTGGGACGCTCTGTGGAGGTGGAGGGTAATCTCAGCGGACCGATTCCATTTCTTGGCAAAAAGTCCAGTTTTTTTCTTTCCGGTCTTGTACAAAACCTGCGCACCTCGGCCTTGCCCTTTGATATGGACAAACGTGCGACCGTTACGCTGAAATTGAATTATGCATTCACCAGCAATAAAAAACTGACAGTATTTAGTCAATTGGAAGATGGCGGCAAATTGTTCGATTTCGTTAATTGGAAATACAATCCCAGGTGGATCTATTATATGGAGGGCGCTCCGCGCTATAAAGACCTCAGCACGGTTTATTATGCCAAATGGACGCATACCTTGTCGGCCAAGACTTTTTATGAAATTCAGCTTTCACAGAACAATAAAACCAGTTGGATCGGCTACCCGGACGATAACGGCGACGGTTACTGTGACATCGGTGAAAAGGGTGACTTTATCGAATTCAAGAACGCTGACGAATATCAGAAATACGTCGGCGGCATAACCAAGACCGACACCATCCGCGATGCCGCCACGAAAGAGATAAAAAGCATTGAAACGTACATTGACACAAAAAGTTTGAACGGTTATCTTGGCGATTGGTACCGGGATCCGACCAACAAAGAGACGGTCCTGGCCGCTCGAGATCCGCGCCGCGCCTTTTTTTATCAGACGATTGATCCGCAATCGGGCGTGAATGAGACCAAAGCCAATTTCTGGAAAACAGACGGTGCATATCGCACGCGTTATCCCGCGCCTTTGTATAGCCGTACGACAAGAAACGTAGCTGCGCTCAAGGCGGACTTAACCAGTCAAATATCCTTTCAGCACCAACTCAAAGCCGGCGCCCAGTTTCGTTATCACACCATCGATGTAGATCATTTGCAGGCAGAGTTGGCCGGCGCTGGACGATCGTATCCCTATTCCATGTTTCATGTCGATCAACACTATTTTAATCCGCTGGAAATGGCTGCCTACCTGCAGGATCGCGTTGAATACAAGGGCATGATCCTGAATATCGGCGCGCGCCTGGATGGCTATGATAATGATACAGAATATTTTGAGAATGATTTCCACCCATGGAATTACCTGACCTTTGCCTCTGGCTATCTTAAGGAGATGCAGCCGGTACGCGGCGATCGGGTGGGCTGGAAATGGTTTTTTAATCCCCGCGTCGGCGTATCGCACCCGGTATCTGAAAATATGGCCATGCACTATTCATTCGGCAAATTTGTACAATATCCGAACTTTAGTTCGCTGTACAGCGATTATAATTTCACCAATTACTCTGCCTCACCGGGCATGACCACGGTATGGGTGGATCAACAGCCTATCCGATCCACTGCCTATGAAATCGGTGTACAGTATTCGCCAATGCGGGATTTCACTTTGGATGCTAATGTTTATTATCGGGACGTGGACAATTATTCCAATTTGAATTTTTCTCTCGTGCCGTATAAAGGGCAAACGCTTTATCTGCAAACGAGTTGGGGCAATGCCGATGCACGCGGCATTGAATTGTCCATTGAAAAACGACCGAACAAGCATTGGACCATGCGCATGAGCTACTCGTATTCCTATATCAAAGCCGCTACCGCCATGGGCGGACTTTCTGCTAAGCAACGTCGTGATTTTACCGCCAAGGTCGACAGCGCGTTGTACAGCGGATTGCCGTTTGACAATTTGGATCAATACAACTATCGTTTGACCAACATCGTTTTGCGCAGCACATCGAATGCGCTGGCCGGCGGCTTCGATCGTACGCATCGATTCGCCGCTACGGCGATTGTTTTTCTGCCGCTGAATATTCAGGCTTCGTTAATTGGCGAAGCGCAAAGCGGTTTCAAGTATTATCCCACGGAAAACACAGAAAGCGATCCCTGGTTCAGCGTCAGTCCCAAGTTGCGGGAAGGGCCCTGGAATTATTGTCTGAATGTACGCTTGAGTTGGGAAGGCAAGATCAATGGCCTGAGAATCAGACCTTTTGCTGAAGCGCGTAATGTTACCAATCATAAAAACATTCTCGCTTATAATAACACGCCGCAACAGGAATCCACTGATCAAAAAATATGGGAACTGGGCCGCGATTTTATTGCCGGCAGCGGAGATGAAAACGATCCTGAGGGATATCGCCGCGTGCCGCATGATTGGCTGGGTCGTTTGCTTTACGGACCCAGCCGCCAGATATGGGTCGGTATGGAATTGGGTTTCTAATACTAAAGACCTCACAGGTTTTTAAAACCTGCGAGGTCGTGGTTGGCAAAATTTGTGCTGTGGAGTTAAATTGGAGTGGCAACCATGAAGGAGTTCAAGATGCAGATATCGCATAAACATCATTTCATATTGCTGACGTTACTAGGTCTGTTCACTTTTTCTATTTGTCTTGCCGAGGAGCCGAACAACAATATCGTCCTGGCTGCAGCAGAGTGCTGGGGAACCTATTGTCCAGGCAATGTTGGCAATACGTGGACCTATTTGAATTATAAGGATGATCTTTCGCAGCGTACGAGCGGAACCGGCAATTGGTTGTTTTGCACCACCCGTTTCGTCAACAGTACTTTTTGGGGGAATCCGGGCTGGGGATGGATGCAGGGACTTTATGTCAACGACTGGTCCAATACGCTTTCAGCCATCGAATTTAATCCGGATACGACCTTTGGCCGGTACAACACCGAAATCTATGGGCCAGATTTCATGCATTATTGCTATTTGTCCTACAGCAGCAAAGTGCCCGGGGCCGACGATCCCAGCCGCAATTATCGTATTCCCAGCAACGGCGGCGCTGTTTTGTCCGCGGACCGCACCTATGCTTACGGTGTGGCGGCCTGGCCCACACAACTGGGCGTAGATGTAAAAATGACCGTTCATTCCTGGACAATGCCTTATGCCAATATGGACGACTTTCATCTGGTGGAGGTTGAATTATACAACACCGGGGTAACCGATCTGAACGGCGACGGCGTGGCTGAATTGCATAATAATGCCGTCAAATCTCTGGTTCTGTCCTATACTGCGACGGTTTTTGGTTTTGGCGTCGGTTCCTCAGGCGGAAGATACTATTTTCAACCGAACAGTCGTTTTCGCGCATTCGGCCTGGACATGACTCCCGACGAGAGCGGCGCTCCCTGGAACATTGCGTTTCAGGGATTTGGTTCGGATGTTGGCTATGAAAATTTCCCCGGTCTGGCTGATGGCGGTCGGTACTATGACGCTTTTAACGGTTATGCGTTTCTTGGCGCCAAAAAATGGGATAGTGAAGCCAATGCCTGGGTGAATAAAAATCTCGCTTTTAAAGATGCGCAAGGAAGAGAAATTGTTCCGGCTGTCGGCGAGGGCAAACAACGAGGATGGTTCAGCAGCTGGGTGGCCGGCTATAACAGTGTGTGCGACTATACGCCCAGTTCCAGTCATGCCGTAAGTTTAGGTGCTTTTTATCAGGATGGCGGCAAATCAGTGGACAAGGCCTCCCTCAAGTTTGCACCCAATGAGAATTTATTTATTTCGGGTACAGCGGGCGATCCCACCTCTTTTGTCGTAAAAGAGCAGACGCAATGGACCCGTCCAGATGGCGACTATAAATATACGCCGGCGAAAATGGCGGTCGATCCGCAAACCGGCAGGAACCTTGGTTTGAATCCTTTGGATCCCATGCGCGGTCGACCGTTGGAACCAGGCATCATTACCGAAGGCGTGATCACCGAGTATCGTTTTGACGGCGAACCATTTATGGGCATGGGTCCTTTCTCGATGCAAGTCGGTGAAAGGATTCGGGTGTATTTTGTTCGCGGCTGTGGTTTCCGCATGGATGGATTGCGCAAAACCATCAAAACGGCGCGCGCTGTTTATTCTTCCATGAAACCGGACGGCTCTTTTGTCGTTCCGCAATCTCCACCCGTGCCGGAAATTAAAGTCAACGGTTCAGCCAAAGTCAGACCATTGATCAAATGGCAGGATCCGGGTAAATTGGGCAATATGGATGGCATCAAGATTTACAAGTGCGTGGCGTTTCCGCGCTACAACTCTTTATATAAAGGTTTCCCAACTCATGGCACGTGGTGGAAAACCATGGATCCCGCGTTTATCCCGCAACCGGATGCATACAATCCCCTCTTTACCGCCATGACCCGTTTGTATGATCAGCAAGGATCGTCCTGGGGACCGTATGATCTGGTCAAGGTGATCAAAAAGGAGGAATTTAACAGTTACAAGAATGCAACGACCGATGCCGCAATCTATCCTTATGCCTGGGAAGATGACGGTTATACTTCGCCGGGTCAGAGCTATTGGTATTATGTCAGCAGTTACAAAAACGACGCAGCGTCCACCGTACCTGCCGCCTATGCCGGATTGGAACCGGATAACGTCACCTGGTTAGAAAGCGGTAAGACCAATGTTAACGGCCGCACCGGATCGTGGGAAGCGACCTGGCCTTTTACCGAAAGTCACGCTTATTTTCCCGCTGAAACCAATACCGACAAGACCAAAGCCGTTGGCGCACGATTCGTACTGGTGTCGCCACCGGCGACCATTGCCGACATCGAACAAGGGCGTTCAAAAATCGGCGTTCGTCCCAATCCATACAAGCGCGTCGCCTGGCATGATGTGAGCAATCAGCACCAGGTGATGTTTTATAATCTGCCGAGCACGTGCACGATTCAGATTTATGATTTGGCCGGCATGTTGATCAACGAATTGGAATTCACGGCGCCGACGGTCAATAAGGGAATATATTTCTGGGACATGTTTTCGAAAAACGGCAATGAGGTGGCCAGCGGCATGTACCTGTGGGTCGTGAAATATGACGGCGGTCAACAAAGCGGAACCTTGGCCATTATTCGTTAATTTTCGGGAGAAAAATATGAAACTCTATCATCGAATTGCTACTGCTCTCATAGTGGGATTATTGCTGGCCACAAGCGCGCAGGCCGCTTTACGCAAGCCGGGCATCACGGGAGCGACATTTCTAAAAGTGGCTGTCGGCGCACGCATGGCGGCACTGGGTTCTGCTGCGACGACGATCTATAATGACCCCAATATGATTTTTTGGAATCCTGCCGGCATTCAAACCGACAACGGTAAAACGCAGATCGCACTCAATTATGACGACTGGTTGTTGCAGTTCAAACATCAGGCCGCAGCAATCACGCATGGATTCGGCAATTGGGGAACCGTAGGACTGGGATTTATCTATATGGGCTTGTCGGATATTCCGGCTGATCGCGATATTGTTCCGCCCGGATACAACGGAGCTTCCATGGAAGATTTGGGCGTGGGTCGGTATGATTCCTTTGATTATTACGATCTGGCCATGGCGCTAGCTTATGCCAAACAGTTCACGGATCGTTTTCGCATGGGCGTGACGGTGAAATACATTTATGAAAAAATTGACACCGAAACCGCCGGTTCCCTGGCTTTTGACTTTGGCGCGGTGTATGAAACAGGGTTTCGGGATCTGGCTATCGGCGCTCGCATCAATAATGTGGGTGAGGATTTTAAATTTTACGCCATCGGCGCGCCGCTGCCGCTCAATTTTTCCATCGGCGCCTCGGTTGCGATTGCCCAGGAAAAAAATTCGCAACTGCGTCTATTAGCGGATCTCACCAAACCGCAGGACAGTCCACAGCTCTACTTTACCGGCGCTGAGTGGTTGCTATATGAGAAATTGGCTTTGCGCGGCGGATACAAATTCAATTATTCCGGCAGTCGGGATGAAAAAACGCAGGTGCTGCAAACCGATGAGGGTGTTTCCTTTGGCGCCGGCGTCCATATGATGATCGGAGATTGTCGATTTTGGTTTGACTATGGTTATACCGATTTTCATGTGTTCGATGCCACACATCGTTTTTCGTTGCGGTTCGAACTCTAGTGCAATCTCAATACGATCCGATTTTTACATAACTAATCAACGCAGAGGCGCAAAGGTCGCAGAGGCTACAGAAATGTTTTGTTCTTTGCGATCTTTGCGCCTCTGCGTTTTC
>CAYLWO010000006.1:12802-107279 GCA_964387285.1 uncultured Cytophagia bacterium | reverse complement strand
CGCAGAGGCTACAGAAATGTTTTGTTCTTTGCGATCTTTGCGCCTCTGCGTTTTCATTCTGGCTGACTTTACCGTTTCCATGGTCGTCCCATAGGTGTGCAAAATCCGCACTTCTATCCTTAGGTAATTCTGTTCCGCAAAAAATTGCTGCCGGCTTTACTTTCTTTTATTCATTTTGATCAACCCGCCGCTCAATGCCAGCAGTTCCGTCTCTGCCGATTTGGCGGTGTATTGCGCGCTGATCAGACGGCCGACGGCATCCAAATATTTGATCTGAATATCGCGCATTTGCAGAGCGGAGATGCTGCCCAACCGGTATTTTTCTACCGAGACCGTTACATTCTCGTGAGCGACGCTTACATTTTCTTTTTCCATCTCGATCAGGGTCAGGTTGGTCGTGTATTGTTGATAAATGCGCAGTAAATCCGCTTCCAGTTGATTTTGTTTTTCTGCTATGCGCAATTCATTGCTGCGTTCCGCCACGCGTGCGTTCTGCCATTTGCGCTGAATGTTGAATCCGTCAAATAATGTATAGCTGGCGTTTAGACCGTAACTGAAACCATGTGTTTTATTGGACTGTACCATGCCGGACTGGGATTCCGAACGCGTGATGGTGTAACCGGCCGTGACCCCCACTTTGGGAAAGCGCGGTCCCCAGGCCGCCGAGGTCTCAAGAGCGGATGCGCGGAAATTTTTTCTTTGCCACAACAGCTCGACATTGTTCTGCAACAGATTTTCTCGGAGTTGCGCCAGAGTCAGTCGTTCGCGAAAAGCAATGGTATCGGCCACGTCAAAAGCCATATCCACATGGCGCCCCAACAGTTCGTTCAACAGAGTCTTGGCGCGATTCAGCGTCGCTTCCTGGCTCAACAAAGCGGAGCGGTCCTGATTCAAATCCACACGGGCGCTCAGCAAATCGAATTTGGATTCAGCGCCCATGCGGTACTTGGCTTCGCTCAGTTTCAGCCGTTGTTCCGAAATCGCGGTCGCTTCCTGCAAAGAATGTCGCTTTTGTTTCTGTTGCACGATATCGACATAGGCGATGATAACCCGGCTTAATGCGCTTTCCACCGCCTGTCGGGCTTCCAGTTCGCCCATATCGCGATAGGTGCGTAATTTTTGCAGATTGGCAAACATGGCCATACCGTCGAACAGGGTCCAATTCAGATTTACGCCCAGGTTTTTTGCGTCCGACACGGCGTTGGTGCGATCAATGATGTTGCCGGTCACATAAGTCTGTTTGGAATTGTTGACGCTGTGCGTGGTTGAGGCGGTTGTGGTCAACTGTGGCATCAGGCCGGCATTGCCCCAACTGGCGTTGTTATCATCGATTGCGGCGTCGTTGCGGGCGATGCGAATGCCAAAATTATGCTGCAGCGCCTGATCGACTGCCTGCTCCAGGGTTAGACTCTCCTGGCTGTAAAGCGCTGATACGGCAAGCAATATACCGAGTGCGAGATATTTCATGACGCGTTTTCCTGTACCTGCATATGTTCAAAGGAACGGTTTGATTTGGAAAAATAGCTGTAAATCGCCGGGATGATAAACAAGGTTAAAAAGGTCGAAAACACCAGGCCGCCGCATACGGCAATGCCCATGGGAATACGGCTTTCACTGCCCGCACCCAGAGCCAGGGCAATGGGTAAAATGCCCAAAAAGGTGGACAGACTGGTCATTACGATCGGTCGAAAACGGGCGACAGCAGCGTCCTGGACTGCATCCTGAATCGACAATCCCTGTGCACGGCGTTGGTTGGCAAACTCGACAATCAAAATGCCGTTTTTGGTAACCAGACCGATCAGCATGATCATGCCGATTTCGCTGAAAATATTGAGCGTCTTGCCGAAATACCAGAGAGACAGAAATGCGCCGGCGATGGCCAACGGCACAGTGAACATGATGATGAAGGGATCGCGAAAACTTTCAAATTGCGCCGCCAGAATCAGGAAAATCAACACCAACGCCAGAGAAAAGGCGAAGAGAATGCTGGAGGAACTTTCGCTGAAATCCCGCGAGGGGCCGCTTAAATCAGTGCGAAAGGATTCATCCAGAGTGCGTTTGGCGATTTGATCCATGGCCGCAATGCCGTCGCCTATGGTCTTGCCGCGCACCAGGCCGGCTAAAACTGTGGCGGAAACATAACGATTGAATCGATAGAGCGTGGGCGGCCGGCTGCTTTCCCGCACCTCCACCAGATTGTCCAAACGGACCATTTCATTATTTTTATTTCGTACGTACAGCATTTTCAGATCCATGGGTTCGTCGCGATCGCTGCGGCCAACCTGACCGATTATCTGGTATTGCTTGGCGTTGCGAATAAAGTAACCCCAGCGTTGGCCGCTGTAGGCCAGGCGCAGGGTTTGGGAGATATCTCTGGCAGAAACTCCCAGTGTGCGACTGCGTTCACGATTGATGATGATCTCAACTTCCGGTTTGTTAAATTTCAGATCCGTGTCGACATAATTGAAGGTTGGATCTTTGCGCGCTTCTTCAAGAAATTTGGGCAAAACCTCTGCCAGTCTCTGAAAATTGGCGGCCTGGATAACGAATTGCACCGGCAACGAAGTGCGTCTACTGGTGCTGAGCGACTGATCCTGGGCAACAAACGCACGCGCACCGGAAAGTTGATTTACCGGTGGAGTCAACTGGTCGGCAATTTCCTGTTGCGTTCTAATGCGTTCTTCCGGTTCTTTCAATGTGAGTCGGACAAAACCGTTGTTCGAAGAGCCTGATCCCGGCGAGGTCATGCTCATCAGAATGGCGCGCTCCGGAACATTTTCTTCCACCAGTTGCACCAGGTCATCCATATAACGGCTCATGTATTCAAAAGACAATCCTTCCGGTCCGGTGGCGCGTATTTGTATGCTGCTGCGATCTTCATAGGGCGACAGCTCGCGCGGCAATACCGCACCGATAAGGATGATTAATGCCAAAGACAAAGCCATGCCGACAAATCCCAGCCAGCGCTTTTTCATGAAACGCGACAATACATTACGATAGCTGCCGGTTACCTTTAGAAAAAAAGGTTCGGACCAGTAGTAAAAGCGGCTGTGCTTTTCTTTTTCACGAAGGATGCGCGATGACATCATCGGCGTCAAGGTCAGGGAAATAAATGCCGAGACAATGATGGACCCGGCAAGCACAATGCCGAATTCGCGAAACAACCGGCCGATAAGACCCTCGAGAAAAATCACCGGCAGAAACACGGCAGCCAGCGCCACGGTGGTAGAGATGATGGCAAAGTACACCTCTTTCGAACCGGCCACAGCTGCAGCCAGCGGCGGCATATGCCCCTCGACTTTGGCATAGATATTTTCCAGAACCACAATGGCGTCATCCACCACCATGCCGATGGCCAGGACAATGCCGAGCAAAGTCAACACGTTGATGGAAAAATCGGCGATGTACATGATGAAAAACGCACTGATAAGCGAAATGGGGATGGCAATGACCGGGATAACAGTGGTGCGCCAGTCGCGTAAAAACAGAAAAATGATCAACACCACCAGAGCAAACGCGGTGATCACCGTTTCTGCAACTTCTTTAATGGATTTACGAATATATTTAGAGTTATCAAAGCCGATGCTTAAAGTGATGTCCGGCGGCAAATCCTTTCTCATCTGTTCCAGACGAACATAGAATTCATCCAGAATTTCGATATAATTGGCGCCGGGCTGGGGAATGAGCACCAGACCAACCGTAGGGACCCGATCCCGTTTCATAATGGTGCGATAATTTTCCGGCCCAAACTCGGCATAACCCACGTCTTTGAGCCGGATGACCGTGCCGTAGCTTTCTCTGATGATCAGATTGTTGTACTCTTCCGGAGTGTTCAAACGGCCCATGGTGCGCACGGTCAGTTCCGTTGCCCTGCCATCAATGCGGCCGGAAGGCAATTCTACATTTTCTCGACTGAGAGCGGCCTCGACATCCATCAAAGTCAGGTTAAAACCCGCTAATTTGACCGGATCAAACCACAAACGCATGGAATAGGATTTGGCGCCCCACAATTGCACTTCGCTGACTCCGGGGATGGTGCGCAACTTTTCACGAAAATTATTCATGGCGATATCGGTCAGGTCCAGGAGATTGCGGCGATCGCTCATCACATTGAGATAACAAATCGGAGTCGCATCTGCGTCCGATTTGGTGACGATGGGCGTGTCGGCGTCCGGCGGCAGGTATTGCATGGCGCGTGAAACGCGATCGCGCACATCGTTTGCCGCGGTTTCCAGATCCGTATCCAGGTTAAACTCTACGGTGATGTTGGATCGCCCTTCCCGGCTCATGGATGAGAGGGTGCGGATGCCCTCGATGCCGCTCAAGGATTCTTCCAGAGGCTCGGTGATCTGCGATTCTATGACATCGGCGTTGGCGCCGGTGTAGGAGGAACTAACCGTAATGATGGGCGGATCCACGCTGGGATATTCACGCACGCCGAGAAAGGTATAGCCGATAAAACCGAACAGAACGATGAACAGGGACATGACGATGGCCAGAACCGGCCGACGGATGCTGACAGCGGATAGACTCATTTGTTGGACTCCCTAATTCAGTTCCGTCACTCTGACCGCACTGCCGGGCCGGACCTGCAGCAGACCGGTGGTCAGCACCGTGTCGCCGGCGGATAAACCGGATAGAATCTGCACGGTTTCCGAAGTACGCAAGCCGGTCACCACGTTCCGCGTTTGCACTTTATTGTTCTTGACGACAAAAACCGATTGCTTTTGCGCGTCTGGAATCAAAGCTTC
The DNA here is from genome assembly GCA_964387285.1 of uncultured Cytophagia bacterium. Lineage (GTDB taxonomy): Bacteria > Zhuqueibacterota > Zhuqueibacteria > Residuimicrobiales > Residuimicrobiaceae > Anaerohabitans. Next base: position 102,528 of record CAYLWO010000006.1, on the reverse strand, counting down.
GCTGGGGATCATAAGCGCACCGGCCAGTTTTTTTAAAGGAATGGTGACCTCGGCGAAGGCACCGGGTTTGATGAGGCCATCGGGATTGGGGCACACGGCGCGGCAACGAACGCTGCGAATGTCTGTGTCGATTTCCGGTTCTACCGCATAAATTTTTCCGCTGTATTCATCCGCCAGACCCTGAATGCGAAAACGGATGGGCAAATCATCCGCCAGCAACGCGTAAAAACGTTCAGGAACGGCAAAATCGATTTTTATCGGATTTAAAGCTATCAGGGTGGCGATGCGGACGCCGGGCGACAGATAAGCGCCTTCGCTGACATAGCGCAGGCCAATGATGCCGTCAAAAGGAGCGGTGATGCGACTCTTGATGATCTGCGCCTGAATGAGTTGGACATCCGCTTTGGCTGTGTGCAGGCGGTTGAGTGCGGTCTCATACTCCTCCAGGCTGATGGCCTCCATGTCCAATTGTTTTTTTTGCCGCGCTTCTATATCCACAGCCAGTTTGAGTTGCGCTTCGGCGCGTTCCCGTTGCGCCTGCAGATCCGCATCGTAAAGCTGTAACAGCAACTCTCCTTTTTTAACATGCCGGCCTTCTTTAAAATAGATGGCCGTCACTCTGCCGGAAATCTCATTGGTCAAGGTAACCGATTCATCGGCCAGAATGGACCCGGTGGCGGTTATCTCATTTTCTATATCCCGCGGTTCGATCAGATGCGCGCGCACATTTGTAACGCTCGCCCCACTGCGCCCACGGCCGCTGGTTTCCATTTGTTTTTTCTCCCAGGGCCGCCATTTGTTCAGTGCTAGGAGCAATAACACAATGAGAAATATAATCCAGGTTCGCTTTTTGTTCATACCTTGTCCTTACTTGATATCCCCATCAGGGCTGGAAAAGCGCCAATTCCTGCTTGCTTTAAACCTTTAATATAACTAATTTTTATATTATTTTAAAAGTAAAACGAATGTATTTGCATAAGGTTCTGCATAATTTAAACATGGTGAGCTATGAATACGGATTTTGAATCCATGCGGCAAATGCTGCAGGATAGACTGCATAACGTTATTCCAGCCGCGGAAATACGCTACAAGGCCGAATTAGCCGTTGAGATTAATCGGCTTAAAGAGGAACGCAATGCCGTGATCCTGGGTCATAATTATATGGAGCCGGCGTTGTACTTGTCCGTGCCTGATTTTAAAGGCGATTCCCTGGAATTGAGCCGCCAGGCTGCCAAAACGGACAAGGAGATCATTATTTTTTGCGGTGTACGCTTTATGGCCGAGACCGCAAAAATTCTGAGTCCGAAAAAGACGGTGCTCATTCCCTCGCCAAAAGCCGGCTGTTCTCTGGCTGAGAGCATCACGGCTGCGGATGTGCGGCAGTTGCGCCAAATGTATCCCGGCGTGCCGGTGGTGACCTATATCAACACCTATGCGGATGTCAAGGCGGAGAGCGATATCTGTTGCACCTCCGGCAACGCGGTCAAGGTGGTGCAATCGCTGAAAAGCGACAAGGTCATTTTCTTGCCTGATCAGTATCTGGCCGGCAATGTCGCTAAAGAAACAAAGAAAAAAATAATCTTTCCGATTAAAACCGCGGAGGGTCTGCGACCGCCAACAGGAAATCTGGAATATGCCATGATCGGTTGGGACGGCAAATGCGAGGTGCACGACAAATTCACGGTTGAAGATGTTGTCAATATCCGCAAACAATTTCCCGACGTCGTTATCCTGGCGCATCCCGAGTGCAGGCCTGAGGTGACGTCGGCCGCGGATTTTAGCGGCTCTACCTCTGCCATGATCAGGTATGTACAACAGACGCGGGCGCCGCACTATTTACTGCTAACAGAGTGCAGCATGGCAGACAATATCGCTGCGGAAAATCCCGGCAAAGAGATGCTGCGCCTGTGCAGTGTCCGTTGTCCGCATATGAATGAAATCACTCTGGAGGACACGCTGAAATCTTTGCAAAAGACGCAATACGTGGTCGAGGTGGAGGAGGAGATTCGGCTGCGCGCGTTGCGGGCCGTGCAGAGAATGTTGGAAATCGGTTAAGATGAAAGTAGATATGAGTTTTAATTCAGTGCAACGAACCACCTTGGGCTTGGATCTCGGTTCGGTGGAAGCGAAATTGGTCGTGCTTTCCCATAAACGGCCTGATGGCGATTATGCAGGCCATTTTGAAATCGTGCGGCCTTTTCGCAACGGTTGGTTGTTTGCCGGCCGTGTAAAAGTGATGGGCGATCCTTTTCACGCGGCAAGCCTGTTGTTGGCAATGATACAAGAATGGCCACATCCGCTGTCCTTGCAGGTTACCGGCAGTCATGGTAAAATTATCAGCGAACAGTTAAAAGTGCCCTATATCAACGAATTCAAGGCAGCGACCTACGGCGTAACAGCGCTTTTGCCGAATGTGAAAACGGTTTTAGAGATCGGCGGCGACAACTCGCGCTATATCCGAGTGGCCGGCGCAACAGACGATCAGGCGCCGGCGATCATCGATTACGAACGCAACGGTGACTGTGCTGCCGGCACCGGTTCGTTTATTGATCAACAGGCACAACGTCTGCGCTTTCAGGTGCAAGAGATCGGTCCCCTGGTGTTAACCGCTGACACCGCGGCCAATATTGCCGGTCGTTGTTCCGTTTTTGCCAAATCGGATATGGTGCATGCGCAACAACGGGGTTACTCGCCGGCAGCCATTTTTAAAGGATTGTGTGAAGCGGTCGTGCGCAATTACAAGGGCGCCATTTTGCGCGGCAAAACCATCGAACCGCCGGTGGCCCTGGTTGGCGGCGTAGCGGCCAATGCCGGCGTGGTCCAGGCCATGCGTGAAATCCTCAATCTGCAGGAAAATGAGCTTTTGGTTCCGGCCGAGCATATTTATGCAGCCGCTTTAGGATGCGCCGTATTGTCTTGTCAGCAATCTTTTGACGCTAACATCGGTTGCCTGACAGCGACGAGGAAGCAGGCGGACAAGACCGATTATAGGCCTTCGCGATTGTCTTTGGATCTGGTCGAGTTTCCGCAACCGCCGGCCGTGCAGCCGTTATCGAACAGGAGGATCGATGTCTATTTGGGCATTGACGTTGGTTCGGTCAGCACCAATTTGGTCTTGCTGGATGAACAGGGTTGGGTGTTGGATGAAATTTATACACGTACCGACGGCCGCCCGGTAGAAGTGGTGCAACGCGAACTCGGCCATTGGAAGAAAAAATGGGCTGAGCGCGTTCGCGTGTTGGCGGTGGGCACTACAGGTTCTGGGCGGGAACTGGCCGGCGAGCTGGTCGGCGCTGACGCGGTCAATGACGAGATTACCGCGCATAAAACCGGCGCTGCTTTTATTGCAGAACATCTTTACGCCAGCCAGGTGGACACCATTTTCGAGATCGGCGGTCAGGATGCCAAATTCATCTCCATTGAAAACGGCGTGGTGGTTGATTTCACCATGAACGAGGCCTGTGCTGCCGGTACCGGCTCTTTTCTCGAAGAACAGGCGACCAAACTGGGCATTTCCATTGTCGACGAATTTGCCGAATTGGCCTTTTCTTCCGACGCGCCGGTGCAAATGGGCGAGCGCTGCACTGTGTTTATGGAAAAGGACGTGGCAGCCCATCTTCAGCAGGGTGTGGCCAAGAAAGACATTGCCGCGGGCTTGGCCTACAGCGTGGTGCAGAATTATTTAAACCGCGTTGTGCGCGGACGGCATATCGGCGACAAGATATATTTCCAGGGCGGTACGGCGTACAACAAGGCCGTGGCCGCAGCCTTTGCCGGTTCTTTGCAGAAACGCATCATCGTACCGCCGCACAACGGCGTCATGGGCGCCATCGGCGCCGCGCTGCTCGCCAGGGAAAAGATGGCCGGCTGCCGGCCGTCGAGCCGGTTTCACGGGTTCGATTTGCAGGTCTCTTTTTCCATCAGCCATTTTCAGTGCAAGGGATGTTCTAATCATTGCGAAATTCAGCAGGTGACGGTAAACGGTGAAAAGACCTTTTGGGGAGACAAATGCTCGGATCGCTATCGCAAAAAGGCGCTAACCAATAGAAGAGCGGTTTTACCCGATTTGATCACCGCCTATAATCGTCTACTGGAACAGGATCCGCCTACGCCAAACGGTTTGGGATTGACTATTGGTTTTCCCAGAGCCATGTATTATTATGACCGGTTTCCTTTTTGGCGCGGCTATTTTGGCGCGCTGGGCGCGGCCCTGGTGGTTACCGAAACGACCAACAGACCTCTGCTGGCGCTGGCGCGTGAACATTGCATTGCCGAACCCTGTTTCCCCATCATTGCCGGCCACGGCCATGTAGTGCAGCTGTTGGAGGAGAAAAAGACGGATTATGTTTTTGTTGCCAACGCCATTAACAGTGAAACAGAATTCATGCACACCGAATCCTGGTTCTGTCCCTGGGGACAAACCCTGCCGCTGGTGTTGAAGAACAGCGCGCCTCATGAAGAGTGGCGCCGGCGCTTGCTGTCGCCGGTAGTGCGGTTTCGCGACGGCGAGGAGAGCGTCGAAGCCTCGCTCTATGAGATGGCGCGAGCTTGGGGAATCTCCCGCAAATATCATCGTGCTGCCGTGCGGACGGCGTATGAGGTACAGCGCGCCTTTATGCGCCGGGTAAAATCAACCGGTCAACAGGCGCTGCAGATGTTGCAGGAGCAGAAAGGTTCGGCTGTTATATTGGTTGGTCGGGCCTATAATCTGTATGATCCGGGATTGAATCTAAACGTCCCGCTGAAATTGCGCGATCAGTACGGCGTTGACGTCATTCCGATGGATTTTGTTCCATATGAAGGCATCGATGTAACGCCGTTTCATGAAAACATGTTTTGGAATTACGGTCGGAAGATTCTGCAAACCGCGGTCTGGATCAGCAGGCAGAAAAATTTGCATTTAATTTATATTACTAATTTTAAATGCGGACCGGATTCCTACATCAAACATTTTGTCCGCGATGCTTTGGCTGCGCCTTATTTGACCTTGCAGTTTGATGAGCACAGCAACGACGCCGGCATCCTGACGCGCTGTGAGGCGTTTTTGCAGAGCAAGGGTGTGCTAAAAGCCGGGTCTTGAGGACCGTTATTCAAAGAGCGAACGCGGATAGAACGGATGAAACGGATCAAAACGGATAGTATTTTTTTGTTTATCCGTTCAAATCTGTCTTATCCGTTCAATCCGTGTTCGCTTTTATCAAGATTCTGAATTCATCTTTTTAGGATAAAGTAATGTCCGGTTCTCTGAAAAATAGAACGTTGTATATTCCACAAATGTCTCTGGAAGGCGCAGCCTGCATGGCAGCCGCTTTTCGCTCAATAGGCGTGAATGCGCGCACGGCGCCTGATGCGGATGAAACAGGTTTTAATCTGGCGAAAAAATGGCTATCCGGCGATGAATGTTTGCCCGAGGCAGTGACCCTGGGCAGCTTGTTGCAGATCACCGCCTTGCCGGATTATGACCCGGCCAGGACCGCCATTATGCTGCCGACCTCCAATGGGCCATGCCGATTCGGTCATTATTTGCCTTTGGCCCGCAAGGTGTTCAAATTGCGCGGCGAAGCGGACGTGCTCTTGTTTGCGCCTTCCAGCACCGATGGTTACAGGGATATCGGCGAGCATGCACAAGAGTTGGTGCGCACCGGTTGGCGTGCGGTAGTGGCTTCGGACGCGTTGCGCAAGATGTTGTTGACAACCCGACCGTATGAAAAAAATCCCGGCGATGCCGATAAAGTTTATAAAAAGTCTTTGGCTTTGCTTTGTGAGGCCATTGCTGTTCCGCAAATATCTCATGCTAAACGATTAACCCTGATGATCCATGAGTTGGAAAAGGTTCGTGATGATTTCAGGTCGATTCCGCAGGATCGGACGCAACAAAAACTGGTTATCGGCATCGTCGGTGAGATTTTTTGCCGTTTGGACGAGTTTAGCAATGACTCTGTTGTACGTTTGGTGGAAAAATTCGGCGGCGAGGCGTGGATGTCCGACGTATCCGAATGGGTATGGTATACCAACGATGAAGCCGAAAAACGGCTCATACGCAACGGCAAGCGTTTGTCTTTCAGCATGCTGGGCGCCAAGATCAAGCAGACAGTCATGGCCTCTGATGAATGCGCGTTGCTCAAACCGTTTGTCAAAGAGTTTGCCCATCGCCCGGAACCTGCACACATTACCGAGGTATTGGAACGCAGCCGGCCTTATTTGCCGCGTGAAGGCGCGCATGGCGAGATGGTGGTCAGTATGGGCAAAGCCATCTGGTATTATGAAAAGGGCGCTCACGGCGTCATCGACATCAGTCCCTTTACCTGCATGAACGGCATTGTTTGTGAAGCGGTTTATCCGCGCGTCAGCCGCGAGTTGCACGGTTTTCCCATGCGGGTTTTTTATTTTGATGGATTGAAATCAAAAATAGAAAACGATGTGGAAATATTCATGGAATTGGCGAGGAATTTCAAAAGATGATCTACCTGAGCAGCGCTTTACGCTGGCTGATCGGTCTGCCGTTGACCGTGCTGGCGCTTTTAATCATCACCATAATGGCCGTGCTGTTGCCCAAGAAGGTTTACAATCCGCCTGGCCGCGCCCTGTTGCGGTGGTTGGTGCGGCTTTATGGCGGACGCGTTACCGTGCAGGGATTGGAGAATATCGATCCTAAAACCGGTTATCTGTTCATGTGCAATCACGTCAGTCTGTTCGACGTACCGGTGTTTGGCGGATATATTCCCAACATCACCCGTGGATTGGAAGCGGCGGAACAGTTCAGCTATCCGGTTTTGGGTTGGTTCTTACGCGCCATCGGCAATATCCCGATATCGCGCAAGAGCGCCCGCGCTTCCTGGCTGAGCATGCAACGGGCTGCGGAAGAGATCAGAAAAGGCACATCGATCATTTTATTGCCCGAGGGCACGCGCACGCGCAACGGCGAATTGGGTTCGTTTAAAAAAATGCCGTTTCATTTTGCAAAAATGGCGCAAGCGCCGCTGGTGCCCATCGGCACGTCCGGTTTGTTCCGCTTTAAACGCCGCACCAGTTGGCTGTTGCGGCCCGGAGAGATCAAATTACGCATCGGCAAACCCATGACAGTGGCTGAAATCGAGCAGCTCGATGTCGAATCATTGCGCGCCGTGGTGCGTCAACGCATCAGCGCGTTGATCGAGTTTCCGTGAGCATCAGTATTAATTCGCCATCGGGTGATTTCAGCAGCGGCGAGAGTGTAGAAACGCTCCATACGGTATTATATCGTCATTTCCAAAAGAATGTGACAATTCATATCCAATGCCCGACACGGGTAAACCGGAGCCAGTTGGTTTACAAGACATTCAACGCAGAGCGCGCAGAGGACACTGAGTGAATATTTTTATGTTACTGAAATTCTCACCTGGGAGTGTGTTATGAGGCCATTCGTCATTTACATCCGGCTTTTGGTGTTTTTGATCTTTGTGCATTGCTCTTGCACGCCGCCAGAACCGGTGGTGCGCATACATTATCTCGGTCACGCCGCTTTCTTCCTGCAATTCGACAACGGTGTTTCTGTTCTTACCGATTATGGCGAGTCCAATTCGTATGGTCTGGACAGCCCGGTCTATGATCTCCAGGGCATAGAACCAACTGTGGCCACATTTTCCCACAACCATCCTGATCATCGACGCAGCAAAGAGTTTGGGTCATCGGTGCGCATTTTAACGGATGACGATAGCTTGGCTATTAAAGGAATAAACATCACGCCAATACGCACTTGCGAGGCATCCGTATTTAAGACAGATAACAGCGGATTTCTTTTCACCTACAAAGGATTTAAGATTTTACATCTCGGCGACGCGCAAGCCTATATTAAAGAAATCGAGCAGGATTCTATAAAGCAGAAAGTGAAAGAGGTTTATCCCGACCAGTATGACCTTTTATTGATGACCATTCAAGGCGTTAACGAATTGATCCCGCAGGCGGAAAAGTTTATTGCACTGTTGCAGCCTAAGCGGGTTATTCCCATGCACTATTGGAGTCCGGCGTATAAAGAAGAGTTTTTACAATTATTGCGCGGGAACAGAGAATACCGCATCAATGACGCTGCCGGCGCAGGATATGTATTGTATCATGATGAAAAAGTCGAACCGATTACAGTGATCAGTCTGACGCCGGCTGCGAAAATTTAATTCAGTTTAAAGTTCATGGAAACCCACATTTCCACGGGTTTGCCGTTCTTTTCTGCCGGTTTGTATTGCCATTTTCTGGCAGCCTCGAGTGCGGCATAGCTGAACATCTGCCCGTCTACCTCTACCGGAGATCTGACGCCGTTGACGTCTGCTTTACAGGTATTTTTAACCTGTAACAGCTGTGCGTCTTTGACGTTGCCGTTTACATCCACCAGCATTTTCACCCAAACAGTGGCTTCGAGACCGGACTTTCTGGCCTCCTCGGGATATTTGGGATGAATGCTTTTTACGATTTGCGGTTGTACATCGATGGCGTTATTTTCAGCATCCTGAGTTTGATGGATGATTCTCGTGTAAAGCCCTTCTTTGTTGTGCCACATCCAGGCCGTGGCGGCATGCCACCCCCGCGGCCTTTGCAATGCGCTTTCCGCCATTTTCAAAAGCAACTCTGCGTATCGATCCGGACATATCGGTGAAGAAAAATAGATAAAAGAAATTGCTCGTTATTCCATGCTGCCGGCCAGCTGGTGCAAATCATCGAAGGAGGAATCATCCAGACTCAACAGCTGCAGGATGTCGAAAGCGGTCATGACCTGCTGGCGTTGTTTGCTCTGAATGAGCTGTTTTATCCAAAAGCGCATCATCTCCTGTACGCTTTTACTCTGTCTTTCATCCAGACCAATTTTAAGCGTTTGAAATTCACGCAACAGATCGCGGCTTTTCGGCCAATCGCCGCTTTGACCATATTGCTGAAGTGCGTTGAGCATGGCGATCGTGCAATTTTGCGCCAACGCCTGTTCGTTCCGATAGCGATAAAAGCCGTCGGCCAACACCGTGAATGCCTGATAAAACTGCCGCTGGTTGAACAGCTGTTGTCCCCAGCGGTGATAGAGATGAATCTCAAAATCAATGTTGGAGCGAGAGTCCCGGTTGAATTTTTGCGCTAGCAGAACAAAGCGATAGGCCTCGGCATAATCCGCTTTCTTATCGGCAAAATAGGCGCGGTTATAGGCCAGCAAACCCAACAATTCGGTGTTGTCGATCAGCCGTCCTTTAGAGTTCTCGTAGGCATAAATGCGGTCAAAGCCGATCTGCGCCGCCCGGTTATGCGGATAGAATTGCAGCAGGTAGCGCGAGTACTCGGCCAGGTTGGCCATAATGTTAAAGCCCATGGGCGTGGTGTTTTCCACCATGATGCGGCGGGAAAAATTGCTGAAAATGGTATAGGTATGGGTGGGAGTTTCAAAAGCATCCGTCGGCCAGCCCAGATCGCTGCACAACAGATTATAGAGTATGGTGCCGGCTACGCAATTGAACTGTTTTTTGCGCATGACGTCGAGCAAGGTGGTGGCCTGTTCTTTATAGGTGAGCAGCCAGGAACTGTGCAAATAGCTGAACACCTTGGCCGCAGAACCCTCGCGATCAAAGGGGTCAAAATGGTAATTTTTAAGCGTCTGTAAAAGATCTTGATACCAGCGCAGGCATATGGCCAGAGAATCCGGTTCGTTGGCGCCGGATAGGATAAAGGCCGCCTCTACAAGAGAAAAACGGTCCAGCCGGCCGCGTTCGATGTCCTGTTGCAGTTGCTCTTGCAAGTCTGTACCAGCCCAGGTGTTCGTGAACGCACAAATACCGACTAGGGTAAAGAGAGATAAACGTAAATTCATAATTATTTTCCGACAGCCCGATTTTTAAACCATTTAAACCGCGAAAAGTACGAAATTCACGAAAGGAAAAAAGTTGCTGCATTTTTCGTGTGTTTCGTGGTTTCATATGTTTCAGTGAATAGTTCCCGCATCGTCAGCATACCGGGAAAAACACAAAAATCAGCGGATCCCACACCATGTGCGAAATCAGCACGGCCGGTAAGCGGCTGGTCACTGCGTACAAACCTCCCCAGAACAATCCGCAGACCACGGCAGCCAGCAACAAAATCGCATTACCGGTGGAAAAATGGACTGCCGTGTACAGAAACGTGGCGATAATAAATCCAACCAGGGATGATATTTTTTCACTGAACTGTTTTTGTACAAATCCGCGCCAAAACAACTCTTCGCCAAAGCCGATGGGGAAAAACAACAGCCCGGCCACCAGGCCGGCAGGCAGCGCGCCGCGGTTGGCATAAACCGCGGCGATATTTTCTCCCCGCTGCAGCGGGAAAATATTTTGTAGTGATTTGAGCAATTCGTTGCCGATAAAAAACAGGCCGTACAGCAGCAACGCGGAACCAATGCCGATCCACACATCCCTTAAGGTGGGCTGCCAATCCTTTTTGTGCCACGTTCCACAACGCAGGGCAACAGCGCTGAGCAGCAAGGTGCTGACGCTCATCATTAACCAGAAATTCAGCGGCCGCAGTACGAACATGACATACCAGAGAACAAAGGCCGCCAATACGCTCAGGTAGAGACATTTTTTCATGGCAGATCTCAAAAGAGGTAACTGATAAACAACGCGATGATCAACAATACGCTGAACGCGGCATGGACCTGCGCCGTGACCGCATCGATGATGGCAAATTCTTTTTCCGGCAGCCGGGATTTTTCTTTGACCATGGTAACCGCTTTCAGGGCAATGGGCAACGAGAGAAAAGTAAGCAAGGACAGCCAGGTCAGTTTGGCAGTCAGAATCAAAATCGGGATTAATCCATAAGCGCCGAACACGAGGACATAGTACATGATTTTCGCCGCCGGTTCGCCGATCAGGATGGGAATGGTTTTAATATTCACTACGCTGTCGTTTTTGATATCGCGCAGGTTATTGCTGTGCAGCACCGCATCCACCAGCAGTGCTACGGGCAATGCATACAACACCGGCGGCCAGGCGAACTGTCCGGTGTGCACCATATAGCAACCCAGCGTCATGGCTGAACCAAAGGCGATAAATACGGCAGGGTCTCCCAGTGCAAAGTATTTAAACTGAAGAGGGCCAATCGTGTAAAATACGCCCAAAATACCGCCGATAAGAATGAGCCAGAGCAAGGATGTACCGTTCGGGGCGCGCCAGACCAGATAGGCGCCGATTAAGGCAGCCGCCGTATACAAAATCACCGCCCAACGCAACAACTCTGACGGCGACATTAATTTTTCCACCAGCACGCCGCTGGAACCATAGGTGCCCTCGCGATCGACGCGTTTTTTATAGTCCATATAATCGGACAGGGTGTTAGAGCCGGCATGACTGATGGTGCAGCCCAAAAGCGTCAGCAAAAAATGAAACCAATTGAAGGATAGATCACGCACGAGCAAGACGGCCAACACCGCTCCCAGAAAAGGAGGCATGACGCTGACGGTGAAGGCAAAAGGACGTACAGAACGCCAATAAATAGATAGAGTGGGCATAGGATACTCCAATTAGATTTTTTCCGCTATTACCAGATGTACCAGTGCAAAGAAGAAGGAGTGAATTTCTACAGAATGCAGACCGATCTCTTGCAGCAACTTATCCATCTCTTCCGGCGTGCGGAAGGCATGCATGGACGCCATCAAATATCGATAGGGTTTGATTTGACCGGTCAGCAGGCCGCCGATAACGGGGGCTAAGGCCACTTTAAATAAAAATAAAAGGCTCCGACTGAAAATATTTTCTGGTTTATAGAAATCGAGCAAATAGATGCGGCCGCCGAATTGCAGGATGCGCTGACATTGTTGCATGTCTTCTCGCAAATGAATAAAATTGCGTACGCCGAACGCGCAGGTGATGACTTGCACCGATTCTTCTTGCAGAGGCAGCGGGCCGGCGGCGCGAATGGGAAAAAACCGCTGCCAATCCAGCCGTTGTTTTTTCTTCCGGGCCAGCGCCAGCATTTCTGCTGACGGATCGCTGCCCAGGATGACAGCGTCTGTGGTCCGCCGGTGTAAAGCCGCAGCCATATCGCCGGTGCCGCAGGCTAAATCCAGTGCCCGATGCTCGCCGCTCATTTGCGTCATATGGTTTGCCGCCTTGTTTGCCGTGACCCGTCGCCAGTAACAGTCCAGGCTAAAGGTAGCCAGATGGTTGAAACGGTCGTAATTTGTAAGAAACGGGCCGGTAAATTCGAAATAACTGTGTCGCGACATGGTCATTGGCCGGGCAGGATGAATTTCCCATGGGTATAAACGCCGTCCACCCAATCGATTTTCTTTTTCATGCGCATGAAACTCATGCCCTGATAGCGCGGATTTTTCGCAACGGCGGCAAGGTATTCGCTGAAAGGCTGATCCAGCACTTTTTTCGCCGACAGGCTGGCGTGACGAAAAAAAGTCCCTCCGTCTTTTTTTATGATCAGCAGCATGTGCGCAGAAAAGATATCGGTCTTGTTCTGAATCAGCGCGACTATGTCGCCGTCCTGCAACGCCTTTTCGTGCAGAGCCAACCTGTCTGAGGGTATATAACCGATGGTTACAGTGCGATCCGGCAGCATCACCGGAATGTCAGAGATGTTTTTTCCTTTGAAAAAGTTTTTATGACTGATGGTGCGGGTTGATTTTACCACATCTCGTCCGCCCACTTTGGCCGTCACATCTTGCAGACACCAGCTATTGGCCGGCAACCAGTCCACCATGGTGTAATGGTTGCGCGTCGCCATGCTGATAATGCCCTGACGATATCGAATATGTTGCAGCACATTAAACATCTCTTCATAATATTCAGATAAGGATAAGGCCAGTACGATCTCGCAATAGGTCATGCAATTGACCTGTTTCAGGTTCATCAGCGATTGCGTTTCGTAACGGCCCCATTCTCCTTCGGCTTCGCAGGACAGCTCGTAAGGCGCATGGAGGAAACGGGACGAATACACGGCCATACGTTGGCCTGGCTGCGGAATGGTTTTGCTGATGTCGCGAATGTCCTGATCGATCTCGGCAATCGTCATTTGATAATAAAGCTTGTCCGGCGCTGTCTGCGCCAGACCCCAGCAAAAAATGGAAAATACCAACAGCATGACTTTTTTAATCATAGCATACCTCATCATTGCATGTTTAGTATAAGAAAAATTTGCATGCGATGCAACACGATTCCGATGCTTGCTTTTCGATTGCAGCTTTTCTATATTGAATACGTCTTATCCTTGCGGAGGTTTTAAACCTTCGCAAGCGAGAATTCGATTAGGGTGAGAGGTATTATGGAATCGCTGCTGATTTTGAACGCCGGTCAGGTCGTGACTGCCCACGCACAGCCGTTGCGCGGCCAGGCCATGAGCTCACTCAGGGTGTTGAACGCCTGTTCTGTCTATATTCGTGAGGGTGTAATCCGGGCGGTGGGGCCGATTGCAGACATCGAAAAAAACATCAGCGATCAACCCCGGATCCTTTCAGTTGATCGTTGTCTTGTCGTACCTGGGTTTGTTGACAGTCATACCCATCTGGTCTTTGCCGGCACACGTGAGGATGAATTTTGCATGCGCATTGCCGGCGCCGGCTACCAGGAAATCGCAGAGAAAGGCGGCGGCATCCGCAGTTCGGTTAACCGCACGCGCAATGCCGGTCGCGAAGAGTTGCGCGAGATCGGTCTGCGCTATCTGGCCGCTGCATTGGCGCATGGCACCACCACCATGGAGATCAAAACCGGCTATGGATTGGAGGCAGAACAAGAGCTGAAATTGCTGGAGGTGATCGACGATCTCGGTTCCTGCCAACCGGTTGAATTGATACCCACTTTTTTGGGCGCCCATGCTGTTCCGGACGGCAAGACGGTTAAGGAATATACGGCAGAGGTTATTGCGATGTTGCCGCGGATGGCCAACAAGGCCCGCTTTTGCGATGTGTTCTGCGAGCAAGGTTACTTTGGACTGGAAGAGACGCGCGCTATTTTTGCCGCAGCGAAACAGTACGGCCTCGGTTTGCGCATGCATGCGGATCAACTGACCGCCAATAACGGCGTGAATTTGGCCGTGGAAATGGGCGCTGCGTCCGTGGATCATTTGGAAAAAATTAGTGACGCGGAAATACAACTCTTGGGTTTAAGTGATACGTGCGCTACTCTGCTGCCCGGCGTATCCCTGTTTCTCAATTATGGATATCCGCCGGCACGCAAACTGGTGGATGCGAATGCTGTGGTGGCGTTGGCGAGTAATTTCAATCCCGGTAGTTGCATGTGTCCGAATATGCAATTGATGATATCATTAGCCTGTACGCAGATGCGTCTGTCGGCAGAAGAGGCCTTGAATGCAGCGACGGTGAATGCCGCCTTTAGCCTGGGACTGAACCACGTCGGGCAAATTGCGCCAGGTTGCCAGGCAGATCTGTCGGTGTTGGATGTGGAGAATTATCGACAACTGCCGTATTATTTCGGCGTCAATCACGTCACTGCCGTTATCAAGCGAGGGAGAGTGGTTTGGACACGAAATTAATATCCTTGCGGTTGTTCAAAGTTAAATTTTCTCAATCTTGATTTGGCAAGCGGCCTTGTAGAAAAATTCGTAACTGACGTAAAAACAGTTCGCTGATAGATTCCTCACCCGCTAAAGCGGGTTCGGAATGACACGCTTCCGTTATTTTTTGGACAACCTCAAGGGTGTTTTTGCAAGGTCTGTGTGAATGTATGAATGCACCAAGGTTAAGATATAATTCTTTTTCCCATTATTTGCGGCAACGCTATGGCGGGTCGGTGGGGAAAATCTCCGTTGACGCGGGATTCACCTGTCCCAATCGCGACGGTCGCAAGGGGTATGGCGGTTGTATTTTTTGTCGCGTGGACAGTTTTTCCAAAATGGAATCTCTACACAACATCAGCGTTCAAGAGCAAATCGAAAAAGCATTGTTAAGGCATCAACGTCAGAACCTTGCCGGCTACATCATATATTTTCAAGCTTCTACCAATACGGATGCGCCGGTTGCGTTGCTCAGAAGCCTGTTTGCGCAAGCGCTCTCCTTTCCCCGGGTGATGGGACTGGCTATTGCCACGCGCCCGGATTGCCTCAACGCTGAGGTGCTGGCCCTCCTGGCCGAGTTGGCTGGCCGCACCGATCTGTGGGTGGAACTGGGTCTGCAGACCATTCATGAGCAAACCTTACAAGCAATAAACCGCGGACACTCTTTTACAGATTTTTTAGATGCTATAAATGCTCTCAAGGAACTGCCGTTGCGAGTCTGTTGTCATTTGATGTTGGGTTTGCCCGGCGAAGGTCATGAAATGATGATGCAGACAGCAGCGAGAGTGGCTGTTTTGCCGATTCATGAAATTAAACTGCATCCCATGTTGGTGCTGAAGGAAACGCCGGTAGAGCAGTTGTTTCTTGCCGGGAAATTGACGGTGATGGAGTTACAGGAATATGCGGACACAGCGGTTGATTTTATGGAGCGTTTATCTCCGCAGATGGTGATGCAGCGTTTGACTGCGGAGGCGCCTGAGGATTTGTTGATTGCGCCCTTGTGGTCGAGGCAGAAAGCCGTTGTGCTGCAAACCGTTCGTCAGGTCTTTGAGAGACGCGATACCTGGCAGGGGCGATTGTACAGGAGCTGATTTTTTTGTTCATATCTTTGGTTAATCATTTTTAATAGGTTCAGTGTCAGAAACAGAACGAGTTTAAACCTTGAGGTGCTTTATTAACAAGTATGATTGTCAACAACCGATACCCTCATTCCAGTTTATTCATTCTGGTCGCCTTGACAGCGATTTTGAATGTTTCGGTCGTATTCTCTTGCCCGATTCCAGACGCGACAGCCGGTGCTTAAATTTTACCGGACACTTCGACAGCCCATGCTTCTTTTCAGAGTGCTTTTCTTTTCGCTAAACAGGGTAAATAATACAATGCGGTCGTCTACTATGCGCAAGCACTGAAACCGTATGAAGAGAACTTGCTGTGGTTGCGTTCAATTTCCTGCCTTAACGAGATAATTCGTAACAATGAAATGGCCAATAATCATCGCGCCGATCAGGCATGGGTCGAAAAACTGGAGCAGCTGGTGGAAGAAAAAGGTGCGGAGAATCCTTACCTGCAGGCTTACAGCTATTCCTATCTGGCTTTGGTGCATATGCAAGACAACGATGCGGAAAAGACCAGACGATACATCCAAAAAAGCATGTCTATAATATCCAACCATTTATCGAAAAGGCGGAAAGAGCATTTCTCCAGAGGCGACGCAAACCTTGCGCAATCTGGCCGATGTATCTCTATCGTTAGGCGACCATGAGCGCGCGATAGCCTCTTATCAGGAGTCATTGCAGATCAGCCGGCAATGTTTTAAAAAACATCATACAGAGATTGTCTCTTCCCATATTGCCTTGGGCGCTTATCACCAGCGACAGGCACAGTATGAAGAAGCATTGCATAACTATCAGATGGCCATTGTTCAGGCTTGCCGCGATTCCGTGAACGCCGATTGGCGTTTCAATCCGGGCTTGAACAATATTTTGCATCCGCGACAAATGCTTACCGCTCTGACTGATAAAGCGGCTATACTGGCCAAGATGGCTGCAGATTCGACGCAAAACGAATCTTTGTGGTCTCTTGCGCTGGGCACCTACCAACTGGCCGCAAATGTGCTTGATAAAATTCGCCTCGGCTACCTCACCGATGCCAGCAAGCTGACGGCAGTGGAAGAATTTTCCGACCTGTACGTTCGTGCAATCGATGCAGCCATGCAAAAATATCGGCTGCAACCGGATTCGGCGATCACGGCAGCATTTTATTTTGCCGAGAAAAAACGAGCGATGGTTCTGTGGGAAACCTTTTCAAAAGTAAGAGCCGAACATGTAGCCGGCATTCCGGACAGTATGTGGCGTCAGAGAAAAAAATTCGGGCAAACATTGCCCAGCTCGAGATACTTATTGACAAAGAATTGTACAAGGCCGATCCGGACAGCAGCAAACTTGCGAATTTTCGCAGCCAACTCTTTTCCTGTCATAATCAACATCAGGCGTTTGTGCAGAACATGGAACAGACTTTTCCCAAATACAGCGCCTACAAATATGAGGCCACGCTTACTGATGTGAAACAGATGCAGGCGGTTTTGCCCCGGTGTTCCTTGACAGCGTCAGCAGCAAATTTACCGGCAGTCATGCAGCATTGGTCGATGGCGGTTATTCCACCAGATCCATTGATCCGGTTGACGGACGATTTCTGCCCTTGCCGGAGACCGAGCAGGAATTGATAACGATCAGCAACATTTTGCACAAGGGGGATTTCAAATTCCGGTTGTTTTTACGGGATCAGGCCAGTGAATATCAATTAAAAAAACAGGGGCCCGGCGCTGCCGGCGTTCTGGAGCGCCTTTGTTTTTGTCGGCCAGTGAAAACGAGCTGGACACAAAAGTTTATTTTCCCTCGTCGGGGCTGTCGATAAAGATTCTGCTGATGAAAACAGGTTCAGCATGGGCGTCGCTTTCAACGGTCAGGTAGTACAAGCCCGGCTGCAAGATCACCATCTGTCTAGTCTGAAAACGGTAAGTCGTTGGGTCCGACTGGGATAAGCTCAGCGTCATTTTAAATTGCGGCCGATCCTTTTCATAGTCAGCCGGGCTGTTGGAATACAGTTTCAACATTACCGGAGCAGCTGGTTTTTCGCTGACCGTGAGTGTGCCGTCGATCGCAAGCGTGGTTTTGCCCGCCACGGATGCATACTCGGCGTCCCGTTGAGGAGAAAGCATTTGCACATTCCAAGAGGACCCCGCACGAGTCGGATATTGCATGATGTGCTCCAGCTCTGCATTAACATTGAAACGTTTACGCAAGTCATACCGGGACAGTGCGGCTGTTTTGTTTTCGGATGGAATGACGGATGTTTTACTGTTTTTTTCATACTCTGCCGCCAAGCGTTCCGCCTCTTTTTCGCGAATCTGCTCCTGCTGAGACGGTAGAGAGGCAACCGGGCTGTTTTCTTTTTGCAGAAAAAACGGCCGCATGATATAGCCGCCGATTAAAACCAGAGCCAGAACAGCAGCCATACGGTAAATCCAAGAAGACTGTGAACGGAAAGGCCTGTGGTCGGAATCAACGACAGCTTGGCTGCCACTGCGCGAACGAGCGTCCATTTGCATTCGAGACAGAGCGGAGACTATTTTTTCAGCAGCAAAGAGTTCTTTGCGACATGTTTCGCATGCGAGCAAATGATCTGTAAACGATTCCAGTTCTTGCTCGGACAACTGTTTTAATAGATAGCGATCAATGATGTTCGCTTCTGCTACCTGAGCATGATTCATCCCATCAGCTCCCCAATGATCTGTTTGGCTTTTTTCATGGCTCGATGTTTGATCACCCAGCCGTTCTCCTCGGATAGACCCAACTCGTAGGCGATGTCTTTAAGTTTTCGACCGTTGCAGTAATAAGCGGATAAGATTTTCCGTTCCGTCTCATTCAACGTGCGCAACAGGCCTTCGACCACATCTCCGGTTTCTAATTGTAAAAGTTGGTTTTGATTCGTCTCGTCAGCGATCTGCAGGGAATCATCGTCGTTCAGATTGAGATAGTGTTGCCGCCGTTTCACGCTGCGGCGATATTCCTTGAGTTTTTTGTCTGCAATGGCCAGAGTATAGGAACGCATTTTTTGAAAATCCTCAAACTCGCACTGTGCGAATCTTTCATAGAACAGGGTAAATGCGTCATGAAATATCTGTTCGGCCTCTGTTTTGGCAACGCCGCGCGTTTCCAGCCAGTATTGTACATATTTTTGTAGGACAAAGTAAACCGTTTTCCAGGCCTGCTCATCGCTGGAGCGCAACTTGACCAGAAGTGCGGCAAAATCAAAACTCTCCAACGGTTGCCGGCTTTGTCTGTGATCCATATCAACTATTGCCAATATAAGATGATTTGTCGACCTTAAAACCTTACAAATTTGTATAAAATAATTAAAAGCCGTTAAATAATCAAGAACATATCAAAAGGCCCGACTAGTCGCAAAAAATCTGAAATATTTTGTAAGGATTGCCTGACATGGGGACATATTTAATTGAATAGAGGAAAGGGTGACGCGCCGATCCCACACTCTTATTATCAGCAGTCCGGGCGCGAACCAGGAGCAGAAGACAACTTGTAAATACCCGCCCTGGCGGGTGCGTCAAAATCACCTCATAAAGAAACGGAGAAAAAAATGAAAAAGATCGTCGTGGTGTTGTTGCTGGTCATGGCCAGTTTTGCTTTGGCTGAATCCGGTATTGGTTTTAAAGGAGTTGGAGCTCAGCTGGGCTTTGCCATACCTGAAGATCCGGTTCCCGGCGCCATTGGTTTTGGTGGTCAGATTTATCTTGGCGAGATTAAAGAAAAAATGCAATTGTATGTAACCGCTGACTATTGGACCAAGTCTTTTGATGATGACGGTTTTGATGGAGAGGCCTCCTCTTTTAATATCATGGCTGCGGTTCGCTACGGCTTTTCCGCCAAAGGTAAATTCAATCCTTATGTCGGCGTCGGCTTGGGCGTGCAAATGGCCACTTTGACCACGGGTTTGGGCGAAGAACTGGATGAATGGGGAGAAGAGTGGGGTGTGGATACTAAAGTTGAAGTGGATGATACAGATTTGGCCTATATGGTTATGGCTGGTGCGAGCATGCCGCTATCCCCCAAATTGGAAGGATTTGCCGAAGTGCGTTATACCATGGGTTTTATTGACGCGCTGGGCATTTATGCAGGTGTGACCTTTTTACTTAAATAGCTCCTTTACCTCCTCCCGGCAGTCCGGCCCGGTCCTCCATTTCAACCGGACATTCATCCCAAGCCCCCCATGGGCTTGGGATTTTTTCAATGCACCATTTCGTAACGCTCTTTAAACTCTTTGACGCTTTGCGTTATCGCTTTGGCGATAAGTCGTTGCGTGCTTTTTTCTTTCAGTCGTTTTTCGTCCTGGCGATTGGAGGAGAAACCGGTTTCCAACAGCAGGTTGGGCATGGAGGCGCCGTAGAGCACATAAAATCCCGCTTGACGCACACCGATGCTGTGAGATTGGACCGTTGAATTCAGATTGTTGTCCACCAATTCGGCAAAGGCCTGGCTTTCCTTGTTAAACGAGTTTTGCGCATTGGCTGCCAAAATGAAAGCGGCGTCGGACATGCCGGCGTACTTTTTTTTGCTGTCTTCGTATTCGATAACCGAGTTTTCTAATTGCGCCACCTGCCGCGCGGCATCGGTTTTTGCCGGTCCCATAAAGTATACCGTGTGGCCGTGTATGGCTCGGTCCGGATTGGAATCGACATGAATGCTGATAAACAATTTACCGTTGTTGCGGTTGGCAAATTGCGTACGTTCTTCCAACGGCACAAAAACATCCGCATCGCGGGTCATCAGCACTTTGATTTTTAGCCGCCGCACCAATTCATCGCGTATTTCCTGGGCTATGGCTAAGGTCAGATGTTTTTCATAGTATCCGCTTTTGCCGATGGCGCCCGGATCTTTGCCGCCGTGGCCGGGATCGATGATGACCAGATCAATTTTCCATTTTTCCCGCTCCTTGGCCAATTCTGCCAACAGGTCCGGCGGAATTTCTTCCAGTGTGCGCAGCGAGATGGAAAGGCCAAAGGGATTTTCTTGCATGCTTAGAGTTTTGTCTTTAATCGGACGCGTCACATGAAATCCAAAACGCGCCGTATCCCTGGAAAGCTGCAGTTTCATGATCTCGCTTACTATGCGGCTGTTGTTAACAACCGGAATCTCGTCGGCGCGTTCAAGTTGTCCGCCAAAAATATCTACATAAAACCAGCCGTTGGATTCGCTGGTGTAAATATTGGCAGCCGGGACATAGGCTTTAAATTGCAGGCGTATAATGATGCCGTTTTGTTTTTCATCCACCTGCAGGTTTTTGATGACGGTGTGGAAGGAAGAAATCGCCAGTTCCCGATTGTCTTCCTGATAGGTAAGAGGAAACGGCAGAGCGTCTTGAATACAGGGAAGCAGATATTTCAAGGGGACGTAAAATTGACGGTTTTGATAGAGCACCGCTGTTGGCATTTGCCGAATTTCATCGTTTATCCGAATGAATGGATTCATGGCTGTGAAGACGATGGTCTTGCGCGATTTGATGTGAAATTGCTTCAGCAGTATGTTTTGTGAGAAGGAGAGGTTCAGACTGCGGCAAAAATCGGCTAAAGCGATGCAATCATAGCCGCCGGCGCGGATGACGTCAATCCGGGCAATACTGTCTTTGGAGGTTTGATGAATGAGAACGATTTCGTCGCCATGGGCGATGCCGGCGCTTGATAAAAAACCGCAAATTATCCATATGAACAATTTCCGATTACTTTTCATGCGATAACCGTTCGGCCGCTTTTTTCAGATCCGCTTTTTCTTTGGCAGTGAGGTTTTCCCAACCAACCTGATTGATCTTGTCCAACATGGTGTCGATTTGTATGCGTTGAATTTTATCTTTTTCAGCTTTTGCATTGCGGCGCGCCATTTTTCGCCACTGCCACCGCTTGCGAAATTCAAACAGCCTTTCATTCAAGAGATTTCCGCCGCGCAGCACGATGAATCCCACCAAGCCGCCGCCGAGATGTGCAAGGTGCGCCACGCCGCCGGAAACGGCGCTGATCTGTCCTTGAATGCCCGCTAAAAGAGCGATGGCCATGAAAATGGCTGCCAGGTATTTAGCCTTAAGATGAACCGGTAAAATAAAAAACAACAACAGCGTGATTTCCCGTTCCGGGAACAGTACGGCAAAGGCAACCAGCACGCCATAAATCGCACCAGAGGCGCCCAGGACCGGATTCGGGCTGTGCCAATTAAAAGCCATATGAAAAAGCGCAGCCCCTACCCCGGTGATCAGATAATAGGAAAGAAAACGCATGGAACCCAGTCGGCGTTCGACTTCACAGCCGAACATCCACAACGTAAACAGATTGAATAAAATATGCAGAACAGAACCATGCAAAAACATATAGGTGACAAGTTGCCAGAAAGCCCAGCGGCTGATCACCTGATCCGGCCATAATGCCAGCCAGGTTTCGACCATGCCGGAACTGCTGGTCAGTAATTGCAGCAGATACGTGCCGGCATTGATAAGCAAAAGATTGCGTACGATCGGGGTCATGGAAGAAGTCAGACCGAACCGCACCTGTTGATAGTTCATAGGCTTTCTTATATAAAAAAGACGTCCTGAAAAGGACGTCTTTAAGGGTTACACTCTTTTCGACAATTAACGCAAATTCAGTAGTACGCCGACGCGGATTCCCAGACCGGAAAGATCAACCCGTTCTGAAACCGGCAAACCTTCTGTGGATTTTTTAACATCCCGGCTTACTTCACAGTTGTTATAGAACAAATCCGCCGTAAAGGTGGAACGACTGCCGATATCATAGTAAAGGCCGGCAGCAGCTTGCCAGGTAAAACCATTATAATTTCGGGTTTCATTGGTGTTTTTTTCATAATTCTTCTCTTTGCTCCACAGAAAAGAGTAGCCGAGACCACCGCGAATCAGATAGCCCATATACCGGCCCATGGGAATTTTAACATCGATCTCGGCCATGAGCGGCAGGATGGTGCGAGCATATTCCATTTCCGTCATATAGGTCTTTGTGGTCATACCGTTGATGGTTTCCGATGCGACCGCAGTCTCCTCGGTGTAAGAGGTATGAAAAACATCAAAACCCACGCCGATGGCTACGGATTCGTCGATGGACGTGCCCCAATTGCCGCCTATAACCAATCCGCTTTTTGTATCCTTTGGATTCATATAACCGGCGTGTATGCCTATCATGCCGCGTTGCGCCTGAGCCGTCACCGCCAATAAGGTCAGAGCGACGCTACATATGAAAAAAAATCTGCATTTCATGAAAGCCTCCTCAAAAAATTTTAAGCCAGTCCTCTTCCAGAACTCTGGAATCAGTTGTCCCTGTTTATAAGGATAAACGAAAATCCTGCATATCAATTTATGATAAAACTCACAAAAACAGACGAAATATAATAAGTATATTAGAAAAACCAGCCTTAAAAAGCAAGGGAATTTTGCGGTGATCCGAGACCGAGAGTGCCGGCATGATGCAAGCCGTTGGCGGGTATTAAAAAGTGCGGTGAACAGCCTGTCGCAGGTTCTCGCGGAAAAGCGTGTAATCTGCAGTCGTGACCTGGCCATCCAGATTGACATCCGCTGTTACATAACCGGATGTTCCCTTAACAGCTTCTTGATACCAAGCTTCCTGGTCCGCAATCGTTATCCAGCCGTCGGCATTCAGGTCGCCGGCCCACAGACCGTAAACGCCCGGCGACAGCAGCGCCGCACTCCCATCAGCGCCGACATTTTCTGCACAGGTGGAATTGAAAGAGACGTTTATGCCATTGGATAAAAACAGCGCTCGGTTGCTCTTTAGAGGAATATGGTTACGATGACGGAGAATGACATAATAACTGCCTGCGGCGACCGGACAATCCAACTCGGTGCTTTTGCTGTCTGCATCGATTAAAAGGCCATTCTGTCGTAGTACAACACTTTTCTGCAACACCGGCTCCGAGCCGCTCTCTGGGACCAGTTCTAGCAACATCCAATCAACAGCATCCGCACTCTGAGACAGAGTCGATTTGACGGATTGTACATAAGGATCGTGAAACGGTATGAGGTTCGCATTCGCCAATTGGCCGGAAAGCATTTGTACAGCGCTATCATAAGCCCCCTGTAAATATGCTTTCACCATCATCTTGGCCGGTTTGGGCGACAAAGCAATGCCTTCCATGCAAAGAGAGAAGGGTTGTGAAGCATCCTGCAGTTGGGCTTTATGAGAAATCGACAAAGTATAAAGTCCTTTTACCGGCGTTGGCACATACAGTTGTTCAACATTATCGACACTGTTGTCGGCTTGCGCAGCACCGGCAGAAGGGCGGGAAGGATCCAGTTTCCAGGGACAAAAAGTCAGACGATCCTGCTGCCGCAGCAGGCGAATGTCCAGATCGTTGACCAGCATGGGAGTGAGCGGATCCAGTGATTTGCCCGGCGGCGTACCCGGCGGATCGGTCCAGGCCAGAGTGATTTTAATCGGCGTCAGGCCGTCGCTTTGCACTTCTATTTGAAAAACCGTGCTTTGTTGCAACGTTTCCTCAATAATGGAATAAGGCAGAGTCTGATCTTGCGAGATGAATTGGGCGGCGCGATGGCAGTTGTAAAGTCCCCAGCCAAAACCATAATCCGGGCCGGTCCCGGGACCTGCTTCGTCCGCTGTGTGAATGGCAACAGCTTTGAGCGTAGCTGCCCGCATATAACGGCCGGTCAAATTATGGTGATGTTGCTGCAAAAGCGCCAGCGAACCTGCCACACTGGGCGTTGACATGGACGTGCCGGTCAACACGGCATACTGATCGGTCCCTAGCTGAGAGGAGGAGTAGACCTCTACGCCGTTCGCGGTTAAATCCGGTTTGATGCGGCCATCGTCTGTAGGCCCCCAGCCGCTGAAAGAGGACATGAGTACGTCAGATGGTTTTTGATACTCTTTAATCATGTCTTCGACCGCGCCAACAGTCAAACCGTTTTTGCACACCGAGGGACCAGCCAGACAATCAAAATTGCCGTCCGGTTTGCGATATTCGTGATCCAGAGTCCAGGTGGAGTTGATGCGCACCCAATAGGATTCGCCGCTTATGGGTCCGGTATCGTCGCGATCGTTGCCGGCTGCGACGACCATCAGGTAGTAGGGCGCATGATAAGCGATGCGGTCCCACTGACGGCAGCCTTCGTTATATAAACCAAACAAGAAATCTTCGCTTTGATTGATCTCAGGAGACCCCATCCAGGCCCATTTGCCGTCCCCTTTGTAATTGTAAACCCAGCCGGCCAAATAACCATAACAATGAGTGGACAACAACAAGCCAGACGCTGCTGCAGATGCCATCTCGCCCAAATCATCGTACCAATCATAGGCCTGTAGCTGTGCCTGCGAGGCCATGCCTTTGGCGCTGAGATTCAAACCCCTGCCGATCAAGGTGCCGGCTATATGTGTGGCGTGCAGACAAACGCTGCTCGGTGTGTCCATTTGCTGTGCGCGTCCATCGTACTCCTGGTGATGGACCAGAACGCCGCCGCCATCCCATAATCCAATGACCACATCTTTTCCGGTCAATGTCAGATTGCTGCCGCTGTTGGCCCAGAGTTTATGAGTAGAGATCGTGTGCGCCGAGTTGTAATTGGTCGTCACGTAATAGAGAGGCGTGCCTAGCCAGATGCTCTGCGCGGCAAAGAAACGTTGGTCCGGCAGCACACCGCTGATCTCCTGACCTTTGATGCGCAACCAGGCTTCCGTTTGTTGTCGTTCCAAGCGTGCCTTGCTAGTGTATTGCGCGGCCAGTTCGGTAAGACCTTGCACGTTGGTTTCACTGAGAACCTGAGCGTAGCCGATGGCGGCAGAGCAAACTATGACCAGAGCTAACAGGATGTAACAATTCTTCATTATAATGTGCCTTGTCTCCCCACAGAGTAGATTCCAGCAATTAGGCAAAAATTATACCATTTTCGCAGGTTTTTGCGATGAATTCCAATTTTCTTCTGTTTGGTAAGTACTATAGTAATAATAAAATAGGGAGATGAGTTGTTTGAGGGTTTTAATGCAGAATGGGATCAAGATTAAAAGCTGTAAAAATTATAGAACACCTGTCATAATAAATAGTCTTGTTGTAAAATTGAAGTGAATTATTTCGGCAGGATCATTGCAACGCCTTGAACGCGTTTAACCGACCACCGCTGGCTACCATATTGGTAAAGCTATCGCGTTGATCGACGGTCGTCAAAATGCGGGTGCGGATTTGCACATGAGTAAGATTGGGAAATTGCGCCAGAATCAACCCGGCAACGCCGCTGACATGCGGCGCTGCCATGGAGGTGCCGTCAAAGCGGGCATAGCCGCCCGGCACGGTGCTCCAGATGCCTTTGCCCGGCGCTGCCAGATCCACAGACACAGGGCCGTAATTGGAGCCAGGCGTGGCTGCCATGACTTTGTTGCAGGTAAAACCGCAATCATCGGTGGGCGTATCTTCCGATCCCCACACAGCGCGTTGATCTTTGTTATCCGAGGCAGCGACCGAAATGATGTTATCCAGTTCATAGCACGAGGGATAGTTGGGATATTGATCGGTATTGACGCCGTCGTTGCCGGCTGCAGCCACGAAGAGCACGCCTTTGCTGTCGGCATATTGTATGGCGTCGTAAAGCGCGCTGGAGTATTCATTTCCGCCCCAGCTGTTGTTGAGAATTTTTACGCCCAGGTTTGCAGCATAAACAATGGCCCTGGCTGCATTGCCGACATTGCCGTCGCCGCTTTCATCCAAAAATTTCATACTGACGATGCGCACCCGCCAGCACACGCCGGTCACGCCGGCGCTGTTGTTGCCGATGGCGCCGATGGTGCCGGCGCAATGAGTGCCGTGGCTGTTATCGTCATAGGGATCGTTGCTTTCTTTAACAAAATTCCATCCCTTCCAGTCATCCACATAGCCGTTAGCGTCGTCATCCACTTTATTGCCGGTAGTCGGATCATCCGGATTACTCCAGCTGTCCTCTCCGGGATTGGTATACAGCGCATTGCGCAGATCTTCATGTTTATAATCAATGCCGCTGTCGATAATGCCGATGACGACGTTCTGGCTGCCGGTGGTTATGTTCCACGCTGACGCGGCCGTGATATCGGCGCCGGAACTTCCGCCATCCTGTCCCGTGTTTTCCAACCCCCACAACCGGCTGTAAAGCGGATCATTGGGTTTAACAAAAGCGTGATAGATATAATTGGGTTCCGCATATTCCACCAGATTGGAACTGATGATTTGAGTTATGGCGTCTTTCACGGCTGTGGCTTTCGCCAGCTTTATCTGACGCAATCCCAATTCCGGAATATAGTCGGTGACCCGGGCATTGAGGGCCGTGAGCATCGACTGAACGGAAGAGGCGTTGATCGAGGGCCTGAATTTTACGAGAATTTCATCCTCTACCCAGGCTGGGCCTGAGCTGGGACGAAAGGCAGCGCTCAGCATCAGAAAGATGATGAACAAAACGATCAGTAAAAGACCGCGACGCATACAAACCTCCTCAAATATCAGGCAGATGAAAATGGAAAATTATCGAAATAACTTGTTCCGAACGTAACTGCTGAGATATCTTCCTGCAACAAATAGCACGGCATCATTGTTTTTTGCCGGCCTTTATTTTACCGCGGGTTTCTTTGCCCACCAGCACAAAATCGACCAGTCGTTCATTGCGGTCAATTTTAATTATTTGCACGCGCACCGCATCGCCAAGGCTGTATGCGCCGCCGCGACGTTCGCCTTTCAGGCGTGCTTTTTTCGGTTCGTAGATATAATAGTCGTCGTGCAGATCTCGTATATGCACGAGGCCGTCGATCAAAAATTCAGGCAAAGTGACAAAAAAGCCAAAACTCACAATACGGGAAATGAATCCGGAATGGATCTCACCGAGATGCGTTTCCAGAAATTCCAGCTGTTTCATTTTAATGGAAGCACGCTCCGCCTCCTGTGCGCGCACCTCGTTTTCACTGGCCTGTTGACACTGTTTCTCCAAGTCTGCTTTGTTTTTGGCTATGGGACCGGCTGATAAATAGTGATGCAAAAGACGATGCACCATCAAATCCGGATAGCGCCTGATGGGCGAGGTGAAATGAGTGTAAAAACTGTAAGCAAGCCCGAAATGGCCGTGGTTTTCCGTAGAGTATTTCGCTTTCATCATGGTGCGCAACAGGGCGTCCTGCAGAACGGTGGCAGCGGGATGTTTTTTAAATTGTTCGGCGACGCGCTGAAAAAAATGCGAGGATATCCGTTTGGCCGGAGCGACGGTCATGCCGAATACCTGCGCCAGCGCCATCAAGTCATCAACATCGGTGCGCTTGGGTTTGTCATGCACGCGATAAACAAAGGCCAGTTCCTGTTTTTCTTTTTCCACGAGAAACTTGCCGATATGCTCGGCTACGGTCCGGTTGGCGAGCAACATGAACTCTTCGATGAGGCGATGGGTGTCCAGCCGGGTGCGGCGCAGCAACTGCGTCGGTTTGCCGGCCTCATTCAGCAGGACCTTGATTTCCGCCGTATCGAAATCGATGCTGCCCCGTTTTTGTCGCGCGGCAATCAATTTTTTTGACAGTCGAAACATATTTAGCAGAGTCTCTTTAAACGGGCTAGCCAGACTGCCGTCCAGGACCTGTTGCGCCTCTTCATAAGAAAAACGCTTGTGGCTGTTGATGAGGGTGTGTTTGAATTCATAATTAACCATTTCGCCATGATCGGTCACTTCCATTAAAACGGAATAGCACAGCTTGTCGCTGCCGGGCGTCAGACTGCACAGCCGGGTGGAGAGTTTTTCCGGCAGCATGGGGATGACGCGATCAACCAGATAAATGGAGGTGCCTCTTTTCTGCGCTTCCCGGTCAATGATCGAGTTTTCGGTTACATAATAACTGACATCGGCAATATGCACGCCCAGCCGCCAGCGCCCGTTCTCCAACGGTTCCAGGGAAACCGCGTCGTCGAAATCCTTGGCGTCTTCCGGATCAATGGTAAAGGTGACGGTCTTGCGCAAATCCAGACGTTGGCGCAACTCTTGCTCTGATGCGAATTCCGTCAGTTGTTCAGCAGCCTGGTGCACCGTATCGGGAAATTCCGCAGCCAGATCATAGTTATGCACAATGGACAGCACATCCACGCCCGGTTCGTCGGCCAGGCCCAGGACCTCGACAATTTTTCCCAGGGGATTCAACCGCTGGTGTTCCCAGGCTTCGATGGTAACGACCACTTTTTGACCGTCGATCAATTCAGCGGTTTCGTCGGCGTCCAGAATGATATCTTTTTGAATTTTTATGTCGTCCGGAATGACATAGGCATAGCATCGGGCGCGGTGAAAGGTGCCGACGATTTTGTTGCGCGCCCGTTCCACCACCTCCAGCACCTGGCCTTCGGGATGATTGCCCATTTTGCCGGCGAGCAGACGCACCCGCACTTTGTCTTTGTGCAGCGCCTGCCCCATAGAGCGGGAATTGATGAAAATCTCCTGGCCGTCCGGCGCGGTGACGAAGCCAAAGCCCTGGGAGTTGACGCGCAGCGGGCCGCAGATTTCTGCAGCCGGAGCCGCGAGGCAAAAGCGGTTTTTTTTCAGTTTGACGATTTCGCCGCTGCGCACCAAAGCGCGCAACTGCTTGCGCAGTTCGAGATAGTCGTTTTTGGGCAGATTGATCTCATGGGCGATCTCTTTGGCTTTGAAACCGGACTGGGGGTAAGCTTTAAACAGAGCTAAAAGTCGCGCGGGCCATGCTTCGGCGTCTGACGGGACGGATGTTTTTTTCTTTTGTTTCATAAGCGGGACGGCCTTTGTTTGGGGGATTGTTTCTGGGAGCAATCCCGATGATCATGAAATTGTATACGGTCGCGGGAGATTGAAAATTGAAACCGCCGGTTATTGCCTATCGTCAATGGGACAGGGTATTTCAATGACAAACAGCTTTATGTCTGACGTTGAATCATTGTAGAGTCCGTGCTGCCCCTGCGGTCTATTGACCACCAGGTCTCCCGGCTTTACCCTGAACGCATGATCATCGACGGTCATGGTTCCGGAACCTTCGATGATGAGATAAATTTCTTCGTTGTTGTCGTGCCGGTGCTGTCCGATAGAGCTGTTGGGCGGGATCACGGCATAATCAATGAAATTGCATTTGCTTTTAAAATCGGCTTGTGTAAGGAGGCGACAGGAGCGCACCGAACCGACTCCGTCATGGCAGTTCTGCACCTGATCGAGTCTGGATGTAAAAAGATTCTTGAAAATCAAATCTGTCATATGAGCGACATTCTTAAATCAATTTATTTGAATGTAATTTCTTTTCTTTTATTTTCCAAATGGTTTATTGGTCGAGTTTGACTAGACGACCGGATGAAAGCGGTACGGCTCTTATTCTTTTTTATCAAGCTTTTGTCGCAGATGTCTCGCTTCTCTTAAAAAGGGCGAGTGAATGGCGGCAAATATTTTGACAGATTTATCAAGAGCTTTTCTGGCCTGATGCAGATTGTCCGCTTTTTTAGCCAGGGCGCCGAGTTGTCGCCAGGCGCAAGCGACGCCGTACCGGCACTTGACCTGTTCAGCGATAACCAGACTTTCCCGGTAAAATTTTTGTGCATCCTGTATGCGATCGGTTTTTTCGTAAACAGAACCCAGGTTATATTTCACCGAGCCGATGCCTTTTTTGTTTTGAATCGATTCGAACAACGCCAGGCTTTTTTCGTAACATGCTTGCGCTTTTTCCAGTTGCCCAGTTTCTTCATGGAGCATGCCTAATTGACGATTCCCGCGGGCCTGATTTCTGACATGAGTCTCTTGCAGCAATGCTTCGTTAATACAGGTAAACGCCTGTTGAAGCAAGCTGTTGCGGGATTTGGGCGAGTAATGCGCTTTCATGCGTAAGACGGCCGCCAGGCGGCGTTTATTTCGAGCAACCGCCTGCACCAGTTCCAGTTTGCTGTCGATGGCGATCGCTTTTTTGATATTCTGTTGCGCTCTATCGTACAAACCTTGATGATAGGCGGCAACGCCGACGAGATGATAACCCAGAGCCATCAGGGGTCGGTCGTTGATTTTTTGCGCCAGGTCCAGTGATTTGGCATAGACCGCGCTGGCCCGGGTATAATAGTTTTCATCGTCTTCAATATACCCCAGCTGATGCAAGCAGGCAATGAGTCCTTTGTAGTCCTGATTTTTCGTAAAGATCTCTTGCGCGGCCTTGTACAGCTTTCTGGCTTGATCGTTTTCGCCCAGCCAATAGTGGTAAAGTCCGAGACAGGTTTTGTACCATGCGATGCTGTCAGTTTTTTTCAGCCGTTTGCAAATGGCGATGGCCTGTTCAGCTCTTCTCATGCCCTCTTCCCAATAACCGCGCTGTGCAAAATATCCATAATAGGCGTCTGCAGGACTTGTTAAGTAATTAATAAAGGCTAGGACATTTTCATGCATTTGGTTGGCTGCGGCATAATCCAAAGCGCCCATAATATTGTCTTTTTCGGCATCCAGTGACGACAGATGCTTGGCAGAGGCGAGAAATTTCAAGTAATATTCCATCATACGGTGAATGAAAACCTTGTCGTCAGGTAACAGTTCTTTTGCGTGAAACTTTAAAATCGGATGCATCTGGAATCTGTTTTTATCAATTTTTACCAGAGCAAGGCCGATAAATTTGTGAAGAATTAATTCAACATCTTTAGCCGCGCTGATCGTTTTCACAGCCTCCAAAGAGAAAGTCTCGCCGTTAAAAACCCCTAAAATTGCAAAGATCTCTTTCTCTTTTTCATTCATTTGATCCGAAGTGTATTTGAATATGGCCTTAATTTTTGCATTTTCCTCAAAAACAGAGATGATATTGTCGTTTACCCAATTTGCGAGTTGTGCCGTATTCGTCTGTGAGGATTGAGCCCAACGGGCGGTCAATTCTATCGCCAGAGGCAATCCCCCGAGCTTTTTATAAATTTTTGCAATGTGCGTTTTTTCATGGATAGACAAAGAGCGCGACGATTTTTGCTCAAACAGCGTGATAGCGTCTTTTTCTGCAAGTTCGTCCAAATCATAGAGGACGGATCTGTCGAACAGCAATCCTTTGTGCGGTCTAGTCGTGATCAATATGGC
The DNA here is from genome assembly GCA_964387285.1 of uncultured Cytophagia bacterium. Lineage (GTDB taxonomy): Bacteria > Zhuqueibacterota > Zhuqueibacteria > Residuimicrobiales > Residuimicrobiaceae > Anaerohabitans. Next base: position 70,893 of record CAYLWO010000006.1, on the reverse strand, counting down.
GCAGTCCGGAGCCAAATTGATAAACTCCTGTACGGATTCCCGGTTATCCCATTCGACGTTGTCGAGAATAATCAAGACTTTTTTGCCGGTTAAAATTTTTTGTACGATGCTTTTTTTCTCTCCCAGCGGCATGGAGAACGAATCGCTTTTATAAGCGGTCAGTATTTTATTGAGCACCTCGTCAATTTGACTTTTTTCCGCAAAATGCCAGATGATGCCGTCGTCGAATTTTTCAATGCAACGGTGGCTGATTTCAATCGCCAGTTCCGTCTTGCCGATTCCTCCCATGCCTCTTATATGCACTACCTCATTTTTACATAAATTGGCAATTATCTTTTCTATTTCAGCTGCACGATTGGTAAAGCCGGCCGTGCGTCTAGGCAGGAACCTGGGCGGAAGAATCACCGGTTGCGCCGGCGTTTTATGGCCGTAATTTTCTTTGATGATCCTTGTCAGATCTTTACGAATCATCAATTTCAAGTCGGCTATATGATCAAAAAAGACGGGGAATTGTTTTTGATCTTCAAGGTGTTCTTTAAGGTCGAGGACGGCGTCGAAATCTTGTCGGGAAATTTCTGTAATTCGAAATCCAATATCCTTAAAAAAGACAAAAATGAATTGGGGATGCTTCCCTGATTTGCAATTGTTCATGGCCAGATTCAGTTCTTCGCGGGTATAGCGGCCGATTTTGCTGTGAATCAGGCAGATAAATACAGCACATTCTTCGATGCCTCGAAAATATCGATCCTGTTTACTGGTGTGGGTCATGTAATCTGAATATTTTTCCCAGATGACCAGTTCAATATCTACGCCGGCTTTGCGGTTTTCTTCTGCAATGCGGCCGATTTCGTTTTCCAGTTCTACTCTTTCACTGCTCAGCTCTCTGGATGAGGCGATGAAAATTTTGATCGACGCCATATGTTTTCCTCTATTTTGAACGGTTTGCCGCAGCAGCACGGTCTGCTGCCTTCATCCGGTTTAAGGAAAAATTTTTGTTCTCAGGTCAAATAGTTTTCAAGCGCCCTGTGTAAAAGCGCGTTTGATGCCAGCACATGGGTGTTTCTTTCCGTATTTAGTTGGATGTCGATGGCCTGACCGCCAAAGTCGCTGACCATGCCGCCGGCCTCTTCGATGATGATCTTGGCCATCATATAGTCATAGGTCGGTTGCATGGTGCGAATAAAGCCGTCGATGCGTCCGGCCGCCACGTAGCACATCTCCTGGCTGCAGGATTCGGAGATACGAAGCCGTTTGATCGCGCACACAAGGTCGCGGGTGGCTTTGGGAAAATCATTGATGCGGAAGATGTGATGCCCCATGGAAATAATGCCGTCTTGCAGCGCTGCGGTTGAAGATACCCGGATGGATTTATGATTGCAAAAGGCGCCGTCGCCTTGCTCAGCATAAAACAGCTCCTGATGATAGGGCAGGTAAACCACGCCCAGGACGCTATGTTTTTTATATAACAGGCCGATGGCTACGGCATAAGAATCCAAACCGTGCGCGTAACTGATGGTTCCGTCCAGGGGATCGATGACCCAGATTTTGTCGCGCTGTAAATTAACGCTGCTGCCTTCTTCGCCTAAAATCCCGTAATCCGGGAAATGGGTGCAGAGAATTTCTTTGATGGCCGTTTCGCATTTTTGATCCATTTCAGTGACGAATTGTTTGCGTGAATTTTCAGGCGCTTCGTCAACCCGTTTTGCTCCCAGAGCGCGGGCAGCCGGCTCGGCGTTTAACAGTAATCGACCGGCTGTTTCGGCTGCGCGGACGGCAACGGTCAGTTCCTCGGACATATGGGCTCCTTTTAAAAATGTTCTCCGTCCAACAGGTCTTGAACGGTGATCGATTCATCAATCAGAGTTGTTCCGATCGATTGCGGCAGCACAAAGTAAAGATGGCCGTTGCGAATGGTTGTGACTTTTTTAATTTCATTTTGCAGGTGTTCCGGAGTTATTTTTTCCGGCCAACGAGTGGGCAATCCGATGTTTTCCAATAAGGCCAGTATTCGTTCAGCTGTCTCGTTGTTGCAGTGTCCTTTTGTTCTGGCTATTCTGGTCGCCAGAGCCATGCCCATGCTGACCGCTTCTCCATGGGATATTTTTTTGTAATGCGTGATCGTTTCCAACGAATGCGCAATGGTATGTCCGAAATTCAAGTGACGTTTTAAATTGTTCTCGAACGGATCTTTGGCAAGCAGCCGTAATTTGATCTTGATCGTTTCAGATATGGCTTCATCGAAGGCCTTTTGCTTTTTTAATAGAGCCTGCCAGTTCTTCTCGATAAACGCAAACAAATTTTCTGAGGCAATGATGGCGGTCTTGATCATCTCTGAAAGGCCGTTCCTAATCTCTTTTGTCGGCAGCGTGGTTAAAAGGGAAGGATCGATCAATATTCCCGCCGGATGATAAAACGAACCGATGATGTTCTTGGCCTGGGCCAGGTTAACGCCCACCTTGCCGCCAATGGCTGCGTCAATTTGCGCAACGAGCGAAGAGGGTATGAGATAATACGGTATCCCGCGCATAAAAGTGGCGGCGACAAAGCCGGTAAGATCGCAAACGGTTCCGCCGCCCATGCCTATCAAAATATCCCGCCGGTTAAAATGCAGTTTCAGCAGCTTTTTGTAAACCGCCAGCGCGTTTGGCAGTGTTTTAATTCTCTCACCCGGCGGCAAGCTAAGGACGGGTAATTTTTCATGGAATGAATTCAGCAGCTTTTGAGAATACAGTCGATGGACCGTTGCATCGGTCAGTAAAAAGCATCTGGATTGGGGATCCTGCCGGATGGTATCGCGAAGGATAGCGTACCCTCTGCTTAGTCCAGCCCTTTCGATATTGATCTGATATCGGCATTCGCGTTGCAGGCTCACCGGTATGATTTCAGTAATCGCCATCGCTCATTTTCGTTTGTTTATTAGAATTCCCGCTGCACCCAGCGCTCCAGAAGCTTCCTGTAATCGACCGGGAATGATTTTTGCGTGTTGAAAGGGGACTGCAAACGCGCGACGGCCGGCTTCGCTTGTTATGATGTCTAGAAAATCGGATCCCAATTTGACCAGACTTCCGGTAAGAACGATGCAATCCGGATTGAAAGCATTAATCAGGCTGGCCAGTAATACGCCAATCTGTACGGCAGCAAAAGCTATTATTTTTTGCGCCAGGGGATCGTTTTGCTTTGCCGCCAGCGCCACGATTCGTGCTGTGATTTTTTCCGGATGCCCGTTACAAAGGTTGCTCATGCTCGATAAAGCGCCTTGCCGGATAGCCTGTTGTGCGGCAACGGCGATGGCGGAACCTGAGGCCAGTGGATTCGGACAGCCTGGATTCCCACACCAGCAGAGCGGGCCATCTTGCACCAGAGTCATATGCCCGAATTCGCCGGCCGTACAACTCGAGCCTCTGTACAGCTTGCGACGTAAAATGAGCCCGCCGCCAATGCCCGTACCCAAAGTCAGGCATAACATGTTTTCTGTTTGTTCTCCTGCGCCCAACCACCATTCGCCATAGGCGGCGGCGTTGGCGTCGTTGTCGACAGCAATCTGAACGGAAAACATTTCGGCAAAAATGGTCTGCAACGGGACCTGATGCCAGGGAGGGAATATGACCGAACTTTCCACCACGCCGGTGTGATAATTAACCAGACCCGCAAAGCCGATGCCTACACCCGCGAATCGCTTGGCGGATATCCGGTGGCTTTTGAGCAGTTTTTTTATTTGTCCGGCTGTTTGCTTAATTACCGGTTGAGGATTTTTGCTTGAGGGGGTTTTTGCTTTGGCTTGTGCCAAAATATGGCCTTGCGCCGTACACAATACGGTATATATTTTGGTGCCGCCGATATCCACTCCGGCATAAACGAGATCATCTTTTGCACGGGCATCTGTTTGACGTTGTCTCATCTACCACCAGCGTCCTTCAAAAGGTTTTTCGATCAATAAGGGCTTTAAAAAATCATAGGATTTTGCAAGGCCGTCCATGCGACTCATGGTCGGGTCTTCATGTTCCACAGATAAAACATAATCATAGTTGACCAGCCGCAACTCGGTCAAAATGGCTTTCCACGGCAGCTGACCCCAGCCGGGAATGCGGAAGCGAAAACCGCGATCCATGCGCGTCCAGTCGCCATGGGCCAGCAATCCGGATCTTTTTTGATTGTGGGCTACAATCTCTGCATCCTTGGCATGAACATGGTAGATGCGGTCTCCCAACTGTTGAACGAAAACAACCGGGTCCATGCCGGACAGCATGAGGTTGGCAGGATCCAGGTTATAACCCCATTCTTTGCGGTGATGCAACAGAGCGACAGCCTCTTCCGCCGTTTCCAGGTTGTACGCAAATTGTTTCGGGTGGCATTCATGAGCAAAACGCACGCCACACTGCTGAAACACATCCAGAATTTCATTCCAGCGTTCGACAAACACGGCGCTCATTTTTTTCCAGCCCTCAGCGTCCGGCCATGGAAACCAGCGTGAATAGTCTTCACATCCACAGAAACCGCAAACCACCGGCACCTCCAGTGCGTTGGCCAATTGCGCAGTCAATTTCATGCGCTGCATGCCATAAGCAATTTTCTCCTTTGCAGAACCGGGAAAAAACAGGTCCGTATCTGCATGATGCGGCCCAAGCACCAGCTGGCCTTCCGGGTGATTGTCAAGGGCAGAAATTTGCATTCCGTAAGCGGCGATTTTCTTTTTCAGCTGGTCTGCCTGACCAGGGCCCAGCAGTTTCTCCAAATCGAGATGAGGATTGTTTGCATAGACAGGCAATTCAACCGCCTGATACCCGGTTGCGGCAGCGACGCGCAGCGCTTCGTCCAGACTGACATGATTTAAAACAGAGAGTACGAGTCCTAATTTCATAGCGTCCTACTGATGATTTTTCTGCATGATTGCCCCGTGATACGCGTACTCGATGTCGGTGATTTTTTGTGATAATTTCATATGTGCTTTTGCCAGCAGCTCCCGGATGGGAAGCTGATACGGGCAAATTTTTTCACACGCGCCACAGGCGCGACATTGATCGGCCTTGACCGGCAATCGGCTGTATTGATCTTTGGCCCAATGCCCGGTTTTGTAGCGATCGAGATACTTTTCAAAACGAAAGATATCCATGATCGCGATATTCTGACTGCAAACGGACAGGCAATAACCGCAGCGCCGGCATTGATTCTGTCCGAGCGCTTCAGCCGCAGCCGTCAAGGCCTGCAATTCTTTTGGCGATAGCGGCTTTGCCTGCTGAATATGCTTTAAATTTTCCGTAAGGTGCGCCAAGGCGCTCATCCCTGGTATGACCGTTGATATCTTGTGCGCCAGACAGTAGCGCAGCGCCAGACCGGCTTGTTCAGCCAGCAAACTGCCGGCAATCGGTTTCATGATGATGATGCCGAGATCCTGCTCTTGTGCGTAACGCAGAATTTCGAAAAACAGGGGCCCGTCCAGCGGATTCAAAGGGATCTGTATGGTCTCAAAATATCCCGTGGCCAGCGCGGGAATGGCGAGATGCGGAAGGTGCGCGGTCAAACCGATATGACCGATAAGACCTTTGACTTGCGCCAGCCTTAAGGCCTGCAGAGCGCCTTCGTCTCCCATTATCTGATCCAGCTCATGTTGCCACTGAATGTGATGAATTTGATAGAGATCGATATGGTCGGTTTGCAGCATGCGCAGACTGTTTTCAATGTCCTGATAGGCGCCGGCAAAACTGCGCGCCATGGTTTTACTGGCCAGCAGGTATTCACGGCGACGCGCGCGCAGGGCCCGGCCAATGCGGTCTTCGCTGTCGGCATAGGATCGCGCGCTGTCAATAAAGTTAATTCCGTGATCCAGTGCTGCGTTCAGCAGGCGGGCGGCAGAAGTCGGCGTGTGATTGCATTTGCTGAGAATGCCGAGTCCGCCCATACCAAGCACCGTTACCTGCAAATCGGTGCGGCCCAATCTTTTTAAGGGTATAGTCATGGTTAAAAATCCGCATAAACCAAACTGAAAGTCGATCTCTTCAGTTTAAAAGTAGTTCCTGAAGTTCCTGCAAGCTATCAACCTCCCAATCCCAGTCTGTACTTTCGTTCTCCAGGGTGGTATAGGGTGGACGGGTGTGTTTCATGCGTATGGCATAGAGGCCGCATTTTCGAGCGCCGTTCAACTCTTGATCGGTGCCGTCGCCGACAAAGACGCAGTTCCTCGGTGGTGATTGGACACCCAGGGCATCCAGTGTTGTCAGATAAGAATTTTCCTCCGGTTTGAGAGATCCGTTTGTGCAGGAAAGAGAAAATTTAACTTGGAGAGCGTGCAATCCCAGAGAGCGTTGTAGCCCGGATAGCGCCGCCGGACCATTGACGAGAATCGCCACCTTCACTCCTCTGGATTTTAATTTTTTTATCACATTTTTGGCATCTGGAAGAAATTTAACGTTTTCAATCCACATGGCTTCTTCGGTTTTGACCAGCCATGACAGTATCTCCTCGGTCGTTTGGATGCCGAGAGCATTGGTTACCCATACCATTCTTTCTCGAGTAGTTCTGAGTTTTCCTTTTTGTGCATCCTGTCTCGAGTTATTCCAGGCCTCATGAAAGCGATCGGGATCAACTTTCAGCCGATCGGCATATTTTTGGTGATTGTCTTCATATTTTACATGGGAAAATGAAGCCAGGGTATCGATCAGATCAAAGATCACGCCTTGCACGGGTTGTGGTATTTTGGGACCTTTTTTACAATATTCACGCATTTTTTGTTTGATGACACGCTCATGGTGGATAGCCGAATAATAACAATACGCGCACCGACGTTTTTCCAACGCCTCATCGTTTAAATTCGCTTTGGATTCAATCAAATTCGCCCAGGCTTCATAGGCTCGTGCGATGCCGAGATAGGATTTGGTATTTTGGGCAAAATCCAGGCTTTTTTTACACTCGGCGACAGCTTCATCGAACTGTTCGTTTCGGGAATGCCATTGGGAAAGCAATAAATGAGTGCTGCCGATTCTTCTTTTGTCGTCCAGTTCATCGCAATAGATGGTCAGGGCATCGTCGATTTTCTTTTTCGCCTTTTCCAACTCGTTCAGGCACAAGAAAAGCAAAGCCTGTTTTTGTGAAATACGGGCTGTATCTCTTCTTCGTCGCAGCTGAGTGAGAAGTCTTTCCAGGTCGTTAAAGCAATCTGCAGCTTGTTGATACCGTCCCAAACTGATCAACACAGAGCCGATACGCCGCTGGATGCGCGCATACAGATCTTGATCGACGTCCTCATCGATTTCAGCTCTGTTGAACTGCTGCTCAGCTTCTTTATATTGGCCCAAATGGTAATAAACGCAGCCGAGATGATAATAACCGAGACCAAGTAATAAAGCATCAGCGGTGTATGTGACGGCCAGGTCAATGCCCTTTTTATAAAATTTTTCAGCGGCGTGGTAATCATTCTGATCTTCGGCGAATTGCCCTAACAGATAGTTGCATATGATTTCGCCAATGCGGTTGTTCGCCAGGATGTACCTTTGTTTGGCAGAAAGACAAAGCTCACGAGCTTTCGGATAGCGACCTTGCAGGTAATTAAAAATGCCGAAATTTTTTTCCATTCGGGCGACGATTTCGCCTTTGAGCGTACGAGCGCGGGATAAGATTGTTTCTTGCCATTCATTTTGAATAAAAACACTGATGTTCTGGCGTTTGGGAATATAGCCGTTGGGATCATCCAAATGATCGCCAATAGCCTGGTCGATAAACTTGATGACATCATCGGAATCTTTAGAGAATTTTTTTAAAAGTTCAGTGATATTGGGCCATTCATCGTCGATGATCGTTATATCGGCTTTGAGTGATTTGGCATAATATTCCATTAAGCTGGATACAATTTTATGGCAGGGGTGATCCTTTGTTTGATTTTTTACTGCAGGTGATGACTGATCGAAAGCAGTGCGTTCTGCTCTCTGATGGCTGCTTTCTGTGGTTTCTTTTTCAACAAGCTTTTTACAACAGTAATTATATGCACTCAGAAGTTGGAAATGAGAGTTTGAGGGCGTAATTTTGAGCAATCCCTGATCCAAAAGTTTTTCTAAATCTGCAAGTTCACACGGGACAACAAATCGAGCTAAGGGAATGGAAATGAGCGGTTTTTCAAGCATTCCGGCCAGCAACAGTATTCTTTGCTGAAGGTCTGATAATTGTTCATATCGTTGCATAAATCGGTTAAAGATCTCGTGGCGGACTTTGATTGACGGTTGTTTAAGGATCGGTTCGATGCCTGTAAAGCCGTTATCATGACCATCCTTGGCAGCCATTTCAATAAATAGTGGATTGCCCTGCACTTTATCAATGTATTCAACCACCAGTCTTTTTTGTTTTTCATCCAGATCTTTTTCATAACATGTCGTGAATAATGCAAAGCCCGATTCTTGATCCAGGCCGCAAATTTCAATGTGTTGTATGGGGCTGAGAATGGACCGGTCGGCATATTGACTGGTGACGATGAAGGTAGCGTTGCTCAGATGATGTCTGATTTCTCGAATGCTTTTCAGGGAGGACAAGTCATCGGCGTTATCAAAAAAAAGCAGCAATCTTTTATCATGAAGCAATTCCATAGCTCTGTTGAATAAAAAATTGATGTCTGCAGTCTCTGGCACAAAGCCTTGTAGGGACCGCAGCATGTCTTTGATGATGGTGTTTAACAGAACAGAGGGGCTGTAATCCACATACTGGTAATAATCAAAATAAAGACTTTTATCTTTAATGCCTTTCTGAAGAGCATTTATGGCAAGCGTTGACTTGCCCATGCCGGGTTGTCCGGTGAGTATCACGGATTTGTGCTTTGCAAGCTCGTTAATAATCTGAATAACTTTTGATTCTCTACCGATGACCGGACCGTTTAAATAGTTAATTTTATCTAAAAATTTATCGGCAGATGGAAGATCAGAATTACTTAAAGATGATTGTACGTCTTTGCAATTGAAATGGAGACAACGCTTTTCTATTTCACGATAAACTTTGGTCCAGTTTGCATCTTTCTTTACAGGATTGTTATAATCTTCGAATATCAATGCGAGCATGTTTTTTGGCAAGAAAGTTTGCCATGCACATTCTCGGATTACAAGAGGAATGACATGGGCTGTTCTACTTTCATGACCCTGAAGAATAAGCGGCAGTTCTACGTTTTTAATAAATTCGGAATTAAGAAAATCAGTGGAAAGCAATAAAATTATGATCTGCGACTTTTGGATCTGATTTTCAATTTCTTCCGGAAATATTTCGCCGGCGATTAATTCGCGATCGGTCCAATAGTCTGTTATGATTTTACGGTCTCTTAAAAGATTTAATTGCTTTATGCATTCTTCCTTAAAAACTTTATCCTCATGCGCATAGCTTACGAAAACATTCATCGCATCGCCTCATGTTGGGAATCATCGTCCAATGTTTTTACACACTACTGCCTGGCGTATTAAAGATACTAAAAGGTGAGAAACGAAATTGTTCGACCAGATTTTGCCTTATTGACCGTAACTGGCAATACCACAAAAATAATGGGGAAATGAATCTGTCTATTCGTTTTGCCACGGACCGATCTGCGGATGTTTCTGCAATTTTTTCCGAAAGATATCCTTGATTTCCTGCAACCGATCTTCGGTTTTGGCCTCGAATATCAGCACCAGCTCCGGCAGATTGGAAGAGGCGCGCACCAAACCCCAGCCGTCCGGAAAGACCACGCGGGCGCCGTTGATGTCGATAACCTTATCGTATTCTTTTTTAAATTCAGCGACCAGTTCATCGACGATTCTGTATTTCTCTTCATCCGGACAATGCGCGATAATGTTGGGCGACGCATAATAAAACGGCGCGGTGGCCATGATTTCCGAAAGCGGCATTTTTTGTTCGGCCACGAACGTCGCCAGTTTCAGCATGGACAAAACCGCATCATCATAGCTGCGCGTCCTGTTCCGATAACTGCTGCGATAAAAAATATGCCCGCTGTGCTCTCCGGCCAGTTCCGCCTTGATCTCGTGCATCTTTTGTTTAATGTACGAGTGACCGGTCTTCCACATGACCGGTTTGCCGCCATGGGCGAGTATTTCTTCTTCCAGCGCCTGTGTGCACTTGACATCGTATACAATGGTAGCGCCCGGTTTTTGCTGCAACAGTTGGCGCGCCAGCAATATGAGAATTTTATCGCTCCAAATGGTCTGTCCCTGCTCATCAACCACGCCTAGCCGATCGCCGTCGCCGTCAATGCAAAAGCCGATATCCGCTTTGGCGGTTCTCACCACCTGAGCAAGCGCTTCGCGGGATTCCTTGTTGGAAGGATTGGGAAAATGAAACGGAAAATCCGTATCCAGATTGCAAAACATCTCGCCCACATGGGCGCCGATTTTGCTGAGGGCCTTGGGCGCAATGATGCCGGCCGTGCCGTTGCCGCAATCCACGATCGCGCGCAACGGCCTGGCCAGCTTGAATTTTTTCGTTACATCCTCCAGATAAGCGTCATTGACGTTCTTGATTTCTTTATATCGTCCGGTCTTTTTAACGTAGTCGTCTTTTTCGATAATCGTCAGGATCTCTTGCAGGTCATCGCTCAGCAGGGTTTGTGAATAACCATCGGAAAATTTGAAACCGCTCCAGCCGTTGGGATTGTGGCTGGCGGTAATCATGGCACTGGCAGGGCAATCCAGATAATATTGTGAAAAATAGACCACCGGGCTCAGCGTCAGCCCGATATCACTAACGGTCATGCCGGTTTGCAGCAGACCCTCGACCAGTGAATCCCGGATCATCGCTGAGTAGGAACGACTGTCATAACCGACGGTAATCTGGTTGATCTTGCGACGCCGCAAATAGGTGCCAAATCCCCGGCCGATGAGTCGGACGGTTCTCGGATTCAGTTCTTCCTTGTCCACTTTACCACGCAAATCATATTCGCGAAACATGGTTCTTTTAATTTTACTCATGACTCATACTCCTGTCAACCTTAAAAATGAATTTCCCGTTCGTGCTTTTTGCTTTGTTAAAAATTCGAAAATGGTCGCGCTGATATGGCCGAATCCCTGCAGCGTGCCGACAGGACCACCCGGCTGTTTTCTCTGTAAAGCCAGGATCGGAATCATCTCCCGGGTATGATCCGAGCCTCTGAAGGTCGGATCATTGCCATGATCAGCCGTGATGATCAAGAGATCGTCATTTGATAAAAGAGGGAAAACTCTTGTCAACTCTTCATCAAATCCGACCAAGGCTTTGGCGTAACCCGCGGTGTCGCGTCGATGACCATATAACATATCAAAATCTATTAAATTTATAAAATAGAATCCATCAATTTTTTTCTCCAACCAAGCGATCAGCCGATTCATACCATCGCTGTTGCCGGCAGTGGGAATGCTTTCGTCAAAACCGCGATAGTTGTAGATGCTGGGGATTTTACCGAATCCGAGAGTCCTGATCCCGCACTGCTGCAGATTCTCCATCAAGGTCGCGCCCGGAGGAGACATGGTGTAATCCTTGCGATTGCGCGTACGGACAAAGCGATTGTTTTCCTCCAGGAAAGGCCGGGCAATCACCCGGGCGATGTTGTATTTATCGCAGAGGATGCGGGCATTTTGACAAAGGCGATAGAGCCGATCGAGCCCGAAAGCGGTTTCATGACAGGCGATTTGAAACACCGAATCGGCCGAGGTATAGACAATGGGCTTTAGGGATTGTACGTGTGTTGCTCCGAGCTGGTTGATAATCTCTGTACCGGAGGCGGCAATATTTCCCAGGTAACCATCGAGATGATTGACCGCACAGAATTCATCCATTATGACGTCTGGAAACCCGTCCGGATAATAGGTAAAAGGGTTCGACGGTACGACTCCGGCAATTTCCCAATGCCCGGTGACCGTGTCTTTGCCGGCAGAGAGAGGAACGGCCTTTCCATAAAAACAGCCCGGAGATGACGCCGGGCTAATATTTTCAAAATCCCCCAGTTGACCCAAACCCAGGAATTCCAGATTCGGGAGAGATATTTTGCCGCCGGCTTTTAACAGATGTCCCAGCGTATCTGCACCGGTGTCGTTATACTGATCGGCATCCGGTGCTTCACCGATTCCGCATCCGTCCAAAATAATTAAAATGGCTCGAGGCATGTCGATATTAGGCTCTTTATTAATGGTACGACAATTTATTTTCTGTAATTATCGCCACCCGGTCCCTGTTGGCCAAATCCTGAATAATGGTCGCCTCGGGAAACAGCTGCCGTATATCCGCACCCTGATCCGCGCCGATTTCAAAAAACGCCTGGCCTCCCGGGGACAGCAACTGCGGCAGCCATCTTTGCAGGTGGCGATAGGCAGCCAAGCCATTTTCGTCCGGGCCAATGGTTAACGCTTCAATGGGCTCAAAATTTTTTATTTCTCTTGGCAATCGTTCATAGTCGTTTTTACTGACGTAGGGCGGATTGGCAGCAACGATATCAAAAGGCGCATTGATGGGCATTACCTGGCCGGTGAAATCCCAGAGTGAAAATGCAATGCGATCAACCACGCCGGTTCCTAGCGCGTTTTCGCGAGCGATTTCCAGGGCTATGGCCGATTGATCGACGGCCGTGATGGTCGCCTGCAGCAGATGTTTCGCCAGGCTGACGGCGATGCAGCCGGAACCGGTGCCGATGTCCAAAATACGGCATGGTTGCAGATCACGACCGTAAGCAAGGACCTGTTCCACCAGCAATTCGGTCTCGGGTCTGGGTATGAGCACGCCCGGAGAAACCTTGAAGAGTATTGAAAAAAACTCGGTTTCGCCAATGATGTATTGCAGCGGTTCGTGGTCGAGACGTCGTTTCAGCAGGGTTTTGTAAAGGGCCAATTCTTCGGCGGAAAGGGGGCGTTCAAAATTAACGTACAAATCGACACGACGGCAATCCAGGACATGGCATAGCAAGCGCTCGGCGTTGAGACGGGCGTTTTCGAATTTTTTTTCAGTCAGATAATCGGCGGTCCATTTCAGCAGCTCGATGACTGTCCAGCGCCGTCGTTCTTCTGCCATACTTTTTGCTTCCAGCGAGATGCAGGCGTTGCGCGTGAACCTGCATGCGTACAACCATCAGTCACTCATCGCCTGCAACCGTTCCGCGCGATCGGCCATTTGCAGCTGCTCGACAAACTCGTCGATTTTTCCCTGCAGAACCTGATCCAATGAGTACAACGTCAAGCCGATGCGGTGATCGGTAACGCGGTTCTGCGGGAAATTATAAGTGCGTATCTTGGCGCTGCGGTCGCCGGTGCTGACCATGGACCGGCGCTGAGCCGTAAGCTTGGCGCGTTCGTCTTCCATGGCTTTATCATAGAGACGCGCGCGCAACACCTTGAGCGCCTTGGCTTTGTTTTTGTGCTGCGATTTTTCATCCTGACAGGAAACCACCATGCCCGTGGGAATATGGGTGACACGCACCGCCGAATCGGTGGTGTTGACACTCTGTCCGCCCGGGCCGGATGAACGGAACACATCGATGCGCAGATCATTGGCGTCGATCTGCACGTCGATCTCTTCCGCCTCGGGCAATACAGCCACCGTAGCCGCCGAGGTGTGGATGCGACCGTTGGCTTCCGTGGCCGGCACGCGTTGCACGCGATGGACGCCGCCCTCGAATTTCATTTTGCCGAACACATCTTTGCCGGAAAACGAAAAAATCACTTCCCGAAAACCGCCAATGCCCTGGATATTGGAGGAAAGCACCTCCAACTTCCAGTTGTTTTTCTCCGCATAATATTGATACATGCGGAACAGATCGCCGGCAAACAGGCCGGCTTCGTCGCCGCCGGTGCCGGCGCGAATTTCCACCACGGCATTGCGGCTGTCCTGTGGATCTCGCGGGATCAGGAGGATTTTCAGTTCTTCTTCCAGTTTGTGGCTTTTGGGCTCCAGTTCGGCCAGCTCTGCCCTGGCCAATTCGACAAGATCGTCGTCTTGACCGTCATTTATAATAGCTTGCGCGTTTTGTAAATCGGCCAGGCACTTTTTATATTCACCGAACACCTTGACGGTTTCTGCCAGTTCTGCAGATTCTTTGGAAAGATCGCGGAACAGAGAAGGTTTGCTCATGGTCTCCGGATCGCTCAGCTTTTCCGTCAGCTCGTGATAACGTTGTACAATTTTTTCCAGTTTGTCGATCAAGTGAAAACCTCTGTTGTTGCAGATCTCACAGGTTTTTAAAACCTGTGAGGTCTGTATGGGGTCGTATTAGGGAACCAAAACCACCTTGGACGGTCCGACGGTCGGGTCCTGGCCGATAGCGCATTTGAGCGCGACCATGGCTACTTCCAATTGTCCATCATCCGGCTCAATGGTGGTGATTTTCTGCAACCATAAACCGGGTAAAATAAAAACGCGAAAGATGGCATAACGATAAGCTTTCGCAGAAAGCTTGATCAATTCGTACGAGATGCCGCCGATCACCGGCACAAAAGCCAGCCGCAGCAAGCGCTCGCCGATGGTGGTCGGTTTACCGAGAAACATGAAAACCAGGATGCTGACGACCATGACGATCAATAGAAAACTGGTGCCGCAACGCGGATGCAGCGTGGTAAAAGGGCGGGCATGGGCCGGCGTCAACTCTTGTTTGTTTTCATAAGCGAAAATGGATTTATGTTCCGCGCCGTGATACTCGAAAACCCGGCGGATTTCCTTCCACCGTGAGATGGCGAATATATAAGCCAGAAAAAAGACCAGACGGATGATCCCGTCCACGAGATTAAATAAAAGGCCGGAATCAAAGCCGAACAATTCGGTCAACACCAGGGGGATGTAAAAAAAGATGGCCATGCCGGCAGCCAGGGCGAACAAAATGGTCAAGCCCATCCACAGGTTGTCGAGTTTTTTGTTTTTGGGTTTATTGTCAGCGTTGTTTTTTTTCAGTTCCTCTTCCATGGCCATGTCGCCGGAAAAAGAAAGCGCTTTGACGCCGATGTACATGGTTTCCACCAGTAAAATGGCGCCGCGAAAAATCGGCACGTTCAGCCATTTAATGCGTTTGGTGATCGGCTGAAACGGATCGTTTTTCAAAGCAATGTCGCCATTGGGTTTGCGCACGGCAATGGCGATGCCCTTGGGTCCGCGCATCATTACGCCTTCGATCACGGCTTGTCCGCCGATAGCCAGACTTTCTTCCTGCATGTTTTTCCACTCCGTTATATAAACCCGAATTACCTTGACACAAATAAAAAACGGAATAACACTCCTTAAGCAAGGGCGTAATTATTCCGTCTATGTCGAGAAAGGGAAAGCTAAGCCTGAGAATCGGCCGGCGCTTGTTGCCCGTATTTTTTACGAAACTTTTCTACACGTCCTGCAGTGTCGATAAACTTTTGTTTTCCTGTAAAATAAGGGTGGCAGCTGGAACAAATTTCCAGACGCAGATCACCGACTGTGGTGCGCGTTTTAAAGTTGGCGCCACAGGCACAGGTAATGGTGCTCACATTATATTGGGGATGAATTCCCGGTTTCAAAGCAGTCCTCCTAGGTCAAATAAATGTAATTACGCAATCATGAAAATACAAAATATTTCAATTATTTGCAAGAAAAACTTACATGCTCATGGATTCTAAAAAGTTTTTGTTGGAACGGGTGCCGTGGATTTTGTTCAACAGAAATTCCATGGCTTCAACCGTGTTCAGCTCGGCCAAAAGTTTGCGCAGGATCCACACGCGGTTCAGTTCCTTTTCATCCAGCAAGAGCTCTTCTTTACGGGTGCTGGAACGGTTGACGTCAATGGCCGGATAGATGCGGCGATCGGACAGGCGGCGGTCCAGCACCAATTCCATATTGCCGGTGCCTTTGAACTCTTCAAAGATGACTTCATCCATGCGGCTGCCGGTGTCGATCAGCGCGGTGGCGATGATGGTCAGGCTGCCGCCCTCTTCGATGTTGCGCGCGGCGCCGAAAAAGCGTTTGGGCCGGTGCAGAGCATTGGCGTCCACGCCGCCGGAAAGGATTTTGCCCGAGTGCGGCACCACGGCGTTATGAGCGCGGGCTAAACGGGTGATGCTGTCCAGTAAAATGCAAACATCCTGGCCGTATTCGGTCAGTCGTTTGGCTTTTTCCAAAACCATATCCGACACCTGAACGTGGCGTTCGGCCGGTTCGTCAAAAGTGGAACTGATAACTTCGGCCTTGACCGAGCGCTCCATATCGGTTACCTCTTCCGGTCGTTCATCGATCAACAGCACAATCAGTTTAACTTCCGGATGATTGGTGGTGATGGCGTTGGCGATTTTCTGCAGCAACATGGTTTTGCCGGTTTTCGGCTGGGCGACAATCAAGCCGCGCTGCCCTTTGCCCAGCGGCGTCAGCAGGTTCATGATGCGCATGGACATTTCACCGGCCGTGGTTTCCAAATTAAAACGTTGATTAGGATAAAGGGGGGTCAGGTTGTCAAAAAGGATTTTGGATTTTGCTTCTTCGGGATTCTCGAAATTGACCGCTTCGACTTTGAGGAGAGCGAAGAATCTTTCGTTCTCTTTCGGCGGTCTGATCTGGCCTGATACCGTGTCGCCGGTGCGCAGACCAAACCGTTTAATCTGCGAGGGCGAGACGTAAATATCGTCCGGTCCGGGTAGATAATTGAAATCCGGTGAACGCAAAAAGCCGTAACCGTCCGGTAAAACTTCCAGGACGCCCTCGGCAAAGATCAGGCCCTCTTTTTTGGTCTGTTCTTCGAGAATTTTAAAAATCAATTCAGATTTGCGCAAGCCGGTGCAGCCGGAAACGCCCAGATCCTGGGCCAGTTGGTTCAGCTCGGCGATTTTTTTCCCTTTCAATTCTGCAATGTCCATGAGGATCCTCTTTAATTGTTGGATAGAAAAATTAAAAATAATATCTGTTTATTATGGTGAGAATTGTCTATCCCTGGCAAATACAAGTCTCTAACTATTTCCCCGGAGATTAATTGAGAACTTGTTCCGTTCCCACGTCGAAAAAGTGCGCTTTATGCATATCAAATTGAACATGATAATCTGAAAAAACAGCCGGCAAGGTGCGAATCGGCGATCTGGCAACGATGGTTTGATCGCCGCTGTTTAAATACAAAAAGGTTTCGTTCCCCATGGGTTCTACTACTTCTACCTTGCAAGTCAGCACATCGCTGTTATCCGTCTTTTCCTTTATGTCCTCCGGACGGATGCCCAGAATAACGCGCTGACCCATATGCTGGGCCAACTTGTCGGCTTTGTCCACAGGAACCGTTACCCGCCAGTGAGACGTCTTGAAGGCCAGGCCGTTTTCGCGAACAAGTTCACCTTCGATAAAATTCATAGCCGGGCTGCCGATAAATCCGGCAACAAATTTGTTTTGGGGATGATGGTACAAATTGAGCGGGGTGTCGATTTGCTGGATGCGGCCGTCGCGCATAACCACAATGCGATCACCCATGGTCATGGCTTCCACCTGATCATGCGTGACATAAATCATGGTGGTTTCCAGCCTGGAGTGCAGTTTAGAGATCTCTGTGCGCATCTGAATGCGCAGTTTGGCGTCCAGGTTTGAAAGCGGTTCATCGAACAGGAACACCTGCGGTTTGCGTACAATGGCGCGACCCACGGCCACACGTTGACGTTGTCCGCCGGAGAGCGCCTTGGGTTTACGTTGCAACAAACCCGATATGCCTAAAATTTCAGCTGCTTCCTTGACCCGGGTTTCAATTTCCGGCTTGGGAAAATTGCGCAGTTTCAGGCCAAAAGCCATATTTTCATAGACCGTCATATGCGGGTATAGAGCGTAATTCTGAAAAACCATTGCGATATCCCGGTCTTTGGGCGCTACATTATTCACAATCCGGTCGCCGATTTTGATTTCCCCGGAGGAGATCTCCTCCAGGCCTGCGATCATACGCAGCGTCGTCGATTTGCCACAGCCGGACGGACCGACCAAAACAACAAATTCCTTGTCTTTGATCATGATGTCCACGGCATCAACGGCTTTGACGTTGTGATCAAAGAGCTTGCTTACTTTACTTAGTTCTACACTTGCCAAGAAATGCTCCAGTCTTTAAGTTAATACAGATCAGCATCTCAAACGTAGTTGTTGATGGAGATTGTTTTGGAGTGTTACATTTTGAGGTAATGCAGGATTCCAAGTACTATAATGTATTAATTATGTTTTATATTGTCAAGTATTTTATTTGCTGAAGCGCTTCGCCGACCACATAATGAGAACCGGCAATGCAGATGAGTTCATTCCCGCCGCACCCCTGTCCGGCACAGTGCAAAGCCTTCGCCAGGCTGTCGCAGGGTTCGGCTTTTATCCGGCCTATCGTCTGGGCCAGTTTTTCTGCAGCCAGAGCCCGGTCACTGGCCGGCGTCACAGTGAGAACTCGTGCCAGACGACGGGGCAACTGCTGCATCATTTGTTCATAGTCTTTATCCAGTAAAACCCCGAGAATCAGGGTAATTTCTTTTGCCGGGAAAAAGTGATCAAGCATCCAGCGCAATTGACGAAACCCTGATACATTGTGCGCCACGTCGGCGATCATCGCGGGTTTCTGTGTCAAACGTTGAAAACGGCCGGGCCACGACGTTTCCTGCAATCCTTGTATGATTGCCTTATCATCAAGGCTAAACATGTGTGCAGCCTGTACCGCAACGCAGCTATTCAGAACTTGATGGGGACCGGCCAGAGGAAGAAAAATCGGCATGACTTGGCCGTTCATTTTCATTTCAAACCAGGATCCTCGATCCGTCATGGCCAGGGAGTAAACACGGCAGGTCTTGCGCGCACGAGAAACCGGTCCACGGGCTATAATGATCCTGCTCGCTTCTTCTGCCATTTTACCGATCAGGCAGGGGGTGTTCGGCTTGAGAATGCCCGCTTTTTCTGCGGCTATTTCCGTCAGGTTGCAGCCTAAATGGTCGGTGTGATCAAAATCGATATGGGTTATGATCGTCATTTCCGGATGTAGAACGTTGGTAGCATCCAGGCGACCGCCCAATCCTGTTTCAACAACAGCTATATCCACCTGTTCGCGGGAAAAGTACAAAAAGGCCAGCGCTGTGACTGCTTCAAAAAATGTGCATTGCAGTCGATCGAACAGCGGCTCGAGTTCTACAACCAGCTGGGCCAAGGTTTGCTCAGGTATGTCAACGCCGCAAAGGCGTATGCGTTCTTCAGCCTTGATCAGATGCGGAGAAGTATATAATCCGGTTTTCATGCCGCTGCTGCGCAGCATGGATTCCAGCATGGCGCAAACTGAACCCTTGCCGTTGGTGCCGGCTACATGAATGGAACGGAAGCGCTGCTGCGGATTGCCCAATTCCGCCAACAACCGCAGCATACGATCCAGACCAAGCTGCCAGCCGAATTTTTCCAAACCGAATAGATAAGCAATCGCTTGACGATATTCCATAAGGTAAATTTAGCATGGGATTTTGAAATAAAAAAGAAAATCCTCCCCATGAGGGAAGGATTATATCAGTGCAACAAAAATGTTTACTTTTTTAC
This sequence comes from uncultured Cytophagia bacterium, assembly GCA_964387285.1. GTDB lineage: Bacteria > Zhuqueibacterota > Zhuqueibacteria > Residuimicrobiales > Residuimicrobiaceae > Anaerohabitans. The sequence goes on along the minus strand of CAYLWO010000006.1, from coordinate 51,459 downwards.
GGGGCAGGTTTTCTCGCAAGCACTGCCTTTGCATGAAGCGCTTGGGCAACCCTTGGTTTCTTTTTTGGCTTTATCGCAGCAGCCGGGTTTGCTCTCTTTGGCTTTTTCACAACAACCGCTTTTACCCTCTTTGGCTTTGTCGCAGGTGGCTTTGCAGTCTTTAGCTTTATCGCAGGTGGCTTTGCAGTCTTTGGTGGCTGCCTTGTCCGCGGGTTTGTCTGCAGCGATCGTGGCGCTGCTGGAAACGGAACTTGCTTGCGTGTAAACGACGGAACCGGCCAGGATCAGCGTCAGGGCCAACACGGTGAGGATGACGAGTCTTTTCTTCATGGATGTTTCTCCTTGGTTTTTTGTTATTTGGGACAACATGATTTGCCTGTTATAGAACACTGTCTCAGAATCATGGTAAAGAATTTTTCCTGTTGCGCAGGGGACAGATGTTTTTTCTGCTCCAATAAATGTTGCACGACTTGCCGATTCATGCGACCTTGCAATGAATCCATAGTCGAAATAATACCAAACAATTTTTCTTGATCAACCGGTTCCTGAAGGAGACATTTGCTTAATTCGATACGGTGCGCATACAAAGCCCTGGCCAGTGAATCGGCTTTTTGACGATAGCACAACTGACGCTGCTCTAATCCCTTTTTTTGCGTTTCCGATAGTTCTAGTGTTTCGCCTAAAACCGCGCCGCAGGTTTGCGCTCTGCCGGCGCACAGGGCAGTAGCTTTTTTTGCATGGAGATGATGATACAACATGGTAGCCAGAGCGGATATATTAATCACGGTCAGGATAACGAGCGCAATGATAAACGTTTTTTTCATGCTCTTTCTCCTCATTGACCTTCGTAGACCGCATGGACGGCGCCGGCCATGGAATAATAGGCGAAAGGTTCCATCTCATTCATACCGAACGATTGATACAGCATTTCTTCTTGGTTCATGCTGCCGGCGGTGGTCTGAAAAGAGCCCAATAAATGACCCACCCAAATACAGAGCAGAGCGATGGCCGTTACCAGGACCGGGCGCCATATTTTGCGTCTGTGTACTGGTGATGCTTCCTGCAAGCGATTTGAAATGCGCGTCCATAAAAATGGCGACATGGCCGGCGGTGCAGACGGAGCAGGCTGATACAGAGCGGCCATTTGCTCGGCCAGATGTTTGCAGTCATGACAGTGGCGCAGGTGCTCTTGCACCAGCTTTTGCTCTGTTGGTTCTAATTCTTCATCTAAATAGAGCAATAGCCTTTTTTGTATGTAGGTGTGTTTGTTTCGCATACAATCAATTAGACACGATTTTAATGAAAAACTTGCACTAGGTTTTTAGTAAATTTTTCAAAGCCAGGCTGAGATTCTTTTTCGCGTGATGCAAGCAGGATTCTATAGCTGAAACCGAGCAATTCATGATCTCGGCCATTTCTTGATAACTCTTTTGTTCATAACGACATAAGATAAATGCCATCCGCTGGCGTTCCGGCAGAGCGGCGACCGCTTGTTCAATCAAGTCCCGAGTCTCTTTATTTTCCAAATTATCCAAAGGGTTGTCCTCGATATTTTCGCTAATCGGTTGACGGTTGTTGAGAAATTCCAAAGACAGCCAGGAGCGGAGCCGGCTTAAACGCTGCAAATTCAGGCAATGGTTGACTGCAATCCGGTATAACCAGGTGGAGATTTGGGCTTGTCCGCGGAACTGTGAGAGTGAATGAAAAGCTTTGAGGAAAACCTCCTGTACGGCGTCTTCGGCTTCGGTTTTATTATTTAAAAAGCGGTAACAAATTCTGTAAACACCGGGCCCATATTTCTCATAGAACGTTTGAAAAGCCCGACTGTCGCCGTCCTGCAGTTGTTTTATCAGTTCCTGATCCAGCAAATAACGCCCCTTGCTAAAAGTTTTTGCAATGCCGAACCTGCTGCAATAGGACTTAGATGTTGATTTTTATGACGGCCTTGAATTCGCCGCGGAGTTGATATGTTTTACCCGATTGACTGTGTACAAGTTCCCCGGAAAACGTACCTTCGATAAATTTATCCGTCACTTTAAGAATCTTAACCGATCCTTTCGTTTGCAGCGGGGAGCTTGATGCAGAAACCGAAAAAGCCAGCATGTCGGCGGTCAGAGTTTGCGCCTGCCATTTTTTTAGATCGCTCTGCGCGAAATTGATGTCTAGCAAAAGTTGCGGGTATTTGTCGGAACCTTGGTTAAAGTTGAACAACTGCAGATTGTCGGTTTTGAACAAATCGCCGGCCGGCGTGAATTGGGCGACAAAAAAATCATCGTGCATGTTCTTGCCTTCCACCGCAAACCGCACGAAACCGCCGTTGCTGCCGCGGTCGTCGGTATCTGACTTTGTTTTGCCGCCGCAATTTAGAAAGAAAAAAAACACACAGAGGAGCAGGAAAATTCTCTTTGTCATATGAAAACCTTTTTATTAAATTAGAGCAATAATATAGCCCTTTATCGGCTTTTTCACAACAAGTTAATCAAATGATGATTTTACGGAGTGCGCTATGTCAACCATAAAACATACCTGTGTTGAAAGCTTTTTAAAATATGTAACTTTTGACACCCAGTCCAGTGAAGAGTCCGAATCATTCCCCAGTACGGAAAAGCAAAAACTGCTCGGCGCGGAATTGGCCGGGGAACTGCTGGCCATGGGTTTGCGTGATGCGCACATGGATGAGTGGGGTTATGTGACCGCCACGCTGCCGTCCAACACGCAGCACAACGTGCCGGTGATCGGGTTGATAGCGCACATGGACACCTCTCCGGACGTTTCCGGCAAGGACGTGAAAGCGATTGTGCATAAAAATTATCAGGGCGGCGACATAACGTTGCCGAACGGGGTGGTCATCAAGGCTGAAGAGAATCCGGCGCTGCAGCAGCAGATAGGCAACGATCTCATCACCTCCAGCGGCGACACTTTGCTGGGCGCGGACAACAAAGCGGGCATTGCAGAAATTTTTGATGCGCTGCATCATCTCATTCAGCATCCGGAAATCAAACATGGCACTGTTCGCGTGGCCATTACGCCGGATGAAGAGGTGGGCCGCGGCACCGAGCATTTTGATGTGGCCGGATTCGGCGCGCAATATGCCTATACCATTGACGGCGAAACGCTGGGCGAAATCGAAGACGAGACCTTTAGCGCCGACAGCGTGGTTATGGAGATTCAGGGCGTCAACGTTCATCCCGGCTATGCGAAAAACAAACTGGTGAATGCGCTAAAAATTGCCGCCGAAATTGTTGCACGCTTGCCCAAAGAGACGCTATCGCCGGAAACGACGGAACTGCGCGAAGGCTATGTGCATCCGCATGCGTTGAATGCTTCTGTGGAAAAAGCGACGTTAAAATTTTTGATTCGTGATTTTACCGTCGAAGGTTTGCAGGAGAAAGAGGCGTTTTTGGAAAAGCTGATGCAGGAGACGGCCAGCCGTCATCCCCGCGCCAAGCTGGCCATGCGGGTGGAAGAGTCCTATCGCAACATGAAATATAAACTGGATGAAACGCCGCAGGTGGTGGACCGGGCTCTGGAGGCTGTGCAGCGAATCGGTTTGACGCCGAAAAAGCATATGATCCGCGGCGGCACCGACGGCTCCAGGTTGTCCTATAATGGTTTGCCGACGCCCAACATCTTTACCGGCGGCCACAATTTCCATTCCCGTCAGGAATGGATCTCGGTGCAAGATATGCATAAAGCGGTTGCAGTGATTGTAGAGTTGGTAAAGAACTGGGAAGAAAAGAGCTAGGCATAATGAAAATTTTGCTGCGCATTATCCTTGCCGTTCTCACTTTACTGGTGATTGCGCTTTTACTTTGCGTTCGCCCTGTCGATCGCACAGCCTATCAACAGACCGGGTATTTTAGGAAAACGCTGACAGAATTACAGGCGATGCAACGGCCAAGACCGGTTAAAGCGCTGCTGTTTGCCGCTGCAGCCAGAGCAGGCATCACGCCACCGGTGGGCGTGCCCCTGGCCGGATTTGGCGCTCGCAAAGGCAAGACATCCGTTGGGGTGCACGATAGTTTATATGTACGCATAATCGCTCTGCAGGCAGATGATCGGCTTGTATTTATTATCGGCTATGACGCATTGCTCCTGCATCCTGATCTGGCCCGTCATATTGAGCAGCGCGCGGGTCTGAAACCAGAACAGCTGTATTTTACCGCGACGCATACCCATTCCGGACCCGGCGGCTGGGGCCATGGTTTTGTCGAAGAACAGTTCAGCGGACCGCCGGATCAGCGCGTTGCGGACATGCTGGTGGACAGTACGATAGCTGCACTGCAGCGTGCACAGCACCATATGGTTCCCGCTCAATGGCGAACAGGCATGATAGACGCACCCTTATTTATTCGCAATCGCCTGCTGGGTGATAAAGGCACGGTGGATGACGATCTGGCTTATCTCTCTTTATGCAGCGGAGGTAAACCATTAGCTGTTCTGGCTAGTTATTCTGCGCATGCTACGGTCTTATCCGAGCGGAACATGACTTTTAGCGGCGATTATCCGGGCTACCTGGAACGTCGGCTGGAGAAAGAAACCGGCGCTGTCGCCCTGTTTGCCGCAGCCGGCCTGGCCAGCCACTCTCATCGCGGCCAGGGAAAAGATTTTGCGCGGGCAAAAAACATCGGCGAGGGCTTGGCCGACAGTTTATTAAAATTCGTTTATACAGAATCGGGAAGGGATAGCGTTGCTCTGGATTACCGTCGCTTGACGGTGGCAACGCCGATGTTGCAGATAAGACTGAATCGCGAGTATCGACTCAACTCGTTTCTGACCAGACAATTTTTTCATTTCAGCGACAGTTATATTTCGTATTTGTCGTTGGATGATTTTTTATTGCTTGGCAGTCCTGCGGAATTCAGCGGTTTGTTGGCGCTGCAGGTGAAGAGGGCGGCTGCTGAACGCGGTAAACGCGTGAGCATTACCAGTTTTAACGGCTGTTATCTGGGCTATGTCGTACCGTCGCAGTATGATGATCTGGACAACTATGAAACCCGCACCATGTGCTGGTTCGGCCCCTATTTCGGCGATTATCTGGCGGATGTTATGATCAGGATGGTGAGTTTTTAACGGGGGCTCTTGAGAGTTTGCAGCGTAAACCCAACAAACCGGCATGTCATTGCGAACGCAGACGTCCATAAGGGGCATCAACTGCGCTGGAGTGCAGCAATCCCCTTATACTATAAAGGGAGTTGAAAGTGCAATTCTATGATGTAAAAGTGAATTTTTCTCTGCGAATCTTTGCGCTCTTGGCGGCTCTGCGTTGAGTGATACAGAAGCTTTAACGCGGAGGGACAGGGGACGTAAAAGATCGACTGGTGCTAGTAATGATTTAATATCCTCTATAAAGTAGGTTTGCAGGCAGGGAACAATACGCTTTATTTTAAACTGATGGGCAAAAACGTCAAGGCCAAAGCTCTGGATTTTTCGCCGGTGATGTTTGTTTTCGATAAAGCAGATTAAAAAAGTCTTGTTTATGAATCTACTTTTATTGACCCAATCTGTAACCTGTTTCAGTATTAAATCGTATGTGTAGAAAGTGTTGCATGAATTTCAAGTATGACCAAACCTGTAGAAAAAAAGCGCTTAAATACCATACATTGAGGGAAAGACCATGACTGCAGAAAAAACCGCTGATGCGTCCCAGCAAAATCCGTTTCGACTCTGGCCCGGCCTGGCTGCCGCCACTTTATTGCTGATATGCAAGTTGCTTGTCCCCATCATCATGCCCGACAGTCTGCCTGTTGCCCTGCTCGGCGGATTGGTATTCTCCATGATTATTTTGCTGTGGTGGATGTTCTTTAGCAGAATCCCTCGTCTTGAACGTTGGGGCGCCGTCGCTCTGATCGTCATGGTTATATTCGCGGTACGTCCCCTGCTGCACAAATCCATAGCACAGGGCGGCATGGGCATGCTTTTTTTCATGCTCAGCATTCCCTGGTTGAGTCTATCCTTGGTTGCCTGGGCAATAGTCAGTCATCGCTACTCTGAATTACGCCGGCGCATAACCCTGGTTTTGGTTATCCTTGTTACCGTTGGTTGCTGGCTGCTGATCCGCACCGGCGGATTGAACAATCAGGGACAGTCTGATTTTGCCTGGCGTTGGTCGCCAAGTCCCGAAGAACAGCTATTAGCCAAAGCCGGTAAAGAGCCCACAGCAAGACCGGCTGCGGCAGCTGATTATGCCGGTGTTGATTGGCCGGGCTTTCGAGGAGCTGATCGCGACGCTGTGGTTCGCGGCGTTCGTATCAAGACCGACTGGTCTGCCGCTCCGCCAAAAGAGTTGTGGCGTCGACCTGTTGGGCCAGGCTGGTCTTCCTTTGCCGTGGCCGGCAACCTGTTTTACACGCAGGAACAGCGCGGAGAGCAAGAGGTGGTCGCTTGTTATGATATTCTGACTGGTGAGCTGGTGTGGAAACACAGCGACCAGACACGTTTTTGGGAGTCTAATGGCGGCGCCGGCCCGCGAGCAACCCCGACTCTGCAGGATGGTCGTGCGTACACAATGGGCGCTACTGGAATCGTGAATGTGCTGGATGCCGGCAACGGCAATATCGTGTGGTCGCGCAACGCAGGGACCGACACAGACACCAAAGTGCCGCTCTGGGGTTTTTCAGGTTCACCGCTGGTCATGAACGATATGGTCGTTGTTGCTGCTGCCGGTTCGCTTATCAGTTATGACCTCAACACGGGCAAGCCGCGCTGGTCCAAGCCGGCCGGCGGCGATTGCTATAGCTCACCACATCTTGTTACCATTGGTGGCGTGGAACAGATCCTGCTGCAGAATGAAGTTGGCGTGATCAGCGTTGCCCCTGCTGACGGCAAGCAGCTCTGGCAGTACGGCTGGGCAGGCCATCCCATCGTTCAACCGATACTGACCGCGGATGGCGACATCCTGGCCAGCGTCGATTATGAGAGCGGCATGCGTCGTATTGCCGTTACACAAGAAGCAGGGGTCTGGGCCACAAGAGAGCGCTGGTCTTCACTAAAAATTAAACCCTATTTTAACGATTCGGTCATTCACAACGGCTTTGTCTACGGCTTTGACGGCTCCTCTCTGACCTGCATTGACCTCCAGCTCGGTTCACGAAAGTGGAAAGGCGGACGCTATGGCCGCGGCCAATTCGTGTTGTTAGCTGATCAGGACCTGTTGCTGGTATTATCTGAAAAGGGCGACCTGGCATTGGTGAAAGCTATGCCGGAGCAATTCACCGAGATCGCCCGTTGTGCAGCGATCAAAGGCAAAACCTGGAATCATCCGGTAGTGGTTAACGATATTGTGCTGGTGCGCAATGCTGAAGAAATGGCTGCGTTCCGTTTAACCCTCGCCGGAATCTGACCGGCTCTTAAAGAAAAGAGACTATAAATGAAGATGAATCTATTCCGTCAGGCATATATCAACAGGACTGTTCTCATTTTATTGTCTGTATGTTCGGTGTTGCCGGCGCAGAACTTGAATGCAGAAAATTCGTTTCATTTAATCACGCGTTTTGCAGCTACGGGCGCCTCGGATGCATCTGATCCCGAAGGGTACAAAGCCTACAGCTCACTTCATCTCAACGCGGCGCTTCGCTGGTCGTTCAATCGAATACTGTCTCTGGAAATGGATCTGGCGCATGAATCGCGTGAAGTGGATTTTATGGCTGCAGAGGAGGAGATCAGTTTGGGCTCAATCGAGCTGTTGCCCGTCAACCTGATGCTGCAGTATCATCCGTTTTTGTCCAGATGGCGGCCCTATATCGGAGCCGGAATAAACTATACGCTGTTTTGGGAAAAAAGCGGCGAATTGAACCGGAAAAAATTGGCGCCCAGTCTTGGTCCTGTTCTGCAGCTCGGTGTGGACTTGCCGTTGAGAACCGATGTTATACTCAACTTTGATATGAAATTTTTGTTCATGGAAACGGATTTTGAAGGTCCGGTTAAAGAGACTGTAAAAATGAGTATTGATCCCACAACTTTGGGTCTTGGTTTGGGATTTCGATTTTGAACTGACTTTTTAAGGCAATTGCATCGCGCCAATAGAGAACAACAATATAACAATATTGTCGGCGAGCACTTGCTAAAGTTGTATTCCGGGTTTTTATTTTTTCAAACCCCAGCTTTATTTCATCAGCTTTTTCTTCAATCGGGTCATGCGCTCATTCATATTTTCAATCACCTTCATCAGATAGATTGAAAGCATATCGCAGCGCATGCCGTCGGGACGGTCATTGCCATCATAGATTACAAGATCGTGCAGTATCCCCATGACCACCGTTAAGGCGGTCGTCCGTACAACCGCGGACTTGAATTCAATTTTTTAAATGATCTTAAACGCGTTCATGCTATAAATAGCTTGATCTCATACCGGCAAAAAGCTTTATTATAATGAGAGGCGAATTTGGCGGTGTCATTGCAGTGATTGTTTTTGTGACAACATGTAATAAAAATTTGACGAATCCGCATTTTTTACAAACGTTAATTTGCGAATTATATTAAAGAAGCGAGTTGTTTTTTCTGGCATTAATATTGCTAAAGATTTTTCGCTGTCGCTCCTTACGCGTTTCCTGTTGGCAAGTTTTTCTGTAAGACCAGCTTCTATTCCATCAAGATTTGGAGCACTTTGTTACTTGCTTCGCCCACATCAGCAATATGGAAAAGCTTTTATCTTTTCGAGGGAATCAAAAACCTTAGATTCCAAGTCACCCATTAACCAAAGGAGTTACTATGAACAGATTGGTAATCATTACTGTTTTGGCCTGTTTGTTGGCAGCAAACAGCTATGGACAACTAACTGTAAGGAACAGCGCCAACCAGATCAAGATGTCGGTAACGCAGGATGGGAATGTAGGCATCGGCGTCACAGAGCCGGCAGCGAAACTGGATGTCAATGGTCGGACAAAGACTGTGACCGTTCAGATCACCGGCGGATCGCCGGGCGCCAGTAAGGTGTTAACCTCAGATGCTGATGGATTGGGCCACTGGCAGCCATTGACATCTATTCAACATCAGTTTTTAGTCAACCAGTATGCATCCTTTGATCCCAACCCGATCAGTTTGTTGAATGCGACCTTGGTTCCGCTAGGCAATACGGAAATCACTGTCCCCGCTACAGCGACCTATCTGATCATCGGCACTGTCGACCTAGAGGTAACTTACGCCACTGCGGCAGGTGTATTGCAGCATTATACGGGGGGTGGATGGAATTCTATCGATGGTTCGATCATTCTCGCTAACAACAATACGGTTGATTTTATTCGTTCCACTTGCACCAGAACTTGGGTGCTGAATATGCAGGCCGGCGATAAAGTCCGTCTAGCTGCGCATAATTGGTACAGTTCGGGTACTGCAAAGGTATATAGAGTTCATTCATGCATCTCTGTCATGTCGCTCTATTAGCCGCATGATCACCCGTGCACCCAAAGTGCGGGGGTATAATCACGGACGCAATCCGGTGCTGTTCAAAGTAAATATGGGCGCCGGGCATGCGGGCGAATCCGGCCGTTTTGAGAGTCAAAAGTTGACCGCATCCTTTTGTTGCCTGATTTCTGTTTATATTTTTAGCGCAGAAATGGTCGAAGCGTTCGCTGATGGAATATTCCGGCAATTTGAAAAATTAAGCTGATCAGGGTGGGTGTGCTGTTTTTAAGTGTAAAGAGTCTGTAAATGTCGGACGCCTTGAAAGCGCCCGACATTTTAAAGCGGTTTATCCGAGTCACGGATTCATCGTGTTTTTAGTGACCCACGCGGCGGATTCTCTTCGTTGAAATACCAGATTGGCGCCGGAGCGGATGATGCGCCAGGTGCCGTCCGTCGTCGGATCGCCAAAATAAAATGCATCGTTTGTACTCACCTCGACACTGCCGACGATGTCCAGTTTGCTGGTCGGATTGGGGGCGCCTATGCCGACATTTCCGTTAAAATAACTTTTGCCGTTACTGGCGACATATAAAGAATAATCGTTGTCCGTAATCCGGTCGTTAGCGAAATAACCGCCGATACGCGTATAATCGCCGGGCAAATTGGTTATATCGCTTTGGATACTGCCAACAACGCCGGCAATGACGCCGAGATAATCAGATTGATAAGCCAGGGATCCTCCACAGACCTGATTTTGATTAGCGGCAGGCGCGTCCTTGTACATAAGGGCGCCTTGAATCGCGCTGCGATGATGATTGTTGCCGGTGCGTCCGGAGGTTTTCAGATATTGACCGCTGAACAGGGTTGTCCGTTTCTCGTCCGCTGTCGGCGAATCTGCGGCCAAATCGGAAACGACCAAAGCAGACTTGGAATAATACTGACGCAGCGGCAGCGTGTTGAACGAAGCCCCCTCAATGCGCACCGTTGGATCAGGTGGAATGCTGCCGTCTGCCGGCAGGCCGATGCCCACATGACCGGCCACCAGCAAGCCATTAGCCGGAGCAGCGACGACACCCGCGTAAGCAGCCCCGATCACCGCGTTGCCGGCCACATCCAAATTGCTTAGCGGCGACGTGGTGCCGACGCCGATGGGACCGTCAAACCAACTCTTGGCTTTGCCTTTCAACCAGAGATGATAATCATTAGGTCCGGTATGGCTGTTATTGCTCTTTATACAATAGGCGCCATAATTCGGATATTCAGCATCGCTCCACACATGGTTTGTCCACACATCCAATGCGGCAAAATATTTATTATCACTGTGATGATTCATAACGCCCAAGGCGCCGGTCGTGTACGTGCCTGCAATACTGACGCCGTCTGCATTCTGCGGCACGACAATGGCAGAATAGCCTTTGTGTAACGTGCCGACCGCTGAGGGAAAGGCTTCGATGATGGATTCATAGGCATGATAAAATCCAATGTTCTTGAGCGTGTTATCCGGGCGAACGTAATTATACATGCCGACTGCATGGCTGCCAGGTCCGGGTCCATGCGGCATATCGTGGATCGCATTAACTGTATAGCCGTTCAAGCGCAATTTCCCCCAGTCATTTTCCACTGCATCAGGAACCAGCACGGTACCATCCTGCAAGACGCGAAGCAATTTTGTTCCAGCGCTGTTTTTCACCTCCATCTGTGCAATACCCGGTTGCAATAGCAAAACTAAAAACAGGATTAGCGTTGATCCCAAAAGTGCTCGCCCGAAACTGAATCCTTTATGCATACCAACCTCCATTGTAAAGAATATAAACCGACCTACCCCTGTCTATCATCCCCCAAAACCTGCCACCTTTGTGCGCGAACTCGCGCTTGCCTTGAAAAATTAGCAAACATTATACCATAAAATGCAATTACATATTTAAAAACCGTCCTATTGATAAATAATTTTAGATATTAATTTTATCACTCGAACATCAGCAGATATTCACCAAATCATCAGGGATTAATAGCTGTTAAAGGGTGCTAATACTGTAAAAGAAATAGGACAATTTGTCATTTCACCAAATTGGGCTACGCGATAGCACCATGATCGACCGAGTTGTCTTCTCGGCCTTTGAGGTGAACCTTTTATATTGAGATTCAACGGACCGAATTGGCCCCGATGCTCGCGTGACCTAAATATCCATGCCTGTCATAGGCATCGATAATATGATATGAAATAGTCAAAAAGCATTTGCATCTTTAGGCACAAAGTTGTATTTTTACTCAGATCGCCAATGAAAACGGTCCGCCTATTATCTCTCCTTGTTTCTCCTTTGAAATCGACTGCGATCACTTTTCTGTCGTAACGCACTAGAATTCTCAGTTCAGTAAACCGACAGACTCTGTTTGCTCGGTCTAAGACTACTTGTCAAGCCCCATAAATCCCGCTTCACGGCATTAACAATTCATCTAAAGGAGGGAGTCATGAGATCGCTCTATGTGCTGTTAGGCTTTGGTTGTTGTTTAGCTTTTGCCGATGCTTTTCCCGACCATCCCTATGATCAGCAGTGCACGGGTTATCCAAATCAAATTCGGCACGCTTCGAGGCCGCATGCGGTCGCTGACAATGATTTCAGGATTAAAGAACAGCTGACGGAAAGATGGAATGTGGATTTGTCCGCGTTCGTCAATGCTTCCGTTGTTTATTATTATTATTATTCCGAGAATGGATTGCTCTGGGGCGAATTTTCGCAAACCTGGGACGGCAACAATTTTTCCAACGGTGAAGGTGATTTTTATAACCTTTATACGTATAACCAAAACGGAGTGTTGATCGAGAGTTTGCAGCAGACGTGCATTAACGGGGATTGGGTAAACCAGTACCATAAAACTGTGATAGACTACAGGGATGAACTGAATTATCAGGAGATTGGGGAAACTTGGGCTAACAGCGCCTGGAGACCTTCGAACCGTACAACCTCGAGCGTGGATTCGGCGAGCAGGCAGGTTTCAAATCTACAGGAAATTTGGGATGGCGCCGAATGGCGTAACGATTATCTGTTCCTCAGTCCGATGATTGATACCACGGTCATTGCTCCCGTGTCTATTTTTGAAGCAAGAATCTGGAATGACACGGTAAAAGCATGGATTGGATATGAACGGCGAGTTTCTACGACGACATCGGACAGTACCGATGAGTTGGTCGTACAAACCTGGCAAAACGGCGAGTATACCGATTTGTACAGAGTACTTTACCGATACAGCAACCGGAACCTGGACTTTTATGAAAAGCAGAATTGGACAGAAAACAGCTGGCAACCCGCTAGCCGTAATTTTTTCTATTATGATGAGCGCGGCCTTCTTGTCGAGGATCAATCGCAAACTTTTTATGAAAATGACTGGATCTGTAAAGAAAGATGGTTATATCAATACGACGCGTACGGCAATCCGGTTTTGATGGAAGTTATGGTGTGGAAACCTTATCCCGGGGTGTGGGGAAATGATATGAGAATTACCAACCGCTATGAAAGTGTTACCCGAGCGCGAAAAGACCGCCGTTCACTTCCTCTGGCTTACAGTCTCGGAAATTATCCGAATCCATTTAATTCATCAACTACGGTTGAGGTGATGGCGCCGCGAACCACAAAAATCGAGTTGGCGGTTTTCAATACCTTGGGACAAAAATGCCGGACCCTTTTTACCGGCAGATTACCCGCCGGATTGCATCGCTTCGATCTGAAAGCGACGGATTTACCTGCCGGCAGTTACCTGTTGCGATTGCAGCATGAGGATGGCCGGCTGGTGCGGATGATGCAGTTGGTGAAATGAAATTATCGGGCCATTCGCGATTTTAGGCGTCAGGGAAAAAGAACGCATGGTCAATCGGGCAAAATCATAATTCTGCCGAATTGTGTAAATTTAGTAATTTGGCACTTGCGATCTTGCGCCTGCATAGGCATTGCCGAACCATATAGTATAATCTGCAGAGGTCACATCGCCGTCAAAATTGAGGTCAGCAGATTGAAAGGCGTGTAAAGCACTGCGTTGTTGATTAAAGAAAACAGTGAAATCTTCAGTGGTAAAATTCCCGTCTGTGTTGATGTCACCGGCCGCTACGCCCCAAATTCCCGGCTCGAGTTGGATAGCCGCACCGCTGTTATAAAAAGTAGCCGCGCCAATGGTAAAATCGTACTCGGCCAAATCTGCTGCAGAAAAATCAATGGCAGCCGCACTCATGACAGCCGCATGATTTCGATGTTTGATGACCAGGTAATAACTGCCTGGAGTTGCGTTCATAGCTATGCCGTTAAATCCATTTGCGGTTAAATCGAGCAGTCGACCGTTCTGATCGATAAAAGCGCTTTTTCGCGCCATTGTTGCACCATTAGCTGGACTGCGCAATTCCAGAAACACCCAATCCACTACGCCGGCGCCGTCCTGACCAGTCGGGTATTCTTGCACGGTTACCGGCGCCGCATCCCAGCCCATCTCATAATACGGAGTTTGTTTGGGCAGCAGGTTTGAACTTGACAAATAGTCCGACATGCTCCCGGCTCCGGCATTTAACTGAAAAGGTCCTTGCAGCCATACTTTTGCTTTTACGATGACCTGTGTGAAAGTATTTCTCACCGCTCTGGACCAGTCGTCGAAAAATTCATCCTGTCGCTTGGCCAGTTTCTGTTCCATATGAATGAAGCGGGTAGAGTAGTTCGCTGCGGCGGTATTACAGACATTTTCCGCTGCGACGCCGTTCAGGAATCGACCCTGTACATTGGTGCCGCCGGAGAGATCACAGGTTTGCAGCTCTCCCGGCAATACGACCGACCATGTGGGTTGTTCGCAGCGCAGATGAAATTTCAATCTGGCCAGAGATTCATTGGCTAAAGGCGCGGAGCTTTTGCCAAAAGTCATATAAACATCCGTGCCGACGCAGCTGGAACTGCCCATACCGTGAAACTGCAGCATGGTGAAGGATTGACTTTTTGCCTGATAATATTGTTGCAGGGTTTGTGTACTTGCCTGAAAAAAGTTATCCGCATTATGCGCCATATCCGATTCCTTGTATTCCGCCTGACAAGTGCTGACAGTGGTGTTGGCATTGCGATGGCTGCCGTTGAGCAAAAACAGATGAGCGTTCGTCTGTTTGAAGACACTCACCGCCTGCTTGCCGGTGTTTAAATCATATAACGAATGCGGGGCAGCGATTACCAGCCTTATATCGCTGTTGGGATTGACGATCAGCGTAGCCAGACCGCGGTCCACTACTGAATTATTATCCACATCCGCCACTTCCATGGCAACGGAATAGGTTGCACCTGTGCCGCTGTCTGTAAAATCAAACAATCGGTAGATGCCTTCCAGGTTGGCGGGCAGGCGAATGCTTTTGCAGCTTTTGTTCAACATGTCGTTGACCAGGATTTGCCAATCAGAGAGCTCCGCTGCAGAGGGTTTTATGTAACCGTTACTGTTTGCAGCCGGCATGAATGATTCGATGCAGTCGACCAAAGTTTCCAGCGTTGTGGCTGAGCAGGACAGGGTTTGAGTTATGAGCGGGGTGTTGCGGCCGTGGGAATAAGCAAAATAGGTAAAACCGCACAGGTTGATATAGTTTTTCCATGTTCCCACCGCACTGTTGTAATCGTCGTCATAGATTTGCTCAGCCGCCAACATGCTGTTTGATTCCAGCCAGGTCTGCATGAACTCTGATTCTGCCGAAAAAATGACATAAACGTTTACGGATTGCTGAAGAGCGGCAAAGAATTGCAGCCTTTCTTCCGTATAAGCAAAGGCGGTTTCCGGCGAGGGGCGATAGGCATGCAGTAATACCCGGTCTACTATAGGGACGATAGCACTCGCTTCCGCCTGACTCGGCCAGCCGACATAGGTTTCCACCACAATTCCAAATGACGTTGCGTCAGCCAGTGCGTTGATTTGCGTCAGTTGCCCGAGATAGAATTGAAAAGCGCCTGTGCGGTCGCAAGTGTAACCATTGGGTTGCAAATAGGTGGTGCAATAGTAGCCGCCGGGCACAATCAGGGAATCGTTCCAGAATTCAAACTCAAGATTATACACATCGATGCGTTCAGATACTGCGGAATGCGCCTGATTATAAAGACCGACGCTGTTAAAAAAGGCTACATTCTCGCCCACGGCCGTAATTTTCTGAATGCCATACAGAGTTTTGGCCTTGGCGATGAAATTTGCCAAGGATTGGGTGGTTGCCGGATTGCTGAGATCGCCGACCAATACCAGGTGCAGTTCATAAAGCAACAACGTGTTGATGTTGTGCTCAACGCTATAGTCCAATAGAGAATCCTGTTTGGTCGTGTTGCCAAGTATCTCTTGGAAGCCATTGACATAGAGGGAACGGTCGGCGAAGGCAAGGGAAGTAAATGAAGAGAGGACCAGGTAAATCCGCAAGTACTTTTTCAGGAACATACTAACAACTTTTGCTTAATCTCAAGTCATCGATATGAATTGAATATAAGGGAATTCAAGTCAATAATCAAGCAGTAATGATTTCCACCATGCGCCTTAAATCCACGATTTCAGACCAGCGCAGCACCAGCATCTGACCGAACCGTGTGCACCAATCTTTTTCCAGCGCGGCATGGCAGGCAGCACCTGCGCCCTGACGCTCATGATGGCAATAACCGCACTCCAATGGCAATAAACCAGTATGATAGATCTCACAATGGCGTTCGTGAAAAATGTACAGCCCTTGCGTCTGAATACCTGTAAAACATAATATCTCTCATTGCCCTTGAACGCCGGCGCCAATACGCCAAAATTTCTGTCCGGAGACATTTCCAACATCATGCGACGGGCCAATCCGGCCTGTATGGCTTTTTCTGCCTGTCCCACGGTCCACCAGCCCGGACGATGACAAAAGAACACACAGACATCGCAGGAGCAGGCCGGCGAGGGCGGAAATTATTTGAACAGTTTGCTGTGCGGATTTTTCATTCGGCCGGTTTGGCGAATAACAGGTAAGCGTACAGCGCGCCGACCAGTACGCACACGCTGAAAATGACAACGTTGAATTTCGGAAAAACCAGCGCTTCAGCGGCGGCGCGCGACAGATAGACCAACGCGGCCAGAACCGCCCAGGTTTTGCCTGTCTTGGTGGATAGCATTTCATCGCGGTTAATCAGTGAATTCCACGCAATCATAAAAATCATGAATGCACCAATCATATTGAATGTTTCCAACAGCGCGAGCAATTGTGGATTCAAACCTGGCCAGCTGGTCATCAGGTAACCGAGATAAAGGTGAAACAGTAAGAACAGTATATTGATGATGCCGCCCATTAAGAGCAGATTTTTTATCTTCATGCACTATCTCCTGTTAACTGCCAAAAGGTAAAATTATTTAATCATTTTCACGGTTATTGTCAAGTAATACCTGAATTTTTATAAACCTGTGAGTCCTAGATCACTAAATTTCGCTCTAGTGCTAGAATTCAATTTCTACTCCACCCACCGGGAAAAACCGGAACTGGTAAACGGTTTCGCGGGAGCCGTCGCTGTTCAGCTCTTCATAAAACACGTTCTTGGTATCCAATATATTCTGGATGGCGATATAAACATTCATATTAAAATTTTTGGCGTAAAAACGGCTGATCCACTGGAAATCGAGACGCTGGTAATCCGGATACCGTTTGCTGTTGATCTGATCTGATTCCACCCAGGCGCCCCTGGACCATTTGACACCGCCTTCACGATACTGCTTCCAGGCGACAAACTCTTCGGGCGTGTACGGCCGGCCGCTTTGATAACGATATTTAAAGCCGATCTCCATTTCATTGGATAACGGCAGAATATAAGCCGGGTATTTTATGCAGAAAGGTGTGGCGTTGATTTTGTCCCGCAGACCGCGCACCACGCGACCGCCCACGGCCGTGACGATGACCGGATAGTCAAAGTCCGAGGGGTACCAGTTGACCTGTTTGGGAATGCGTGGATCCGCGTCCCGGCTTTTTCCCAGGGAAAGGCTGAAGGTGCCATAGTAGTCCTTGATCTGTTTTTGTTCAAGAAATAATTCTACGCCAAAGGCCCGGCGTTTGCCGGTCGTGAGAACTTTTTCCGACCAAAAGGTGTCGATGCTGGAATGAACAAAGTCTTCCTCCACCGCAATACGGTCATATTTTTTATAATAAGCCTCGACGTTCAGTTTAAGACCGTCGCCGAGGATATGTTCCAGACCGGCGACGATATGATCCGCATACATGGGCTGCAAATGCCGGTTCAGGTTTGTCATGTTGCGATCGCCGTAATAGGGCAGGGGATGGGTTTGCGGATAACGCCCGATCGCCAGCGTCAAAGAGGTTAGCGCCGGCCTGATCTGGTAACTTGTACTGAGACGCGGTGAAAAGGCGCCGTTGCCAGCATAGGTAAAGTGATCGTAGCGGCCGCCCACGGTCAAAGTGAGTTTTTGCGTCATTTTAAATTTTTCGCTGAAATAGAGATAATATCTGGATGCCTCGCCGAATTTCATTTTGCGTTGAAAAGAACCGGACGGAATCAGCACCGGACCTGTTTCATAGGTTCCGTTATGATCCAAATCATAGCGCAAAGTATCGCTCTGCACGTAGAGTTTGTTTTCCCAGTCCTGTGTGGTTTGTATCTGACCGCCCAGAGACCATTCGTGACGCGGATGGGGTTGATAGCACAGGGCGTATTTCAACGCCAGGAACGACTCAAAATTCTTGTCGCGAAAAATCGTCTGCCGGTTGAGTATCCTGCTGTCCAGCACTTCGCCCTCGCTGCCGCGAACTCGGCGTGCGAAATCGCTGAAGACATCCACCTGATAATGACTGCCAACAGAGTATAGTGTCAGATTGGAAAAGCCTCGCTTGCCCCAAAGGCTGCGCAAGCCCAATCCGGCCACGTATTGTTTGTTGAAAGGATAGACCTGTTCCACACTGGAGGAGTCGATCATATTTTTTCGCTTGGAATCCTTTTCATCCATATCGCCTTCTATGTCGATACGACTTTCGCCATACAACAGGTTGAAGGAGAGTTTTTGCCGCTCTGACAGGTCATATACCACCTTGGCCTGGGTATCCCAGTACCGGGGCACGGCTGTAAGCGAAATAGAGGACATGCCGGTAATCATGTCTACTACCTCCAACAAACTTTTACGCGCAGAAAAAATATACGATCCCCGGCCACCGGCCAGCCGGCCTTCCAGCAGCGTGCCAAGGCCCGCCATATTGAATCCCGCATTGGTAGAAAACGCCTGGTCGCGCGTGCCTTCCCGCACCGTCAGATTCATGACCGAAGAGGACTTGTCGCCGTATGCTGCAGGAAAACCACCAGCGGAGAATTGCATATCCTGGATCATGTCCGCATTGACCATGTTGATGGGACCG
Source organism: uncultured Cytophagia bacterium (assembly GCA_964387285.1). Classification (GTDB taxonomy): domain Bacteria; phylum Zhuqueibacterota; class Zhuqueibacteria; order Residuimicrobiales; family Residuimicrobiaceae; genus Anaerohabitans. The sequence continues at coordinate 32,759 of CAYLWO010000006.1, read as the reverse complement.
GCGGAATTCTCCTCGTGTGAGTAATGGTTGATGGACGGTATCTCCATCTGATCCATGATGGTAAGGTTTTCAAACGGGGCGCCGCCGCGCACGATGAGTTCATTGACATTATCTGTGGAACTGGCTACGCCGGGCAATGCCTGTACAGCGCGTTGCACATCCTGAATGGCGCCTGGCAGCCGACGGATTTCAGCGCGATCCATGGTGTTGGCACTCACGGGCGACATTGTTTGACTTTTACTGAAATAACTGCTCTTAACCGTGACGTTTTCACCGTTGAGAATTTTTTCATCCATGACCACGTGTACGGGTGATTGCCGACCGGTGGCCACCACTACGTTGGTGAGCACAAAGGTAGCAAAGCCCATACTTGAAAACCGCAGACTATAGCTGCCTACTTGAACATCTTTGATGACAAAACGGCCTTCCGTGTTGGTAATGGCGCCACGCCTCGGTTCTTCGATAACGACAATATTGACGCCCACAAGCGGTTCCTGCGTTTTGGCGTTGATCACACGACCACTGATGTCGCCTTTATAGATTCCTGCCATGGTGGCGGCAGGTGCTGTTAAGGCTTCACCTCCCGCATAAGACCATGATGTGATGAATGTACATAAAAAGATGAAACAAATTGTCAAGCTGAATTTCATGAGGCGATCCTTTCTTTTTATTGACAGAGTAATGCTTCACCGGTAAAAGGCATACAGAATGTATGCCAAAAATCATCAGCAGAAATAAATCTATTTTTTACAATTCGTTAAACACTTGTAGACCGCTGAATAATTGGATGAAAAAGTGCGGAAAGTACTATAAAGTGCGGAAAGATTCCGCAATCAATCATCAATAGATATGTATCGAGAAGGGGAGTCTTTAACTTGTCAAGACATTTCTTGAAATATAGAACAGTCTTGCATGTTGGGTTTTTTTTGTCTATATTAACCAAGTTCATGAGAAAAATCCAATTTTGTCTAGATTTGAATTGTATTGATGCACAAATTTCCATGGGAGAATAATACGTGAAAACCAAAATCGGCACTATACTTGACGACCAGGTCGTTTACAAATTAAAAAAAAGAGCAGTCAGGGAAAAACGACCGATTAATGAAATAATTCAGGAGGCATTGATTGGTTATCTAGAAAAAGGACCGAAGGATATGACTGCGCGGGAAAAAGCATTAAAACGATTGTGCGTCAAGTCCTTGCCGATAACCCGACAGGAATTGGACGAGATCATTACGGAGGATTACTACGATCAATGAAACTTGATGAGATTATAGCGGGGGAGACAGTTGTTGTAGACGCCAATATCGTTCTCTATGCCAGTCAACAAAAATCGGAGCAAAGCATCGCCTTTCTGCATCGCTGTGTTACGGAAGAATTGCACGGTGTGGTGCCTACTCACATACTGGCTGAAGTGATGCATGTTCTCATGCTCCTAGAAGCAAAAGAAAATGGCTGGATTACCGGTTCGAATCCGGCTCGACAGCTGAGCGAGAATCCACAACGCGTGGCCGCTCTGCGACGTTATGAAATGAAAACGAAGGATTTGTTAAATCTGGGTTTAATCATCGAGCCCGTGCTGCAAAAAGATTTTATCATGGCCATGAAGGTGCAGAATCGATTGGGACTGCTCACCAATGATGCTCTGTTAGTTGCCGTGGCCCGGCGTCTGCAAATCCGCTCCCTCGCAACAGCCGATCATGCATTTGCACGAATTCCGGGAATGCAGATTTTTTCGCCGGAAGATGTTCTTGAAGGATAGTTAGGCGGGTCGAGTGCTAGAGAAAATTCAGTCATAAAATTTTTTGATATGGCGCTCAACCCACCCTAGTAAAACTAAAACCGGCCATTTTTCCTGCCTATCTCTTTTTTCAAAAATTGCCCGGTGTACGACTCTTTCACCCTAGCCACCTGCTCCGGCGTGCCGGTTGCAACGATGCGGCCGCCTTTATCCCCTCCTTCAGGACCCAGATCAATTATCCAGTCTGCTGTTTTAATCACATCCAAATGATGCTCGATCACAATCACCGTATTGCCGCGATCGACCAGTCGATTCAAAACAGTCAGCAGCATTTTGGTGTCTTCAAAATGCAGCCCCGTAGTTGGTTCGTCCAGTATGTAAACCGTTTTGCCGGTGCCGATTTTGGACAATTCGGTGGCCAGCTTGACGCGCTGCGCTTCACCGCCTGATAACGTAGTGGCTTGCTGGCCAAGATGGATGTAACCCAGGCCGACGTCGTTCAAGGTTTCCAGCTTGCGGCGGATGACCGGAATTTTGTCAAAAAATTCCAGAGCCTGAGACACGGTCAGGTCCAGCACGTCGGCGATAGACAATCCTTTGTATTTGATTTCCAGGGTCTCGCGATTGTAGCGCTTGCCCTTGCACACCTCGCAGGTCACATAGACATCGGGCAGAAAATGCATTTCAATTTTTATAATGCCGTCGCCCTGGCAGGCTTCGCAACGTCCGCCCTTGACGTTAAAACTGAATCGTCCCGGTTGATAACCGCGGATTTTGGCTTCGGGCAGTTGCGTATATAAATCACGAATGGGCGTGAACAGTCCGGTGTAGGTGGCCGGATTCGAACGCGGCGTCCGGCCGATAGGCGACTGGTCAATGGCAATGACCTTATCCAGATGCTGCAGGCCTTCGATTTTGTCATAGGCCAGCGGCATCTCTTTCGAATAGTAAAAATTTTTATTAAGAATATGAAACAACGTTTCATTGATCAAGGTGCTTTTGCCGCTGCCGGATACGCCGGTAATGCAGGTTAAGGTAGCCAGCGGGATTTCCAGCAGGATATTTTTCAGATTGTTGCCTCTGGCGCCGTGCAGGCGGAGGAATTGGTTGTTGCCAGAACGACGTTCGCCCGGCATTTCAATGTGGCGCCGGCCGGATAAATAATCGCCGGTGATCGATTTGGGATTGTCAGCCACCTCCTGCGGCGTGCCCAGGGCCACGATTTCGCCGCCATGTACGCCGGCGCCCGGGCCCAGATCGATGAGAAAATCCGCCTGTTCAATGGTTTCCTGATCGTGTTCCACCACAATGACCGAATTGCCCAGATCGCGCAGATGTTTCAGCGTGTCAATGAGCCTTTGGTTGTCGCGTTGATGCAAACCGATGGAAGGTTCGTCCAGAATATACAGCACGCCCACCAGTTGCGAGCCGATTTGCGTAGCCAGACGGATGCGCTGCGCTTCACCGCCGGACAGGGTGCCGGCGGTACGATCCAAAGTCAGGTAATCCAGACCCACATTGACTAAAAAGCCCAAGCGTTCACGGAGCTCTTTGAGTATTTGTTGCGCTATGATCTGTTCCCGTTTTGACAATTTCAGTTTATTAAAGAATTCCCATGCGCTGATGACGGAAAAGGCGCTGACCTCATGAATGCCCAGTCCTTCGATTTTCACCGCCCGTGTTTCCGGGCGCAGTCGCGCGCCGTTGCAGGCTGAGCAGGGTGCCAGCGTCATGAATCCTTCGATCCATTCGCGAATGCCGGTGGAATCGGTTTGGTGGTAGCGGCGTTCGAGGTTTTTGATAATGCCTTCAAACTTGTTGCGGAACTTGCCCTCCATCTTGCCGGTGCGCGATTTATAATTGAAATCGATCACCTCTTCAGAGCCGTACAACAGCGCCTTTTGCAGCGCTTTGGGCAAATTTTTAAATGGCGTGTCCAGCGAAGCGCCGTATTTTTCGACGATGCCGGCCGTGAGCGTCATGTACCAGCCGTCTTTTAATTCACCCCAGGGCACGATGGCGCCCTGATTGAGCGTCAGCTCTTTGTCCGGCACCACCAAATCCGGATCGATCTCCATGAGCGTGCCCAGGCCGTTGCAGGAAGGGCAGGCGCCAAAAGGAGAGTTGAAAGAAAACATGCGCGGCGTCAGTTCTTCGTAGGAAATGCCGCAGTCAATGCAGGCATAATGCTCGCTGAACAGCAACTCTTGTTTGTTGATGACGTCAATGACGACAATGCCGGAGGCCAGGCCCAACGCCGTTTCCACCGATTCGGTCAAACGCGACTGGATTTTCGGACTGACAACCAGTCGATCGACCACGACTTCAATGTTGTGCTTTTTGTTTTTGTCCAGTTTAATTTCTGCATCCAGTTCTTTGGTTTCACCGTCCACGCGCACGCGCACATACCCATCGCGGCGCGCTTCCTCGAATATTTCCCGATATTCGCCTTTACGGCTGCGCACAATGGGCGCCAGCACCTGGATTTTGCTCTCTGCCGGCAGGGTCATAACCTGATCTACGATTTGCTGAATGGTCTGGCGCTCGATTTTTTTGCCGCAGTTGTAACAATAGGGCACGCCGATGCGTGCAAAGAGCAACCGCAGGTAATCATAAATTTCGGTTACGGTTCCGACCGTGGAGCGGGGGTTTTTGGTGGTGGTGCGCTGTTCGATGGAAATGGCCGGCGACAAACCTTCAATATAATCCACATCCGGTTTTTCCATGAGGCCGAGAAACTGTCGCGCATAGGCGGATAACGATTCGACGTAACGGCGTTGTCCCTCGGCATAGAGTGTGTCAAAGGCCAATGAGGATTTTCCCGAGCCGGACAGGCCGGTGATGACCACGAGCCGGTTGCGGGGAATTTCCAGGCTGATATTTTTAAGATTGTGTTCGCGGGCGCCGCGAATGATGATTTTATCTTTTTCTGGCATGAACAAGTCCGAAAGCTGTTAATGATTCGGGGATAATCTACAAAATTATCATTTCTTTTGAAAGCTGCTTTTTTTCTGTGAAATGAAAAAAGATTTGACATTTTTCAAAAATAATCGTAGTATTCTGAACAGCATTCATTCATTTTTACCAAAGGGAGAAACTTATGAAACGGATCATGGTATTGATGTTTTTGTTCGGCCTGGCAACTTTTCTTGGCGCACAAACGGTGGCAGAATATCTTGCAGCCGGCGACAAAGCTTATGCAAACTTTGATAATGCAGCCGCTCTTAAACAATACCAATTGGCCTGGCAAATGGATTCCACACATTGCGAGGTGTTATGGAAAGTTTCCCGCAGCCATATCGATATCGGCGAGTTGGCTGATAAAAAGGTGCAGAAGGAAGAATATTATGCCGGGGAAAAATTTGCGCGCGCTGCGGTTCGTCACTGTCCGGAAAGTGCGGATGCCCACCAGTGTCTGGCGATTGCCGTGGGGCGGGTGGCGTTGATGGAAGGCGGCAAGAAAAAGGTGGAACTTTCCAAAGAGGTAAAGGCAGAAGCGGAAAAGACTCTGGAACTGGATCCCAATAAAGACATTGCCCATCATGTGCTGGCGCGCTGGCATCGCGAAGTGACGCATCTGAGCGGTTTTTTAAAAATGTTTGCCAAAATACTGTACGGCGGCCTGCCGCCGGCCAGCGACGAACAGGCCATCAACCATTTTAAAAAAGCTCTGGAATTAAAGCCTAACTATATCAACCATCATTTGGAGATGGGCATCACCTATGAATATGTAGAGTTATGGGATTTGGCCCGGGCTGAATACCAAAAGGTGGCCGAGTTGCCCATTGGCGCTTTTAACGATCAGAACCATAAAAAAGAAGCAGCGGAACGATTGGCAAAAATTCTCAAGAAAAAATAACCGTGTCGGCAAAAAAAATAATCCTGTCGCTGGCTTTTATAGCCGGCGGCATTTTACTGTGGCTGCAGCACATGAGCCTGGTCCATGTTACCGTTGGTAAGACACGGACGCGTCTGGGACAGTTGTTTCATGACGACCGATTGTACTATTATATTCTGTCCATAAAGATCAGCGCCGTTGTTTTAATTCTCTGTGGCGTGGCCATGGCGTTGATTGGCTGGCTGAGAAGCAGGCAAAAAGATCAGGTTCCGTTATGAAATCCCGCCATGTACTACTGGTTGCGCTTTTTTGCAGTTTTGGTTTTTATTGTGCAACCAGGCCGGACTTTTCATTATTGGCCAAGGTCGACAGCCATGTCCATATTGATACCTATGACGGGGCAAGTGCGGAACAAGCCCGGGCAGACGGATTCCGGCTATTGACCATTGTCGTGGGCTCTACCGATTCTCTCAAGCTCAACAAAGAAAGAGCCTGGGCCATTGCGCAACATCGGCAGCAGCCCCGAACTGTTTTTTGGCTGACCACGTTCTCTCTGCAGGGATTTGAAGAACCGGGTTGGCAGCAGAAAACCATTAGCCGGTTGGCCCAGGACTTTAGCGACGGCGCCATAGGCGTCAAAGTCTGGAAAGACATTGGCATGGTAATCCGTGATCGCTCCGGCCGGTTCGTCATGATTGATGATCCCAGGCTGGACGGCGTGTTTTCTTTTATCAGCGGGCAACAAAAACCGGTGGTGGCGCATCTCGGTGAGCCGCGCAACTGCTGGTTGCCGCTGGAGCAGATGACGGTCAACAGCGATCGCAACTATTTTTCCCGGCATCCGGAATATCACATGTTTTTGCATCCGGATTTTCCTTCCTATGAAGCACAGATTGCCTGTCGTGATCAATGGCTGGCAAAGAACCCGGCGCTGCACGTTATTGGCGCCCATCTCGGCAGTTTGGAATATGACGTGGCGGAACTGGCCAAGCGCCTGGACCGCTACCCCAATTTCAGCGTGGATATGTCGGCGCGCATCTGTCATTTTCAGGTGCAGAACAGGGAAACCGTACGAGATTTTATCATAACGTATCAGGATCGATTGCTATATGGCACGGACATCGGCGTGGATGAGGGGGAGGATTCTGCTGCGGTGAAGTCGAAATTACATAACGCCTGGTTGGCAGACTGGGCCTATCTCAGCACGGCTGCCGAGCTCACATCATCCAGGGTGAACGGTTCTTTTCAGGGATTAAAACTGCCGGTCACGGTGCTGAAAAAGATCTATGAGACCAATGCCGAGACTTGGTTGGCAATCAAGAGATGAATTATGCTTTAGAAAACCAGTTCCTGAACGGGCGTCTCAGCGTCAAACATTCCTTTCACAAACCTTCCTTTTGTACAAGGCATGAACATGTAGCTGTAGATTAAGTTTATGTTTTTGTTGAATTGAAAAGTTCGGCTCCATGGAAACAATCTTGTAATGCCGGCGTAAAAGCAGTATCCGTTGCGTATCTACCATTAGTATGGAAATATAATCGTAGCACCGGCAAAAGCAATCCGTTCGCCTTTAGCAAGAAGGCAAAATACACAGGAGGAAGTAACATGAAAAAGATAATCGTTTTGCTGGCCCTATCCATTTTTCAAGGCAGTGTTTTACCAGGTCAGAATGAAACAAACCAAAAAATTTTTAAAGCTTCCCTTGGAAAACTGACCGAGGCTTTGCAAACACATGATTTCTCAAAGATCGAGTCTTTGTTGGATGAAGATTTTACACTTGGGTCCTCTGCGTGTGGTGGCTACTGTAATTCAAATGTCCAGGCCATGAAAATGATAATTACCTCCTATCCCTACCAGGTTAAAGAAATCACCCTCGATGCTGTCAAGCCGGAAGCGACCGACTTTAAATTATCCACGACATTTGTTTTTGAAAAAGAAAAGAATGAACAGCAAGAAATACTGGTTTCTCCGGAGGGTAAATTTTTATCCATGTCCATTCCCAGAATTCGTCTTCGCTACATGACCACGGATTCAACAACAGAAAAGGCGGATGCCCAGAAGCCCTGTTGTAAAAAGAAATCCTCGGAATAACACATGAACTCTATCCGGATATGTTTTTTTCTGTGTGTATTGGGTTATCTGACGCCGCAGGCGATGCGGGGCGATGACTGGTGTCAATGGCGTGGACCTCGCGCTAATGGTATCTCTATGGAAAAGGATTGGCGTCCACAGGCATTGGTTGCACCGAATATTCATTGGCGCATCAATGTCGGAGAAGGGCACTCTGCGGCAACCGTGCGTGGTAACCGCGTTTTTATACTGGGGAGTGAGCGGATCGGAGCGGACGATAAAAAGAAATTCCACGAAGTGATTTACTGTTTGAAGGCCGACACCGGCGATCTGGTTTGGAAATACTCTTACGCAACCAAAGAGCGTGCCTGGCCCGGTCCGGCTGCTTCGGCGGTTATAGAGGATTCTTTATTATATGCCGTTGGCCGGGAAGGAGATCTTTACTGCTTAAACAGTGAAACCGGCGAGGTAAAATGGCACTGCAATCTGATTTCCGCCGGCTTGACGGAGAACCACATTTATGGTTTCGCCGGATCTCCGGTGATTTTTGATGATTTGCTCATCCTGAATGCCGGCGAGTCAGGCATAGCTATTGATAAAAGAACCGGCCTCGTGGTATGGAGCAGCAGACCGGTTTCTGCCGGCTTGGCCACGCCGGTGCTCTTTTCACATGCAGGCCAACAACTGGTTGCCATTTCATCAAACGAAAAAACCCATATTGTCGAGGCCAGGACCGGCCGGGTTGTGTGCACGCATCCCTGGACCGGTGAACGTGATCCCCTGATATGGGAGCAAAATCTATTTTTAATCTGCCTGAAGGGTAGCACCCTGTTGCATGTTCAGGCAGACAGTTATCAAGTTGTCTGGCAGAACCGGAATAAATGCGCTTCCTTTCAGGATTGGATTGAAATTGATGGCTATGCTTATGGTATGGGTATGATAAAAAAAGACCATGTGTTGCAAGTCATCAATCTTCGCAATGGACGTATCTGTTGGACCCGCAACTTGCCGGAGTGGGGATCCTTGATTGCAGCTGACAATAAGTTGATTATTCTGGAAGGAAAGGGCGACGTCGTAGTGGCTGCAGCGGACACATCCGGTTATCGTGAACTGGCCCGAGCTTTGGTTTTTAAAAGTAAAGCGCCGGTGGATAAAAAACAGCCAATGACCTCTTGTTGGACCAATCCGGTGTTAGCCAATAAACGGTTGTATGTTCGTAACACGCAAGGTGATCTGGTCAGTCTCGATATGAACTGATAAAAGTAAAACCCATCTTGTGTTCGGCGATGCCGACGCTGCTCGAACAGCTTGATCCATTTTCTCCAGACCAACACTCCTTTCCCGGGCTCCCCGGACAAGGCTGCACACGGGCATGGCCGGAAAAGACCATACCCGACTCTGACAGTCAAGTGATCGTTCAAATCGTTTGCAAACATAACATTTATTTTGTATAATCATTGCACCGGGCTGTAATCGGACTCAAGCCCAAAGAGGTATTGTTACCAACATATACAGAGGAAAACAGCGATGCGTGAAGAATGCTGTCCGAGGAATGCACGATGCGTGCTGTTATGCATCCTGATGAGCGTGCAAATTTTATCGAGCAAGCCAGTACTGGACGAAAAACGATCCTATTCATCCTACGTTCAAGAATGTATCACCCTGCTCATGCAGCATGGCACAGACCGATACGGTAAAACAAATACGCCAATTCTGGCGAGCATTTTCGATATAGACTCGATGCTTTGCCCGTCTCAGCCCAAAGCGCTGGATGAGTATTATCGGGTGACGCGCCGCGACCGCCGCGCTCCTGCCGGCGCTAATCTGCTCTTCGATCAGCCGCTGCTCAAGGCCATGTTTCATCTTGCAGCTGTTACCGGTGATACGGTTTTTGCGTCAGGTGCGGCAAAATATATTCAGTACTACTTACGTCATCTTGTAGATGAAAAGGGATTTTTCTGGTGGGGTTGGCACCGCCACTATGATGTCTATCGTGATGTAATGGATGGTCATGACGGCAATCCGCACGAAATTCAGGCCATTCACGGCATTGACTGGGAACACCTCTGGCTGAGCGACCGGCAGGCTGTTGAAAACGAAATCAATGCCATCTGGCAGTGGCACGTCGTCGATAAAATGACCGGTGAAGTCAATCGCCATGGCGACGCCCGTCATGGTTGTGATTTCAGTATGAGCGCAGGCGCGTTTATTGAAGCATTTTGTTTCATGTATATTAAAAGCGGGGAGAAACAGTGGCTCGAGCGCGCCCAACTCCTGGCTGATTATTATTGGCAGCAGCGTAATCCAGAAACCAATCTGTTCCCTGATCGACCCAATGCCGGCCAGGCGCGATTTGACGGCAGCACTTTTGTCACTTCCATTCCCGGGTTATTCTGTCATTCGCTGCTCAAAGCGTATGAAACGACAAAGCTGGAACTTTTTCGCGATCAGGCGGTGGCTTATTTAAAGGCCTATGCAACCTATGGTTTTGATGACAAGACCGGCAAATTCTGGGGCGCGCTGCAACTGGACGGCACGCCCATTCCGGGTCCGCGGGTGTTTACAGATAATATCGATTCGGCAGAGGGGTATGCAGCCAATCAACCAAGGGGCCATCTGGATTTATGGGAGCCCTATATTGCCGGTTATCAATATCCGATATACACGGCGCAGGATTATGTTTATGCGTATCAATTGACGCAGGAGTCGTTGTTTTTAAAAACCGCCAAACGTTTTGCCGCGTGGATCAAAAAGACGCCGCCAGGATCGCCGGAGAGTGAAAATACCTGGTATCGAGATTATACGAACGGACCCGGTCTTGCCGGCACCTATGCCGATAAATATGGTCGCACCATCTCTTTTTTTCTGCATTTGTTTATTGTCACCAAAGATGAACAGTACCTGCAGGAGGCGCGGCTTTTTGCGGACCAGGCCGTTGCCAAGCTCTACTACAAAGGATTGTTTCGCGGTCATCCGGCCAAACCGTATTATGAGGCTGTCGATGGCGTGGGGTATTTGCTCTATGCGCTGCTGGAACTTGACCAGATCTTGCAAAATCCTGATCGCGCGCTTTTGACCGGCAAGATACAAATTCATGAATCGCATGAAGAGATTGCATTGGACAATTGGTAAGAATGGCGGCACAAGCCGGAGGCGTGTGCTACGGAATATTGTGTTTGAAAATATTTTATCCAATCAGGGCAATCTATTTTTTGCGCCCGCCTGGGTATTGTTGCGCCACATCTGATAATCCGCTGTTCCAACGCTGCCATCCAGATTAAAATCCTCATCCCGATATCCGGTCTCGCTGTTTATCCACGAACGATACCAGGGCACATAATCCCTTGTCGTCAAAATGCCGTCCTGATTGATATCCCCTGCCCGGATTCCCCAAACACCGGTTTCCAGCTGCACGGCTGCATCGGTATCGACAAAATGGTCCGCTGCGGAGGAAAAATCGTACAGCATGGTGGCATTGCCCGCCAGCGTATGACGGGAGCTGCTTTGTGCGATAAAATGGTTGCGGTGCCGAACAGTGAGATAATAGTCTGCGGATTCAATTTCCAGCATGATTTTATCTACCAGGCCGTCGTCGCTGACCAGGCAGCCGTATTTGTCAAGAAAGGCGCTTTGAGATACGAGCGCGGCGCCCGCCGGTGCGGTTTTGAGCTGCAACAAAACCCAATCAACCGCATCTGCTGGAACAGAGGCGACCGTACGATTGTCCTCGTCATAGGGAGAAGTTTCAGGGATATGGTTGCCGCTGTTGAGCAGCGTGGTCATGCGATGATTGACCGCATCATAGGGACCTTGGAGATAGAGCTTGCTTTGCACCATGACGCCGCGCCGCGCGACCACAGGACGGATGCGAAAATCGTAACTGGTTACAGCGCTCCAGCTGCTGCCGTTATAAATAGAAGAGCGATCGGTCGGATCACCGTTATCGTGCATAAAGGAATAGGTGTTAGAGCTGTTGTAACTGTACAACACCATATGATATTCCTGGCCCGGCTCTACCATAACATCACAATCCGCCAGGTCGACATAATTCCAGCTGGATTTAAGCACCTTATGCACCGGCAGCAGCTTGGTCCGACTGATGGCGGCCAGCGGCCGGCCGCTGCCATTATCGCTCCAGACTTCAAAACAGACCGGCCCGGTCAGGTTAAAACTGCTATAGGGGTGGAAAAAGCAACCGGCCACACGACCAAACAGATCCGGAGAAAAACGCACGCTGATTTTTTGTCCGCTGCCAATAGACCGCGCACCGTCGCCGTTTTGCAGGTCATACTGCAAGCACTTTTTATCAGAGCTCATGTTGCCGTTGACGGCTTGCACCATGGCATCAAAGACATTCACTTTGCCGTATCCCCAGGTGGCGTTCCAAACGCTGCCGGTATAGCTGTCCTGATCCGCGGTCTGCGTCAGCAGGCTTTTGACTTGATCTGCGGAGCGACTCGGATTTTGCTGCAACAGCAAGGCAGCTAAACCGGCTACAGCAGGAGAAGACATGCTGGTGCCCTGGTTTATAAAATGTTTTCCTCCGGCCACGAGCCAGGAGGCATCGATCGTGACGTCCTTGGAACGCGCCGAGACCACACCTTGGCCCGGTGCAGTGATGTCCGGTTTCTGCCCTCCTGTACGCGTGGGACCGATGCCGCTAAAGGAGGAAATATTGTCCGTGCGATTGGGAGTACCATAGGAATAAGTGCTGGCGTCATAAGCCTGCCACATCCAGCGATGTACATAAGAGCCGACAATGATCGCTTCGCTGGCAGTATTGCTCAGCGTGTAACTGGTGTTGCCGCTGTTAAGCGTGACCGTGCTGTTGGTGCCGATGGAATAATCATAAAGCCAGCCGTGCCAGGCGACAGCTTGCGCGTTGGGATTGATAATGCGCAAAGTCCATGTGCCTGCTTTGGGATTTTTATTGTACAAAGTTCCATCATGGATATACATGAGCACATTGCGATCATTGTTCTGGCTGCTGATATAATTGTCCAAATAAACGTAACCGTCATTGGTGTTGATGTTGCTATAACCGTCGGCTGTCTGGGTAACGCGATAGCCATTAGGCGTAATGACGCGCGCCGTTACACCCTGATCGTTGTCCAGCCAGAGATCGAAAATGAAATTATCACCAGGACCGACAATGGGAGGGTTGGCGGTATAACTGGGCACCGTAAAAGTGACGGTGCTTGAATCATTGGCTGCTACTGTGGCAGAGATGTGAATAGCCAGGTCGCCCGAGTTGCCGGCGGACAAGGCTACGGCACGACCAGAGCCGCAAAACTCATCAACAGCCTGACTTTTGGCATCTGTGCCGTCGTGGGAGCCGGCATCTGAGCCAAGGCTCATATTGATGACGCACGCCTTGCCCAGGCTGGCGGCCTTTTGTTGCGCATAAGAGATGGCGTCAATAATGTTGCTGGTGCTGAAAGAGCCGTTGCCTGCTTTGACGATCAGCAGGTCCGCCGCCGGCGCGCCACCGCTATATTTGACCGAGTCCGGCGAAGCATAACCGTTGCTCGCGGCTATGCCTGAGACATGAGTGCCGTGACCATTGGTGTCTTTTTCACGCACATAACCGGGCGGGGTGCCGTCCAATTCATTGTCGATATGCGTTTTGGTATATTCGACGCCATAGTTGCACCCGGTTTCACCGGGTGTGCTTTCTCCGGAAATGGCTGTCAAGGTTTGATCCCAAATATACAAAACGCGGCTTTTGGTTGTATCGCCGGGTGCGCGGAAATCTTTATGCGTCCAATCAATGCCGGTGTCGATAATGCATACGAGGACGTTTTGTCCTTTGTACGCCGTTTTATTGACAAAGCCGCTGTGCAGCAATGCGGCGCCGCTGCTGCCTTGCGTCAAATCGTTCAGAAGATGTTCTTCCTGAGCCGGCGCTACGAAAAAGGAGCCGTCCGTTTGCGCGAGTTTAAACAGGTCCGCAGCTGTGAGTCGCGCAGTGGCGAAATTTGTATGCAGGGTGTTCAGGGGTATGCCGGCTGCTTTGAGCTGGGCCGCGTTTTTCGTATAGATGATGGCGGCATACAGCGGCTTGCCGTCGCGCAAACCGTCGAGCCTGTTCAGCAAAGGCGCTTCGGTCGGCAGTTTCGGATCCGAAAGTTCGCGGCCGAGCAATGCCTGGAAACGGGGATCCAGTTTGTTGAAATCCTGGGCCAAGACCGAAAAGTTGGATATACACGCACTAACTATGAAGAATAATAGCCAAATTCGTTTCATCATTAATTTCCTAAAAAATGCACCGGCATTTTTGCATGTACGATATTCCGCAATCGAATCGTTATACACCGGAAGGCCATAAAGCCAGCGTTTCCCCTTCCTGTTCAAAACCACACGCCAAAAAAGCGGAAGCCAGGGCATGAGAACCTGCGGGCAATTCGTCGATCTGTTCTAATTCAATGCGCTTGCGCGGCCGGGCCGGATCCGGTAAACGCATCCAGAGTTTTATTTTTTCCACCAGCAGCGCCCCCATATCCGGCTGGAAGTATTGTGTTGTCTGTATGCGCCGGCCATAACTCTCTATAAATGCAATCGGTTGATTATTATAAAAACAAAGATGATTGCCGGCTGCCCTGGTAATATCGATACTTTTTTCGTTATTTAGCAAGTTGTTTTTCAGCTGCAAGGCCAGTACTGCCCAAAAAGGATGCAATGTGGCGAGTAGAATCATATCCGCGTTTTGCGGCGCTGGATTGCGCATATGTTTAAGGAAATCCGAAAAGGCGAATTGTATGCCGGAGAGACCTTGCACAAAATATCCCCGGCGTATTTCTCCTTGCCACTCCAAACGCTTCAAAGCATGAAAAAGCCTGGGCCAGGACAGCAGGCCCTGTTCGCGGCGCCAGACTTCTTTGACTACCATGCCATAACGATGGAGCAGCAGGCGCGCCTGCTGTTCCGCCTGTTGGTCGGCATTCATTTCCCGACCCAGGACGCTAAAGCTGCTGATGAGAAACCAGCGTCCCTGTTGCTGTTGAACCCGTTGACGCACATGCGAGCGGCTGGGTTTGCTGCGCAAGTGAAAAGGAGTTGTTGCCGGTTGGGTTTCGACCGAATACTCGGTTTCAAGAACCGAGATAAAATTAGCATAATGATCACAACTGGCCAGGCCCAGGCAGGCAAGTTCTTTCAGCGCCGCAAACACCTGCAGCATGGAGAAACCGACAGCATCGCCGATACTGCGCGGGAAACTGGCGCCGTTTTCATGTAAAAATTGATGCACCTTTTTTCCGTCGCTTGTCAACCTGGTGGTTTTTTCCGCCAACTCGCCGCGATTTGTGAAAACATGACCGCGTCCGGCCGGCCAGAAGGTGATTAATATGCGGCCAGTTTCATAGTTGCGCCTGGCTAGTACAACCGTCTCGCCATGGGCGATGGATTCTTCAAGATCGACCAGTGCGGTCGTTTCCGGTTCGTTTATCAGCAAATCTCTTTCAAGAGATTTGCTGGGAAGATAATAGCCTGTATAAAGTAATTGCAGGTCCTGTGCGTGACTCGACAGCAACGCGTGCAACAGAGCCGAACTGTCAGCCGGCTGCTCCCATTGGCGGCGCTGATGGATGGCGCGGCGATATAATTCTGCAAAGCGATCCACCGTGCACCAAACAGAATCATCACGGTCTTCGAAAAGGACGCCGCTTACCAGCCGACGTTCTGCTGTCAGCCTGGCCAGCACATCTGACACGATCTGTGACGGCAGACCGGTTGTTTGCATTATCTCGGCGCAAGTCAGAGGAGCACGGCAAGACAATATGCGTAAGACTATCTTTTCAGGATCGGCATTGTCTACCCAGCTAACGCTGCGCCACCCCGTCTCTGCATGATAGACAATGCGCTGATCCTTTTCCAGTTTTTCCAACCAGACCGTCGGATTTTCTCGGCAACGCACCTGCAAATCCGCCGGCGTCATTGGTCCCAATTGCTCGATAATACCCAACAATTCTTCTGCATCGCGCGCCTGGCTTTCATAGGTCATATGTTGCCAGCGTTTTTCAACCTCTTGCACCAATGCATGGGTAAGGATGGCCGGCAATTGGTCGCGTCGCAGGACCTCTGCCAGTAATTCGTTGCTGACCTCTGCTGCCTGATTAGAGATGCGCAGCCGGTCTTCTTCATATAGATGTCCGGCTAGAAAACGAAACATCAGACCCGCAGCCATGGGTGACGGGACGGCTGTGTGGGCATAATGGATATGGATATCCTGGTTTGCAATTCTCGGCAACAGCTCGCGCAGCGTGGGCCAGTCAAACACATCTTCCAGACAATCGCGATAGGTTTCCACCAAAATGGGAAAATCAGGATGCTTGCGCACAGTCTGTAACAGATCGGCACTGCGCAGTCGCTGCAACCACAAGGGTATGCGTTTGCCCGGCCGTGATTTCGGCAAAATAAGGCTGCGCGCGGCATTATGCCGGAATCGGATACTGAAAATGGGACTGGACGCGAGTCCCTGCAACAGCAGTTGTTTCGCTTCTGCGACGGCTAGTGAAAAATATTTTTGCATGTCCGGCGGCGCCACGCAATCCGGAAAGCGAAAGAGCATGCCGTCGTCGTCAAAAGCATATTGAAATTCCATGCCGAATTCTTTTTCCAACAGCGCTGACAACAGCATGGCCCAGGCGCCCATGACCCGGCTGCCGAACGGCGCGTGGACCAGCACATGGGGAATGGAGGAGGCATCCTGAAACTGCTCCACCACGATCACGCTGTCGGTAGGCGCCATGCCGGTGCTCTTTTGTTGGCGCCGCAGGTATTGCATCAGGTTGTCTGCTGCCGCTGCATCACAGCAGCAGGTCTGCATAAGCCAAGCCTCGGCGTCGGGATGCGCCAACGTTTCAGCGCGAAAACGACCCACGCGCAAAGCCGCATCATAACTCTTGAACAGCGATTCCCCTTTCCAAAAAGGCGGACGTGGTTTGACGGCTTTTATCGCGTTCACGCGGATTTCATTGCGGTCGATTTGTTGAATGCGCCATTCGTTGTTGCCGAGAAAAAAAGAATCGCCGACCTTGGATTCAAAAACAAATTCTTCTTCTACTTCGCCCAGTTTTTGCCTACTGTCGCCGAGATAGACTGCATAATAACCGCGATCAGGTATGGAGCCCATGTTCATCACCGCCAGCATGCGGCTGTTAGGCCGGCTGATCAAACGGTCATCGATCCGATCCCAGGACAACCGCGGCTGCAAACCGGTCAAAGGTTCATCGCTGTACTTCCCGGACAACATTTCCACTGTTTGGTTGAAGGCATTTTCACACAGTTCGCGATAACAGTAGCTTTGCCGGAACAGCTGATAAAGCGCATGCCGTTCCCACGATTCCATGGCGACTTCGGCAACGATTTGTTGCGCCAGCACATCGAGACAATTTTCCGGAATGACGGTCTCTTCGATGTCGGCTTGTAGCATGGCTCGGGTGACGGCCAGACAGTCGTCCAGATCAGCCGGGTAAAGCGGGATCATACACCCTTTGCCGACAGCATGCAGCATGTGGCCGCTGCGACCGACGCGCTGCAGGGCTGAAGAAACGGATTTGGGCGACTCGACTTGAACGACCAGGTCAATGCTGCCGATATCGATGCCCAGTTCCAGGGAAGCAGTGGCTACGACAGCAGCCAGGTTTCCTTGTTTCAGTTTGGCTTCCACCTGATGGCGCATCTCTCGGGAAATGCTGCCGTGATGCGCCTGGCAGATCTCTTGCTCTGTGTTGCCGGTCTGTTGCTGATGCCATTCATTGATTTGTCGGCTGAGCTTTTCCGCTTGCGCTCGCATATTAACAAAGATCAGCGTGGTGCGATGGCAGAGGATCAGTTCGTACAATTTCCGTATAACCGCCGGCCATACCGAGGCTTCCGGAAGATCGCCGAAATTGTCCACAGGAGAGACCACTGACAATGCCATTGCCCGTTTCTGGCCACAATCCACAATGGTCACCGGACGCGGTTGCCCGGCCTGGCCGCCGAGAAAGGCCGCTACCTTTTCCAGCGGTTTTTGCGTGGCAGACAGGCCAATGCGCTGCGGTTCCTGGCCGGATAGACGGCTCAGCCGTTCCAGAGAGAGAGAAAGATGAACCCCGCGTTTGTTATTGCACACACTGTGAATTTCATCAATAATGACGTAACGCAGGTGGCGAAACAGTTCGCGGCCCTTGATAGAGGTCACCAACAGGTACAACGATTCTGGCGTCGTAATCAAAATATGCGGGGGTCGGCGCAACAATTTTTGCCGATCACTGGCGGTAGTGTCGCCGGTTCGCAAGGCGGCTCGAATCGGCTTGGGAGTCAGTCCTTGCGCTTCTGCCGCAGCGTGGATGCCGTGCAACGGTTCCTGCAGATTATAATGGATGTCGTTGTTCAGTGCTTTTAAAGGAGAGACGTAGAGCGTGTGCACGCCGGTTTTATTCTTGGTAAACGCTTCCGCACTCTGTTGCTGGCTGAGGCGAAACAACTGATCGATGCTCCATAAAAACGCAGCCAGGGTTTTGCCGGAACCGGTCGGCGCCAGAATCAGAGTGTGCTGACCGGCCGCAATAGCCGGCCAGCCCTTTTCCTGCGGAGGACTGGCTGTGCCGTAGCGCTGTTGAAACCAGTTCGCAATGACCGGGTGGAAATTCAGATTAGTATGGATCACGATTCCTTGCTGATCTCTTGATGGTACGCTTGCAATGATTTAACGCCGGCCTTGCCTTTGCGGCCGGCCTCGATGCCGAAAGTGGCAGCCAGAGCAGCTGTGGTCGTGGTGAGATATGGAATTTTATATTTGATGGCCGACTTGCGGATGTAAGAATCATCGATCTCGCTAAGCTTGCCTTTTGGCGTGTTGACGATGAGTTGGATATCGCCGTTTTTCAGCGCATCGACAATGTGCGGACGCCCCTCATAAATTTTCATGATCGGATGGCTGCTGACGCCGTTTTCCGCCAAGAATTTTTGCGTGCCGCTGGTTGCGAAAATCTTGAAATTCATTTGTTGAAAACGCTTTGCCGATTCCAACATGGCGATTTTGTCGGGATCGGCCACGGTTATTAACACGGCGCCGTGCGTCGGTAATTTCATGCCGGCCGCTTCCTGCGCTTTGAAGAACGCCAGACCAAAAGAATCGGCCAGGCCCAGCACTTCGCCGGTGGAACGCATTTCCGGACCCAGCACCGGATCCACTTCCGGAAACATGTTGAATGGAAAAACAGCTGATTTGACGCCAAAATGGTGAAAGCGGCCGTGGATCAGATTGAAATCCTGCAGCTTTTTACCGAGCATGATTTGTGTGGCAATTTTTGCCATGGGAATATTGCATACTTTGGATACCAGGGGCACGGTGCGTGAAGCGCGCGGATTGGCTTCAAGAATATAAACCACATCCTCGGCGATAGCATACTGAATATTCATCAATCCTTTGACATTTAATTCCCTGGCAATTTGTTTTGTGTACCGTTCAATCGTGGCCAGATGCTCTTGTTCGATGGCCACGGGCGGAATCACGCAGGAAGAATCGCCGGAGTGAATGCCGGCGTACTCGATATGTTGCATGATGGCCGGAACAAAAACGTCGCTCCCGTCCGAGATGGCGTCTGCTTCCACTTCGATGGCGTCTTGCAGAAATTTATCGATGAGAATCGGTCGTTCCGGCGACACGTCCACTGCGGCAACTACATAATGACGCAGCATGGTTTCGTCGAGCACGATCATCATGGCGCGGCCGCCCAACACGTAGGAGGGTCGCACCATGAGCGGATAACCGATCCGGTTAGCCACCGCCAGAGCTTGTTCAAGATTTCCGGCCATGCCGGATTCGGGTTGCGGAATACCCATCTTTTCCATAACCTTGCGAAATCGGTCACGATCCTCCGCCAGATCGATGGTTTCCGGCGAGGTGCCCAGCACTGTAACGCCGGCCAGGGCCAGTTCATTGGCAAGATTCAGCGGCGTTTGTCCGCCGAACTGCACAATCACGCCGAGCGGTTTTTCTTTTTTATAGATGCTCAGCACATCCTCGACTGTGAGCGGCTCGAAATAGAGTTTGTCCGAGGTGTCGTAATCCGTGGACACGGTTTCCGGATTACAGTTCACCATAATGGATTCCAGACCTGCCTCGCGAATGGCAAAAGCCGCGTGTACACAACAGTAGTCGAATTCAATGCCCTGGCCGATGCGATTGGGGCCGCCGCCCAGTACCATTATTTTTTGCCGTTGGTCGCTTACCGTTCGATCTTTAATGTTGTAGCTTGAATAATAATAAGCGGCATTTTCAACGCCGCTCACCGCTACCGGTTCCCAGGCCTCTTCCA
>CAYLWO010000006.1:0-12702 GCA_964387285.1 uncultured Cytophagia bacterium | reverse complement strand
CCCAGAACCGACTCTTCGATGAGCACCTGATTGACCATGCTGGCGGAAAGACCGCGCGAGGCGATGGTCTGCAGCTCTTCCTTGTTGTACACCAGGCCGCCGCCAGTGCCGCCCATGGTATAGGCCGGTCGCACGACCACGGGATACCCCAGCTCTTCCGCCACCTGTTCCGCTTCTTCGACCGTATGCACGGCTTTGCTGTGCGGCATGTCGATACCCAGTCGTTGCATGGTTTGCTTAAATGCCGTACGGTCTTCGCCGCGTTCGATGGCATCGATATTGACGCCGATAACCTGGACATTGTATTTTTCCAGCACGCCTGCTTGCGCCAGTTGTGAAGAGAGATTCAATCCGGTCTGTCCGCCCAGATTGGGCAGCAGCGCATCCGGACGTTCTTTTTCGATAATACAGGTGAGATATTCCAGGGTCAGGGGTTCCACATAGGTAGCATCCGCCATGCCGGGATCGGTCATGATGGTGGCGGGATTGGAATTGACCAATACAATTTTATAGCCGAGAGAGCGCAGCGCCTTGCACGCCTGTGTGCCGGAATAATCAAATTCGCACGCCTGGCCGATGATGATGGGTCCGGAGCCTATGATGAGAACTTTGTTGATGTCGTTGCGTTTTGGCATATTCTGTCCTATTTGATGTATTGTTTTCGAGCGATCTACAAAACCTTGCGGTTGTTCAAAAAATAATGGAAGCGTGTTATTCCGAAAGGTTGTCCAAAAAGATAACTTTCTGTATGTAGTACCGGCTTTAGCCGGAAATTTCTCCGGCTGAAGCCGGCACTACATACCCTAAAAAACAAAGCGTTGATGGTTATTATTTTTATTTATGATTCCACCTTTTTACTTGATTTCAACGATATTTGGACTTTTTGCACAGCCGCAAGGTTATTGCTCCACCAGCGACATGGCCATGGTGGCCCACTCCCACAGTCGCTGCGGTTCGTAATGTACCGTAGAAATATCCTTTAAAATGATTTCAATGCAACATCCTTTTGCGATTTGTAAAAATTCCGCCAGCTCCTGCCTGGCCGTGTTCAGATGCCAGACTTCCCAGGCCAGCACCGCCGGATTGGGTTTGCGGGAAAAGACGTAGGTACGGCCTACTGCATTGACGGCGCGCTCGAGGTTGACAGCCGGACTCATGGATACTTTGCGCAAATTCGGTATGGTCGCCAGCATACCCATTTTCAGATCCAGCGGTTCGCAACAACCGTAATAAACCAGTCCCCATTTTTCCAGCCAGCGCTTTTCGTGCTGCAGAGCAAATTCCTGATGCATTTTTTCAGAGATGCCGGAAAAAATTTGCGCCGTACAGCAGCCCCACATATTAGTTGTTTGTATTTGCTCAGGATTAAACGGCTGCCCGGGCAACTCGCTCACATAACCATAACCGCCGGAACCCACGCGCGTATTGTTGTCATTGCGACTGAGCAGGTTAAGAGCCTGCCACTGCTCCAACTCTTGCAGCCGGGCATCCAGCAGACGCGAGATAGCGGCATGAACCAGTTCCGGTCGATCCACCAGATCGGTCATGGCCTCCTCGACGCCCCACCAGCGTATGAGTTCATCCCAGGGCGCGAACCATTTGCCCTTGAGGCCGATTTTTTTTACCGGAATAATATCGCCGAAAATCTTTACCATGGTTTGTAAATTTTGTTCTGTGGTTTCGGCATCATAGGTTACCGTCGGCATCTTGATTTTTTCGATATCCTTGAGATCGGTAATTTGCCGATGGAAGTGGCGGGAGTAAATATCCGATTTTTCATCGGTCATGCGGATATCCACGTCTTCGTTGATACCGATGCCCGTGCTGTGGAAAACATGGGGACATGCGATATAATCATCCATAATCATGTCAGCCGGCAAATGATGCCATTGATATAGCCGGCGCCGCAACTCCTGCTCGATATTCTGCAGCCAGGGTGTGGAGGTTTGCAGAGTCAGTTCGTCATGGACGTTCATTTCGTGCCACGGGATCTCATTGATCCACACCATGGGGCGCTGAGGATGCAGGTCGTTGAGCCGGCGCCAGAGCTCGGCTTTTTCTTGTTGAACCGGCAGTTGCGCAATAGCTGCTTGTTGCTCAGCCAGTCCGCGCAAAATGTCCCGGTCGCGGTCGGTAAAAGTCTTGTTCATGAAAAATGTCAGAAATTAACTGATTGCCGTTCAGAAAAGGCCGGCAGGAAGTTTATGAATTGATGAAATGTTACGAATTTATGGAGCCAAAGTCAAGGGGTGGATTTAGAATCTCGGGGCTTGGATCGCCCGGGGAAGTGATTCCCTTGGCGATCTTGTGTTCAAGTTCTATTTACATGACTTTAGGAATTGATGGGGCAGAGTGACATACGCACCACTACCACCTACTATACCCATTTAACCAGGGAAAATAGGGTGGACTTTTAATATATTACCTATTAGCTTACTTCATCAGCATCAGCTTCTTGGTCAGTTGGTAGCTCTTGCCGTCTGTGCTGGTGGCTGTAAGCCGGTAGAAGTATACTCCACTCGGCAGATCCATGGCAGTCAGGCTCACCGTGTGTGGCCCTGCAGATTCAGTGCCTGTCAATAGAATCTTGACCTGCTGCCCCACGAGATCAAAGACCGCCAAATTGACTTTACAGGCATAGGGCAATTCATATCCGATTATGGTCTTATTATTGAAAGGATTGGGGTAATTGTTCAGTGAAACATCCTGAGGTGCATTCTGAGCAATCGGCTCCACTCGGACAGGATTTGTTTCTTCGACAAGGGCCAGGTTATCAAAATGCAGTTCAGGCGTGGTCAGTCCAATGTCAAATATGATTCTGGCTTTTGTATCAGTGGGATTATTCATGGTAAAGGAGTAGTCATATCTGGTCTTCACAGTTGAGATGGTATCCAGATGGGTGCCACTATAGGAGGTCCATGGATCACCATCTTTACCAGCCCAGCCATTGATGATTTTAGTGGCCGCGGCATACGCGTCATACAATACATGGTATGTTTTTCCATATTCAAGTGACAGGCCCCATTGTATCAATTGTACATGCCACATCAAAGAACCCCCGTTTATGTATTGAACGACAAATTCACCATCTTTTGTCAAACCATTGGCAACCGCAGGGGAGAGGACAAAGAAATACCAGTCGTTGACGCCATTAGAGAATTCAGGATTTCTCACCATATTAGGGTAGGAAGGAGCGAGGTCAAAGATGGCGTTCAAGTCTTTATCGGAATCCATTGTCAGGTTGATGATTGGATTTGTACTGCTACTTGCTCCGGACCAGCCGGAGAAAATGCTGTACGAAACAGGTACTGCTTCAAGAGAAAGGACTGTTCCTATTGGCAATCGTTCGGTGTAGGGTAATTTTTGCAGTCTATTGTGAACTTTGATCCATCCAGTGCCCGGACCGGATTGGGTTACATTCAGAATATACAGAGAGCTGGAATGTTGTTTCCGGGTCGCGATGAATTTTTGAGTATTTTGGCTAAAGCCTGTTATTATGGTTTTCAAGCTGCCTGTTTGGGAATAGCTCCTGACATCCAAAGCGGTAGCAGCCCAGACCAGATTGTCGTACAGGTCTATGCTCAACGTATAACCGGCGATGGCGTCAACCTTGTTCAGTTGAGATTGTCCGGGCACATACCTGTAAAGGGCATCACTGAGAATCCATATAGAATTATTACTACGGTCTACCCTGAGGCACTTTGGTCTATATAAGAGGTCAAGTGTATGAAGAATCAATCCTGATTGATCAAGGTGTAATAATCTGTCCTTACTTTCTGGAACATCGGGATGTTTTCCTTCCCCCACCCAAATCGTACCGTCAGAGGCATAGTCAACTGTTGTAGCCGTCCAGGCAATGGGATCAACCGTAACCTGATGCTGCAGGTTCAAGTCTAAATTAATGATACCTCCGCCAACCAGCCACACGGCAGAATGTGCATCGTCAACTACGAGGTCATAGCCACCATAATGCGCTCCCTTTAAAAAATTGCCCTGTGCGTCTAAAACTAAAATGCTATCGCCATATATTGTAGATGTCCGCGTTAAAGAATACAAATGACCGTTTTTATCAAGATCAACAGCAGCTATTTTTCTGGGAATACTCATAATGATTTTACCGGCCATATCAATCTTGGAGAGTTTATCTCCAACGCTCTCACATACCCAACAACTTTGTCCATCATCTGCTACTGCCAGAGATCTCGGGCCACCAATGGTTCGACATATATTAAAGCCTTCAAGGGCCATCAATTTATCGCCACTGGAAGTAAACGCCATCAAACTGTCGGCAAAAGGTGATTTGGTAAAATCCGGATCCCCATCAATCAAGACCCATACGTTCGCGGAACCATCTGGAGAGGCAGAGTGGTCCTCGGTCTCTTTTTCAAACTTTTGGTCATTTAGTGTTGGGTCGGTTTTTTCATCATAGGTGGCTACCAAATAATCTGTGTTGGTGTTATATAATTCCAGTTTCAAATCATAAGTTCCATGGGGTAATTCGGTATTACCAAGTTTAACCGTAAACTCATAAAATGGATCAAGAACATGGGGATCAGTTGTTTTGTACAACACATAGTCGTTTTTATGAGAGAGTTTGTAATAAATTTTATAATAGCAGTCACTCCAGCTATGAGTCTCGAGATACAGCATGTCCTGAGATCTATAGCCATCACCATCCTGG
The DNA here is from genome assembly GCA_964387285.1 of uncultured Cytophagia bacterium. Taxonomy (GTDB): domain Bacteria; phylum Zhuqueibacterota; class Zhuqueibacteria; order Residuimicrobiales; family Residuimicrobiaceae; genus Anaerohabitans. Next base: position 8,021 of record CAYLWO010000006.1, on the reverse strand, counting down.
TCCACGCTGGCAGGTGGATCGGCCCATTCTATTTTAGTGCATTCAATGGTGGCATGATTTTGATCCTCAGTTTCAAATTTATGCTTACTCATTGCTTCTGGATGATTGAACCAATTCCACCAAGTAGAACGATATGTAGGAACCATCCTAACGTCCATTTCTATATCATATTCGCCAAATTCTATTAGGTCGTTTTTAATATAGTCAGGAGGCCGAGGCCCAACAAGAAAATTCCAATTTAAAGATGGAGTTGCGGGCGTAAGAATGCCCAGTAAACCGCCTTGTTTCAAGTTCGCTGCCTCTTTCACCAACAAGGTAGTCAAGTAAACTGAATAGGGAGCACAGGACAGGTCTCCAGTAGCAGAAATGATTGCATTTAATCGCTTATTCATGACATATCCATCAACATCAGGGTCATTTTCATCTGACCAAGTGATCGCATCAATGTGTGGATAGGAGCGATCATAATCTTCTTCGCGAGTCTCAAATCTTTTACTATTAAGGTCGGTATCATTAGCAAAGTTAAGTAGGTATATTTGTAACGGATTACTTTCATCGTACATCAGTATATTTGTATAATAGATATCTTTATAGAGATTGAAGGGGAGTGTATATAAAGGAAAGATAAAGTTAGAACCGGCTGCATATTTTGTATTGATGACATCAGTTTGAACTACTTCTCCCGCAATACTTTGATCAGCTTTGAGAAATCGGACAGTGACATGAACTGTAAAGACACCAGATTCATTCGCTATGACGCCAACCCCTAAATATAAATCACTTACCTGCGAGTTAAAATAGCTGTCACAATCCTCATCTATTAAACTACCTCCCCAATAGGCATCTAACGTGTAACGCTGTATTGCTGACAGATTTCCTAACGATACATTCAGAATGATGATAAATAGATAAAATGCCTTTTTCATGCTTGCCTCCGAGCTCTAAACAGACATCATATTACACAGTGTAATACTGTTATTGTTTGAAACAAGTGACGAAGCAGTCATTAAACACTTTGGTAATCTGGTGAAGATGGAGTACAAAGATTATCTGTGGAGGTCCAATTGTAATTGCGTTGAGTATTGCTGAAGTGGTAGTTCAATATACATCATTAGCAATGGAAATGCAAATGATAATCCATATTTCTTTAGAGAAGATATTACATTGATTTTATATAAAAAAGCTTGATTGATCGTCACGCACCGGAGATCTCTCCGGTGCGTCAGCTGAGATGGGACATCCGTCCCGAAGGAATGTTGGCTCTAAGTTGAGAGTCTGCGAGTTCACCAGGAGAAATTTTCCCATGGATTGTGCTGTTGAGACGCACATAAAAAGCGAATTTCATTATGGTTTTATTTGATCAGGATCATGGGTTTGGTCAATTGTGAATGATTACCATCAAGTCGATAGTAATACAGTCCGCTAGCGAGCCGTTGCCCTGCCTCGTTCGCACCATCCCATTTTATTTCATAGCTCCCGGGCGCATGATGCTTTTCAGTCAATGACTTTACCCTTTCCCCTTTCGCGTTGTAAATAGTAATCTTTACAACACCTGATGTTTTAACCTCATAGCGGATGGTCGTGGATGGATTGAAAGGGTTTGGATAATTCTGTAATAAAGATATTGACGCCGGAGTGGAATGGTCGCAAATTCCCGTGGCAAAATTATAGGTGATTGACATTTTAAGCTTATTGATTGCCGCGTTTGTGACGGTAAGGCTTCCTGACTCCGACATGTTCTGCTTGACGATAATCCCGCCGAACAGATCCTCCATCACTCCCGAAACGCCTTCTGGCAGATTCCAGCTGATTGAAATGTTTGTTCCCGAGCTTGGTTGAAACTGCAATTCATAATGATGTGTTCTTTGGTTGAGGGCGCCTCCTGTCCGCAAGTCCTTGGCCATCCCTTGGCCGAAATTCAATCCTATATCCGTACCGATAAAGCGAGCATCAAATATTCCTTGAGGCGGAAGAGGTGGCAATTCTTCTTCGCCCAGGGCTGCATCCATGCCATCTGTGGCATCAGGCGCAAGTCCAAAGAATAATTCCCTGGAAATCCCCGAGCCATCATGGATGGTGAGCGGTATTTCGATCTTTTTTTTCGGTTCGGGCTTGCCATAGGTTAGTGTTAATTTAAAAAATTGCAGGGCTCCGGCATTTGTGATTGTCACCGAGCCGTTTCCGGATAGAGAATGTTTGACCACTATACCGCCCAGCATATCCTCCAACAGGCCGGTGACATGTGCAGGGAATTGCCAATTTAATGTAGCCTTTTGGCCAATGGATGGTTGAAAACGGATTTCATGGATTGTCTGTCCATCAAAATTTGCATCTCCTTTGCGATAATCTGTGTAGGTGCCTTCCCCTAATCCTGCCATATTGATATGCTGTCCCACAAGGCGGGCTTCAAATACGCCGGATACCGGAAACGGCGGCAGTTCCTCTTCTCCTAGAAGGTTATCTACTCCTTCTGTAGCATCAGGATGAAGGCCGACATGTAGTTCTTTACTGACGCCGGATTCATCTTTCACAAGGATTGAAATATCAACCGTTGCACTGGATTCAGGTTGAACGGATTTTTCAAATGTTCCATCCCCATTTTCATCCACCTGAAGGGAATAATTGTTACTTCCGGTTCCCATGGCCAGTTTTGCCCTGGTCACAGCTGTGACGGGAATATTGTTATACTGCAAAGTCGAGGTGGAGCCCGTTTCATCCCCGTTGATGATTGTCACATTCACGCTTCCTGTGTCTGTTCCTTGCAATTCTATCAACTTGTCCTGATCACCAATGACCATGGCGCACTTGATTTCTCCGAATAAAAAGGCTGTACCCAAATCCGGGTCTATTTGTTCATTGCCATTGCTGTCGATGGAGATGATCTTGTTATCACTCGATATTTTTATATTTGCCGGAGAGGCCACGATTACACAGCTAGCGCCGGTGTTAAAATATTTACAAAATGAAGAGTTAAACGACGCCAATAGCGAGGTTATATATTCTCTGTTTTTAAATTTTACTGCCTCATGGACCAACACGGCGCCACAGCCTCTGCCTTGCAACTCATCCATTGCGGCGTTGAAGAAAGAGAGTACTGTTACAGTTTTTCCCAAATCGGTTACTGGAGATCCGCCACACTCAAATCCGTTATCTGCCAGTTCTTCCAGAATATCACTGTAAATTTGCATGAATCCTGTGGCTGTGAGCTCTCCAGCTTGAGCGAATTCATCCTTTTTTAAATGTTCCGCAATGTCCGACATTTGCATAATCATAGCAGGGCCATAATCATAGAATTTATTCAACGCCATTACTGTGTGGCAAGCAGCGGTCATGTTGACAATCCCATGAGTCAGGCCGGTGAATATTTCACTCAGGCAATTAATATAGGGTTCATTCCCAAATTCGATTTCCAGTCGCGGTTCCACCAGGTTACCGGCAGGATCATCATCCACTAATCCGCCGGCAGAACCGGGCATAAGTTGCAATTCCAGGCCATCGATATAGTCGGCAGCATAAAATGCTGTTTTAAATTGTTTAATAACACTCTGTCCTGGTTCAATATCCGCAGTAAAACTTAATGTTTTTTGATCATTTTCACGCATCTGGGCATAATTTCCGCTCATTTTGAGCCAGAAAGAATCATCAGGGCCAGTTCCGCTGAAATCAATAGCGCGTATATCGACCACAATATCCCTGGCACTCCACTTTTTAGTGCCTGTATTTTTAATGGTCAGTTCAAAAGTCACCGGTTCAGCAGCCATGACAGGATCAGGAGACCAACTTGTTTTCTCGATGACAAGATTCGTTATCTCACTTTGTGGATCGTTAAAAACAAAATGGATGGTATTGATCAATGCTTTGGCTTCATATTCCGGAGGCGCCTGCTGCAAATGTCCATAATTGATAAATGCACAGCGGGAGTGATAGGATGGATTTAAATGGGTCGCCAAATAAGGCTGACCATTGCCGGTTGATTCATACCATAGCGTTCCGTCGGCAACGCCTTGATGCGTTTGATGTGTAGAGGTGACAGCAAAGGTTTCAGGCAGTACAAAGGGTTGTTTCAGAAAGGAGGCTGTCTTGTCTGCGGCGACATTCCTGACTTCGGTAAAAATCACGCCGATATGCCCGCTCGTTTTCAAGCCGGTGATATCGCCAAAGGTGTCAAAATTGAGCTTGCCTCCCTCACTCCAAAACACTGTATCATGGCTGAAAATGAGGCCTTTTCCTGCAGCGGCAAATTCGCGAACACGGGCAGCGCCTGCCGCGGTCAAATCTTTTGAAGCATATGAATCGCATATGCCAAAAAAGATGACATCATAATTGCGCAGCTTTGTATTGCTGGTTGCGCCGGTTAGAGGGGCTGTGGCTGTAAAACTCTGATCCAAAGATGTGAGGGTATTGAAGACATCCAGGGTAACAACTTCGAGCTGGACAGCAAGCGGCGGATTGCCCAAACCCTGGTATTGCTGAATGGTCTGCGCGACAATTTTATCGTTTTTACCTGTGATATATATTTGCAGCATTTTTATGGATTGCTGCGCAGCTGCCGAGTTCATAATCAAGAAAATGGATAGTACACTGAAAGAGAGTCGTCGCAATTGGAATAACATAAGCACCTCCGGTATTATGTCCGGCCAACCAGTTTCAAGAATAAACCCTGCCATTTTTTGTGTATGGCAGGGTTATTTTCCTTATTTCATAATGACCATCTTTTTTGTCTGAATAAACGATCCCGCTTTCAGCCGATAGTAATAAAGACCGGAAGCTAGATCTTCCGCTCTGAATTCGACCTGGTGAACTCCTTTCTGCCGATTACCGGAAACGAGGTCTTTGATTTTCTCACCCCGAACATTAAAGACGGCTAACTCTACTTTCTCATCGGCGGACAAGGCGTACTGTATCATCGTGACCGGATTGAAGGGATTTGGATAGTTTTGGTCTAGTGCGTAATCCAATGGCCGGCTGTTTATATCGCTGAGCTCAAACATCAAAGAGCTGACAGCCGAGTTGATGGTAATGCTTCCTGTGTTCGAGCCCAGGAAATTGATGAATGCGCCTGAAGGTCCATCTTTCACCAAGAGGTCAATCTCCTTGGCTGCTACCTGGATTGGGAACACGAGCCCGTTGAGCTTGACATTGAAATTGGTATCGGTAAAAGATGCCCCCCAACGGTCAGATGCGAAGCGGATATCAGGCAGACCGGCGGGAGGAAGCGGCGGTAAATCGTATGCGGTCAAGTCATGGTTATTGTTTATTACTGCCAGATGCGCTACAAATCCGGCATTATCGGTGATAATGATCTCGCTTTGATGGGGAGACTGTTCGATCGGAGTGGTTTTGGCAAGAAGGCTGGAGGACAGATTCAAGACGCCATCCTGTGTGACCTTGATCCAGTAGCCTTTGCCGGAAGCCAGAGTGGTCGCATTTTTGTATCCGTTATCAAAGCCGAAAAAGGAGGAGCTGATGATGCCTGCCGGCGTCGAGGTTATAGCGCTGACTGCCGCATCGTTTTCAAAGGCCCCGATCATGTTCCAGCCCGCCTTGACCGGAATGGTCCTGTTGGCGACGGAACTGCCCTGGATGGCGACCGCTTCCGCGGTATTGTATTTCAGCCAGTATCCTTTGGCATTTTCAAGAGTGGCTGCGGTGACATAGCCATTGCTGAATGCGAAAGCGGACGATGCTGCGGTAGGGAACAGGGTGGATTTTGTCATATTGACTGCAGCAAGAGGCACAGAAATCATATTCCATCCACTGGCTAGGTTTATGGTTTTTGTCTGTTGTTTCGAATACTCTATCTTTAGAGAGGTTATGCCGGTATTGCTGAGCGTGTAGCTGGATTGCGCTTTCATATCCACATTGACTAATGTCCCGGTAATGTTGTCTTTGAGATAAAAGCTGCCCTCGGGCAGTGTTGTATTGGACCAGGACAAAATGATGGGGTATCCGCAGGAACCCGGCTGGAATTTCAAGGTCCAGGCGGCGGAGGTGTTCTGGTCTGAACGATAGTCGGTTGTGGAAGCGACTGCCGGTGTGACGGGCAACTCAAAACGGGCGTCGAATACGCCGGAGGGCGGGGCAGGCGGCGCCTCGGTTTCGCCCAGGCCGGCATCGAGGCCGTTGGTGGCTGAGGCGGCCAGGCCAAAAGTCAATGCAACAGATCCAGAGCAATTGTCACGAACTTCAATATTAAAATTCCAAATGCGTGCAGTAGATCCGTCACTCGCATATAAAGCAGATATCTCAGCTGTATTTAGAGCACGATTATAGAGACGAACATCATCTATCAATCCATCAAAATACGTTGCATACCCATGCCAATCCCAAGTATGAGCATGCCCGATATGCAACGGCTCCATATTCGACATATCTTCAGCTTTTGTTAATTCGGAATATTTAATATCTAATATTCCATTTTTGAACCAATATGCTGTGCCGTTATCATAGATTACAGCCCAATGTGTCCATTGCGTGAGCGCAACATTACTATTTGAGAGTACAAAGCCTTCATCGCCTCCAGTACCCATAAATCTTAAATTCATTTTTTCGGGATAATATCCATCACAATATATCACATATCCAGAACTGTAATCATCCAATTTTTTTGATATAATACCTCTAGACAGCCCCCATGTATCAGGTTTGGTCCAAAATGAAATTGTAAAATCATTAGAAAAGTTAATCGACGGAGAGTTGTTAACTTTTATATAATCATCAACTCCATCAAACATGAAACATCGATTTATAGTTGAAAATCGGTCTGATGCTAAGGTTGCCCCATATATTACTCCATGATTATTATTACCACTTTCATCATTTGCATTGCCGTTGAACGGATAGTAGGCAACCAATCCTCGCGTCAAATCTATGGATTGATTGTCTTCAATGCTCTCCAAAATTTGAAGTTTGTCCTTCGTTAGCACTTCTAACTCGTTCTTGCCGTTGTTGTCCAGATCTGACACCAGCACCCGGTTGATCTCGCTGGTGCAGGTGAAATTCCATTTTTCGGTCAGGTTGCCATCAAGGACTTTAATTTTACTGCCATCGCTGATTACTATTTCAAGAGCGCCGTCGCCGTCGAGATCGTTGCAGAATTCCACCCAGCCGTTAATGCTTGCACTTTTCAGCACACTCAGATTGAAGTCCAGCACATAGAGTTTAACGCCATTATTGCTGACAATGACTTCATCCTTGCCATCATTATTGACATCAGCGATGGCAAATCCTGAATAATTATTCCAACGGAGCCAGCCTGTATTTGCCGTTGGGCTTGTAAAGGTTTTTACAATGGCCTTGGTAACAGGATTGATCAAGTGGACCTGAGAAGCGCCAGGATAGTAAGTAGGATCATGTTCTTCAAAAGCGAGTATTTCAGTGGTGCTGTTTTTATCCAGATTGACAAAGAAATGGAATGCTCCGCCATTATTGGATTCGCCGCCGCCGGAATTTAGATATGACATGGTCAATTCCTGTTTGCCGTCCTCATCGACAATGATGGTAAAAAAGTCGCTATCGGTAGTCATGGCGCCATTATGATTAAAACCATCGCCTGACGCTCCGTTGTGTACGGTTGTAGCCATATTGGCCAGCTCCATTTTTCCATCGCCATCCATATCTGCTATGGAAGTGGTGGCATGCGCCGGACCGACATCATAGTACCACAGTTCAGCGCCGCTCGTATAGTTGAATCTAGAATAACCGCGCGGATCAGTACTGTAGCCGGCCGCCTGATTGACGATGATATCGCCATTGCCAAGACGGGTGACCGGCCCCATGGAGCTGTCATAGCCGCCATTTTTACTCAACGTTTTCAGCAGAACACCGCTAGCATTATAAAAATACACTTTTAGAACCCCGTTCTGCACTGCACAGCCGATGCCGATGTCGTCAATGCCATCGCCGCTGACATCCTCAAGCATATCCACACTACATGATGCGGCATTCACATCGAATGATTTCTGTACTTGCCCGGTTGAGCTGAGAATGGTGATGGTCTTTCCTTTGCTGGCGACAATTTC
>CAYLWO010000005.1:120729-150053 GCA_964387285.1 uncultured Cytophagia bacterium | reverse complement strand
GGCAAGGGAACAGAGCCGCCGTCTGTCAGCGACAGCGTATTGCCGGAAATGGACAGCTGCTGGTTATCGCCATCCCACACATTGGCTGCCAACGCACGCGGCATCAGATCGCCATCGGTCTGGCGAATCAACACGTTCATATCAGCCGTGGTGGCAGTGCCCAGAGAACCGGCCAGGCGCACAGTGCCGTCGCTGTGCAGCCGCGCTGCAGGCGTTGCATCGCCAATGCCGATGCCGACATTTCCACTCTGAGTAATATTGAAAAGAACCGTGGAAGCCGAGTTTTTAACCTGCATTTGCGCCATCGCAATATTACCGACAAACAGAATGATACTCCCAAGTTTCAAAAAAAAGGTACTCTTACGCATACGAATTTCCTTCATATTTATGATGCGAAGCAAAATCCCCTAGTCGTTTAGACATGACAAGATGTAATATAAAAGTGACGATTTGATTCGATCAATTCAACTACGTTGTTCGATAGTTAATTAAATATGATAAAGTTAGTCGATTGAGTAGATTGAAAGATCATAACCTTTATTTATTTTTATGCAATTATCATGCCTGGAGAAAGCGCCAGAGTTTTTATAATAACAATATCGGAAAAATACGACTTGGCATAATGTTTGCAATTTTTGATCGTAGCATTTATAAAACTTTTTTTGTTTTTTCAAAATTGATACTTTTTAATATACTATTTTTAAATTACTTGTATTAAATTGCCAAATTGACTGAATAGACTATTATTTATTTTATCTTTAATGGTTATTTTTTCTCTTTCTAAAAATAATCATCCAGCTTTAGCAGCTGGTGATAAAAATTGAGACCTGTAAGCATCAATTTCGTTAAAAAGTGGTGCTGAGAGGTAATTGTTGTCGTAATAAAAAGACATGATGCCATATAACCTTGTTTTTCAAAAGGGACAAACCATGAAAAAATACGCTCTCATTTTTTTCCTCCCATTTTATTCTACTTTTCTCTATTCACAAATGCAGATAAAAGCGTCCAGCACGGTAGCCGTTCATTTCAACCAGGATGGACGTATTGGCATAGGCACCACGACGCCAATTTCTGGTGCTCTCTTGAGTGTAAACGGACGCAGTAGAATGAGCGGATTTCGATTAGGGACCACGGCGCCGGAAAATTATGTCCTCACAGCAAATTCGTCCGGCGTGGGTGCCTGGCAAGTGGTCGGCACGCCTCCTGTTGTTTGGGACAACATAAACACCATCAAAGATGAAACATTTAATTTGGCACTCCGCATCGGGACGGAAAATGATCCGTCTTACTCCAATCATATGGTGTATCGTTTCCTTACTTCGCCAAATGAAAGAAGAGTAGTGGTCAGAAATGATAATGACAATGCCGGCTATGCAACGATAAAAATTCAGGCGGACACGGCGCGGCTCCTATTAAAATCGGTGGACACGGCCAGACCGGTTGAATTGCGCGCCTCTACCAAAGAATGGCCCAACGGTTTTGAACTAGGACTGGATAATCGACTTTATACCAATGCAGGCATCGTCTCGGATGGCGATACCAGCATCTTTGTAAATAATTTCCGCGTCGGCATGTATGAAAACGGCAATCCTACGGTGAATGGCGCAGTAGGCATCGGCAATCTTGGCGATCCGCCAGGCCAACTCGCCATGGAGGTTTATGGTGAAAGTCAGTTTTATGGAAACATGGTAATGCCTAATCTGCGGTCAAACACTAACGGCCGAAAACTCAGGATAGACGCCAATGATCAATTTCGCGTTTACAACAACACATCCAGTATCCGCTTCAAGGAAAATATTCGCCCCTTATCAAGAAAATTTTCATTGCTGCTGTCCATCACTCCCATTGAATTCACCTATAAAGACAGCAAAATACGCTCCATCGGGTATGCTGCAGAACAATTGTCCGATTTCGACCTGGATGATCTGATCATACGAGATCAGTTTGGTAGACCGGACGCCATAGAATATGAAAAAGTGGCCATCTATCTGCTTGAAATAATCAAAGGCCAACGTCAGCGACTCGATGCATTAAACAACAAATTAAAAAATACTTCAATCGGGCGAACCGATTAAAGCATGACCTGAGGGGTAAATCATGAACCTGCGAATTTATTATTCTTTATTTCTGATGCCATGGCTAGTTTTTCAAACCGCTTTTTCACAGATGGTCATAAAAAACAGCAGCAATTCCACGCTCCTAACCATTTCCACCGGGGGAAACGTAGGCATCGGTGGGTCGGTTCCGGATGCCGCTAGCAAGTTGGATGTCCAGGGACAACTTAAGATGACGGGATTTCGCCTCGGAACCAGTGCAACCGCGGGTATGGTTTTAAAAAGCGACGCCAGCGGCAACGGCACCTGGCAGACATCGGGAATCAGTGGAATTCAATGGCACGACGTCTCCAACATGCAGACAACCGCCTTGCTGGCGCGCAAGGCTGCTGACGGCGATCCGAATTATCTAACCTCTTTGTATCACTGGCGTCTACCGGATAGCGATTATCCGTATATCCTGGATGTGGGCATCGGCCTCACAAATGCACAGGCACAGAGTAAAGCCACGATGCGAGTTCAGGCGGATACGGCGCAGCTTTTTTTGACTTCCCGTGCAAGCAGTACGGACTATACCGTTGAGGTACGCGCGGCTACTGCCTATCCGACAGGGCTAGAACCCGGCATCAGTCGACGATTATACACCAATTCCGGTCTTTTTGTCACAGGTTCCGGAAGCAGGTTTGAAAACTTTGTAGGCATTGCCGTGAACGCGCTTGATCAAAGGACAGCAGGGTATCTTTCCCTGGGCGTGCCTGGCGACACCTATAGCAAACTTCGTTTGCGCACCTATGGCGAGGCCAATCTTCGAGGTTATGTTTGGATGCCTTATCTGACTGAGACCACTACCACGCCTAGCATCGTGAAATTAGCCAGCGGCAGCATTCTGGTTAAAGAAGCGTCATCGCTGCGCTACAAAGAAAATGTGCTTCCCCTGCAGCGTGATTTCGCCGCGTTGCTGCAAGCAGAACCGATCAGCTTTACCTATCGCGACAGCAAGGCCCGTTCATTTGGTTATGCAGCAGAGTCCTTTCTAGAATTGGGTCTGCAAGATCTGGTTCAGATGACCGGCAACGGTGATGCAAAAGCGATTTATTATGACAAACTTTCCGTCTATTTACTGGAATTGGCTAAAAACCATGAAAAACGAATCACTGCTTTGGAGAAAAAGCAAGAGTAAATGGTACATCGATTCGATGAAAACCAGCTGGAGAAAATAATGAAAAACGCATTATTGTCTGTCATGCTTTGCATTCTGGCAGAGACGGCACTCGGTCAATTGCAATTTAAAAACAGCCTCAACAGTCCCATCATGCAGGTGGGACAAACGGGAATCGTGGGCATCGGCACAACGAATCCCGATGCAGCCTCGCGCCTGGATGTGAATGGTCAGGTGTATACAACCGGATTTCAACTGGTCGGAGGTGGAACGACAAATGGATACATCCTGACCGGCAACACGGATGGCACCGGCAGTTGGCGGGCGCCGACCGGGATGACCCTCGACTGGGTGAACGGCACATCTGTGGCCACCCATACGCAAATGGCGCAAAGAAGAACCAGTGATGCTGATTTCCAATATACCGATTCGTTGCAGTACGAATATATTCCATCCTCCGGCAACGGCAGCGAGATGATGATGCGATTGATGCATCGAGGCAATAATCGCCAGGCAACCCTGCGTGCCACCGGCGACACAGCTCGCGTGATTCTTAAATCTGTTGGAATGTCCTATCCTGTCATCCTGAAAGCAACCCCCAAATGGCCTGGCGCAGCGTCAGTAAACGGATCGAATAACCGGCTCTATATTAATGGCGGCATTGTGACAGCCGGTACAGCCAATCGATTCTCCAAAATAGTATGTGTTGGACGGACGCATGCCAAGACCACAACTGATGGCTTTCTGCTTATTGGCACGCCGAGCGATGCCGTAACCGAGCATAAGCTTACTGCAAATGGTCAATGCGAGTTTTATGGCCGCGTCTACAGTTACAATATGCAAACAGGTACCGGAACCGACATTCAGGTGCAGGATAACGGCGAACTCACTGAAAACACTTCCTCCATACGTTTTAAAGAAAACATTCAGCCCTTTGTGCGTGATTTTGACGCATTGCTCAAAGCGGACCCGGTTGAATTCACCTATAAAGAAAACGGCCGGCGTTCCATCGGTTATATCGCCGAACAGCTGGTGGCGTTGGGATTGGATGATCTTGTGACACGGGATATATCAGGTCAGGTATATGGCATTGCTTACGACAAGTTGCCGATCTATCTGCTGGAGATTATTAAAGAAAATGAAAAACTCTTAAGGAAATTGGAAAATTGAGTTATTTTATCAACGCGGATCAAGTTTATCTGGCCGAAGTCGCAGGTACTGCGCAAACACGAGTCGGTTATGTTTCGCCGTTGACTTTTAGTAACGATTTCAGTAACTTTCTCGCCGGGCTTTTCTGTTTGGATCATTTGCACGAGGAAAAATGGAAAAATCGCAGATCAAGTCGTTGCTCGTCTCTCCGATGGTCATCCTGTTAGGGCTGGCCATGGCTTTGGCCGGCAGTCACCAGGGCGCATCCTGGGCCGGCATACCTGTTTTCGCGCTTTTGGTCGGTCTGATTTTCGTGCTGCAATGGCTGGCATTTCTTCCGGCCTTTCTTTTTCAGACTGAAAAATTCTTTGATCTATTCGGCAGCCTTACCTATCTGGCTGTTGTCCTGTTGGCCCTGTTCTCACGTGATCAAATGGATCTACGGTCGACGATCCTTGCCCTTCTGGTGGCAGTCTGGGCCGTTCGTCTCGGCGCTTTTCTGTTCACGCGCATTCGCCGAGCGGGCAAGGATGAACGGTTCGATCAATTAAAACCATCTTTTATTCGATTCTGCAACGTATGGACCATGCAGGGATTGTGGATTACCTTTACCCTCGCTGCCGCACTGGCTGCGATTAGCGGCACAGTGCATAAAAAACCGGGCTTGTTGGACCTATTTGGATTGATGCTTTGGCTTGGCGGATTTGTCATCGAAGTGGTTGCGGATTGGCAAAAAAGCCGCTTCAACAAGATCATCGAGAACCGAGGCAGATATATCCATTCCGGATTGTGGTCTCGATCACGTCATCCCAACTATTTCGGCGAAATTGTTCTATGGATCGGCCTAGCCGTCCTCGCAGCGCCGGTTCTGCGTGGATGGCAATGGCTGACTCTGATCTCTCCTGTTTTTGTCTTTATACTGCTGACGCGGATAAGCGGCATTCCCTTATTGGAAAAGAAAGCGGAAGCAAAATGGGGCGGCCAAAAGGATTTTCAAGAGTATAAAAAAAACACGCCGGCCTTGTTTCCCAGGTTGTTTGCCGTCAATAGAAGGCACGACTGACCGGGTGAAACCAGGTATGCCAGGATGAACATCGAGCAGTTGACCTGGTCGCTGATTCAGCAATTCAAACTCTGTCATTCATGAAAGTGGAAATATGACATTTGCCAGAAGAGATTTTATTAAACTATCCGCACTGAGCTGTGCAGCGGTCAGCTGCCGAGCGCGTTGTGGCCAAACCACTGAGGTAAGCGACGAAAAACTACAGGCCGAGATGGATCGTCCGGTGCTCAAACGGGACCTGTTTAACACGCCCGTGATAATCGACTCCATGGTCCTGCTGCAGTATAACAGCACCTATCTCTTGCGTGTGCAATCCCGCGACAGCCGGACCGGTTATGCCGTCGCCAATGAAGCGCATATGACCTACCTGTATCCCTTGCTCATTAAAAAAGTTTTACCGGTATTTATCGGCAAGGATGCGCGCGATCTTGAAACGCTCATCGAGGAAGTATATGTCAAGGACAGCAATTATAAATACCAGGGCCTCGCGTTCTGGGTGTGCGTTGCCACGGTAGAGTTCGCCCTGCTCGACCTGCTGGGTCAAATCTCCGGCAAGTCCATCGGCGAATTAATCGGTGATATTCATCAGCGCGAGATCGCGGTCTATCGCGCCAACAATTACCGGGGACGCAGCGCAGAAGAAAGCGTACGGCTGATCGAGCAAAATGTGCGTGAAAGCGGCGCCAAAGCGGTTAAGTTCAAAGTCGGCGGCCGGATGCGAAAAAACCAGGACGATCCGCCTGGACGCAGCGAAAAGCTCATCCCATTGGTGCGCCAGGTGCTGGGCGACGACATCACCATATACGCCGATTCAAACGGCTCTTACGACGTGCCTAATTCCATTCGCATAGGCCGAATGCTGCAGGATATCCGGGCAAGCTTTTTTGAAGAACCATGCCCCTTTGACCATTATGAGGAGACAAAACAGGTTGCCGATGCATTGGACATCCCCATCGCCGGCGGAGAGCAGGACAGCAGTTTATATCTTTTTAAATGGATGATTGCCCACCAGGCGGTACAGGTGGTGCAGCCGGATATTTTCTATTTCGGCGGCATGATCCGCAGTATGCGCGTGGCGCGTATGGCGCAGCTGGCAGGACTCCCCTGCACGCCGCATATATCGGGCACCGGCCTGGGATATCTTTACATGATGCATTTCGTTTCCGCCATACCCAATCCGGGCCCCTTTCATGAATTCAAAGGAGTCAATGAACAGATTCCGTTTGAATGTCCCACCTCAAGCCTGAAACCTCTTCATGGCAAGATTGTTGTACCCAGCGGACCGGGTCTGGGCATCGATTTGGATCCGGGATTTCTTGAAAAAGCAGAAATCGTGCGCGTGTAAACCGGCGATCGAAAAAGCTATTTTTGCAGCAGCAGCTTTTTCATCAACACAACATCACCGGCGCGTAAAACATAAAAATATAATCCGCTGGCAACCAATCGTCCCTGATCATCACGGCCATCCCACGTCACCTGATGCTGCCCTGCTGCATAGCTGCCTGCAGCCAGCAACCGCACCGCTTGTCCGGATAAATTCATGACCTGCAGGGCAATGATTTGCGTCTTTGGCAACTCGAAGGAGAGAAAGGTTACCGGATTAAACGGATTGGGATAATTCTGCGCCAAGGTCACTTGCGTGGGTAAAATCGATTCAACGACAACCGGTCCGTACACAGCTACCGGATTGACCTGAACCAACCAGCGATGATAAACAGCATGTAAAGAATCAGTAATGGCCACCTGGACGGTCATAACTCCCGTCTGATTTGGATTAGAAAACCGGTGTTCAAGTGTAGGTCGATTCCCCACCAGGGTGTCGTTAACCGACCAGGAATAGGTCAAGGTATCAGCATCCGCATCTGTGGCAATCACGGCAAAATAGACCATGCTGTCATAATTAACGGTCAGTACCGTATCCACAGGCGTCAGGCTGCGAATGACAGGCGGCTGATTCAGAGGCTTGACGACAATTTGCCAGCTTGAAGTATCAGCAGCCAGGAAAGAATCCTGAACGATGAATTGGATGATAAAACTCTTACCCGCACTCGTGCTGTCCGGAATCCAAAATAACTCCTGCGAGCCGGTGGAATCAAAGTGAGCATGAACCGGTAAATTACGAGCAAAGAACCGTAGAGAATCGCCGTCTGCATCCGTGCCGCTGATTGAGGCTGTAATCTTTTCCCCCACTCTGCACGATACCGGTTGTGGTAATGTCAACACCGGTGGATGATTAACAACTGTAAAGTCAATCGTCAGACCTTCGGTGAACGGATTACTTGAAACTGATTTTACATCCGGCGCATGGACAAACAGGCGTTGTTCCGATGCCGAACCCAGATGCCAGGTTTTGCGGCACAAGCCGCCGGCATCCGTGACGGCGACCGTAGAATCCTTGATTGAACCATTCCCGGTCAGCACGGTAAAGTGTAAAATCTGGTTTGTTACCGGGTAGCCAAGAGCGTCCGTAGCTTTCACCACCACCTGCACTGAATCATTTGGACGCGGAACCATGGCCGGCGTTAGATCAGCGAGGTAAATCCATGGTTCGTGTTGGATATAAAAGTGAAAGACAACGGTATCCGCCACTCCCTCTGTCACAGCCAACATCGCAAAAGCGCCTACAGACTCTTGTGCAACGAATAAAAACGCAGCTCTGCCTGAATGATTCGTATAAACCGTACTCGACAACACCGGCGCCGCTGTACTGTCCGTGCGGAGTAAAAAATTGATCGGAATCTGATGCAATGTACTGCTATCCGCGCCGGTAAGTTGCACGATGAAAGAGTCTGCCAGCGCGGTATTGATGAGCCCGATCTGTCTGTCGCCGGAGATCATGGTCATGCCTTGCGGCAAATGCCGCAAGGCCACGGCATGAAAGGAAACCGGTTCGCCGCCATAATCGCGGATCACGGCGTGCAAATGCTGTAAACCGGCCTCGCCGCCCAGTTGCCAACGCACCGAAACCTTGCCGCTGTCATCGGTGGTTGCACGGGCGGGCGTCACTTGGCCCTGACCGGGTTGCGTTTGGAATTCAATTTCAACGCCCGGAGTTGGATTGGCATAGGCGTCATACAGGTACAGCTCGATGGGATCAAAGAGTTCTGCACCGCGGATTTGTTGTTGGCCATCGCCTTTTTTGCGACAGGTCAGCGCCGGACCGGCATGAGCGTTAGCGATTACCAGCAGCGGTGCATTTACCAGTAACTCGCCAATCTCGTTGTATGAACCAACAGAGAGCTGGTTCAATCCCGCGCCTGATCGGCTGCCCAGACGCCAGCTTACCGCTGTCGTTCCCTCCCGGTCCGTCATTCTTTTGATGATAACCTTATTCGAATCCAGAGAGCCTCCGCCGGCGACAACGGTGAATTCCACTTCATGTTTGTCAACAGGCTGACCATCGCGGTTGACGACCCGGATTATAATTGAATCCGGCAATACCGTATCAACCGGACCGGTCTGGTCGGCGCCAGCCAAAATTTCCATACTGTATGCAGGCATGAACGCCGTTTGCGGTTGAATGACAAAAAGCTGATCAACCGGAATCTGAGAAAAAGTCTGTTCCGCTCCTTTCGGATTCTGAACACGGATGTCCACGGCGTGATGCGCGCCGGTTCCGAAATGTTGTGTTAACATCGTCTGACTCTGGTATCCCTGGATGGCGTTGATTTCGCGGTATCCCAGCAAATGCTGCGAATTGTTCAGATGACCGGCTGCATAGAGCCAGATTTTATATCCCAGGCCAATGCTCTGGCCCACGCCATTGTGCACCTGTAATTTTAAAAAGTGATTACCGTTTTGGCTCCGGTTGCATAACAGAGTGCTGCGGCCATAGGGTTGTTTGCCGCAAGGTTCGATTTTCCCTTTAGCAATGCCCAGGATATCCAGCCGGCCGTCATCATCCCAGTCGGCAACCACAGCGCCGCGGCCGTCGATGAAAATATGATCGGCGCCGTTATCTTTGACCTCGGAGAAAATGCCGTTCTTTTTGTTTAAAAAAATACAGGAAACAGGGCCATCCTCCAACTCGCGATCAAAACGCAGACCGTAGAGATCGACCCAACCATCGTTGTCAAAATCCCCGGGATAAAAAGCATAAGAGTCGAGACAAACATTGGCCAGAGTTGTGCCGTCGGTAAAATGACCGCTGCCGTCGTTGTAAAAAATACGCGCTTGCGGCGATTTGTTTTCAGTTGCCCCGCGTATCCCCCAAATCAGATCCAGATCGCCGTCGTTGTCCAGATCGGCACAGGTCGGATAATTGGCGCGGCTGACAATCGCCAATCCGCGCTGCGCTGCTTGATTAACGAATTGGCCTGCGCCCTGATTCACGAAAAAGGCGCAAGCCGCATCGCGATTGCTGATGAAAACATCTGTCAATCCGTCGCCGGTGAAATCGCCGGCAATAGCGCCCTGCACGGCGCCGCTGGTCATGTTCAGGGTTTGTTGCGCAAGAGAAAAGGTTCCCACGCCGTCGTTGAGGTGTATTTCATGGCTTTGTGTGCCATCGATGAATAGTAAATCCATATCACCGTCCTGGTCCACATCTACGGGAAGGATGGCTTTTGTGTCTCTGCAAGCGCTCTGCGGTCCACGACGCGCCGATTCATCGATAAATCGACCGGCCGTGTTGATGTACAAGCGCGGCGCTCTGGTCCGACTGGATTGCAGCAAATCAACGTCGCCGTCCTGATCACAGTCGAAAAACAGCGCAGGGCCCCAATCGCCTGACTCGGTCAGGCCGGCGGCAACGGTAACTTCTGCAAAAGTCGAATCAGGCTGACGAATAAAAAGCCGGTTGCTGCGCTGCGCGTTTTCGGCTTTAGAATAGGTGATATATAAATCTTCGCGGCCGTCGCCATTAACATCTGCAGCATGAGCGCCCTGGGCATAAAGCAAGCGATCTATTTTCAAACCGGCGGAGAGCGCACCATCAACGAAAGGCAAACTCGTCTCCGGAACAAGAATGCGCAGGTCTCTGTAAATCGGTCCGATCATGCCGTCCCAGGTGCTGTTGCCGAGACAGAGATGGGCAAAATTCTCTTTCCAATAATCGGTGTTCATCAGATTGCGGTACGCCACAGCCTGACCGTTGACGACCAGCCACGCTTCACGCGGATTCCAGACGATGCGAAACGTATACTCTTTGCCGGCATCCCAGACCAGATAGGCGGTGTTGCGCGACTGACGGTAGCTGTAGGGCGCGTTCAAATTGTCGTCATGATAGATCGGATGAACGCGAAACAACAGCGCTGATGTGTTGTTGGTGGTCAGTTTTTTTTCACACTTGAAATAAATAAAGGAGGCAATGGTGGTATCCAGAGGGCCCATGGCGCATTCCGGTCTGGACCAAATGGAAAAAGGAGACACGCTGTTTTCCGTCAGCTGTCCCGGTGGATAAAAATTTTTCACCTTGAACTCGACGGTTCCTTCAAAGGGCAGATAATCTGCAAAATCTATGCGCAGTTGAGAAAATTTACCTGTTGATTTCCATCCCTGACCGGCGAGGAACAGTCCATCCTTGTTGGTCATCTTGCCGATGCCTTTTTCACCATCGCTTAACAGAGGATCCTGATAAAGGACGCGGGTATGATTGGGCATTTGCGCCCAGGCCGTGGCTTTGAGCCATGTCAGAAAAATAGCAAAAAAGCAAAGCGTTCGATTCATTCATATCCTTTTTTTTAAACCGGACCAGTAAAGTATAGGCGCCCGGAATTGAGCAATTACATCATCCTTGCGCTGATTGAATACCTTCGCCATGTTGTGTTTCGAGCATTTATCCCTCGCTTTAGGTGTACATAAAACGCACGATTTTGCGTAAATCTTTTTCCTATTGATGTTTTTAAAATCCTGGTTTAATTTTGGCGCAAGAGATAAAAGGCAATAGTATTGACTGTGAATCATTATTTTACTAAATTGGTTAGCTTTGCCGGCTTTTTAATACGTAGAAAAGGAGATGAAAACATGTTGAAAAAAATCCTGATTTGTACAACAGGCTTGTTTATTCTTTCCTGCACAAACAAAAAAACGACGTCTGATAAATTTGAGATAAAAACCGGAGTCAATGTCAGCCATTGGCTGTCGCAAAGCGAAAAACTGGGCAAAGAACGGGCCGCTTATATCACCAAAGCGGATTTTGTCAAAATTGCCGCTCTGGGATTTGACCATGTGAGAATTCCTGTGGACGAAGTGCAGCTTTGGGACCTGGACGGGAACAAAGAGAAAGAAGCCTTTACCCTGCTGCACAACGCCATCAGCTGGGCATTGGAAAACAGATTGCGCGTCATTGTTGATTTGCATATCATTCGATCCCATTATTTTATTGCTGAAACCAGACCATTGTGGAGCGAGCCGGCCGAGCAGGCAAAATTGGCTGATCTATGGCAACAGCTCTCTGAAGAGTTACGCGCCTATCCCACGGCCATGCTGGCCTACGAACTCTTGAACGAAGCAGTAGCGGACAATCCGGAGGATTGGAACAATCTGCTTCTAAAGCTGATCGCACAAATCCGCAAACAAGAGCCTCGTCGCGTCATTGTGATCGGCTCCAATCGTTGGCAATCCGCTTCTACGTTTCCCGATTTAAAAGTCCCTGAAAATGACCGCAATCTCATCCTGAGCTTTCATTTCTATACTCCCATGGCGTTGACGCATCATAGGGCGCCATGGACGCCCTTGGCCGAATATAAAGGGCCGGTGCATTACCCGGGGCAAATTGTGGACACGCTGATTTATCAGCAGCTCTCCAGATCCGCGGCAGAGGCCATGCGGCAGTATGCCAATGGTTATTTTAACAAAGAAATTTTAGCAAAAGAGATGTTGCCGGCCATAAAGATTGCTCAAGAGCGCAATCTGCCGTTGTATTGCGGCGAATACGGCGTATACCCGACCATAGCCAATGAATTGCGCTTGAAATATTATACCGATCTTGTGGAAATCTTTAACGAAAACAAGATTGCCTATTGCCATTGGTGTTACAAGGGAGATTTCCCGATTCTAAGGAGCACCGGCGAACCTGACAGAGAACTGGTTTCCATTCTGACGGCAAAACCATAGGTAGGATATGCAAATATTCTCTAAACTTACACGTGAAAAATATCTTGCCAAGGAGTGAATGATAATGATAAAATTAACCAGAGTGATTATCGTACTATGTTCAAGCTATCTGTTTCTCAGCCTCATCAGCGGTTGTGCTGAGAAAAAAACGGCCGGTTTATACACCATCGGCATAGTCCAGATCACGGAAAATCCGGTGCTCGATTTGGCGAGGAACAGCGCTCTGGCGGCGTTGCGCGAGCAAGGATTCGTGGAAGGTAAAAATATCCGCATCGAATATCAGAACGCACAGGGAGACATGCCCACCATTCCCTTGATCCTGAAAAATTTTATTTCGAAAAAAGTGGACATGGTGCTTACCGTCAGCACGCCTTGCATGGCAGCAGCCGCACAGACGGTCAAAGATATACCTGTTGTATTTACAGTTGCATTCAGTCCTCAGCAAATTGGCATCACCACTGTGCCGCAAAATCTTTATGGCGTCTATGATCCCTTTGATATGGCCGCTTTTGTGCAGCTGATTCGCGCATGCATTCCGGCAGCAACGAAAATCGGAATTTTATGCAACCGGGCAGAGCCCAATGCCAGTTTTGGCGCGGACAAACTGAAAGAAGAGTGTGTACGGCAAAATCTTGAGCTTGTCGAAGTGCCGGTTTTCTCATCCAATGACGTGCTGCAGGCCGCGCAAAGTCTGGCGCTCAAGCAGGTGGATGCCTTTGCCATTGCTGCAGACAACACGGTCTATCTTGCCATGGATGCGCTGGTCAAAGTAGCTGAAACCCGCAAGATTCCGTTATTTGTCACTGATGCCAGTCAGGTGGACCGCGGCGCCGGTGCGGGATGCGGCATCGATTATGCGGAATGGGGTCGCGAGAGCGGCAAGATTGCTGCGGCCATTATTAAAGGAAGAAAACCGGAACAGGATCGCATAAACGCTTTGCGGCACAATGTCATATATCTGAATCTGCCGGCTGCACAAAAGCAAGGCCTGGTTATCCCAGCCGAAATCATCAGCAAGGCGGATAAGATTATAAATTAACAACAAAACCTGTGAGGTCTCTGAGGCACGAATGAATGCACAAGCCATGGAACCGTTTGGCGCCGCTATGCTTGCCTGTTTTGCAGGCAGAGCCGACGCAGACACGCTGACTGAGCATGCGCCGGCAGCCGGTTGGCAATGCCAAATCGTTCTGCGACAGCAGGATGGCCACTATCTGGCAAGATTGACAAAAGGAAACTAAAATGAACAACAATCCTTCGCGGAAAATGCGCAATTTTCAGGAAAAATTTAAAACAAGAGATAACAAAGCAAAAAGTAATTTTGGTCCACCTGCGCGCTACGGCCAATCATTGCCGCGGCCGCACACCCATTCTGCCGTACGCAGAATCGCTACATCCGGTGAAAAAGAGTTTCTGGCCGGCACGGCCATAAATCCCCAGCAACGCATTATTCTGGAAAAGGGCAGCAACGAATTATCGGTGCGCGCGCTCGATCTTGTCTGTCCGATCGGCATGGGACAGCGAGGGCTGGTGGTGGCTTCGCCGGGGCTGGGGAAAACAACCCTGTTAAAACATATCTGCCAGGCGGTGGTGAACGGCTATCCGGAGATGAAGGTCTATTGCGTGCTGGTCGATGAACGGCCGGAAGAGGTGACGGATTTTACACGCAGCGTAAATGCCGAGGTATATTCTTCATCCATGGATCACAGTCATGAAAATCACATCAAAATTGTCGATACCGTCATTGACCGGGCCTTTAAAGAAGCGGCTTCCGGGCATGATGTGATGATTCTCATCGATTCGCTTACACGCCTGGCCCGGGTGCATAATGCACAGCGCCAAAGCGGAGGGCGAACGCTTTCCGGCGGCGTGGGCGCCGGCGCGCTGGAAGCGCCGCGCCGTATTTTTGGCGCAGCGCGCAATGTGGAGGGATTAGGCTCCATAACCATTATCGCGACCATACTGGTCGATACCGGCAGTCGCATGGATGAAATCATTTATGAGGAATTTAAGGGAACCGGCAACATGGAGCTGACGCTCTCTAAGGAACTGGCGAACCTGCGTGTATTCCCGGCCATCGATGTGGTGAAAAGCAGCACCAGGCGCGCCGAATTATTGTTAGAGCCCGAAGAGTTCCGATGCCTGGAATTATTGCGCCGTAATCTGGCAACCATGGATACGGTGACAGCCATGCAGACGCTCCTCGCATTGCTGCAAAAGCATCCGACGAACAGCGAATTACTGGCCTCCTTTAAGGATTTCAAGCTGTGATGGATTGCGCAGAATGGTGAGTAAAATCAAATAGCATCTTTTCAAAATTATTCCTGTTAACGCATTGTCATGCCCGATACTAATTATCTTGAAAAATCTTTTGGCTGGTAAATTATTATCTTTGGCTGAAGCACTGTTCCGGGCTCCTGTGACCATTTTGCCTTTCCTATCAAAACTTCGGCAGGAATGTCTCTGCCGTTATAGTTGAACTTCACAGGGAAAGACGAATTGTTTGTCAAGCCGTCAAAAAGGGTGTAAAGCCACGCTGTATCGTTTGTCTCTCCTTGTGTGTCCATAATTCCTGTCATCACCTCTGCAAATACAGTTTCAGGCGCAATCCAATCAGGGATTATTATTCGTCCTTTTGTTGACGTGTATTGTCCATTGTCTGTTTGTTGGGTATTTGTAGCGCTGGTGGAGAACATACTTGTGCTGGACAGCAGCCAGAAAATTGTAGTGTTCGGGTCACTCTTCAGGGAATCCCTTAGTGCAACCTCCTCCTGCCTGCTCGAGACTGGCCTGTACAGTATGTTTGATGAGTCTGGCAGAGGGATCCGGTATTGTTTGTTGAATATTCTGAGGTAGGCGTTTATGTTGTTTACTTGTGAGATTAAGTATTGCATCTTGTCTGCTCTTGGGTTGACATTGATGAACTTTACAACGCCATTAGAGTCCACTATGCTCGTGTCAAGGTCTGTTGTGTATGCGAAGTTACTCGGAAAATCTTCATTTGAAAGTCCTGCGAAGGGATAACTTCGACAGTATCCTTGACCGTTAATTCAGAACCCTTGCCTTCACGTGTCTCAGCAACTGTCCCAGCAGGTGACTCGAAATAGGGTTCTGTCTTGAGTGAGAACCCCTTATCTTCCTCTGTTGAGAATGAGGACGGTCCATGATAATTAATAATCTCCTGGACAACATTTTCAAGTGTCGTGTCTGCATTTGCCAGCTTGAAGAGCACATCATTTATCCTGGTAAGATTAATGTTAACTGTGGTATCGCCAGAAATCGTCAAATACCCTGTCTCGCCCGTGTAATGGGGATCGGTAACCGAAAAGCTCAGTAAATCTGTTGTGAGCGCCTTGAAAAGTGAGGGCTGGAGATCGGCACTGCTCATCTCGCTTGGGTCAAACACCGCTGTATAACCTGTGACGCTGCCCGTCTTTGTCAACTGGATTACTTTTCTTCCCTCTGGCCCGATCACTCTTAGTATCTGATGAGTTAAATCTTTACCATTTCTGGCAAAATATTTTCAACAGCCCATTCTATCTCATTAATAAGTCATAGGTTACAACACCATGAATTTTTGTTCAACATTTAAATCCTGATTGTTCAAGTTGAGATTTTGCTGAAGGAAAATTGTCAAATAAATTCTCCCGCAAAGGCGCAAAGACGCAGAGGGGAAAAGACACTACTAAAATTTTTTCTTGGCGTTCTCTGCGTCTTTGCGCGAGTATTGTTTTGAATCTGATGAATAAAATCTTGATCATATGTGATAAAATATTTTTAATAGCCCATTACAACCATTTAATGTTTCATAGGTTCTGTGGATAGGAATTGTCGTTCAACTTTTTGGTTCTGGCATGTCCAGGTTGGGAAATAGTGGCTGGCGGGGGCTTTTTCCATGTTAACGTAGGTCTTGTAGGTTCCAGCAGCAAAATTCTTTCCAGAGCTCTCGACAAGCCTGCCAATTTCATCAAACAGGTCAAAACGATAATATCTCAAATTTTGTAAATAGACATCACTGCTGCCACAGCACAGCCGTAACGATCTGCAATTCCAATAAACAAACAGGGTCTGTCAAATCGGATAATTTATTCCAATCTGATAGACCCTGTTTGAAAATATCCATACCGGTTTTATAAATCCGGGCTGTTTTTTTATCCCACGAAATACAGATAGGCGCATAGAATCAGCACAATCACCAGTGCCGATGCAGCCACATCGCCCCATTTCCAACTGGCGCGCGATTCCTTGCGATGCTCGTCCGTCACAGTTCCATAGGTCAGTCCGCTGATTTTAGCATAATCCGGCGCAGCAGTGGCATAACTCACCGCGACCATGACGATGACGCAAATGACAAAGATGAGGATGCTGTAGTATTGAAAAAAGATATGATTGATGATCCAGAGCAACGAACCTTCCGAGTATGAGAAATCCCTGATCAACTTGACCGGAGTGTCGACGGCAAGGCGAAAGATGCCCAGGACGAATCCGGTGATCAGCGCAGCCATGGCGCCCTTGGCGTTCAGACGTTTGTTAAAGATGCCGAAGAAAAAAACCACGGCAATGGGCGGCGCCAGATAACCCTGAATGCCCTGAAGGTAATCGTACAAGCCTCTGCCGCCGCGGATCACCGGAATCCACAACAGGCCGATGAGCACCATGATGCCGGTGGCAACGCGGCCGATCCAGACCAGCCGTTCCTGCGTAACGTTGGGGCGCAGCCGTGAGTAAAAATCCATGGTAAAGAGCGTAGAACAGGCATTGAATGCGCCGGCCAGCGAGCTCATGAGAGCGGCGAGCAAACCGGCGACCACGATGCCGCGAATGCCGACCGGCAGGATATGCGCAACCATAAGCGGAAAAGCGCTCTGCGCATTGTCACGAATGAGGTTTCCGTTCGCGTCCATCAGCGCATCTCTTAAAATAGTGTTCTGGCCGCTCTGGGCCAATGCGAAGCAAATGATGCCGGGAATGATGAAAATGAAAACCGGCAACAATTTAAAAAAAGCTGCGGCAATAGAACCCCGGCGCGCTTCGGTCTCGTTGGGAGCGCTCAAAGTGCGCTGCACGATATACTGGTCTGTACACCAGTACCAGAGACCGACAATCGGTGCACAGAAGAGCATGCCGATCCAGGGATAGTTGCTGTTGAAATACCAGGCCATGCGTCCGGCTTCGTTTACCGGCGCCCAGGTTGCCTGCACGCCATGCGGCACCAGCGGTTTCCACAGGTTGAACATTTCGGAACCGGCGATGGCACGCAGTTCGCTCCAACCGCCCAGAGCCTTTAAGCCAAAAACAGTCACCAAAGCCGAACCAATAACCAGAATAATTGTTTGCAGAGCTTCCGTATAAGCCACTGCGGTCATGCCGCCCAGCACCGTGTAGAGTCCGGTGATGAGAATAACCAAAATCGAACCAATCCAGAAACTGTCCAGGCCGAACCAATTCAGCTCCGGCAACAGCACGCTGAAAACCACGCCGCCGGCAAAAATACCGACCGCGATTTTGGTTAAAACATAAGCAACCAGTGAAACGACGGAGAGAAACGTGCGGGCCGAAGGAGAAAAGCGACGTTCAAGAAATTCAGGCATGGTATAGACCCGGGAACGCATATAAAAAGGCACCATGACCCATCCCAGCACCAGCAGACACCAGGCATGCAATTCATAATGAGCCATGGCCACGCCATCGGTGGCGCCGGAGCCGGCCAATCCGACCAAATGCTCAGAGCCGATGTTGGAGGCGAAAATAGAAGCACCGACGATAAACCACCCCAGAGAGCGGCCGGCAAGAAAATAGCCGTCCGTCGTGTTTTTCTGTCGCTTCATAACCCACCAGGCTATTGCCAGAATAAGGGTAAAATAAGCAAAGATGATGAACAGATCCAGACCCTGAAGAACGGACATACATGACTCCTTTCTAGACGTCGCATGGTTCCTAGTAGATTTTTAACTATTCACTTCCTTCATTTTTTAATATCAGCGGCGTTGTCAAATAAGAAAAATGATTAGCGGAAATATAATAAAATTATTGGATGGAATCCAAATAAAATAACAGAACATGTTCGAGATCGGATTACCGGATTAACAAGATCGACAGGATGGCGATCAGCTTGTTGGTGTAAAAGCGCCTCTTGTAATCAACTCTAATTGCGTATTTCCGGCTAAACCGCCGGTTCCAAAACACGGGTGGATTTACGAACGATGAAATCGGTTTCCAATACCACGCGCTCCACCGCTAACAAAGACGGCGCTTCAATATTGCGAATCAGAATCTCCGCCGCCTTTCTGCCGATCTCTTCCTGCGGCGCCCGGATGGTGGTCAACGAGATGGGATAGGTGCCGGCATAATAGATATCATCATTGCCGACGATTGATATGTCCTCAGGGATGCGAATGCCCCGGTCGCGCAGCGCGGTCATGACGGCCAGGGCCTGTTGATCGTTGAAACAGACAATCGCGGTCGGATAGTCTTCCGGTTTCAGATTCTTGAGATAGTCCTCGGTATTGGCATAACTTTCCTGATACCGGGAACCGATGGAGATCACCATCTCTCGTTTAAAAATGAGCGGGCTTTCACTGAAGGCATCGCGAAAACCCTCGATCCGTTCCTGCGTGTGCGAGGATTGCGGCGGACCGGCAAAGTGCACGATCTTGCTGTGACCGTTCTTTATCAAATACTTGACCGCCTTTTTGATGGCGCGTAAATTGTCAATGGCTACTACATTGGCCTGAATCCCCCTGACGTCCTCCAGCAAAACAAACGGATAATTGATCATTTTCAGTTTGAAAAGATGCTCAATTTCCGCATCACCTTCCACAATCGGAGCGATAATGGCGCCTTTTATGTCCTTGGTGGAAAATAAATGAGTGAATTTCTTTTCACGTTCGTGGTCGTTTTCCGAACTGGTGATGATAATGGAATAGCCCTTGCCGTAAGCGTATTCTTCGGCGCCTTTGGCAATAGAGGTGTAAAAAGGATAATTGATGTCTTTGATGATCAAACCGATGCTGCGATCCTCTACGCCGTTCTTCAGGTTGCGCGCCATGCCGCGCGGACGAAAATTGAGCTCTTTCATCACATTCAGAATCAT
Source organism: uncultured Cytophagia bacterium (assembly GCA_964387285.1). Classification (GTDB taxonomy): domain Bacteria; phylum Zhuqueibacterota; class Zhuqueibacteria; order Residuimicrobiales; family Residuimicrobiaceae; genus Anaerohabitans. Next base: position 130,479 of record CAYLWO010000005.1, on the reverse strand, counting down.
ATCCCGGGTTTGCGGCTTGACACTGTTTTTCCCGTTAATGACTGCAGAGACTGTTCCTTTAGACACGCCTGCCCTTATGGCAACGTCTTCAATGGTTATGGTTTTCATCTTTATAGATCTATCCCGTTAGATTATAGTCAGATTTCTTTATGTATTGAAACGGTATGATTGTTTAAATAAATATAATATTTATTTATTGGAATATCAACAAAAATAATATATAATTGTAGTATCATTTTTTTTCTTGACTTTAAAGCATCTGTTTGATATATTTGAAACGGTTCAAATAATATTTAATCATTTAAATTTCTATCCCTTCTTAAAGAGGTTTTTTATGATAGCACATAAAAACACTCTATTATTAATCTTGATTATTTTAACCACATCTGCCAGTTTATTATGTAATGATAAGCGGAATAAAGGGGCTTTTTATATGCAGCAGTACCACAATCTCTTTTCAGAATTATTATCATTGCCAGAAACGGTTGTCCAGACTAGAATCGACAGCGCTTTTCACCAGCTCTTCTACGGCCATCCTGAAACGCAAAGCGTTTATTTCCCGGTAGCTCCGGATATGGCCTTTATCGAAGACGTTTTGCACGACGATGTACGCACCGAAGGAATGTCCTATGGCATGATGATCAGCGTACAGATGGATAAGAAACAGGAATTCGATCGCTTGTGGAAATGGGCGAAAACCTATATGCAACATCAAAGCGGTCCGCACAAATCCTATTTTGCCTGGCATTGTTCAACCGAAGGGCAAAAGCTGGATCAAAACGCAGCTTCTGACGGAGAAGAGTGGTTTGTCATGGCGCTCTTTTTTGCGTCCAACCGCTGGGGCAATGGCGAGGGCATTTACAATTATCAGGAGGAAGCACAATCTATTCTGGATGCCATGCTCGGTAAAGCACCTGATTCGGACCGGGACGATGTGGTCACCAATATGTTCAATCGACGGGAAAAACAGGTGGTGTTTGTACCCGTGGGACATGCTGATGATTTCACTGATCCCTCCTATCATGTGCCGCATTTCTATGAACTCTGGTCGCTGTGGGCTGACAAGGAAAAAGAGTTTTGGCGTCAGGCTGCTGACGCCAGTCGAGCCTATTGGAAAAAAGCAGCGCATCCGCTCACCGGTTTGACGCCGGACTATTCCCATTTTGACGGAACGCCCATGGACGGACCCTGGGGCGGCGGACACGATCAATTTTCTTTTGACGCCTGGCGAACGGCCATGAACATGGCCGTGGATTATGCCTGGTTTCGTCGCGATGCCTGGGCCGTTGAACAATCCAATCGCTTGCTGGACTTTTTTCATCGGCAAGGCGTCAAGGACTATGGCAATCAATTTACCCTGTCTGGGGAGAAATTGAGCAACGATCACAGCGCCGGTCTGGTGGCCATGAATGCCGTTGCCTGCCTGGCGTCCGATCGGCCGTTTCGCCGGGAATTTGTCGCTGATTTATGGGACACGCCGACGCCCAGCGGCCCCTATCGTTATTACGACGGCATGCTTTATCTTTTAGGATTATTGCAGGTCGGCGGCCAATTCAGAATCTATTTTCCGCAGGCTAAATAATTGAATTTCTGTTCAATCATTTGCATCCTGCACCATCTGGAACCTTGCCAAAAGGGATTTGATTGTGAAAAGCAAATGCTTATGTAAAAGCCTGGTTCTGCTCCTTTTGCTATTCGCATCCAGTCATGTCATTGCATCGTCCAACTCGTATATCGTCTTTGAGAAAAAGCAGGCGGCATTTACCCTTGCCGCTGAAGGCGCCTGCGCGCCGCTCTATGCCGATTCATCGGATCATAGCGGCGTGATCCGGGTGCTGCACCATCTGGCCGGCGATATCGAACGCGTTGCCAAAATCAAACCCATGCTTAATTTGCACGGCTCACCGGCAGGAACGCAAATCATACTGGTCGGCACGCTGGGCAAGAGCGCCCTTATCGGCCAGCTGATAGAAAAGAAAAAACTGGATGTATCGGACATCGCCGGCAAGTGGGAAACCTTTCTCATCCAGGTAGTTGACAAACCGTTTGACCATGTCCAGGCCGCCCTGGTTATCGCCGGCAGCGATAAACGGGGCACGATCTTTGGCATGTATGATCTGGCCGAACGCATCGGCGTGTCGCCCTGGTATTGGTGGGCGGATGTACCGGCGCCGCATCATTCTGCCATCTATGTCAAATCCGGTCGTTTTGCATCAGGTGAGCCGGCTGTAAAATACCGCGGTATTTTCATCAACGATGAAGCGCCGGCGCTATCAGGTTGGGCGTTTGAAAAATTCGGCGGTTTCAACAGCCGCTTTTACGATAACGTGTTTGAACTGATTCTCCGTTTAAAAGGAAATTTTCTCTGGCCGGCGATGTGGGGCCGGATGTTCTATGTCGAAGATTCGCTGAATCCGAAATTGGCGGATGAGTATGGCGTGGTCATCAGCACCTCGCACCATGAACCGTTGATGCGCGCGCATGCGGAATGGGCAAAATTCGGTTCCGGACCCTGGAATTACGATAAAAACAAAACAACCTTGCAGGACTTTTGGCGCCTGGGCATGCAAAGAATGGGCGATTACGAATCAATCGTCACCATCGGCATGCGCGGCGACGGCGATGAGCCCATGAGCGAACAGGCCAATATCGCATTGCTGGAAAGCATTGTGCGCGATCAGCGCCGGATCATCAGCGAGACAACCGGCAAACCCGCAGAACAGACGCCGCAGGTCTGGGCGCTCTATAAAGAAGTACAAGAGTATTATGACAAAGGCATGCGCGTGCCGGACGACGTTACCCTGTTGCTCTGTGACGATAATTGGGGCAATATTCGCAAACTGCCCAGACCCGGCGACAAGCTGCGCAGCGGCAACTATGGCATTTATTATCATTTTGACTATGTGGGCGGTCCGCGCAACTATAAATGGTTGAACACCAACCAAATCAGCAGAATTTGGGAACAGATGCATCTGGCCTGGGAACATGGCGTCAATCGCATCTGGGTCGTAAATGTGGGCGACATCAAACCCATGGAATACCCGATCTCTTTCTTTTTAGACTATGCCTGGAATCCAAATGATTGGCCGGCGCAACGACTCCCCGCATATGGCCGACAATGGGCCGAGCAGCAGTTCGGAGAAAAGTACGCCGCTGAAATTGCCGATATTCTAACTACTTATACCAGATACAACAGTCGCCGCAAACCTGAACTGTTGGCGCCGGATACCTATTCTCTCATTCATTATCAGGAAGCAGAAAGCGTTGTCAGAGATTACAAGTTACTGGAAAAAAAAGCAGAGAGAATTTATCAGAACATACCTTCTGAATATAAGGATGCCTATTACCAATTGGTCCTGCATCCGGTCATGGCCTGCGCAAATTTATACAAATTGTATTGCACCGCTGCACGCAATCGCCTCCACGCCGATCAAGGCCGCAGCAGCACCAACATGCTCGCTGCTGAGTGCAAGAAATTATTTGCACGTGATGCGGAAATCACCCGAGCGTATCATACCCAACTAGCCCGTGGCAAGTGGAATCACATGATGGACCAAACGCATATCGGCTATACTTACTGGCAACAACCGGATTCAAACAGTATGCCTGCGGTGACAGAGATTCCTGTACCGGATAACGCTGATATGGGTATTGCCGTTGAAGGCGTTGCGGGCTGGTGGCCAATGCAACCGGGCGAGGCAATTCTGCCGGAATTTGACGCCAACACCAAAAGCCGATATATAGAAATTTTCAATCGTGGGCAGCAGCCGTTCTCGTTTAGCGCACAACCTTCGCAAACCTGGATTGTCCTTACGCCCATCGCCGGCACCGTCGACTCGGAGAGACGGCTATCCGTTACCATTGATTGGCAACAAGCGCCCCGGGGAAAGCATCAGGGCATTATTCGCATCATTGGCAACAATAAGCAGGTATCGGTACAAGTGGCGGTCAACAATTTAATCTCCCAATCGAGCAAACACTGCTTTTTTGAAAGCAACGGCTATGTCGCGATGGAGGCGGCGCATTATACAAAAAAGGTCGATGCCCAAAATACAACCTGGCAGTGTATTCCGGATTTGGGAAGAACCTTATCCGGCATGACCCTTTTCCCGACCACGGTTCAGCCGGTAACGCCGGATAAAAAAACTCCGCATCTGCAATATGCGGTGCATATCGAAAAACCGGGACCCGTGCAGGTGCAGGCCTTTCTCTCGCCCACGCTGAATTTTTACAACACGCAAGGCTTACGCTATGCAATCTCATTTGACGATGAACGGCCGCAAATAATTAACATGCACGCCGGCCAGACGTTGCAGGATTGGGAGCGATGGGTCAGCGACAATATCAACCTTTGTGATAGCCGGCATTTACTGACAAAGCCGGGAAAGCACGTGCTCAAGTTTTGGCTGGTTGATCCCGGGGTTGTGCTGCAAAAACTGGTGGTGTTAACTGAGAAAGCTAAAGCTTGTTATTTGGGACCGCCAGAGAGTTTTAATCCGGCTATACCCCAACCTAGATAAACTGAAATGAATAGTACAATAATCCGCAGATTGCGCAGATAGACGCAGAAATGTCGCCATCCGAATGTTATCTGCGAACATCTGCGTCATCTGCGGATGAGCAGGAGATTGGTTGAAAATGTTTAGCACAGCAGAACTGCAAACAAACGAAAAAACAGCAGCGAAAAAAAGGTGGACATCTTTTCCTATCGCAATAGGTGTACTGCTTAAAGATTTTGTTGCCCTTTTATGCGAAAAAAAACTCTTAACACAATAAGTTGCATTTGGCAATGGTGATTTGAATAAGCATCACTGCATCATAATTCGTCCAAGCGAAAGGTACAAAGGTCATGACAGGTCCTCAATGGGAATTATTGCTTAAAATCATCCGCGGCGAAACAGTGCAGCCGTTGCCAATCGGTTTTATTATCGATTGTCCGTGGCTGCCCAACTGGTACGGAATTCGCATTATCGATTACTTTACCAATGATGATCTGTGGTTGCAGGCCAATTTGAAAGCGACCCGGGAATTCCCTGATGTGCTGTTACTGCCCGGATTCTGGTCCGAATACGGCATGTGTACAGAGCCGTCCGCATTTGGCGCACGCTGTTCTTTTCCGGCCAATGAATTTCCGCATGCACATAAGGTGATTCGCTCAGCAGACGACATTGCTGAATTGCCGCAACCAAATCCGAAAACCGACGGTTTATTGCCTCTGGTGCTGAATCGTCTGAAACTGGCGCAGCCGAAAATCCAGCAAGCAGGCCACGATATCCGCTTTGCCGTGGCGCGCGGTCCGCTGAACATCGCCAGCTATTTGATGGGCTCGACGGAATTTTTAACCACCATGATGTTGCAGCCGGACCAGGCCCATCTCTTGCTGAAAAAAATCGCCCGGTTCCTTAAAGATTGGCTGCATCTGCAAATGGAAACCTTTCCGTCCATCGATGGCATTTTTTTATTGGATGACATCATCGGCTTTATAGGTGAGGAGGAGTTTCGCGAATTCGGGCTTGCCTATTTAAAAGAGATTTATCATGCCGACGTTTCGGTGAAATTTCTGCATAACGACGCTGCCTGCAAAGTCTCCGCTCCTTTTCTGCCGGAGATGGGCGTCAACCTGTTCAACATGGGTTTTGATGTTCCATTATCTGAAGTGAAAAAATGGACCAACCACCAGGTAACCTTACTGGGCAATATACCTCCACGCGATGTATTGGCCAACGGCACGGTCGCACAAATCTCTGGCGCCGCTCGCGGGTTGCTGACGGATTTAACCGACACAAGCCGAGTCATTTTTTCGTGTGGCGGCGGCATGCCGCCAGGCGTTTCTTCGCAAAATTTAAACGCATTTATTAAAGCAGTCAGACATTCACAACCCGGATAAACCGGAAGCAACCCCGGGGTCACGGTTTTTGTGACCCCGGGTGTTTTTTAACTCATTGATCATGCGCCGAGAGACACCCGGAGTGGCCGCAAAAAACGCGGCCACATCCGGGGTCCGGGGTTTCGCGACAGTCACTCAAAATGACTGTCATTTATTAACCCTTTTGCGCGACAAACGACTCGTAATGCACGGATAGCATGCAAGGAAGAATGCATTCATTAAGCACAGTCATGAAAAATGCTATCACAAAAAGCTAAATTTGGTAAAATAAAATCTTGACTTTTTCCAGCACATTATTTATATTGAACCGTTTCAATGATATTTTAACCAATTAAAATTGACCAGAGTATAAAAATATTTATTTACTTCATGGAACGGTATTCACAAAAAAATGATCTTGCAAAGGCCCAAAACCTTCCCTACTGGCCTTTGCTCTCTGAATATGAATTAATTTCTTAGGAGACCTCTGATGTCCACGAAAAGAGATGATTTTGTTGCAGCAAAAATCGAAAAAATGAGTTTGCTGGAGAAATGCGGTCAGCTGCTCACATTCACCTGGCGTGGTGCCTATCTGACTCCTTCGGGATTCGAACAGATTACCCGCCTGCATGCTGGCGGTTTGTGCCTGGAACCTTATGCTTTGGAAACCTGCAAAAACTTGTATTGGGGACGCTCTCAGGTCGATGCCAACTTTAAAAAACCTAAAGATTATTTCGATATTGCGCATACCTGGTTCAACGCCCGTGCTTTTGGCATAAGCGTGACGCCCGAAGAACTTACTGAGGTGCTCAACAAGCTGCAGGAAATCGCCATGAATCGGCCTTGCGGCATTCCTTTGCACATGACTATAGATATGGAAGGCGATTTTAAAAACGACTATACAGCCGGCCGTGTTCTGCAGTTTCCGCCGCCCATGGGTCTCACGGCAATCGGAGATGTGGACCTTGCCTACCAGGTCGCCAATCTGATGGCGCGGCAGATGGCGGCCATGGGCGTAACGCAGTTCTATCATCCGGTCTGCGATGTCAATATCAATCCCCTGAATCCCGAGATCGGCGTCCGCTCGTTCGGCGACGATCCAAAAGTTTGTGCCCGATTCATCGACGCAACGGTCCGTGGTTATCAGGATGCGGGCGTGGCGGCCACGATCAAGCACTTTGCCGGACGCGGTGATTCTGCGACCGATGCACACGACACACTGGATGTCTGCCGGGGCGATCTCAAACGCATGAGAGAAGTCGAACTGGCGGCGTTTCAGGCCGGCGTGGATGCCGGCGCCTGGGCTTGCATGACGGCCCATACCATCTTTCCGGCTTTTGACAAAGAATATCCCGCCACGCTGTCCAAAAAAATTCTCACTGATCTGCTGCGCGGTGAAATGGGTTTTAAAGGCGTAATCGTTTCAGATGCCATTGGCATGGCTGCCATTCTCAAAAAATGGCCGTTGCCGCTCGCCTGCGCCATGGCCATCAAAGCCGGGGTGGACACGATTCTGCTCAAAGCGGATGATGAATCCCGCACTCAGTGTTTGTTCGGCATCAAGGCTGCCGTCGAAAAAGGTGATTTATCGGAAGAACGCGTAAACGATGCGGTGCGTCGTCTGCTCTGCATGAAGTATGATCAGGGTTTGTTCGATAAAGCCGGCAAGATGGATCCGGACAAAACCACGGCCATTGTCCGAGATAAGAAAAACATCGCGTTCTCATGGGAAGTGGCGCACAAAGCGCTGCTGGTAGTGCGCGACAACAAAAAGCTGTTGCCTTTGTCCGAGGACAAGAAAATCCTGGTGATCGAACAGACCATCCCGTATGAATTTCTCGGCAAGGATATGTACAGCCATCAGCACATGTTCTGCGAACAGATGGCCAGGCATTCCATGAATCTGATTTTGGATGATGCGGCGTTCCACGCTGATGACGACGACGTGGAAGAAGCGGTGCGATTGGCTAAAGAGGCTGATCTGGTTGTCATGACCAATTATTACGCCCGCATCGAGAAAAGAGGCAACAACGAGCATCTGGTCAAAGCTCTCAAGGCGGCCGGTCATGATGTGGTCATTGTGACGAATTTTCCTTACCGCAAAGGCGTTACCACGGCAGCCGACGCCGTGGTCTGCAACTTTTCCGGGTCGCCCGATTCAATCAGGATATCAGCGGATCTGTTATTTGGAACGATAAAGCCGTATCCCACAACCAAGATGCCGATCGATCTTTCCGCTGAAAAAAATATTCCGGAAAAAAAATATGTTCCTGCTCCTAAAAATCCGGTGAAAAAAACAAAAAAGGTCATTAACCGATGGGGAGGTAAATGTTAGTTTAGCCGGTTTTTCAAGCGATCAGCGCCATCTTTAATGCGGACGCCGGTCATGCCAGTCGGCGTCCGATAGGCAGTTTCGGTGCGGGAGCCCATTGCGTGTCCCGGATTGTGAACGTAACACATCCCATGAGCGAGAGACAAATGGCCAAGACCAATTCATTCGACCTGCGCGACATCTACACCATCACAGGACCCCGGATAGCTGCAATTTATGAAAAAAACAAAATGACGGTGCACTTTCAGGGCATGTCCAAGACCCTGCAGTTTCCGCAGACTGTCGCTCTGCAAGGGGCGCCGACGTGTTCAATCGGCATTTCCCCTTATGGTCTATATAACCGCTTGAACGATGCGGGCAGACTCATCCTCTTAAACCAGAAAGCGGTCCAGTTCGGCTCTGCGCCTTTTATACGCATCGACGAGCAGTGCACCATGTTGACGCAAAAGCAGCCGGGAGAGAATGAACAGCCCGATGACATTCCGGCGCTGGCGAACTATTACCATCCAGCTATCGCCGGAAAAAATGTGACCATGACGATCGCAACGCCGTCCCTGGAAATCAGCTACAAACTGGGCAAGGTGAAAGTGCTCCGGCGCTTGATATCTCCTCTGTTGTCAGGAAATGATCACGCAGTAACCCCCCTGGCTGTTGAAGAGTTTGAAATTGAAAATACAGGACAAGCCCGGGAGATCACGTTGGTGATTCCCCGACCCTCCCTGGTTAATCTGCAGGAAAAGGAACTTAAACCGACCGACCAGGACAGCATCTACGTAGCGACAGCGGCGGTTCGCGGTCAAAAGCACGAAGCGTTTCACACCAAGGACATGCACGGCATGATCATGGCGAGCACAGAGACCGACAACCGTATGGCCCTGGCTGTGCCTGAAATGCCGGGCATCACGATAGATATCCAGCCCTATTTTTGTTTGAACAAATACACTGGAGATCTTTTGCTCAACGAGGACGGCAGCTTTTATGAAAAACGCCGGCCTGCCCTGCACAACGATTACGGCGCCGCGATCAGCCTGACGTTCACGATCCGACCGAATTCATCTGTAACGATTCCGCTGGCCATTGTTCTGGACTTTCCGAGTCAGACTTACATCGACGCAAAGACCTTTGAACGCAAATATGTCAGGAAATTCACGGATCGCGAGATCCGCACCATCGACATGGCCAAACTCGCCCTGGACAGCTATCCGGATTGGTGGAAACGAACCGTGGCGATCCAAAAAAGAATATTCGATTCGATCATGTCCACGCCATCCTATCAAAACGATCGGCCTGGCGCCTTGCGGTTGACAAGACTGATATTAAATGAACTCCACTTTCCATTATCCAACGCCATCGTCTGGGTTGAGGATGAGCACGGCAACGAACGCGCGCGCTTTCTCGAATGCTTTGATTATGCCTACATCGATCCCTCGGACGTGGATTGGTATTCCATGGTGCTGCTGATGCTTTTCCCGAAAGTAGAGAAGGATTTATGCCAGGCCTTTATCGATTCCATCCTGGCGGTGGATCCCACGCCGCGCTGGTACCATTACCA
>CAYLWO010000005.1:0-120629 GCA_964387285.1 uncultured Cytophagia bacterium | reverse complement strand
CATCCGGCAGGCGTTCGATAAAGGCTGGCAGTCGCTGGAAAAACTATGGCGTGAAAGAAAAAACAAGGCCGGTGAAAAGCTATCCTATTACATCACCTGTTACGATCCAAAGACCGGCAAAAAAAACACCGACGTCTGGACCAACCAACTGGACGCCTTGTGGTATCTGCTCGCCATCGGCGAAGAGCCGCTTATTCCGCAAGACCGGGTAAAAAAAATACTCAGGACGATCTACAAGAACAACCGCTCTCATATGGGTTGGGCCATGTGCAAGACCGAGAACAGCCAGCCGGTCAAATCCGACCAGGGCAAGGATGTATACACTACCTCCAATTATGTTTTCGCCCAGCTTTTGGATTATTATGGCATGGCACGGGAGAGCAAGGAGGTTTACAAGTACATGGACCGGGTTGTATTTGATTATGCCAACTCGATGATCACTCCGGACAACCTCCGTGCTGAATTAGAGCAGGAGTACGGCGAGTCCGCCCCTGGACCGCATTACATTGTTGCCGCCTATCCGCGTCCGGGCGCAATTTGGACTCACCTGGTCCTGAATCGAATCAAACAATTGCAGGCGAAATCTAAAGACAAAACCGTCGAATCAAAAGACCTGATTCCGTTCTTCTCTGAACTGCTGCAAGGTCCGGAAAACGAGTAAAAACCGGAGATCATTAAAGGAATCAAGCGCTATGCCCAATAAATACGACATCACGTTCGTCGGTCACATGTGTTATGATGAGATAATACCATTTGGCGGCAAGGTTCATGTCGCGCCGGGAAGCGCCGTGCTCTGCGGCGCCATGGTCGCTGCACGCATCGGCAAAAAGGTGGCTGCTGTTGTCAAGATGGCGAAAAAGGATGAGGCCATTCTTCAGCCTATGAAGGAATTAGGCGTGGATGCTTTTCTCATCCCGAGCGTCGAGACCACATACTCTAGAGTGTTGCACGAATCGGCAAATATCGATGAACGCAAACTGACGCTGGTAAAATCCGCCGGTCTGATTGAGATCGACGATGTTCCTGCGTTGGAATCGACCAATGTCCACCTCGCTGGAATTTCAGACACCGAATTCGATATGACGCTTATAAAGGGTTTGCAATCCAGGAGATCCGGCTTGTCGGTGGACCTGCAGAGTTTCGTCCGCCATGTAACACCAGTGACCCATGACATCGAGTACAGCGACGTCAAAGACAAAAAAGCCATTGTGGCCATGATGGACAAGGTCAAACTGGACGTCGTGGAAGCCCGTATTCTGACCGGCACGGAAGATTTGGCAAAAGCCGCCATCATCGTCGAATCGTGGGGATGCCCGGAGGTCATGATCACGCATTCACAGGGCGTGCTGGCACGGGTGAAGGGCGCCACATACTATGAAAAGTTTTCCAACAGCAACAGCTCGGGCAGGACAGGACGCGGAGACACGACCTTTTCAGCATATCTGTCATGGCGGCAAGATCACGATCCCCGGGAAGCGATCAAGTTTGCAGCAGCCCTGGTCTCGATCAAGATGGAAACACCAGGGCCTTTTAATGGCACACTGGAGCAAGTGCTGCAAAGAATACGGGAAAAACACTAGCTGAGCAGTATTTATCCTTGCGAAGGTTCAAAACCTTCGCAAGGTTGTTTTTCACACAGAGATTGTCCAAAATGAAAAAATCCATAGACGCAACCGTTGTGGGCAAAGCGGATGACACGGACCTGCCAGCTTTGCAGCAAGTCTTTAGAGACGATTTCTTCATTCGAGGCATCAATTCAGAAAGCAACGCGTGGATCTAAATTATTTTATAGGAGCCGCTTCCTAGCGGCGACCGTCGGCGGCAGGAGCCACCTCCTGCAAAAACCAGATCATTTTGTAAAATAATCAGGGCAGATGGTTGTGAAATAATTTTTAAAAACAAATTTAAGGAAAAGTTATGCAAGCAACAACGGAAAAACTCGCATTGAAGGAAAAGATCGGTTTCAGTCTCGGCGACATGGCTTCCAATCTTTACTTTCAAACCTTTATGCTGTTCCTGATGTATTTTTATACCGACGTATTTGGACTGCCGGCAGCCACTGTGGCAACGATATTCCTGGTTACCAGAATCTGGGATGCGGTCAACGATCCGATCATGGGCGCCATTGCGGATCGCACCAACACCCGCTGGGGCAAGTTTCGCCCCTATATATTCATCTTTGCTATTCCCTTCGGCATTGTCGGTTTTCTGCTTTTCACCACGCCTGATTTCAGCCTGCAGGGTAAAACCATATATGCACTCGTCACCTACAATTTGATGATGATGATGTACACCATTGTCAACGTGCCCTACTCGGCATTGATGGGCGTTATCACGCCCAATTCCATGGAACGGACCGAACTCTCCTCTTTCCGTTTTGTCGCCGCCTATATTGGCGGTTTTATTGTGCAAGGTTCAGTGATGGCATTGGTAAAATATTTCGGTAAAGGCAATGAACCGGTAGGGTGGCAGTGGGCCATGGGCATACTGGCTGCTCTGGCTGCGGTTCTCTTTTATATAACGTTTTTCACCACCAAAGAAAGAGTTATGCCTCCCAAGCAACAAAAAATCGCGTTAAAACAAGACTTAAAGGATCTGTTCAACAACGGGCCCTGGCGATTGATCGCCGGCGCCACTATTTTTCAATTAGTCTATATTGTCATTCGTAATACATCCATCATGTATTATTTCAAATATTTCGTCAGGGACCAACAGCTGAATCTTTTTGGTCAGATCATTCCACTAACTTTTCAAACCTTCTCCTCCTCCTTTATGATTTCAGGAACGGTTTTCACCATTGTTGGCGCCATTCTGACCAAGCAACTGGCAAAATGGTTTGATAAAAGAAACACCTATGCCGGCCTGATGATTCTCAGCGCCGTTGTCAACGCCGCCTATTATTTCATCCAGCCGCAAAATGTTCTGCTGATTTATTTCTTAAACATCATTTTTTCATTTTGTATGGGGCCGATTTCCGTCTTGCAGTGGGCCATCTATACGGATACGGCGGATTATTCGGAATGGAAGTGTGGACGACGCGCCACCGGTCTGCTCATGGCCGCTTCTCTGTTTGCGCTGAAAATGGGTTTGGCCCTGGGCGGCGCTTTTGTCGGCTGGATTCTGGCATATTACGGTTTTATTGCCAATCAGGAGCAAACCGCGGAGACGATCAAAGGCATCACCATGTTAATGAGTGTTTATCCGGCTGCGGCCGGATTGATCGGCGGCCTGTTGATGATCTTTTATCCCCTGACCAATAAAGCGATGGCGAACATCGAGCAGGAATTGATCGGCCGACGCACGGTCCCTCGCTGACGTAAAAAATGTGCAAGACGACGATCTCTGTTGTCTTGCACATTCTCCGCTATGCACCAGTGCCATGTATCCAAAGTGACACGGATGAACAAGATGGTGCCGATCAGGTGATTGTTGTTTGGCCGTATATAATCCCGCCTGTATGTAGTTCAGCTCGTATATAGTTCCGCCTTTAGGCGGAGGATTTTCCGACTAGGGCCGGTACTGTCTGCGAAAATCTCTTTGCACATTTTTCGTAAAACGCATTTTAATTCCAACAAACCGGCCCGGTTGTTCATCATCGACAACGAGAGAGACTCCCTCGACTTTACGAACCACAGCATGTTCAACCTCGGCAAGATCGGTCATCTCTGCAGCGGGAAAGTGATAGGCTTTGCCGCTCATACCTTGAGCATGGATCACAATACCCGATTGATCTCGAACCATATCAATCACCTTCAATCCCGTACTGGGCTCGCCGATTTTGCCCGTATGCAAAAACGACGGTAACGTTACCCCTGCGCGATAATTTACAGTTATGGTTACGATGTGATCGAGTTGAAATTTCAAAGTGGTATGAACAGATTGCACATGACCACGCAGAGGCGCCGGCACAGGTTGTCCTTCACGCTCTACCCAGACACTGTCCGTGGTAATCGGCAAATGCGGTGCAAACTGAACCGTGAGCGGATAGTCGGTTACAGATGTGAACGAGAGCGAAAGTGCATGCCAACCATCGGACTTGTTGGTCACTTTTTGTGCGATGTGCAAAAAGGGATGCACGAGTTCCAGCTCTTCGTATCCTGCCATGATATGGGGTTGATAAGAAATCGTGCGCATCGGAACATTCACGCTGAATCCCAGCCAACCGCGCACCAGAGCCAAAGCCACAGCCATGGAGGAAAAACCCTGTTGCGAAACCGATTCAGCCGGCCAGGTGTGCAAGCTGCCGGAATATACTTCGCTGATGCAGCCCAGGTTGTTGTCAAAGGTCAGGTTGCTGATGTTTTTGAGATTAAAAAATCCCTGTTGGATTAATCCCGCATTGAACTGCGCCAGAGCAACATATCCGGAAAGGAACGGCCATACTGCGCCGTAGTTATAATTCAATGAACCAAAATATTTGCTCTGTTCCGAAATGCTGCGAATGCCCCAGTCCGTTGTCATATCGCTACGACACAATCTTTTGAGCGAAAGGTAATTGTGCAGTGAATCCCCGACTCTTAGAACCGACGGCATAGCGATCCACGGCGACACTTCCTGTATCTGTTCATTATCTTCACCAAAAGCGTTGGCATAGACCTGCTGATCCGTATTCCAGAATTTTGCATCAAAACTGTTTTCCGCCTTTGCCCAGGCGGTTTTCGCTTTTTTCTCATAAACGCGGTCAGTAAGCAGATGCGCCAACTGCGTCATATCCCGAAAGGCCGCCACAGACAGGGCGCCGGTGTAGATATCAGTAGCCAGGTCGGTGAGCGCGCCATACTCTACAGAACCCAGACCAGCCTTGCTGTTGTCGATCAAACCGTCCTGGTTTGCATCCATGGACAGGCACCAATCCAATGCCCTTTTAAGACTCGACCAGCTTTGCTTTATAAAAAGCGTGTCAGCAGTGGATTGATAATAATCGTACATGGCGACAATGAAAAAAGGCGTGGTATCGCCATGAATATAACCATAAGGATATTTGCCGAACCAATCGATATAGCCGGCAGCCTGTGATAGTTCGTGCGCCATCTTGCCGTCCTGGCGCTGCCATTTTTGCACGAACGCCAGAGCGTTGCGCGTGGTGGACAGAGCCGCATAGCTGTTCAGGGCCAGACTGTTGATAAAAGCATCGCCGCCGAAAAACCAGCCAAAGCCCGGACGGCCGCTGGAACCGGATGCACCCAATCCGGCAATGAGTCCCTGACCCAAATCCGGATTATGGACGAGCATGTTGTCCAAACAGATTTTGCTCCAGCAAAAAGCCAAATCCAACTCTCGATGCTGTGTATGGATTTGCAGGGTGTTGGACAGCAAGGATCGATAATGAGCAGCCGAGTTCTGATAAACGGCCTGTGGATTTTTCTGCAATCGTTTGTACCACGACTTGACAGAATCGCGCGGGGCTTTGCCGCCGGTCATATAAATAGGTATGTATTTATCTCTAACTTGCAAAGGATCTGGAATCTCGATCTTGAATTCGTTCGGCGCATCACTGAGCATATGGGCCGGCGTATACGAGATGCCGGATGCGGCAGGCGAGCCTATATAGGCCGTATGGCTTCGCGTAGATTCGGAAATCTGATACGCCTTGAGCTCTTCATTCCAATAGGCCGACTGTCCCCCCAGACCGGCCGGCCACATGGGTTGCAGCACAGGGATGAAACCACATACAATGGTGATGGGCTCCGTGGCGTTGACATGAAATAGTATCATACTCAAGGGATCATCTATGGCCGTGATAAAGGCGGCTTTAATGGTAAAGGTTTGATAGCAATAGGTCAGTGTGGTGGCTTCCGGTGTGACATTTACATACTTGACGATTTCCCGGCCCGGAATCGGTCTGGTCGAAGCGCCAATGAGAAAAGAGAATTCAAAATTGCGAAACAGCTTGAGCGGATAAGCCCAGGCTTCAAAAGAGCCGCTCTCCTGTCCCAAGATGGCGAAGCGACGACCGACTTTGTTGAACGGCGTGTTGGGCTGCGCCAGACGATGCAGGGCGATTTCATTAGGTTCCAACGGAAAAGCGGGAATATATCTTTCCTGAGCTGAAAGAAACGACCCGGCCAATGCCAGCAGAGCAACCAGGCGGCAGATCATAGGAACTCCTTAGCGCAAAACAGCGCTCAATCATACTAGATTATAACGGTTTGCCAAGGCTTTTGACACGATGTGAAAGCCGGAAAAACAACGATTTTCTGCAAAACTAATCATTCACGGAGCGAAAATCAAGTGCTATGTTTCGTTGATTTTACAAATAAAAATTCATTTTACTTTGCTAGTTTTATCAGAGTTTTGTAATTTTAGCGCTCAATTTCCACACTAATAGGTAATCCATGCTGATCTTTTCCATGGAGACGCTCGCATGAAAATGTATACACGAAAAACTGCTTTTCTGATCTACCTGGTTTTGTCGCTTTGTGAAAACAGTTGGGCACAACTGGTCGATGCCGACGCGACGCTGGAAACCAAAGAGCTGAAAGCTTTTCTGGATTCGATCTATGGCAAGAAAATCATCTCAGGTCAGATGGACGACTGGTATCTGGACTACATTCAGCAGAATACCGGCGGCAAATCGCCGGCCATGATGGGCTACGACTTTAACGGCGTCTGCCCTTCTCAGGAAGGAAACCATGATGCGGAAAAAGCGATCGAGTGGGTGTTGAAGCAAAACGGCATTGCCCAGTTCCAGTGGCATTGGATATCTCCTAACGCGGACGGGGATTTTTATACCAAGAATTTTAACCTGGCTGCTGCACTTAATAATCCTTCCGGCAGCTCTTATAAAAATATCATTCGAGACATTGATCTGGTTGCCAGGGAAATCAGAAAAATGCAGGATGTCGGCGTACCCATCCTGTGGCGTCCTCTCCACGAGGCGGAAGGCAAGTGGTTCTGGTGGGGCATGTCCGGCGGAGATGCCTGTAAAAAGCTGTATCGGCTGATATATGATCGCTTCGTTGCTTATCACGACCTGCACAACCTTATCTGGGTGTGGACCAGTTACGGCGCCAGTAAAGAGAACTGGTATCCCGGCGATGATGTTGTCGACCTCATTGTCTACGACTATCCGGATTATTCCGCCACCGGCTCATGGAGCCAGTATCAGAATTTGTTCGGCGCCAAAGGAAAGCTGTTCGGCATAGGCGAGGATGGTAAATTGTTTGATCCAATATTATTCACATCACAACCCTGGCTCTATTTTATGACCTGGTCTTACATGATCCAGGAACCGAGTCAAAAGGACGGCAAAAATACCAAGGCCTGGCTTTATAGCGTATACAACGATCCACGCGTGCTTACTTTGGCTGATCTGCAAAAAGGACCACGAGCTCATGCCGGCGCCAGCCGCACCGTGCTCGACAGCGATGGGGATGGCCAGGCCTCTGTGGTGCTGGATGGTTCGGCCAGCACAACCGATAAAGGTTCCATCGTGAGCTACACCTGGACAGAAAACGATTCGATCCTGGCCAACACAGCCAAAGCAACCGTTACCCTAAAAAGCGGCCGGCATGCGATCATCTTGACGATCGTCACCAGTGAAAATCAGAGCAAATCCGCCAGCCTCGTCATCACCGTGAAGACCACCAGTCTGGCCTTTGGGAAAAAAGTAACAGTCTCCACTACCGAACCCAATAACGGCAATATCGCGGCTCATGCTGTAGACGCCAATCAGAGCACACGCTGGTCCAGTGTCTATTCAGATCCACAATGGATTCAGGTTGATCTGGGCAAACCGACGACGATCAAAAAGGTGGTCTTGAAATGGGAAACGGCGTCAGCCAAAAACTATCGTCTTGAGGTTTCTGATGACGCACAGGTCTGGACAGTTCTGCAGAGCAAAACCGATATGCCGCCGGGAGCGCGCAGCGACACACTGAACAACCTGACTGCAAAAAACCGTTACCTGCGCGTGTACGGAACGGCGCGCACGACCACCTATGGTTATTCTCTCTATGAAATTGAAATCTATGACGACAAATGGGGTCTGGGCGCTGCGGCCTTTCCGGTAAAAAACAATCTGCTGCAAAACTATCCCAATCCGTTTAATCCCTTCACCACCATCGAATTTTATCTGACTGAGGACAGTCACGTATTGCTGGAAGTGTTCAATGCAAAAGGGCAAAAGGTTGCCGCCTTGATTGATCAGCAAAAGCCGGCCGGATTACAACGAACGTTTTTTAACGCGCAGGAATTGGCATGCGGTGTTTACTTTTGCCGATTAACCGTTGCTCAAGCCGGACAAAAGGGCGTGGCCTCTGTTAAAAAAATGATCCTACTGCGCTGAATTTAGAGATGCCGGCGCTGGATCAGAAGAACAATCCTTTTGGACAATTATTCACAACAGGCGTTCCTTTGCGGGATCATGGGTTTGCAGGTTGCGCAGAGCCGTCTCGTGATTGCCGCCGGCATAGCAATAGACGCAGCCGCCGGCACAGGTCTGGTTCGCACCGATGTCCCTACTGACAGCGCAGTTGCACAATGGACGTTGGTGGGGATCTTTCACATGCGACAAAGGCACGCCGCAAAGCTTTTGAATCAGGGCGGCATCTATGCAGTGTGCGGGCGTGATGCCTAAAGCGGTCAAATCAAGTGGTTCTGCGCAAGCCGACACAGTCAACTGATGCCTGGTCGCCACGGAGACCAGCTCTTTTAGAAATGGATGCAATTGCGGATGAGCCGCGGGATCGCCTGAATAATGGCAGTCCAGCTTTGTTAACTGATTTTTGGTTTTGCGATACTCATCCAGCAAACTGATCACCAGGTGATTGGTGCAGCCCTCCAGTTTATTGCACAATCTGCCGAAATTCTGCAAGTGAAAATCCGGTTCCAGACCGTCGCTGAAAAAAATGGGATCATAACGCCAAACGATTCTGTGGCGACCGATTTTTTGCGCAAGGGTCTGAATAGCATCGAGCACTGCAGACAAAGCCACTGCATTTTTCTCATATAAAACCGGATAGTTGTTCAGGGTAAATTGAAAATAAAACGGAAAACCTCTGTCGGATATCTCGTCGAGGTATTTCAGGAGCGGTCCCGGATATCGCGTCCAAAACATGATGGCCGTTACAGACTGGGGACGCAGATCAACGCGACTGACCTGTCGCGGATTGAAAGGATTCGATACGATGCAGAATCCGGCGCGCAGACGCTGTATGAGCCAATCGCTATAAAATCGGGGTATGTCCGTGCGACGGCTGGCGGAAATGATCATGGTCG
This sequence comes from uncultured Cytophagia bacterium, assembly GCA_964387285.1. Classification (GTDB taxonomy): domain Bacteria; phylum Zhuqueibacterota; class Zhuqueibacteria; order Residuimicrobiales; family Residuimicrobiaceae; genus Anaerohabitans. Next base: position 111,410 of record CAYLWO010000005.1, on the reverse strand, counting down.
AAAGCGATCCTTGTACAGGCCGATTTTGTGAAAAGGGATATCCTTAAAATCGGTTTGCGTTTTTATGGTTTTTGGTATACGCAATTTTTTTTCGACGATTTGCACGCACTCTACGTCCGCAGAGACAAAATTATCCCTGAACAAAACCAATTGCTCATCAACCTCATCCAGCAATTCACGGTATTTTCCCGCACAAATAATATTGCTCTTGATCGTATTACCCTTTGGCCAGCCGGGTTGATCGGTCAGAACTTGAGCCAGTTCAGGATAATGCTGGGCATATGGAGGATTCCGGAAATCTACGGCATTCAGTCGTTTGTGCATAATACTGTCCGGACCATCGATAAAGAATTGCGCCCAACCGCGACCGCGTCCGTCCACGTGCAAGGCGGGTGTACCGTTCAAAATCACATTATTCTCCACTCGATTGTCCCGTCCGCCGCCGATCATGACTGTGCGGCCTGCTTTGTCAAACACATTGCCGTACACGGTGGTGCCGCTGGCCAGATCATCCAGATACACGGCCATCACATCCACAAAACCGCGACGCACCTCTACACCATGCAAATCATGAAAATAATTATATTGAATGACGCTGCCGCGCTGGCTCCAATCGCGTCCGATATAAAAAGCGCCGGCGTCCCCGGTTTGCTGACAGACCTTGTAAATCTCGTTGTATTCCAACAGATGATCATTGCCCCAAAAAAATACGGCGGAATGCGGCAAATCGTGGATCAGGCAATGGCTGACGCGATTCCCTACCCCCCACATAAAAACCGCTGCGCGATAGGTGTTGACCCAGCGACAGACATCGTAAAAATGGCAGTTGTCAACATAGTTGTTGCCCGGCGTCAGGGTTTTGCGATCACCGCCGGTCAGGATAACCCCGCCTTCTCCGCACTGATAAATATCACAACTCGTCAGGCCGTTATGATGACCGGCCTGGCCGTTGTAAACGGTGTTCCGGCCAATTTCACCGCCAATATTGTCATGCCAGCGGCCAATGCAAACGCCAACGGTGCCCATGTTGCGAATCGTACAACCTCTGATAAGATTGTGACTGCCGCCTTCGATGATAACGCCGGCCGAGCGACCACACTCTAAAGTCAAACCTTGAATCGTCACATGATTGACATTTTTTAAATGAATTAACGGAGTGGAGAGAACAGAAACCTGCGTCTGTCCCGGCTGCAGTGCTTCAGGCGGCCAAAAGTAGAGCAATCCGTTCTCGCGATCTACATAGTATTCGCCGGGCGCATCCAATTCTGATAAGGCATTGAGCACATAGAAACGTTTTCCCGGCATATAGCCGTACACGCCGCCCGGCAACCTGGTGATTATCCGCTGAGCCATGGTATCAATGGCCTGGACTTTTTCGTATGAATCCGCCCAGTCCCACGTCCAATAACCGTGCAGCCACAGATCCGGCACTTGCAGCCAATTATGCAATCTGGCATTGTTAAAAACAAAGCCTTGTTGTCGTTGGCCGGCCAGTGTATCTGAAATCACCGCCCAGTCGTCATTAGGCCAGCGCGCCAGGGTCAGGGGACGATTGTTGTAATAAAGTTCGAGCGGAGAGGGTTGGATGGTACGGCCGAATCCACGCGGTGTAAGAGATCCATAATCGGAGATGCCTAGTGACCTGAGATCGATCATGAAAATAAAATTGCGAACCTCTGCAGGCGCCTGCTCTCGCTCGTCTTTTTCAAAAGCCGGTAGAAAATGCTCAACGATACGACCACCGGTCAGGCGAACCTGCTCGTTCTGAAAAGGCTGTAAGGTCAATTTGCAATCTTTGTTCTCCCACAGCAGCGTTCTGGGTATAAAATAGCTGCCGCTGCGAAAAAACAGGGTAACCTCTTTTTCCTTCATCTCTGCGGCTTTTTTTAAAGCGGTTTCCGGTGTAGCCAGGGGATCGTTCAGGGCGCCGGTTGCGTCATCGCGACCGTCTACAGCTATATAAAGCGATCTCGAATCAGCCAGGGTGATTTGTAGACCTAAAAGCAAGATAAATAGGGGAATTTTCATTGTCTAGCTCCAGAATGGATTTTTCAATTAAATAAAGTACACTCTGAAAAAATAAAGATCAACGTAAATTTATCGGTAAAATCGAGTTTTGCATGTAGTTCCGCCTTTAGGCGGAGAAATTTCCGGCTAAAGCCGGAACTATTTGCAAAAGTTACTTTTTATACTACTTTTCAGGGTGAGTCTTTCGTGCCATAAAATTTCATCGATACGAGTAGAATTTCCGTTGACATTAAATTATAATAATCCTATATTGTATCAATCCAATATAGTGAAAGGATAATATGAAAGCATTGTCCAATGCCGAAGCGGCTCTGCTCGGTCTGCTGAGCGAAGGGCCCATGTATCCGTATCAGATCGAAAAGGAGGTGGAAAACCGCTCTATGCGCTTTTGGACCGAGTTGTCCATGTCCTCCATCTATAAAGTGCTGGCTGTCCTGGAAACCAAGAAAATGGCCACCAGTCGGGCGAAAATCAGCCCGGACAATCGCACGCGCAAGATATATCAGCTGACCGCCAAAGGCAAAAAAGCGCTGCGGGAAAAGCTGTTGGCCGTTTTACAGGAACCGGAACATATCACCTGGCAAATGGACATTGCTATTGCCAATCTGGCGCTTTTAACCAAAAAGGAAATACTGTCCAGCCTGCAGCAATACCGCGAAGCCCTGTTAAAAGGCATCACATGCTACCGAGATCTGGAAGCCTATTTGGTGCAATGCGGTTGTCCCGGTTATCGTCTGGCCCTGGCACGGCGTCCGGTTCATTTATTGGCAGGAGAACTACACTGGGTCGATGAATATATGAAAGAGATCGGAGGTCGGCGTGAATGAATTTATCGAAATAAAGAATGCACGTGTGCACAACTTGAAAAACATCCATCTCAAAATACCACGGAACCAGGTCGTGGTTTTTACCGGAGTATCCGGTTCGGGAAAATCGTCACTGGTGTTCGATACGCTCTATACGGAAGCGCAGCGTCAACTCATCGAAACCTTTAGCTCCTTTGCGCGCCGCAGACTGCCCAAGCTTTCGCGTCCGGACGTGGATGAAATCAACAACCTCTCCACTGCTATTGTCATCGATCAAAAGAGGCTGGGGCAAACCTTGCGTTCCACGGTAGGCACAGCCACGGAAATTTACACCTATTTGCGCTTGTTGTTTTCTCGCTGTGCCGAGCCGTTTATCGGCTGGTCCTATGTCTACTCCTTCAATCATCCGGAAGGCATGTGTCCGGCTTGCCGGGGTTTGGGCAAGCGCATTCGTATAGATCAGGAGATGCTCCTGGACCGTTCCAAATCATTGATCGAAGGCGCGGTCACGCATCCGGATTACAAAGTGGGCGGTTATTTTTGGCGTGATTTCACCAGCAACGGTTTATTTGATCCGCATAAAAAACTGGCCGAATACACGGAACATGAGCTGCAAACCCTGCTCTTTGCCGACAAATTGACTTTGGATCGCGTACATGCCGGCATCAATTATTCCAAAAACTTTGACGGCCTGGTCACCCGTCTGGAGCGTTTATATATCAACAAAGCTGAGGATGAATTACCCGCAGGCCGCCGTGATGCGTATCAAAAATATCTGGTCTTTAAAGATTGCGACGTCTGCGGCGGCACACGCTTGCATGAAAAAGTGTTACAAGCTAAATTGAACGGTTGTCATATCGCTGAATTGTCAGCGCTGGAATTGAAGCATCTGGATCAATTTTTGGCCGGCATTAACGGAGAAGTAGCAACACCTCTGGTGCTCAAAATGCGTCGGGTACTCGGTCATCTCGTGGACATCGGCGTAGGTTATTTATCTTTGAACCGTGCGGTGTCCACCCTGTCCGGCGGCGAATCGCAACGGGTGAAGATGGCGCGACAGCTGGATTGCGATCTGGTCGGTTTGATGTATATTCTGGACGAGCCGTCCATCGGTTTGCACAGCCGTGACACGGCCCAGCTCGTGCCCATGTTGCGTCGTTTGCGTGACCAGGGTAATTCTGTATTGGTCGTGGAACACGATCCATCGATTATCCGAGCGGCAGACCATGTTATCGACATTGGTCCGGAGGCGGGCGCGAATGGCGGACAGGTTTGCTTTAGCGGCACAGTAGCTGCACTGGAAAAATCAGATTGCGTAACCGCGCGCTGGCTTTCGACCCCGGTCGGCAACCATTTCACGCGCCGACCGATTCGGGAATGGTATGAAATCAAAAACGCCTGCACCCATAATCTGCAAAACATCAACACCCGCATTCCCAAAGCGGTGTTGACCTGCATAACCGGCGTGGCCGGCAGCGGCAAGAGCAGTCTGGTGCATGAAGAGTTTCTCAAAAAACACCGTGAGGCCGTTGTCATTGATCAGAGTCCGGTGGCCAAAAGCAGCCGCTCCAATCCCATGACCTATACAGGCGTGTTCGATCTGATTCGCCAGGCCTACAGCCAGGCCACAGGCCGTCCTGCTTCGTTGTTCAGTTTCAATTCCAAGGGCGCCTGTCCGGAATGCAAAGGACAGGGAACGCTGAAAATTGAGATGAATTTCATGAACGACATCGAGATCGTCTGCAGCAAATGCGATGGTCAGCGCTACACCGAAGAGGTGTTGGCATTGCCATTTCAGGGGAAAAACATTTATGAATGTTTGTGCATGACGGTAATCCAGGCCATGGATTTTTTCCAGGAGCGAAAAATCCGCCATCAGCTGGATATTCTGCAACAGGTGGGACTGGGATATCTGGAACTGGGACAGACCCTGAGTTCGCTTTCCGGCGGCGAAGCTCAGCGTTTGAAACTGGCCACCGAACTGAGCAAGTCCGGTCAGCTTTATGTGATGGACGAGCCGACCACCGGATTGCACATGGCGGACATTGCCCGGTTGTTGCACATTGTGGAAAATCTTGTGAACAAAGGCAATACGGTCATCATCATTGAACACAATCTGGATGTTATATGCCGGGCGGATTGGGTCATTGATTTAGGGCCTGAAGGCGGCTCTGCCGGCGGACGCATGATGGCCGAGGGCACGCCGGAACAGATCGCGCAATGCGCGGAGAGCCATACCGGAAGGTATTTGCGGGAAATGTTGACTGGATAAAAAGCGAATATGCATTAAGCCAATTTGTTTTTTCGTTGAAAAGTTAAAGCGAACGCAGATTTTACGGATAAAGCTGGCGTAATAACGTAGCGCATGCCTCCGGCTTGTGCCGCAAAAGCGAACGCGGATGGAACAAATGAAACAGATTGGAACGGATTTTTATCATGCGGCATTTGTTATGGCATCAGTTAAGAACCCCGGGGTCGCATCAAGCGCGACCCCGGGGTTGGTCAAACGTTCTTACACAGCCTGGCGAGACCCAGGTTCAAAATTAAAGACATCCAAGCACTGAAAGCGCGCGATAGAAAAATCTCAAATATCTGTAAAAAAAAAGTAAACGCGAATCAGGAAAGAGAATACAACCGCAGGCCGATGATATGATTAAAATGCGCATCAAAAGTCAATAATGAAGAGGCGCTCTGTAACGCGTGAGCAGCAATCCACACGTCGTTTATGGGAATGGGTTTGCCCATGGCGGCAAGCCGGTTCTTGAGCCGGGCAAAATAGTCGGCGGTCTCTGCGTCGGCAGTCAGCAATTTCACAGTCGGTTTATGCAGAAAATTTCTCAAATAGGCGAGATTTTCCTTTTCTTTTTTTCCGCCGTACAATCCGGTCAGCAGTTCACCCAGTACGAAAACCGAAAGAAAAACCGTATCGGCCTGCGCCAATGCGGCAGCGATTTGTTTGTCTCCGGCAAACAATCGACTGATCGCGTTTGTATCAATCAACAATTTCATGGCCAGTCCTCGGGATTGATTCTATTCAAAGCGGCGGTTTTTTTATTGAATTCAGCCATTTCTTGCCTTGACCAGACGCCACAGAGATCGCTGAAATCTACGCTGTTTTTTTTCTCCTTATCAATGCCCAATGCCTGGCGCAAAAGCTTTTTAATGGTGCGATTCAAGCTTAAATCTTGTGCGTCAGCCTGCTTTTCCAGTTCTCTGGCCAGGTCTTCTTCGAGTTGATGAATGGTAATTGATTTCATATACCTCAGCCTGAATAGTTCATTTAATGGTTCATTTTAGTGCAAATTTAGTTCAAAAATGGCTAAAAGGCAAGCGGTTTTGTTGTTACTTGAGCATCGGATAAATAGTTGCGATAATCACCAATCGGAGCAAACGAGTTCGCTTTACCCGTTTTGATCCGTCCAACTCGTTTGATCCGTGTTCGCTTTTTATCCTGAAATGATGAAAGCGCACTCGGATAAAACGGATTTTTTTCTTTCGATCCTGGAAATTTTTCCCATGCCCGCTGCCAGGCCCTCCATTCCCACTTGATCTGCAAGATGATCAATCGTGTAGCGCAAGCCTCCCGGCCTGCGGCACAAGCCGGGAGGCTTGTGCTACGGAGCGCCGTTGAATATTCGAGAGACCATTCACCAAATAAATTTGCAGACACCTGGTACTCTAAGAGAGGGGGTAGCGGAGGACTACGCAGGGCCGGCGCAAAACAGATGATAATTGAAAAGCGGGAGATGCTGCGGGCGGCTGGCCCGAGGAGGCCGGAGCGAGGGGTAGACTTACTCCTAAATCTTGCTGACTTGCGCCCGGCCATAGGCAATGGCGGTTTCGCCGAAACGGTCGCGGATTTTATCCATGGCTTTGCCGACGGCCTGCAGTTTGGGATCAGCCGGTTCGTCGAACAGATCCAACTGTTGATAAGATTGACAGAGGTCGCACAGGCGCAGGGTTATTTTGCGCACGCGAATACGGCGCGTGATGGTGCGGGTCAGCAGTTGCTCCGCGATTTGCAGCATCTGCCAGTCGTTTTGTAGGGCGGCGCAAGCCAGTTGCCCTCTCTCCTCTTTATGATCCGAATAGCGAATTTCCAGAACCAGTCGTCGCGTATACCGGTTCTTTTGCCGCAATGTGCGCGTCGCTGCGGCCAGGAGCTGGAAAAGAACGGTGCGCAAAAAATCGCGGTCGTTGCTGTCGTCGGCCAGGGTTTCGCTTTCAACGATCTCGGGAGAACGTTTCGGCGGTTGCACCGGACGGTTGTCGATACCGCGGCTGCGTTCATAAAGCACCAGGCCAAAGCGACCAAAGGCCATCTGCAGGTGTTCGGCCTGAATTACGGACAGTTCACGGATCAGGCGCACGTTCAACTCCTGCAAGCGCACACGCACCTCTTTTTGCACACCGGGCAGGTAACCGACCTGTAATGGAGATAAAAAGCACTGTTCGTCGCCAGAGCGCACGTCGCACAGGCCGGCAGACGGATCGCGCACTGTGATGACGTCCGAGGCCACTTTGCTGACCAGTTTGTTGGCAGCCACACCGGCCGTGGCATCCAGGTGCAGCCGGTCGCGAATTTCACGGCGTGCTTTGGCAGCAGCGTCCACCACAGAACCAAAGAGTCTGACCGAACCGGTCATGTCCAGATAGGCATGACCAAAGCGCAGCGGTTCCAGAACGGGCGTGAATTGTTGCAGCACCTCCATCATGCGGCGGGTGGCTCGCATATATAGATCTTCATTTGGCGGTAAAACCGTCATATCAGGGCATTGCTTCAAGGCTTGCATTAAGGTCATGCCGCGATAGACGCCGCTCTGCGCTGCTTCGCGGGAAGCGGCATAGATCAGGGCGCGGTCTGTGGTCTCGATGGCAATGGCGACCGGGCGTTGGCGCAGTCGCGGTTCCAGCACGCGTTCCACGTTAATGCTGAAATCAGTGACGTCGATATGTATGATGGCGCGGGACATGATAATCGAATTTTTGTTTTATGGCAACATTGAGCGATTGCCGAACCTTGCGAAGGTTTGGAATCTTCGCAAGGCTTTTTTACAATGGGGGCTTGCGGCGTTGATGTTCCAATATTCCAAGCGATCCAGAACGGTTTGACCGGCCGTAGTTTGCAGAAACAGGGCCACGTCAGGGTTCAGTTGTACGGTATAGCTGTTGTTCTCCACGCTTTGCTGAAAAATCGCGGCATAATAGACGCAAGCAGCCAGATAAGAGCCCAGCAGCGAGGGATGGGACTTGTCTTGGTGATAAAGATTCAAATCCGCTCGATTTTTCATGGACTCGTGCCAGGCCCAGCCCACCGGCGCCGTCATGATGCCGGCCTCTTGCACCAACGCGCGACAGCCGTCTAGCAGCATGGTTTGGCTGGTTTCGTAATCATAAAAAGTACCCTGCCAGGTAATGCCCTCGCGAGTGGCGTAGGGCAAAGCATAGAAAATCCGCGTGGCGTTATTATTGGCGAGGATGCGATTTTTAAGCGCCAATACGTTGGCCGTGGCATAGGTGCGGCTTGACGCCAGGGCGATGTCGAAAACCGCTTCCTGCAAAATAACCACGTCCCATTTTTGTGCTGTGATTTTATTTTTGGTGTAATCCGAGTTCAGGTGATAGGCCAGTTGCGCAGCCGGAATGGTTGCCTGTTCGACATAGATATTTTTCCCGGCCGCGCCGGTCAAACGCCAGAACAGATAGGGCTGTTCGTTATAATAGGTCACGCTGTTGCCGATGATCAAAATCTTGAGTTGGGCCGTGGCCGGATCGCCCATGGGCGTGGTCGCTTCTACCGGATCATAGCCTTGCGGAGTTTCCGCCGGCTTGGTGGTGTTTTTTTCACAGCACAGCAAGACTGCGCCAAGCGTGAGGATGAAAAAGATATATTTCATTTTTTGCTCCACAATGTACCTCGGCATTCATGTCGGTTTTTTGCAATGAGTAAGGTACCCGGTATTTAGGTCACGTCATAGTGCAAAAGTCACATTTTGCAGTCCGTGATAATAGTTGCCCCACTTGGCGGTGAACTTGTATACAGAGTAATCAGGATCATCAACGCCCTTTGGGTAATACATTTCAAATCCTTCGCGCCAGAGTCGTTGTTTGGACGCATGGTCATGCAAGACCTCGATATCGCCCACCAATGCAAGTCCCTCCCATGTCTTATGATCGACGAAATAGATGCATGCACGGCCGTCTTTTTCCAGCATCGGCACTCTTTTTGAAGAAGTGTTGGTGCCGAACCAGACGGTTAAAAGTCCTTCATTTTCCATTTTCAGCATGGCCTTGATGTTGGGATAGCCATCCTGGCCGTTGTTAGCGAGCATGGCGATTTCAGAACGGTTGGCCAGTTCCACGGAAGCTTGCCGGGCCTGATCGGGGGTCATGTGGTTTCTCCTTTTTTACACGGTTTCATATCGAGCAGGATGCGATAAAAAAATTCAGATGCTCAGCAAAATATTGAGTACACATTCATTCCTGGTTAATTGGACGTCAAAACACCAAATTCGAGTTTGAGCGCCAAAGGCGCGACCTATCATAGCCTGGGCCGCAAGCCCAGAACTTAAAACAAAAAAAACAAGCGCTGAAAGCGCGCGATAGGTCAATCCCAAATATAACGCTCGTCATAGGGAATTTGATATTTTTTCAATAACGCCAGATACTCTTCCTGAAAACCGATGCGACGATGACGTTCTTTTTGCCTGGCAATATATTCCATCACCACGGTCACCTGTGATTGACCGATGGAAAATGCACCATATCCCCTTTGCCAAGAAAAATTGCGATAGAGCGCGCCTTTAGTCTTTATCCATTTCGACGAATGGGATTTAATCTCTTCAACCAGCCGCTGACCTCAACCGTACGCGCCAACAAACAACAAATATGAATATGATCATCTATGCCGCCGATCTTGTAGGCTGGACACTCTTGTTCCTTGCATAATTTCGCTACATAGGCATACAATTCAGGTTCAATGTCCGGTTTGATCATGGTCATACGTTGTTTGGTGCTGAAAACGATGTGCAATATGATTTTGGAAAATGATTGCGGCATATCATCATCCTCCCTATTTGGGACATATTTACACGCTTGAATTTTCCTATTACGCCCCGTTGGGGCTATCTTAATTTTTTGTTTCGGTCCTGGGCCTGCGGCCCAGGCTATATTAAGTCGCGCCTTTGGCGCTCAAGCACGTTTTCACGTGTTTTGTTTGACATCACATATAGGCACCTCTGAGTTCACTGAGCAGGTAACCAAGATTTTTCTCTTGATCTCCTTCAGGGCTTGATTTTTTTCTCCCGGTCCTGAGCCTACGCCCAGGCTATAATGGGCGCAACTGTTGGCGCTCAATGGCTTCTTTGCATGTACGATAAGAAATCAGGCAATATTACGCCGTACTTTTTCTCTAATCAGCTCTTCTCACCCTCCCCGTTGCACCAGCCACAGCACCGGCGACAGTGAGGTTTCCTGCACCAGACAGGCGGCTTCCTGGGCTGCGACATAGCCGTCAAATAAAGCAGCCAATTCCGGATGTTTTATTTTCAATTGTTCGGCGCGGCGGCGAATGGCGTCCGTGTTGGCATCGTTTGTGGTTTTGGTGTCTGGCCGGTCAGGAATCCGTTCCTGCAGCAGACGATCGCCAAAAGCCTGCAACCGCTGATGGCTGACGGCCAAATCCGCGCAACCCTGCTCTTCCATGCCGGCTGTTGTGCAATAAGATTGATCCAGAACCATGTACCCGCCAGGACGGATGGCGGCGCGCAAATGACGCACCAGTTCCTGCACATTGCCCAGAATATTGCACAGTCCGGCCCAAATAACAATATCATAGAGTTGTTGCGGATGCAGAAAATCACGAACATCCGCACAATAAAATGTGCAGAGCCCGGTTACTCCTTCGTTTTCGGCTAATTTTTTAGCGCGTTTGATAAAAGGTGCATAGGCGTCGACGCTGTGCATATGAAAGCCGCATTGTTTTGCCAGTGCTACGGATAGCACGCCCTTGCCGCAGCCCAGTTCCAAAACTGTGGTTTTTTGCGTTGGCAAACGCAAGGGCTGCAACACCTCCAGCACTTCAGCCGGCTCTGTGCCCAATGTGGGCAAATCAGCCAGCAATTCGTCCAGCCAGGGCAGCAGCGGTTCATCGGCATCCAGGGAAAGTGCGATCTCTTTTTGTAATTCCAAATTACCTCCTGCGAATGGTCATGATTTTTGCTTCGGCCATTTCCCGGCTAAACGCGTCATAACCGACGGTCCTGATGCGTTCGATACAAGCTGGGCGGTCAGAACGAAAAACCAGAGCAAACATCTTGGCTATAAAATTGTTAAAATATTTGCACTCGGACAAAGCCATTTTCTGGCAGTCGGCGCAAGAGGAATTGATGCTATCGCGCCCCGTTGGGGGCTTTGGATTTTTCTCTGGTGCCTTCGTTCGCAATGACACAGAAATAATTTTTGCAAATTTCAACCTAAAAAACAGGTCACGCCACTCCCTCCACCCTTTTCAAAACCCGTTTCAGACGCGCAGCCTGACTGGAGGTCATGTCCTCCATGCGCTGTCGCATCACTCTGATAAAGGCTTTTTTGTTTTTTGCATTCACAGCCGGCAGAACGCTTTCCGCATGCTGCGGCACTTCTTTGGGACGACATTTTTTCAGATGCTCCAGCAGAAAGGGAAACACTTTTTTCTCATGTTTTTCACTGCCGGCTGAAATCCCTGCCAGTGTTTTTACCGCGGCATCAACGGTAATGACCGAACCGGTTTGCATGGCTTTTTGAATGCCGGCAACATGCGGATACAACAAGTCAGGCCGCTTTCCAGAAATTGTGGATAGCGCAATCATGGCGCCCCAAACCATGCGATTGTTTTTATGAACCAGCAATCGCACAAATTCATCAGCATAATCCGTGATAAGGCCGGGATTGAGATAGCCGATTTCGTACAATACCTTGACGCAATCACCGGCAATATTTTTATCCCTGTTGCAGAGATTTTCCGCTATTTCTTTAATCGCCTGGACGTCGCCAGAGTCGGCCAATTCACGAGCCAACTTTTGATTCAACACTTCATCGCGTCGCCCCAGGCTACAGGCCAATTTATTTAAAACAGACATACGCACTCCATTCTTTCAGTCAATAAAAGCAGAAAAAAAGTTCCGTAAAAACGGCCAATCATACCACCTCCTCCCGCACCAACGCCACCACCTTGCCCTGCACCGACCAATCCTTATCCGGATAAATGTCGCTATAAGCAGGATTCTCCGCTTTAAGAAAACGGCGCGTGGCATCAGCGGCCAATCGCTTCACGGTGGCTTCGCCTTCGATCAACGCCACGACCACCTCGCCTACTTGTGCGTCGTTTTGCGAACGCACCAATACCAGATCGTTGTTTAAAATTCCGGCGCCGGTCATACTGTCGCCCTGCACGCGCAACAAAAAGTGGGGCTCTGCGGAACGCAACAAATAACTCGGCACCGAAACATAACGCTCGATGTTTTGCTCCGCCAGCATGGGCACACCGGCCGTGACAATGCCGATAAGCGGCAAACCTATCTCGGCAGCCCCGGTCTCTGGCCCCATGACCTGAATGCCGCGCGCCTTGTTGTGCTCCCAGCTGATATACCCCTTGCGCGCTAACAGGTTCAGATACTTGACCGCTGTGGTCCGTGATGCTGCGCCCAAGGCATCGGTTATCTCTTTGAGCGTGGGCGGATATCCCTGCTCGCGGGTCTTTTTCACAATAACCTGCAACGCTTTTTGCTGTTTTTCGGTCAGTTTTTCCATGGTGCCTCCGTTATAAATATGGAGATTGTTTTGCTTATCTCTACCGCGAAGGTTTGAAACCTTCGCAAATAATTTTTTCAAATCGACGGCATAATACCGCGGTACGTTTCCAGGTAAAAATATATCAAAAAAAATGGTGACCATTTGATCACCTAATAATACAAAATTTAAGCTGATTTGTCAAGCAAATTGTTAAAATGTACACCTTTTTCTCAAACAGAGAATCTAGGCGATTTCGGAGACCTTGAGCAGAGTTAACAGTCGTTGATGGATTTCTGCAGGCACCTCTTGCTCCTTAATGCATTGATAGAGGTGTACAACGTTGCGCATGGAAGAAAGTTGTTGATTACAGTGCGGACAGGAACTGAGATGAAGGCGAATGTTTTCGCACAGCTCGGAATGAATATCCTCGGCCAATTCATCGCAGATTTGCCGTAAAATTTTATCGCAGGACATATACAAACTCGAATTAGCGGTTCTTTTATATTTTGATGCTGAAAAACCAAAAAGTATTCAAAAAATCACCATTTTTTATATCGCCAAAACATCATAAAACCGACAACGGAAATCAGGGCCATGCCGAGGATCAGGATGAAAGCGTAGGGATTTTTTTCCAGGGGAATGGAGACATTCATGGAAAAAGCGCTCACCACAAAAGTCGGCACCATGATGCCGATGGTGATGATGTTGAGCGTTTTCATCAGCACATTGAGATTGTTGCTGACAATGGACACGCGTGCATCCATGAGGCCGGACAGAATGTTGGAATAGATTTCCGACTGCTTGTAGCATTGGGAATTTTCAATGATCAAATCGTCCAGCAGTTCTTCCTCTTCCTGGGTAAAGCCGATTTTACTCGCATAGTTCTTTAACTTTTGCAGCAGATTGGAATTGCCGTTGATGGCGTTCAGATAATAGACCAGGCTCTTTTCCAAAGTGAACAGATTAAGAAGGTACTTGTTTTCCATGGAGAGATTAATCTTGTCTTCCAGATCATCTGATATCATGTTGATGATCTTTAAATGTTCCAGATAATGAAACACCGACCGGAAAAATATCTTGAGCATGACGTCTTTGAGCGAGGTCACTTTGTTGAATCTTTTGTCGTCAAAGAAAGGCAACTCTTCGTTGGACACCATGATGATGCGGTCGTTGAAGACAAAAAGTCCCATGGAGGTGACGCGAAACAAAAAGAGGTCTTCGGCAGAATAATTTTTCGGCCGTTTGTAGATTAACGCGATATGATCCGGTTCAAATTCTAAACGCGCCAGTTCGTCCGGATCCAAGGACGAATTCAAAGTATGCTCATCGATATTCAGATCCGCGGTGAGATACTTTTTTTCCTGTTCGTCCAGATTAAAAAATGCCAGGATGCGACAGTCAGGGCCTTCTGCAGATTGGACTTTACCATCGATGATGTCGAACGTTTTCAGCATGCTTTACATCCTCGTTCTCATGAATTCTCGTCGACAGGTCTGATCGAAGACCAAGCCCGTAATCGTTTTCATGCAAGCAATGCACAAAGTAAGATAAAGAAATATTCTATTAATGCAACTAAAATATTTTACATGGACAGGAAAGGCAAATCACCACTCATGCTCAAGTTCAGGAGATGCTGCTTGCCCTTGTGCGTTACAGATATCTCCCCTTCCTGTTTTACGGTCATGACCGGATCCGCTTCATCCTTTGCTAACGGCATACCGACCATGATGAAAACGGCGCGCTGACTTTTTATTTTTGTACTCACCTGCACAAAAGGATAAACGCCGGTTTCAACCGGCATCGGCATGGTATCCGTTTGCACCACTACTCCCTGGTCACTGGTGCATTTGGCAAAAAACCGGGCGTTGGGACGATGAATGGTAAAACCGTCCAGTTGCAGCGTTGCGCTGCCCTGCCGGTCGCTGTTCTCCACATGCCAACGACAGGAAAACAGGGAATCTTTTTCTTCTTTTCTGATCGAGTCAACCACAATCAGCAAAGGAATTTCCGGTACAATAAAGACAGAACGAATCACCACAGCGATATCAGGATTGGCCAAACAATAAGCCGGCGTGGCATCGCTGCTCCAGAAAACAAAATTCTTACGCAGCCCCTTGCGCACAACAACGGCCTCGTCCCTGGACATATTGGTGCCCTCTTTGCCGTCTATATAGGGATGACCCACGCCGTCGATTAAAACGGTGTTGTGTGCCAACGCCGTGCGCAAAATCCAACCCGGTTTTTCATGGTCATAGGTCGGATGTTTGTTGTCAGCGAGGAGAATCTCACCAAAAGCTTTGAGTATAAGAGAATTACGATCGCCATGTTCATGATTGGCCGGCGGCCCGCTGCGCATGGCCGCTACCAGATCATTCGTCCGGTAACCGGTTCGATATACGATCCAACCTAAATCAAAATGTTTAAAATGATCTTTGACGTCCGGCGCTTCCGGAATCACCGTGGGATCATACCAGATGACGGAAAATGGATCATGACCGCGGTGGTAATGCAATCCGGCCTGCTGCGCCAATCCGTCGCGGGTCTTGGCAGCCACATAAAATCCGATGCCGGACAGCATGGCAGCGCCGCCATCGCCAAAATTCACGCATGAATCTTTGGGATCATCATGCGGCATGTGCAAACCGATCATGAATTCAATAAACCCGTTGTAATTGATGCGATCGAACAAATCAATGCCCAACTTGCGCTGTAGAACAACTTGCGCCATAAGCATGTGAATGGTGGTATAGCCGCCGTAGGAGCTGCCCTCCGGATAACTTCCATCGCGATGATAAAGCAGGGCCAGCGTTTCATAACTGTACCTGACCATCTCGAACCACTTGTCCGTTTGCTCGCTCGTACCCAACAGGGTGGCGGCGCCCAGGGCCAGCCCGCACAACGGAATGGCTTTGAGATTGGTGTTGTTGATAAAATAGGGCCAGCGGGAAAAATCGCGTGGCTCTAATTGCACGGTCGGCGCGAAGCCCCACCCTTTTACTTGATCGGGATAGCGCAAACCGAACAACGTGCGATAACAGGGCTCGCACCCTTTGGGTCCCAGCTGTTGTAAAATAGTCTGTTTGGTTTTCTTATCCAGAACGGCTGACAGCCAATCGTAGGCCAGACATACGGCCATAGTGGTTTCCGGCGCGCGCTGGAAGCCGATGATGTCTGTGCCCGCTTCCATAAAATAGTCCCACTGCGGATAAGCCAGGATTTTTTTAAGAGCGAGCAAAGCCAGATCGAGCCGCGCTTGTTGTCCTGTCATCAGGTAAACGAAGGATTCCCGTATCAGAATCTGATCAGCCCGGGCAATATGACGAATATGATTGTTAAAGTCCAATTCTTTTTGTAAAAATTTTTCATCACCCTTCAAATTGACGCTGAGATTTTCCTGAACATACTTTTCGAACAAAGGCAATTGCCATTTTTTTCTCAAGTTGGGGATATCAGCAGCATCAAAAAACAACCCGACGCCCGCCGACTCGGCTCGTGTTTGGGACATCAGCCCGAGCGCAGGGACTGCAGCCATGGTTTGGAGAAATTGTCTTCGTTTCATACCAAATCCTTTCATTGACCAACCGAATTTACTAAATCTTTTACGTTTTCAAAATGATTAATTTCTTTGTTTGTACAAAAACAATTCATAAATTATTTATCAGGACATAAAAAATGGAGCGACCCATGACACCGAAACATCAACAATATTTTCACAAAGCACAAGCGCTCATTCCCTGGGCGACGCAAACCAATGCCAAACGTCATAAACCCGAGCAGGACCCCATGCCGCCTTTTATCGATCGCGGGCTGGGCTGTCGCATTTGGGATTTGGACGACAAGGAGTACATCGATTACCGTTGCAGTCTGGGCCCCATCCTTCTCGGTCATCGTCACCCTGTTGTCGAAGAAGCGGTGCAAAGACAGCTGAAAAAAGGCGTTTTGTTCAGTATGGCTTCTCCGATAGAATTGCAGGCGGCTGAAGCCTTGCTGCAAAACATTCAGTGGGCAGACCAAGTTCATTTCATGAAAACCGGCAATGACGCCAACAGTTGTTGCGTACGTCTGTCGCGCAGCCTCACCGGCCGGGATCATATTCTATCCGTCGGTTACCATGGTTATAACGACTGGTTCACCTGCAATTGGCCTCACTCCGGCGTTCCACAAGCGGTCCGCTCGCTGGTTCATGAAGTCGAATACGGCAACATTGCGCAGCTCGAATCGGTTTTTGCCGAATACGGTTCGCAAATCGCCTGCGCCGTCATCGAGCCTTATGATTGGAATGAAAATCTCGGACACGACTTTGTCAAACGCATGCGTGAGCTGTGCAACCAGCACGGCAGTTTGCTGGTCTTTGATGAAATACTCACCGGCTTTCGCATGGCGCTGGGCGGCGCCCCTGCATATTATGGAGTCATTCCCGATTTCTCCGCATTTGCTAAAGCGTTGGCTAACGGTTATCCGGTTTCCGCTTTTGTCGCTAATAAAGAGGTCATGTCCGCCTTGAATAAAACTGTTTTAACCACAACCCATGCCGGAGAAACCATTTCTCTGGCAGCCTGTTGTGCAACCATGCAGGTATTGGCGGAGCAGGAGGTTATCAGACATCTCTATGCCATGGGACAACGATTGCGTCAGGGATTTGAAGAGATCTGCCGGGAGTGCAAATCGCCGGCTGTCATGATCGGTTTGGAAGTTGCGCAAACCATTCGCTTTGACCTTCCGGAACCGGAAAATATTAAAATCTACGATCGTTTCTATTCCCTGCTGTATCAACAGGGCATCTTTGCCAATGTGCGGTGGTTCATCTCTCTGGCCCATCAACCAGCGGACATTGATGAAACCCTTGATAAAATGCGCAGGGCCATGAAGGAGGTTTGTCGGTAAATTATGCAAAAGGCAACAGATACGAATAAATATTGGCAACATGCGCTCTACCTTTCCTGGTTCACCATTCTCTATAACCTGATCGAGGGATTGGTCTCGCTTTATTTCGGTGCTGTGGATGAAGCACTCACTCTTTTTGGTTTTGGCATCGACTCTTTCATCGAGGTATTGTCCGGCGTTGGCATTTTAGCGATGGTACTGCGCATCCGCCGCCATCCCGATTCATCGCGCTCAAAATTCGAGCGAACTGCTTTGCGCATCACGGGTCTTTCCTTTTACTTATTGGCGGCAGGGCTTGGTGCGACTGCCATATATAACATTGCCATTCATCATAAACCCGAAACTACAGTGCCCGGACTTGTCATCGCCATCATTTCCATCCTGATCATGTGGGCGTTGGTGGTTGCTAAGCGAAGAACCGGACACGCACTTGCTTCTGCACCCATTCTCGCTGATGCAAATTGCACCTTGACCTGCGTATATATGTCGATCATTTTACTGGTTTCCAGTTTCATCTATCAACTTTCCGGGTTTGGCTGGATCGACAGTCTGGGTGCACTGGGGCTGATATACTTTTCCATCAGTGAAGGCAAGGAATCCTATGCTAAAGCGGCAGGATTGGAATGCACTTGTGACGAGTAAGAAGAAAGAAAACGGAGTCATTATGCTGGATCATTCTGAATCTTTATATAAAATCTTTTTCCTGCTTTTATTCTGTTTTGCGACAGTACGTATGGCCTTGGCCGAAGAAAACGGCTACCGACAACCGCCGCATGCAATCATGGATCTGGTGGATGCGCCGCCAACGCCGTTGGTGAGCGTCAGTCCAGTGCAGACCCATCTATTGATCATGTCTTTACCGAGTTTTCCATCCATTGCCGAACTGGCGCAACCGGAACTGCGTTTAGCCGGGCTGCGCATCAATCCTAAAACCTTTGCCCCCAGCCGCAGCAGTTACTTTATAAAGCTGGCGTTAAAAAAGTTGCCGGACGGCAAGGAAAGCGAAATCACCGGACTGCCGGACCAGGTTCGCATCCGTAATGTGCAATGGTCGCCTGACGGACAAAAAATCGCCTTTACCACCAGTCAGGACGACGGCTTGAGATTGTGGGTGGCAGACGTGCACACGCTGCAAGCCAAACAGATTTCTCATCGCCGCATTCATGCGGTTCAGGGTCTGCCCTTTTCCTGGTTGGCGGACAACAATACCCTGCTGGTAAAACTGGTTCCAGAAAATCGAGAGCCGGCGCCTGCCGCTTTAACAACGCCGACAGGCCCGATCATTCAGGAGAATCTGGGCAAGAAAACGCCCGCGCCCACTTTTCAGGACTTGATGAAAAACGGTTATGATGAGTCGCTTTTTGAATACTATGGCCAGAGTGAAATAGCCCTCATCGACCTGCAGGGAGCGACGCGTCCTCTGTTGCCGACTGCGTTTTATCGCTCTGTGGAACTTTCACCGGACAATCGCTATTTTCTGGTGCAGACCATTCATCGTCCGTTCTCATATCTGGTTCCCTATTATAGATTTCCTTATGCAGTAAATATTTACAATCTTGAAGGTCAATTGATAAAGACCGTGGCCGATTTGCCTTTGGCCGAAGAGGTTCCTATCGGCAACGACGCAGTTCCGACCGGTCCGCGCAATTTCATGTGGCGGCAGGACGCGCCCGCGGTTCTCTGCTGGACAGAAGCTCAGGACAACGGCGATCCCAAACAAAAAGCGGAAATCCGCGATCATGTTTTCTGCCAGACTGCGCCCTTTAGCCGGCAACCGGAATTATGGGTAAAACTGGCATTGCGCTTTGATAATATCTATTGGGGACGGCAGGACAAGGCTCTGATTTATGAATCGTGGTGGATGACGCGACAAACGCGTGTGTGGTTGGCTAATCCGAACAATCCCGGACAAAAACCGCGTCTACTTTTCGATTATTCTTCCGAAGACCGTTACCATCATCCCGGCCATCCCATGACGCAAGCAACGCCAAGTGGTGGACGGATTTTACGTTTTACGACTGATAACACCTCGATCTATCTGCGCGGCGAAGGCGCTTCTCCACAGGGTGATTTGCCCTTTTTGGATGCCTGTGGTCTTGCCGAAGGGCAAACAAAACGATTGTGGCAATGCCGGGCTCCTTATTACGAATTTGTCCTGGACATTCTGCAAAACGGCAAATCCCTGCTGACGCGTCGCGAAGCAGTGGCTGAACAACCGAACTATTTTGTTACGCCGGTGTCCGGAAAAAAGACTACACAACTGACCTTTTTCCCACATCCCACACCGCAACTCAAGCAGGTAAAAAAGGAACTCATTACCTATAAACGTCAGGACGGCGTTTCCCTGACCGCTACGCTCTACTTGCCGCCAGATTATTCACTTGACCAGGGTCCGTTGCCCATGTTGATGTGGGCCTATCCGCAAGAGTTCAAGAGCGCTGCCGCAGCCGGACAGGTGACGGATTCGCCTTATCGGTTCGTGCGCATCAGTTCAGGATCGCCGTTGTTCTGGTTGATGCGCGGTTATGCGATCCTGGATGATCCGGCGTTGCCGATTATCGGTGAAGGCGAGCAGGAACCTAATGATACCTATGTGCAGCAATTGGTTGCCGGCGCAAAAGCCGCTGTTGAAGAAGTCGTCCGGCGCGGCGTTGCGGACCGCAAACGAATCGCCATAGGCGGTCATTCCTACGGCGCTTTTATGACCGCAAATCTGCTCAGCCATTGCGATCTATTTGCTGCCGGCATTGCGCGCAGCGGCGCTTATAATCGAACGTTGACGCCATTCGGCTTTCAGGCGGAAGAAAGACTGCTGTGGGACGCGCCAGAAACGTATATCCGCATGTCGCCTTTTATGACAGCGGACAAGGTACGAAAACCGATTTTGCTCATTCATGGCGAAGCGGATAACAACACCGGCACTTTTCCCCTGCAAAGCGAACGCTATTACGCCGCTTTAAAGGGATTGGGCAAGACTACCCGGCTGGTCATTCTTCCTGCCGAGAGTCACGGTTATCAGGCCAGGGAATCTATTTTGCACATGTTGTGGGAAATGGATCAGTGGTTGGAAAAATATGTAAAATAAGGAATTTTTCATGTCACAAGATTCAATTGTCTATTTCGATTGCTTTACCGCCATCGGCCGCCATACGGCTGCTGACTCGCTGGAATCGTGGAGCGTGGACCATCTTTTACAGGAAATGGAGCGTTGTCATATTCACGCGGCCCTGGCCTTTTCACAACAGGCGCGTGAAATTCATCCAGATTTAGGCAACCCGCAAATTTCCGCTCTCTGCCGTGAGCACGACCATCTGTATCCCTGTTGGGTCGGATTGCCGCATCAGACCAACGAATTTCCGAAACCGGATCATCTGCTGCAGGAAATGGAAGCGCAAAATGTCCGCGCGTTAAAACTGTATCCTCGTATTTATGAATTTCCGGTCGATGAATGCACCCTGGGACCTTTGTTGTCTGCACTGCAGGAAGCCGGAATTCTGCTGATCGTCGATGCTGGTCGTTACGGCGATGCGGTGCAGATCACCTGGCCGGAGGTTGCCTGGATCTGTCAGAACTATCCGAGATTGAACGTTCTATTGCACAGCGTGCGTTGGGAGGCCACCCGCACCCTGGCGCCTATGGCCGTGCGCTATCCAAATCTCTATTTTGAATTTTCCAATTACCAGGGCAATCGCATGCTGGAATTCTGGTGTGAAACCATCGGCCATGAACGGTTGTTGTTCGGCAGCGAGGCGCCCATTAAAAGTTGCGGCGCTGCCCGGGCTTATATTGACTATGCTGATCTGACCCTGGAGCAGAAAAAAGCAATTGCCGCCGGTAATTTACAACGCCTGTTGCGCGTGCCGTCCATTAAAACCAAAGAGTTTACTAGTGCAGACCGTATAATAGTCAGGGCGTTACAGGGTGAAGCGATTACGCATACGCCAGTCATTGACGCACACGCCCATATCACCCATGCCGGCGGCAGCGGCGCTTCCCGCGTGGCCATGATCGCGTCTGATGCGGACCATGTGGTGCGGCGCAATCGTAAACTGGGCGTGCAAAAAACCTGTATCAGCGCCTGGACCGCCATCTGGGGCGACTATGAGATGGGCAATCTGGATACCTTGCAGGCCATGCGCGACTTTCCGGAAGAGATCATCGGCTATGCCTCACTGGATCCGAATTACGTAAAGGATTGGCAAAAGGACATTCATTTCCTGCATGAACAAAACGGTTGCCTGGGATTAAAACCGTATCATCCCATGACGCGCGTAGCCTACGATGATGCGCGCTATCAGCCGTGGTATGAATACGGCCATCAGCACCGGTTGTTCGCGCTTTTGCATTATTCGGATAATTTTGCCGCTGAAGTGCGCAAAATCGCTCCCCTGTATCCCGAACTTTACTTTCTTCTGGCCCACTCGGGCACCAGTTGGAAACAAGCCCGCCTGCATGTAGACCTGGCACGTGAATTTCCCAACGTGATTCTGGAAATTACCTTTACTTCGGTTGTTGAAGGGATCATTGAATACATGGTGCGAGAAATAGGATCCACAAGAGTGTTGTACGGTTCTGATGCGCCCATGCGCGATCCCTATCCCCAGTTTGGCTGGGTCGCTTATGCGGATTTGACAGAAGAGGAAAAGGAAAACATACTGGGAAAAAATATGCAAAAGATATTGCAGAGATGTGCAAAATAGAAAAACAACATCCATCGGCTGCAGAATAACGCACTAGCCGGCAACTTGTTCAGAACCGACCGGGTACATTTGTCAATCAGCACGGAAATTTAGATTACATGCTATCGGAGCAACAATAATTTTTTCGACTCTATAAACGAACCGGCCTGCAAACGGAAAAAGTAAACACCGCTTGCCAGGTTCGGCGGCGCCTGCCATTGTTCCGTATAGGTTCCTTGATCCATCTCTTGATCGTGCAAAGTTGCGACCAGCTGTCCGAGATAATTATGTATTGTGACAGAAACGCGCGACTTTACAGGGACCTCGAAAGAAATGGTCGTAGATGCATTAAAAGGATTGGGATAATTGTGGATCAAGGAAAATCTGGTCGAGTTTACAGCAGCATTTTTATCTACCGAAACGAATAAATTGGATAAATCTCTTTTCCAGACGCCGTTATTCGTAGCGGCGTATATCGTTCCGTGTCCCCGGCTGTTTGATAAGAACGCCAGAGAAAAAATATCCAGATTCGTCAGACTTGAATTATCTGCTGTCCAATTGGCGCCATTGTCCATGGAAATCAAAAAGCCGCTGCCCTTCATGCCGGCCATGAGATATGTTCCATCTCGATCTTGCAGGGCTACAGGCAACAGGCACTGTACAAAACCATCCTGAGGCGTGTTCAGCATCTGCCAGGTCAAGCCGTCATCCATAGAGCGGAATAACCTTCCAGATTCCGTTCCGGCAAAAAGATCATATCCGTTCAATTTATTTTTCATCGACTGCACAAACAGAATGATCGAACCGGCCGGCAAACCCGCGCTGGTTTCAGTCCAGCTGACGCCATAATCATCCGATTGATAGATGCCGTTTCTTGTACCGGCTAAAAGCACCTGTTTTTTTAAACTGTTTTGAAAGACAAGCAGGTCTGTTACATATTTATTAACGAGTCCGTTACTGCAGGCAATCCAACTCTCGCCGTTATCTGTCGATAAATATACGCCACGACTGGTGGCGGCAAAAATATTCTCCTCGGCGTTGTTGAGACAAAAAACAAAAGAAGTCACCACCCTCGCCGGCAATCCGCCGCCAAGTTCTCTCCAATTCTTACCACGGTCATCCGAAACAAATGCGCCATAATCGGTTCCAGCGAATACATTTGCACCGCCTTGACCGTTCGAATGTGCAGACAGACAACGCACATTAAAGGAGGTTAGACCGGTATTCGCAGATTGCCAGTTATTACCGCTTGCATCAAACTTGAAAATTCCCGCCCATGCGGTACCGGCCAGGTAATTTACGCTGTTTGAATCATGGTCATCAATCATAACCTTATTGACTTTAACGGCAAAAAGATTTGAATTCAAGTCACGCCAGCTCTGTCCGTCATTGTCGGAAACATATACGCCTCCGCCGTTGGTTCCGGCGTAAAGCAAAGGCGGGGCCGATTTCCGCGAATGTACCTTGAGGCAGTTGATGTTTCTCCAGTTGAGGCCGGCAGAAGCCTCGGTCCAGGTCCATCCATTATCTACCGAGGTAAAAATGCCGTCGCTGGTTCCTGCAAATAATTTTTGAGTACTGCCATTTTCAGTCAATACCGCAAGGGCCCAAACCTGGAGGTTAGTGAGCCCCGTATTGCATGATTGCCAATTGATATTCCCAGCCGGTGTAATAAATATGCCGTTATCAGAAGCGGCAATCAGATGTATATTTTTTGAAGCGTCTGTGAATTGATCGATGGCCAATATGTCAAGATCGGTCAGTCCCGCATTGATGCTCTGCCAGGTCTCACCATAATCCGATGACAGATAGACTCCTCCGCCATAGATTCCTGCGTACAGATTGCATCTTCCGGAATCAGCAGTGACTACAAGTCCGCAAACATGTGCATTTTGTAGTCCTGTGCTGCAGGCCTGCCAACTTGTTCCATAATCTTTAGAGCGAAAAACTCCTGCCGTTTGTGTGCCGGCCAATAAACTGTATTTCCCATCACGATCCAGGACGCTCGAAAAACACGAGATGGGGATAGTTCCAAAAGGCGGCTGCGGGAGATATTGCCAATGGTCACCCTGGTCGGTGGAACGGATAACGCCATTTCCTGTACCGGCCAGGAGCATATTCCCATTTGTGCTGTCGGAACAAGCAAAGAGCGAATAGATTGTTTTTGCTGCAGGCTCTGTAACACATTCCGTCCATTTTGCGCCATCTGCCGGTGAAACAAGCAGGCTGTGGTCAAAAGTCCCTGCAAAAAGCTTATCGTCAACGGCAAGCACGCTTAACACCACTCCGCCGGTTATGCCGTCTGTTCGCATCCATTGCGCCGACAAGGGCGCTGTTTTCACCACCCAGACAGCCAAGAAATAGAGCAAAGCGGATTTTTTCATAAATAGATCCCCTACCTGCTAAGAACCATGTTACAGGTCCACTGTGAAAGAAATCAAATTCAACTTTTTTATCCTATTGGCAAATCAACAGCACACAGCTTCTGCCTTTAAGCAAAATTTGCTACTAGCGCAATAAAAGTATTTTTTGCGTTTCGATGATGGAATTTACCCGTAAGCAGGCAAAATAAACTCCGCTGGGCATTGCTGTCGCCTGCCATCGTTCTTGGTAGTATCCTGGATGCAATTCCCTCTGTATGAGCGTCTGCACTTTTTGTCCCAGAATATTTGTTATCGTCAATGTGACCAATGATCTGGAATCTATGGTGAACGAAATTACTGCAGTGGAATTGAAGGGATTAGGGTAAATCCGTTCGAGATTTGTTCTTGAAGGCATGGCGATCTGCTGTGCCGGCACGCCGGTCGCCATCAGAGGCGCAGGTTTCTGCCAAATCCCGGCCTCCTCTGTTCCGGCGAACAGCACTGAGCTTTGCCGATCCTGATCAGGCATCATGAGCAGGGACCAGACCGTCATATTCTTGATCCCGATGCTGACATCACGCCAGCTCTGACCTCGATCTGAAGACATAAAAATACCGCTTTTATAGGTCCCCACATAGATATCGATGCCACCGGTTTGATTTTCAACAGTACTCCAAGATAACGCCAAAGCGTTATATAATGGTTGTGTTTCGCTTTGCATCCAGGTTAAGCCTTCATCCGCTGAATAATACATGCCCACGCCGGTTCCAGCGAAAATCCTGCTGCCCCCTTCTCCATCAGGGCAGATGCCAAGAGACCATACGATTCGGCCGACATCGGCGCCAGTCGGCGACCAATGCAGGCCGCCATCTTGTGAAGAAAAAACGCCCCCTCCTTCTGTGCCTGCCATTAAAGTGGACCCACCGGAACGATTCCTGAAGGAACACAGCGACAATACCGTGGTATTGGCCAATCCGTCATTCATCACACTCCAGGTGGCGCCGTTGTTATTTGAATAAAAGACACCGCCCCCATAGCTGCCGGCGAACAGTTCATATTTGCCTGATTCGCTTATCCTGGAAACAAGGCATTGAGTATATTTATTCGCAAGACCACTGCTGACGTTGTACCATCCGCTTCCCTTATTGCTCGATCGATAGACGCCTTCGCTGGTCCCGGCGAACAGATACCGCACGCCGGTTGCAGAAACGGTCGAGGCCAGACACAACACATTTTTACCGAGCCCCGTACTGGCTTCAATCCAGGTCTCGCCATAATCTGAAGAGCGGAACACGCCCTGTCCAAACGCGCCCGTGAACAGGTCCGTATGGCCGGAACCGTCTGTGATTGAAGTCATACAATGAATATTTTTAATTGTTTTTGACGTACCGGCCCGTTTCCACACATCTATATCCTGAGCCCTGAAAACGCCGTGCGTGAGAGTGCCGGCAAGTATATTGAACTTGCCTTCAATCGCTGGATAGACAGCCAGGGAATAAATCTCCGGACTATCATGAACTCCCATGATTTGCCAGTCTTCCCAGGGTTCATCCAGGCTGCCGGTTATTTCCAGGAAGCTTGCGCCGGCTATTAAAACATAGGCTCCGTCATCGCCTGAATTCAATACTGCAATATGGTATGCATTCGAACAACGATCACTTTTTTTCCAACTTGCTCCCTCGTCTTTCGAAATATAGAGCCACGAGCTGTCGAGTCCGGCTAAAATATATTTTTGCCCGTTTTTTTTCATCACGGCAAGACATCTGACCTCCTGATCAGGCAGGCCGCTGTGGCACGGATTCCAGCTCGAGCCGTAATTCGCAGAGCTAAAAATCCCGCCCGCAGTTGTGCCGACAAAAACCTTGGCGCCTGCGTTTCCGGAAGAGTCTATGGCAATGGAAATAATATTTTTGTCTGTCAAACCTGAATTAACTTCGATCCAGTTTAAGCCGTTGTTGTCGGATCGGAAAACCCCTCCGCCATCTGTCCCGGCAAATAAAGAAATCTCATTCCGGTCGTTGCGCATGGCCTGCAGGCACGTGACAGATGTGTTTGACAGTCCGTCGTTTATAGCCACCCAATTCATAGTTCCCTCTTCCATGCGAAAAACGCCGCCCATCGTGCCGGCATACAAAAAAACCGTTCCCGTCGCACCTTTACAACAGGCCAGGGACGAAACACGTTTATCTTCCAATCCGTTGTTCTGTGCCATCCAATTGGCGCCGTGGTCATTTGAATAAAAAATGCCGCTGGTAACGGAACCGGCGAACAGCTTGTGGCCTCCGCTTTGATAGGGATCGACCAACAAGCAATTGATGGTCGTGCCGGCCAGGCCCTCGTTCATAGCGGTCCAGCTTTTGCCGTCATCAACAGAGGCAAACACTCCTTCGCCGCCTGTACCGGCGAACAAAATTTTACCGGATGCACTGTCGTGCTTGACTGCAATAGAAAACACGGCGCGATTTGAGAGTCCGCTGTACATCGAATTCCAATTCACGCCGTTATTGGTAGAATAAAAAACGCCGCCTCCGGTGCCGGCGTAGATCGTTGTTTTTGCCGTGTCATCATCATCGACAACAAGACAATTTACCATTCCAAAAAGCAAGCCGTTGTTCATTGCTTTCCAACTGGCGCCATTATCGGTTGAGAGATAAATACCGCCCCCCCTGGTTCCGGCAAAAATATTTTTCCCTGTTTTACCTACCGGAGTAAGTGCGACCGACCTCACATACGGAACCAGGAGACCCTGGTTGCTTTTCAGCCAGTTATTTCCTCCATCAACGGAGCGATAAATCCCCTCGGGAGTACCAGCAATGACAATTTCCTGACCGCTGCTGTCGACAAAAGCAGCCAGAGAAAAGACAGTTGCAGTTTCAAGACCTGTATTGACCGCCTTCCATGTTTTACCATCGTCAGTGGAACGATTAACGCCGTCATCGAACGTACCGGCAAAGATTGTGCGACCGCCGTTCGCTTTTGAAAGAATAGCGATGGAATAAATATGCGAAAAATGAAAATCCCCGGTGGGTAAAATTCGCCGCCAACTAGTTCCCTGATCAGCAGACTGATATATGCCAAAGCCCCAGGTTCCGGCAAGCAGATTTTCCTCACCGTGCGGGCCAATCCAGGAAGCAAAGCACCTTATCGATCTCACTCCAGAATCCAGGAACACACGGTCCCACCGTAGTCCATTGTCCTGCGAACGATAGAGTTCACCCAGATTCACGCCTGCGAACAGATTTGCGCCATCGGAGTATAACGAATAGATAACTCCGCCGTATGGTCCATGAGTCGGCAACAACTGGGCGTAGAGCTGATTAGAGTGTAAAATAATAATGCAAATCAACAAAACGTTCTTGAGAGAATTCATCATTTTTGAGTCTCCTGTAACGATTGATGATCAAATTGTGGAAAAATAGGGCCCCGAGAATGATACAAACTGCGACTTGGATTATATTGCTGTTAGAGATAATACTTGCATTACAAATATAAAAGCTTCATTTTCTGTAATGCCATGAGCGTCCAATTTTATAACAGCACAACTGATCTCTGTGACTGATGCTCCTGTGCTTTTAAAAAGAACAAAGGCAATAGCAAGAATTAATGTTAAACACTTTTTCGTTTTGTTCATTCTTGCCTCCATCTCATCATCGATCCTTGCTTGGAGAGAGCCACGATAACCTAGCAAAGAATTTAACTTTTCAATCCTTAACTTGCTCTTTCCTATTCACCCTCTTCCCCAACCAATAAAACACCCCCCCTATCGCCGCCAAAAAACTTCCAGAACAGATGTTGATTATCTTCAATTCATCGGCCGTGGGCACAAAGGCCAATCCAATGATAACCAATCCGATCAGAATCGTGTTCACGCCGACAATGGGATACGCGGAAATCACCTTTTTGCCGCTGCTCAGCACCTCTTTGGCCACATCGATCGGCACGGCCAATCGTTTGAAAAACTCGTCCACCACCGCTCTGTCTTCCGGCGAGTCTTTACGGAAGAAATGAAAACAGACCAACACGACAAAAGACACGATGAGCGTGCCATAAACCTGCGGCCCCACAGACAGGCCGACGGCAAAACGCAAAATAAAACTGGCGGCCAAACCGGAGAGCATGGAAGCCAGAGCTGCCCGGCGTGCAAGCTTTTTAAAGATTAATCCGAACACCATGGGCACAGAGATCGGCACCTGAAACAACGAAACAAAAACAACCATGAGATTGAAAATGCCCAATGTGCTGTGTGCATAGATCAACGCGGTGATGATGGTGATCAGCCCCAGAGCGACCGTAGCGTATTTGCCGACGCGCAACATGTCCTCATCCGATGCCCTGGGCTTGAGCATGCCTTTATATAGATCGCGGGCGATAATTGAAGAGTCGACGTTATAGGCGCCGGACAAAGAGCTCATGGTGGCGGAAAACATGGCAGCCAGAAAGAACCCGATCATACCGTTGGGAATCCAGGTCAACACGATGCCGAGATAAATCAGATCTTCGGGCCGACCGGATTGGGCAAAGAACGGGATGCTGCTTAAATTCGGCCAGATCAGCTTGGCGGCTAGGGGCGGTAAGCCGAACAGAATCGGCGCGGTCAACAACAATCCGCTGCTGAACAGGCCGACGCGGCGCGCATCTTTTTCATCCTTGACGCTGTAATAGCGTTGCGCGGCGAACCAATTGACATTGAGAATGTTGACAAAGAAAAAGGCTATGAGATAATGGAGATCATAGGGCAAGCCGGCATAATCAAAATTAAATGAAATGGCCGGCGCCTTGGCAATGAGAGCCGATAAACCGCCCACTTTCTCAATGCACAGCGGCGTGACAATCACGGTTATGACAAACAAAAAGATAAACTGAACGACGTCGGTAACAGACACGGCCCACAAACCACCGTGCAGCGTATACAGCAGCATCACCAGGCCGGTGCCGACGATCATGTATTCGATAGGCCAGCCCACGCTGGCAGCGATGATTTTACACACCGCCGTTAAAGTAACGCCTCGCGTCAATAGTCCGCTGGTGATCAAAATATAACTGAGGATTTGCTGCGTCATCGGCGTGTAACGGGTTGAGACGTATTCAACCGGGGAGAGTACGCGCGACCGCCGCCATTTTGCCGCGGTCAGCCGGTAGCCCAAAAAATAGGACAACGGCCAGGAGGCGAAATACAGCACGCCAAACCAGCCGGTGTGATAAACAAATCCGGCTGCGCCGGTAAAGGTCCAGGCCGTAAAGCTGCTCATGTACAATGAAATGCCGCCGACCCACCAGGGAATCATGTTGCCGCCGGCAAAATATTCATTGGCGCCTTTCATGAAACGACGAAAATACACGCCGATGCCGAGCATCAGAATCATGTAAAAGATCAAAACCACCAGATCGATGAATTGTACGGATCGCACGCGTTCTATTCCTGAGCAAGATGTGAAAGCACTGGCGATTGTTTACTATTTTTTACTTGTCAATGCGGAGAGAATCAACTATCTTACAATATTTAAATTTTATTTCTCAAAAACAAGCTTTATTCTTATTGAAAATATCAACAGAGGATGTCTTATGAAAAAATCTGTAATTTTTCTTCTACTCATGCTGATCTGCAGCGCCGGTTACAGCCATTCCGCTGAAAAAACAACACGCAAACAGTATCTCGAATACGCACGAGCCGGCGCAGACTGGACCTGGTCTCACTATGACAGTTTGGTCACATCCTGGAAAAAACAGTTTGATCCGGATTATGTTTTCGGTTACAACGCGCCCCCCTATCTTTTAGAAATGGCCTCCATTTACAGTCAGTTATACGAACTGGAAGGCCGGCGGGAATACGCGGAACGGGCGAAAAAGGTGCTGCTGACCTATGGAGATTATCGGGCGCAATATCCGGAATCCGCGCGTAAAAAACGGCTCGAGTATGCAAAGGTCTTGCCGGCTCTGCCCAATTTTTTCACCGCCATGCGCTATTCGCGCAGCGTGGACATTCTCAAGCGTAAAAAAGTGCTGACTGCTGCAGAGATGGCCAAGGTCGAAGCGCTGATCTCGGAAAGCACGGATTATGTCATCGGCACTCAGGAATGGGGCGCCATGAATCGTGCGATTCTGCGCGGTGAATGTCTGGCCTGGGCCATGCGAGCCGTGCCTAAAAGTAAAAACAGCCGTATCTGGCAAATGAATCTGGACGCCCTGGTGACGGATAATTGGGGCGCGTGGGAAATCGAAGACGCCACCGGTTATCACGGCGTTTGGCTGTACTCTTTGCTGGGCACTGCAGAAGCTCTGCAAAAAATGGCCGACCTGTTCGAGACGCCTGAAATGTACTATTATGCACAGTACTATTTGCATCTGATCAGCCCGGACGGCGTAGTGCCTGATTTCGGCGATGCGAACTGGCGCAGCAGTTGGCCGCATTTTCTGGTGTTTTTTGAAGCAGCCGCCAACGCGTACAAGGATCCGGAAATGAAATGGGCGGCCAATCGAATTTTGCACGCATGTATGAACTGGCAGGCCAAACCTTCTGTGGGACTCGGCTGTACATTTTTGGACTGTTATCTTTGGGCTGACGACCGTTTACAACCGCGTCAACCTTCCACCCTGAGCAGGGAAGTCATGGAAGACGTGCAAGGCAAGAAAATAGTTTTTCGCAACGGCTGGGACAATCTGTCTACCTATATGCTGCTGAATTATCGGGACGAAGGGGACGGCGGCCGCCTGTTCCGCGATTATCTGCGCGACAGCATTCCGGTGGAAGAAGAAAAGATGACCCACGGCCACAGCGATGAAAACAGCATCTGCATGCTCATGTCCGGCGGTTCCTTGCTGCTGCACGACGGCGGTTATCGCGATTACATGCCCAGCGGTCCGTTTGGCGCTTATCGTCAGGATTATTTTCACAACCGCCTTTGTGTTCGTCAGGAAAAGTTTTTTATGGGACAAAAAGACGGCGAGAGCCGGTATAAACTGGGCAAAGTCGGCGCCGTACCCGGGCAAAAGATACTGGATTTTTTTCACAACGCCGGCTCTTATCGCAAGGTACGCACGCAAAAAATCGACTTTCTCACTTTTGCCGACTTTGATTATTCGCGCACCAGGCTCATTGACGATCTGGCCGGCTATGAAAGCGATCGCATCATAACCTGGATAAAAAATCCGGATATGTACGTCGTATTCGATATTCTCAAATCACGCACCGAATCGTTTTTCACCGCTTCCAACATGTGGCATACGCGTAAAATCGTCAGCCAGGGCGAGCACTGGTACGATACGGTTTATGATTCGCTGGGCACGCTGGCCTTGCCGCAAAACAAACATCTGCTCATCTGTTTTCCGCAGACCCATTACCGCATGGAAGGCATTGAACCGGAAAAACGGTACTATCAGGATGAGTGGTTGATACACCAGACCACAGGTCAATTTTTTGAACTGGGTCAACAAATTGTCTTTACCACGGTTCTTATTCCACACCAGGCTGGTGAAAAGGTCGATGGCTGGCCGGCCAGGATATCCATGATTGCGTGCGATCCGGATGACAAAGGCGTGGCCTTGCGCATCCGGCTCGATGACCGGGAAATCGTCGTGGCCGCGAAACGTGATTTGCGCATGGATGTGTGCCGGGATTATCGTCGTCCTAAATACACCTATGAATCCGGCCGCATCCGCTACGCGGAAATGGAGACCAATGCGGATTTTACATTCTGCGTTATCAAAGACAATAAGCTCGATTACACGGCTGTGGATCTTACCAGATTCGTTTGGGACCATAACGTATTGTTCGATCAGGAACCGTTTAACAGCTTTTTAGCTTTTGACGGATCTCCGGATTCACAGGCTGCCATCAAGGTGCGCTATTGGCAGGACACGGTTGAGTTAAAATGAACGAATCTTCCAACTATGCCATTGAGTTACTGGCCCCGGCCCGTGACCTGAGCAGCGGGCAACGCGCCATCGATTGCGGCGCAGATGCGGTTTACATCGGCGCCGGCCGTTTTGGCGCACGCGAAAACGCCGCCAATCCGATGCCGGATATTGCCAAACTCTGTGAATATGCGCATCGCTTCTGGGCGCGCGTCTATGTAACGGTCAATACCCTTTTGTATGATCATGAACTGCCGACGGCCGTGCAATTAATACACGAGTTGTACAACCTGGGCGCCGACGCGGTTATCATTCAAGATGTGGGATTGTTGGAATGCGACCTGCCGCCGATCCGTCTTATTGCCAGCACGCAGATGCACAATCATACGCTGGAGCGAATTCGTTTTCTGGAATCGGTCGGATTATCCCGCGTCATTCTGGCCAGAGAATTGAGTCTCGAGCAGATAAAAAGAATTCGGCAGAGCACGAGCATAGAATTGGAGTGCTTTATTCACGGCGCCATTTGCGTCAGCTATAGCGGGCAATGCTACCTCAGCTATGGCCTGGGCGGCCGTTCCGGCAATCGCGGCCAATGCGCGCAACCCTGCCGAAAAATGTACACCTTGCAGGATGCAAATGGAAAAACCATTGCTCAGAAAAAGCATTGGCTGTCGCTTAAAGATTTGCAGGCTTTTGCTGATTTGCCGGCTCTGCTGGACGCCGGCGTAACCAGTTTTAAAATTGAAGGCCGGCTAAAAGATACGGCCTATATCATGAACGTTGTCTCGTTTTATCGCCGGCAACTGGACGATTTAATCCGGACAAAAGGTTTGCACCGCTCCTCCTCCGGCCGTTCGATTATTGATTTTCAACCTGATCTGAACAGGACGTTCAATCGCGGATACACGGATTATTTTTTAAATAACCGGCAAAAAATGGCAGCGCCGGATACGCCGCAATTTGTCGGCGAACCTCTGGGCAAAATTGTCAAGGTAGAAAAAGATCATATCGTTCTCAATTCAAATTCACAGCTGCACAATGGAGACGGCGTCTGCTTTTTCAATGCAGACGGCCGATTGCAGGGCGTCAACATCAACCGGGTTGACAACCAGCGCATCTATCCGAACAGAATGGCGGATTTGCAGGTGAATTTATTCCTGTACCGCAATCACGACCACGAGTTCATCCGTTCTCTTGAAAAAAGCCGGGCGCATCGAAAAATATCCATCTCTTTTACCTGGCAGACGGTGGAAGACGGCTTTCGGGTAAAAGCAACCGATGAGGATCAAATCAGCACTACCCTTTATCATCACTGTGAAAAACAACCGGCTCTCAATCCGGAACAAGCGAATGCCCAAATTACTCATCAGCTGTGCAAACTGGGCGATACGGAATTCAACTGTGATCAAATCACCTGCAACTCTGAAACGGCTTTTTTTCTTCCTCTGGCCGCCTTAAACGGCATTCGTCGCCGCGCAATTGAACAATTGCGGCGCGAACGATTGGCAAAAATGCCAAGGGTAACAAGCCGCATCACAGCAAATTCTGTTCCTTATCCACAAGACAGGTTTGGATTCCATGGCAATGTGCTTAATGAGAAAGCCCGGCAATTTTATCGACGTCATGGCGTAGCCGATATTCAGCCGGCTGCCGAGTCCGGAGTGAATCTGCTCGGTGAAACGGTCATGACATGCAAATACTGCCTTCGCTATGAACTGGATTTATGCGGAAATCATTTACAGAAAAAAGGCTTTGCAGAACCGCTCTATCTCATCGACGAGGAACGGAACCGCTTACGACTTTTATTTGATTGTCAGGAATGCGTCATGCAGGTAATTTTGGATCAAAAAGGAAAGGACAAATAAAATGCGCCCTACATTCGAATTCTCCGGGATCATGCTCCTGGTTCTGGTATGTCTGGTTTTGGCACAAACGCCGCCACGCTGGAAAAATCATGACGTCAAAAGGCCTGAACGGCCCATCATCACCCCTGCCGTGGTCAGTACCCAGGACCGCGCCGGCGAAGCGCCATCCGATGCGGTGGTGCTGTTTGACGGCACTGATTTGTCGAACTGGGTGGACGAACAGGGTCAGCCGTCCAAATGGATCGTCAAAAACGATTATATGGAGTGCGTTAAAGGCAGCGGCTTTATTTACAGCAAGCAGGGATTCGGCAGCTG
This sequence comes from uncultured Cytophagia bacterium, assembly GCA_964387285.1. Taxonomy (GTDB): domain Bacteria; phylum Zhuqueibacterota; class Zhuqueibacteria; order Residuimicrobiales; family Residuimicrobiaceae; genus Anaerohabitans. The sequence continues at coordinate 76,848 of CAYLWO010000005.1, read as the reverse complement.
CCAATTGCATATTGAATTCTGTACGCCGACGCCGGCTATAGGCGCGAGCCAGGGCCGGGGCAACAGCGGAGTCTTTTTAATGAATCTGTACGAGGTCCAGGTTCTTGATTCCTATGAAAACAAAACCTATAGCGACGGCCAGTGTGCGGCGATTTACGGGCAATACCCGCCTCAGGTCAATGCCTCGCTGCCGCCGGGTCATTGGCAAACCTATGACATCATCTTTCACAGACCTTTATTTGATGATCGCGGAAATCTCTATCGTAGAGCAAATATCACCGTGATTCATAACGGTGTTTTGGTGCAGGATCATGTCGAGTTATTGGGGCCGACAAACTGGATGATCCGTCAACCCTATACGCCGCACGCGGACAAGCTGCCGTTAGCATTGCAGGATCACGGCAATCCGGTGCGCTATCGGAACATCTGGATTCGAGAAATAACCGACACCGGCGAACTGACCGGCGATGCCAATACACTGCCTGCAGACAAGGTCGTAAAGCTAAAACCCGAATTGTTGGACCGTTATGTGGGCAGATACGACTACAGTCCCGGCAACGGCAATACCATTTCACGCGAAGGCCATACGCTGTATCTGAGCATGTATCAGGGTCAAAAGGTGGAAATCAGGCCGGAATCTGAAACAAGATTCAACGCGGTGATTATCGCCGTGACCATTGAATTCAACCTCAATGCTGCAGGTCAGGTGGAAAGCATGACGCTGTATCACAGCGGTGAACAACACAAGGCAACAAAGGTCAATTAAAAAGTACCTAGCGCAAGCCTCCCGGCTTGCGCCACATTCCGCCGAATACCCTGGGTCTGCGTAGCGCAAGCCGGAGGATTGTGCTACGTTCTACGCTGTGCAGGATTTTGTCTACTGCGGATAGTTTTTGGATTTTACAAACACGAGAATGATCGATTGCACCACCGTAGCCGACATTAGCAGCAGCGAAGCGTACACCATATACAGACTCCACGCCGGATGGGCTGCATTCAACACAATCGCCGCAATAAATAAAATCACATACTCGATGCGGAAGGCAAAACGCCAGATCACCTTTTCCGTCGGATCCGGAACCGCACCGCGATGATTGGCATAAGCCACAATAAAAGGCGGCAACAGCGTCAGAAAGAGCAACAGGAACAACATCTGTTCCATGGGCAAAAAGCTTGCCGGAAATTGCAAATAAAAAAGACTGAAAATCATCAGCATATCGACAAAACGATCCACCGTGCCGTCCCAAAACGCGCCCAGTTTGGTGGAACAATTATTCAAGCGCGCCACCTTGCCGTCGACCACATCCAGAATGGCGCCGAATGTAAAAAGCACTGCGGCGAGCATCGGTCGATGAAGAACCACGGCATAAAACGCAGCGCCGGCCACCAGCAAGGACAACGTGGTCCACGTATTCGGTGAAAGAAAAGCAAAATTTTTACCTACCCAGCGCTCCAGACGTGGCATATCGATGAACTCTTTGATCATATCACTTCTCCATGGTTGTTGGCTGTAGTTTTTCTACAGGTATGCTGCAAAGAAATCGTAAAAGATTGTGGCCGGCATTGCGGTATTGATGCAAGGCGTCAGGCGGCACCAAAATGACGTCTCCCGGCGAGATCGGCTGGACAACGCCGTCGATAACCGATTCACCCTGTCCCTCCAAAACATAATTTTCATGTTCATAAGGGTGACGGTGCAGCGGCGTGTAACCGCCGGGTTCGACCTCGATCATGCGCATATTATAGACCGGCGCACCGTCCTGGCTGTCGCTGATCAAAACACGAACGCTGACGCCGGGCGCTTGTGGACCAAAAGGCTTGGCCGGGCATTCCGAATAGTGTTTCAGGTGTTTTTTCATCATTCTTTTCCTGTGTTGCTATTTTTTTATTCCTTGCGTTAAACGGAGCATGCGTTGCTTCAGCAAGCGCCGCTGAGGCGAGAAAATAAAACATAAAAAGAAAATCAGCGTAGCGGTCATAACGATTGCGGCGCCGGAAGCCAGATTCAGCAGGGTTGAAAAGAACAGTCCCAGCCAGGATGAGCCGATGCCGATGATAACGGAAACCGCCATCATTTTTTTAAAATCCTCGGTTAATAAGAATGCCGCAGCAGCCGGTGTTACAATCAAAGCGGACACCAGCACCACGCCCACGCTTTTAATGGAAATGACAATGGTCAATGCAATCAGCGTCAACATGAGCAGATTTAAAGACCGCACCGGCAAACCGACAACACGCGCCATCTCTTGATCAAAAGTCAAAAGAAGAAATTCTTTGAAAAAAAAAGCGATTAAAAAAACAACGACCAGGCCCAGAGCGCACGTGGCCAAGAGATCAAATTGACTCACGGCCAGGATATTGCCAAAGATATAACTGAACAAATCTACATTATATCCGCGCATGAATCCGATCAGCAAAACGCCAAAAGCCATCGTCGATGCAAAAAAAATGCCGACGGCCGTATCCTCGCGAATTTTTTGTCCTTCACTCACAAACGCAATAGCCCAGGCCGTGGCAGTGGAAAAAAGCATGGTGGTAAAAAACGGATTAACGCCCAAAATAAATCCAAGAGCGACGCCGCCGAAAGAAGCGTGTGCGATGCCCGCGCCGATAAACGACATGCTGCGCAAGACCACATACACGCCGATCAAGGCGCACAACCCGCCAATGAGTGTGGCGGAAATCACAGCACGTTGCATAAACGTATAGTGCAATATATCCATCACTTTTCCGCCCTAGGTTGACGTTCATGAGTGACCACAAGATGGGGCACATCCCCGTGACGGAAGAACATGGCGTCGCAGCCGTACATGCCTTCCAGAGTGTCTCTGTTCAGCACCTCGTTCGGCAAGCCATGGGCCACCAGGCGGCGATTCAGACAGGCCACTGCTGTGACATAGCGCGAAACCACGCCCACATCATGCGAGACGATGACCAGCGTGCTATTCAGTTTGGCGTGCATCTCATGCAGCCACTCGTAAAAACTTTCGGAAGCGCCTACATCCAGCGCCGCTGTAGGTTCATCCAACAACAAGAGTTCCGGCATCAGCGCCAGTGCACGCGCAATCAGCACCCGCTGCCTTTGCCCGCCGGACAATTGACCGATCTGACGAAGAGATAAATCCTGCATATCCACCAGTTCCAGAGCCCGGTCCACCGCTTCGTGATCGCTTTTTTTCGGCCGTTTGCCCAGTCCAATTTTTCCACAGCGACCCAACAACACTACATCACGCACCCGGATGGGAAATTGCGGATCAATGACGTTGTTTTGCGGCACATAACCGATGCGTTGTCGCGCCTCTTTTAATTCAACGGCGGAGCGGCCAAATAGAGACACAGATCCGGAAAGCGGCGATAAAAGTCCGACCATGGTGCGCAATAAAGTTGTTTTCCCTGAACCGTTTGGTCCGAGTATGCCCCAGAATTCTCCGCTGTTGATATTTAATGTGACGTCTTCGAGCGCCAGCTTGTCCTCATAAGCGACATATAGGTTGCGGATGGCCACAATCGGAACAGATTCCGTCATCTGCGTTTACCTCAAAGCCTGTGCCATTTTTTGCAGGTTGGCCTGCATTAAAGCAATATACGAATATTCCGGACCATCCACACCCAGCGGATCCAATACCAACACCTGCGCACCGCACTCCTGCGCGATCATTTCGCTGACCTTGATTGGAAATTGCAGTTCGGCAAATATGGCGCGCGCCTTAACCTTTTTGGCCACCTCAATGATCTCTGCCGTCTCTCCCGGACTGGGTTCAAATCCGGCCCGCTTTTCTATGACCGCAGCCTGAATGAGATGATAGCGGTCGGCAAAATAGTTCCACGACGGATGAAAACAGATAAAACTTTTTTCTTGCCAACCGTTGACCTCTGCCGCAATCTGTCGATCCAGATCGGCCAAACGTTTTTGGAAACGTTCGTTGTTATTGCGATAGGTCTGGCTATGCGTCGGATCCAAATCCATCAAGGCCTGACAAATCTTTTCCGTTTGCAGCATGGCGTATTGGGGATCGAGCCAGACATGCGGATTGCCAATGGCATGATCATCATCCTGCAGAACCGGTATGCCCGTAGAGACCGAAACAACCCTTAAACCGGGGAAATTGTCGCTGATTTTATCCGCCCAGTACTCGAGACCGATGCCGTTCAAAACCAGCAGGCGCGCAGCGGCTAATCTCCGCAGATGCTCGGGAGTTAAATCGAATGTGTGTGGATTGGCGCCGGACGGAACCACACTGAATACCTGAACACGGTCGCCTCCCACCTGTCGGACAAAATCAGCCAGGGGCGGTATGCCGGCAGCGACCACAAGACGATCTGTGTTCTCCGTGACCGGTTTCTGACAACAGAAGCACAGCGGGAGAATCAGCAGTAATCTATAAATTTTCATAATATCACTTTTTCCTGTTCACAGTCTTTAGATTGAGAAGCTGACTTTGTGAAAAGATCAGCTTGCTATCCTTGAATCATTGCGAATGTCACCTATTTCAAAGCAGAGCTTTTTTGACCATTGCGTTCAAGCCGGACAGCCTGTGTGAAAACCAACAGACCCCGGATGTGGCCGCGTTTTTTGCGGCCACTCCGGGTGTCCCTCAACGCATCTCGAATAGGTTAAGAACCCCGAAGTCGTAAAAACCGCGATCCCGGGGTTTGTCAAACGTTTACACACTGTCTGTGGAGCTTGGGAACGAGTAAAAGCTATCCGTTATTATCCGGTTAATCCGGATTAAGACTTTTTCAGACTCATCACCCTGGCATAAAACCTATTCGGCAGCCATTGCGCCATTTTAGCCAATAAAGATAGCCGGTAAGGAAAATGAATTTCCGTTTTTTCTTTTTCCAGCCCAGAAATAATTATTTTCGCCGCCTTTTCCACCGGCATGAGAAACGGCATGTAATATTTATTCAAATCGGTCATTGGTGTTTTCACAAATCCGGGTGAGATCAATGTAAAACGAATGCCTGAATGTAAAAGATCGATACGTAAACTCTCCACAAGTCTGGCCAGCGCCGCTTTACTGGCGGAATAGGGCGCGGACCCGGGCATACCCCGATAGCCGGCCAGGCTTCCGGTAACCGCGATCAATCCATCACCCTTTTGCAACATGGCCGGCAGCATCTGCGACAGAACATGCACGACACCCCAAAAGTTCACTTCGAACTGTCGACGCATGGCAGGTACATCCATTTGTCGTGCGTTGAATCCGCCGGCAACCCCGGCATTGAGCAGGAGTACATCGGGAACAATATGTAATGCAGCTAATGCGGCTTGCACCTCATCCGGATCAGCGACATCACACGCCATGATGCGATGCCCCAGAGGATGTGCTGGTAATTCCTTTGCCAATTGCTCCAACAAACCCAGACGACGGGCCAGCAGAATCAGATGATTATTGCGCCCGGCCAATTGCAAAGCCAGCTCGCGACCAATGCCGGACGACGCGCCGGTGATCAAGATCGTCCGATTGCGTAAGTGCAAACAGTATCCTCTAATGTTTTACCTGATGCCAAATAGAGTGCTTTGTGCTCGAATAACAACCTTGCGAAGGTTGGCAACCTTCGCAAGGATGATAATAATATAAAAATAATCATGCTTAAATGCAACCTCTGTTGTGCAGATTTGATACAACCTGTAGCGAGACAGTACAACTTGCCATTTTTAAAATAGGTCTTACTTCATAATAATCAATACGTCATTACTTGGCATTTTTTTTGTAGACTCCCCTGCGTTAATACCATCTTTTCTCTATGGAGGGTGTATGAGAACGCGTCACGCTGTAATCATTTCCTTTCTACTTATTTGCCTGATGTCCGCTTCCTTTGGTCAACAGGTGAATATTTCCGCGAGTTTGCTCAATCCCAGTTTGCGTGTGTTCTTTATCAGTGATTTTAATCTCACAGGCAGAGGAACGTCCAGCGCAGAAATTTTCAGTCTGAATATAACCAATACGAGTTCCTCAGCGCATCCGTGTCATCTCGAGTTGGTTATTCGCTCAGACCGATATGGTGAGTTAGCCAACGGCGCCACCAAACCGTTTACCGTGAATGCGTATGAAATCAGACGCCTAACCAATCAAAATCTGTTCAATGAAGCCAAAGAATTTAAGCTGGAAAATTATTCCATTCAACGCGCCGGTGACGAGTTAAAGAACCGGATTCTCTCCACCGGCAAGCTTCCTTCAGATACCTATTATTTTCATTTCGCTTTGTACCAGGAGGACGGTTCCGGAGCGCCCAGCACAGCCGAGATATCCATTCGCGTCGATAATCCTTCGACGCTGGATCTTATTTCGCCCGGCGCGCGCGCCGGCGACAGCGATCCGTTGCCGGTGTTCACCACCCTGCCGCTCTTTCGCTGGGATTCCAATCTGGACAAATTCCGTTTGCGTATTGCCGAGAAATTGCCGGAGGTTCATCAAACCGCCGGACCGGAAGAGATCATCAATGATCGTGTGCGTTTTGACCGTACCTTTCAATTGGATCGGGAAAATCCCACCGGCTACAGCAGCGAAGGTTTGGAAAAAATTGCCGCCACCGCCTACCAATATCCTCCAGCCGGAGTATGGACTCTGGAACGCGGCAAAACCTATTATTGGCAGGTAACCGGTCTGGCCTCCTCATCCGGAGGTGAAATCGAGATGCCGGGAGAAATTTGGAACTTTGCCATCACGGAACCGACAGCCGGCTCTAACGCCATGCAAGCTTTACTGCTCAGTCAATTACAGACGATGTTGGGTGAAAGACTCTCGGTGTTATTTTCCTCTTCCGGCCCTTTAGCCGGTTTTAGTCCCACCGGCGTCTTTACCGTCAACGGACACTCGTTGACTTTGGACCAATTGCTGTCGCTGATAGCTAAAATCAACAGCGGCGAATACGTCGTTATCAACACATCGTGCAACTAGGAACGGGGAAGAACTATGAAAACAAGAATGATCGTTCTGTCAGCCATTCTGCTGTGCATGGGTGTTAGCCGGGCAGCGGCAGTCAAAGAGATGGCCTTTGTTCTCAAAGTTACCGGAGACGTAAAAATAAAAACCGCTGCTGCAGATTGGGTTAATCTGCAAAAAGGCGGCCGCATCTGCAGCGGTGATCGCATTCGCACCGGAGACGATGCGCTGGTTTCTCTGGTCTTTATCGACGACAAGAGCATGATGAAAATCCGCGCCAATTCCGAAGTGGAGATCACCGGTGATAAGAACGCCAAAGGCATCAGCAAGCAGCTGATGCTTCAGGTCGGTGAACTGTGGAACAAGGTTACGCCGGGCGGCGCCGGTTATCGCGTGGCCACACCTTCGGGCGTGGCTGCGGTCAAAGGCACCGAATTCTACTCACTGGTGGATAATCAGGGACAGACTTTTATATTCGGCATCGAAGGGTTGGTGCAGCTGCTCAATGAACTGGGTGAAGTTCTGGTGGGCAAAGGGCAAATGGGGTTTTCGAAAAAAGGCGAGAAACCCAACACCAGCCCGTCCATCAATCCACCGGATTGGGGAATTGCGGACGGCGAACAAGAGATGGACATTGAATTTCAGAACAGCGCAGGTGATAAAAAACACCTGATCATTCGTTTCAAGAAAAAATAATCAAGGGGCATCGATGGACACTATAACCACACGAGTCTGCAAGTCGGTCTGCTGCATTCTGTTGGCGGGCTTGCTGCAACTGACTTTTGCTGTCCATGCTGAACTGGCACAGATAATTCATCAGCCGGTAAAAACAGCGTCCGAAGGGGCCGCCGTGCAAATACTGGTCGGATTCACTCCAGCCAACATGCGCATTTATCAGGCGAAATTGTATTATCGCGCTGAGGGACAGACCACCTATCATTATCGACAAATGGCGCCGCAACCGGGAGGTTGGGTCGCTGTAATTCCGGCTGTTGATGTCAGAAAGCCGCGATTGGAGTATTTTATTTCCGCGGCGGTCGAAAATGATCTGGTGCTGACCTGGCCCGAATTCAATCCCTATAATCGTCCCGAATCGGTTCTGGTGACCGAGGCAGCGCCGCCGCAAATAGCGGTGCAAGAAGCCAAAAAACCGGCAGCAGCCGGCGTTGACACGGTCCGAACCGTCAAACCGCCGACAAAGAACACGGACTTTCCGGTATTGCAGTTCACGCATACGCCCAAAGATACAACCACTCCTGCCGTGCCCGTAGAAGCGAGCGCCACGGCAACGCCGAGCGGAATTCTCATCCTCGCTCCGGAAGAGAACGAATCCGTCCCGGCAGCGGAAATCAATGTGGCCGCCAGTTTGATTTCCAGCGATGTCGAGATAGATTCTGCATCTGTAAAAATCACTCTGGACGATTTGGACGTGACTTCTATGGCAGTCATCAGTTCCAGTCTGGCGACCTATGAGCCGAAATTCCTGAAACCCGGCAAGCATGTGGTGCGCATGGACGCCAAGACAACGGCCGGGGTGGAATTGCCGACCAGCACCGTGCATTTCAGCATTGCGGATGAAAAGGCTGAACCGGCAAAAACAAAAAATATGCAAGCCCATATTTTTGCCGACCTGCGCAGTGAAGAAATAATGACGAAAAGCAAGTCATACTATGTCGGCGGTGTGGATTTCAGCGGTCAATACGGCAGTTTAAATTATGAAGGAAACGTCTTTCTCACCTCGTTGGAAAAAAAGAACGAACAGCCTCGAGATCAATTCCATCTGGGTCTATACAGCAAATGGCTGGGAGTCTCGGCCGGCGACAACCACCCCATGTACAACAACCTTATTTTGTGGGGAAAACGGGTTCGCGGCTTGTCGGGTTATGTTCATCTGGGTTTTATTAATGTGGATGTGGTAGCCGGTGAAACCAATCGCGCGGTAGAAGGAATCGCAATAACATCCGCCGGCTCGACCGCTTACTCTTATGGCGTATATAAACAGAATTTACTCGCGGTTCGTCCCAGCTTTGGCAACGGGAAAAGATTCCAATTGGGTTTGACGTTTGCCAAAATCAAGGATGATGCCGAATCCATTGCGCATGGCAGCATGCCGAAAGACAATCTCGTCCTGGGTCCGGATTTAAAGCTGGCGTTTGATCGCGGACGATTTTTAATTGAGGCTTCCGCAGCCATGAGTTTTCTGACCGAGGATACATCACCCGGCGCCGTGACCTCCGGTGAGATAAAAAGCGCTTTTGGTTCCGACGAAGAGTTGCCCATCGATCCATCCAGCCTGTCGCGGTATCTGATCATCAATGAAAGCACCACGCCTTTGGATCCGTTAAAAAAGACTTCCATGGCCTACAACACATCCGTTAAGTTGGACTATTTCCACAATTTACTGCAAATCGGCTACAAGTCCATTGGCGGTTCCTATATGTCGCTGGCCAATGCCTGGTTGCGCAAGGATTTGGAAGGATGGTATTTTAACGACCGCGTCCGTCTGTTCAACAACAAACTGTACGTGACCTTGGGATATGAGGATTATCTGGACAATTTTTCCCAGCAAAACGCCAACCCCAAAGTCGTACTCAAAACGTTAAGTTATTCGGCTACGTTTTATCCGCGTCAGGGCTGGCCACAATTGACGCTGAGCATGCGCGACCATCATCGCGACAACGGCATCCAGAATTTCAGCCAAAACATTCTCTGGACCGGCGTGACAGCCGACACACAACTGGTGGATTACCGTGAAAAACAGCTCTTCCGCGATATGTCGATGCAATTGGGTTACGAAAGAACTCTGTTCAACCTGCACCATTCTCTGAATGTGAGTTATGTTTCATCGCGGAATATCGATGAGTATAACAGCACCCGGCTGCCGGGTTCATCAGGCCGCGAAATGACCACCGGCGTTGTGTTATTTACCCTAAATACGCAATTCAATCAGCCGTTAAAAACGACCGTCAGTTTTGCTTCAAATCAAAGCGGCGGTTCTTTGGGGCAGAACAATCTGGACTATGTCATGTACGCCATCGGCGCCGAGTATGGCTTGCTGAAAAATCGTCTAACCCTCTTTGCGGACGGGCGAAGGATACGGATGTCGAGCTCGGGTTCGGATGGGAGTTCGCTTAATCGCGATCAGGCTCGTTTAGGCGGCTCTATGCAGATCACGCCGCGGCATACCATCGTACTGGATCTGAATTTGATCAAAATGAATTCCTCCATCAGCTCACTCGGCTCGTACACGGATAAACTGTTCCGGCTTCGCTATGACCGTTATTTTTAACGGAGGGTTGGTGCTCAAATATGTAAATCCGATCCACACGCAACCGATTGCAAATACATGAATCCATCGCCTTATAAAAAACCGCTTATCGCTCTGCGTTTCGCCCTGCTCGGATCGCTGATCACCCTACTACTCGGCTTTTTTGGCGTTTTTGAAAACTTGAAATTGCGCAGCGTCAATGCGCTTTTCAGTTTGCGCGGCGTCGGGGTTCATGCCGACACGTCCATCGTTGTTGTTGCTGTTGACGACGAGAGTATGAAATCCCTGCCGACCAAATGGCCCTATCCGCGCAGCTATTTCGCATCCATGATCGCCAACCTGCATAAAGCCGGCGCTCGTCTGATCGTCTTTGACGTCGAGTTCACCGAACCCTCTGCCGGCAATCCTGCTGAAGACGATTCGCTGGCTGTTGCGGTGGCGCGGGCCGGCAACGTCATATTGGCGAGCAAGGTGGTATTTGATCCCGGGCAACGCAGCATCAACAACAATTACATCATGAAACCCATAGAGCCGCTGGAGAACACCGGTGCGCCGTTTGCCCTCGTGAACATCATTGAAGACGCAGACGGTTTCATTCGGCGCTATTTGCTCTCCCTGGAGGTCGGCAACTCGGTATATTATCCTCTGGCTGTTTCAGCTTTTCAATTTTTAGCCGGACCCAATCAGCCGGCGCCGACCCTGGATAAAACCGGTTTTTATTGCGCCGGACGGCACATCCCCACAACCGCGGGGAATACCATGTACATCAACTATGTCGGGCCGGCAGCCACGTTTCGCACCTATTCCCTGGCCACGGTTTTGGATGATGCCGGCTTTGATCTGCTGGGCGATGAAGACACGGATATTTTTGCACAACATTTACTCTGGCAGACTTTTAAGGACAAGATCGTCTTTGTCGGAGCTTCAGCTGAAGAGTTGCAGGACAATAAATACACGCCGTTTTTTCAATATCAGAATAAAATCCAAAAAATGCCCGGCGTGGAGATGCACGCGAACGCACTGCACACCCTGATGAGCGGTCAATTCCTGAGAGACATCCCCTGGAGTATTCTGCTGCTTTTATTGATCACGATCTCTTTCGGCGCCTGTCTGATTACCCTTTCCTTTCGACCTTTTACCGCTGCCGCACTCGTGGTGACGATGCTGGCGGCCATTGTCTCCGCAGGTTACGCCCTTTTTGCCTTTGGTCATTATTTGCTGGACATCATTTCGCCGGTGACAGCCACCGGCCTGGCATACATAACCGGTTTGGTTTATCAGACCGTCATAGAACAAAAAGAAAAACATCGCATTCGCAAAACCTTTCAACAATATGTAGCCCCGAGTGTGGTGGAAAAAATGCTCAGCAGCAATGAAATGCCTTCCTACGGCGGGGAAAGAAAAGAGCTGACCATCCTATTCTCCGACATTCGTCGTTTCACCAAATTTTCCGAATCGCACGAACCAGAGGTGGTCGTAGCCCGTTTGCAGGAATATTTGACGGAAATGGTTGACATCGTCTTTAAATATGACGGCACGCTGGACAAGTTTGTCGGAGATGAGCTCATGGCGCTGTTCGGCGCCCCCTTTTACTATGCGGATCATGCCGAACGCGCTTGCCGCACGGCTTTGGAAATGGTCGAAGGTTTGCGTAAAATTCAAAAACGCTGGTCAGCGGACTATAAGGAATACTTCAACATCGGCGTGGGCATCAATACCGGCAAAGTCATTGTCGGCAATCTCGGTTCGAAACAACTGTTCGACTATACGGTCATCGGCGACGAGGTCAACGTCGGCGCCCGCGTGGAGGGCGTGAATAAATTATTCGAAACGACTGTTTTAATTACAGAGAACACCTATCAACAGGTGCAGCACACAGCGCGGGTTCGCGAACTGGACTTGATCCGGCTGGTCGGTCGCTTGCAGCCGATTCGCATTTATGAATTGCGCGGCATGGAGCCTCTGCCGCAGATAGAGCAGGATTATATTATCGATGTTTTCAGCCAGGGGGTCGCTGCCTATCGCCGCAAGCGCTGGGCAGATGCGCTCTATGCCTTTCGCCGCGTACTGCGGTACTTTCCCACGGATGGGCCGTCCCGGTTGTACACCCGGCGATGTCTCGATAACCTGGAGAATCCGGTAGCTGCGGACTGGTCCGGCGTACATGAAATGGAATATAAATAAAGAGGAGTAGCTATGAGTGAACTGGAAGAAAAAGCAACAGGACCGCAAATCGGCGAGTATAAAGGCAACCCGGTGCTCACGCTCAATCCCGGGGAAAGATTTCCCTTCAGTTTTGGTGTGGCCAAGGCCAAACTTATTTTGCAGCATCTGGACGCGATCAGAGATTTTGTGCTCAAGTACGGTGAAAAAAAGAGCTGAGGGGAAAACCCGGATCGAGCAGCACAGCAGCCGACAAGACCGGCGAAAAAAAATCCGCATGAGGATTCATGCGGATTTTTCATTTATACTGAATTGAACGTTTGCATTATCCCTGCAATCGATCTCAGGAAGCACCATTAATTGTCTTCGGCAGGCAGGTTGCAGGATCTGTTCGCGTCGCTGTTTTGGCCGGCATACGGTGAACGTGCGACGAACAGATGCTTCGCAGCCAAGAGTAATCGTGTATTGAAAAGATCATGCCTTTTTGCGGCTTTAGCATGACCATGAGGGTTTTACTTCCAGTTCATCCGGATTGAAGAGTAGGCAGAGAATGTAAAGTTCTTTCGAAAACGCGACCTCCCCCTTCCGGCATATTCCTGTTACCCGATGCGACCAAGCCATTGTCTGGCTTTTTCGATGTACTCACTATCCGGGTAATCGTCAATGACGCCCTGAAAATAACTGCGTGCTTTGGCCATGTCGCGCATATTATAGTAACACCGGCCCAGCATCAGCGTGGCGTCGTCTTTTTTCATCGAGTTTTTCCAATCAAAGACCGATTGAAAAGCTTCGGAAGCACTACGATAATCCTGCAAACCAAAGTAACACTCGCCAACCCAGTATTGGCAATTGCCGGCCAATTGATGTTGCGGATATTTCTGCTTTAGCGCACTAAAAATGGAGGCCGCATCGTTGTAGCGGTGCGCATAGAATTGACGCAAAGCATCATCATAACTCGTGCTGAAATCGCTTATTTGGACGGACGCAGAGCTGCCGCCTTTTTGTAAATTGGACTCTAGATCGACAATGCGTTTGTCTTTAAAATCCAGGGTTGAACGCAGATCGGCTAACTCACGTTCCTTGGTTTCGATCAGTTGATTAAGTTCGTCAACGCGCGATTTCAAACGGACGTAGGATTCCATCGACATATCGGCATCGCCGGCTTCCAGTTTGTCCAGTTTTGCTTCAAACACGGATAATTTCTGTTTATTCTCTTCTGAGGAAGCGCCATACTCCCCCTGCTGCAACGCGATCAATTCATCTTCGGTTTTCGGCTGGCTTACGGAGCGTTTGGTAAAGTAATAGGTAAATCCGATGCGGCCGTTCAGATAGCCGTCTTTGGCTTTGCCCAACTCGGCGCCATCCAAAAGATCCGTGGGCGTATTGCGATAATCCGCAAACACATTCAGGGCAAACTGGGGTGATGTGAGAATTTCCATGCCGCCGCCCAAAATGAGCGAACTGCTGGTAAAAGTTTTGCCTTCATTCACCGGCAAGCCGATGGCCCAGGATTTGTTTCGCGTATATTCAAAGCTGATCGTACTGGCGCCCACAAACAGGTAGGGCCGCACCCGGCCCGACTTGGCCAAACTGATATTGGCCTTTATATCACCGGATATTAATTGCGTCTGATACGTGTAATAGCTGAAACCGTCTGATAAAAGACCACCGCCAACAGATAGCGAAAGACTGAGAATGTCGTTTGCCACAAAACGCAGCATCAATTCTCCTGCCGGCGTCATACCGGTGTGCAGAACATCACAATAAGGCTTCTGCACGCCTGCATTCAAACCAATACCGATGGCCGGGCCCTGCTTCTCAGCCGCATTTGCAGAGCAAAGCCCAAGCGCCAAACTGCTCAAAAATAGAACAGCCAGTAATCTCCTCATAGAACCTTTTCCCCTATCACAAAGATACTTTTGGGATTTAGTACTCATACTCCGATGCCCTGCCTGATTAATTACAACATCTTTCATAAATTAAGCAATAATGATGCCATAACCTACGTCAGTACGCCACCAAGGTTCGCTTATATAAATAAATAATTTTTAATAATTTATAAGAACAATCCCTTTTTGATGAAAGTGAAAAATGCCGCTTTTACTGCAGCAGGCGTCCGATTTTTTATCAAAAATGTTTCGAAAAAATACACCCGATGCAAGTGGAAACAATAGCTGAAAGTAAAGCTTTTATGGCCTTAATAAGCTAAGTTATAAATAAAAAAGCGCTTTGTCAAGCGCTTTTTGTATAATTTCTGAACACTTTATCACCGCAGCACAGCGAATTTGAATGAACCCTGCCAATGAGCAGCCTTTAAATATAATAAATAGACTCCGGCGCTCACCTGTGCTTTATTCTGATTTTTACCGTTCCAGGTGCAGGAATTCCACCCGCGCATACACGGTCCCAAAGTCAGCGTACTGACCGGCTGACCATTTTCAGTCAGAATATAAGCAAAGGTTTCCTCCGAGAAATCCTTTAATTGAAATGTGAACGTAATCTCTCTCGTCACGGACAATATGAACGGATTGGGATAAGCCTGAGTAATTCGATTGTCAACCGCTTCTGATTGTCCTATATTGAGATTGAATTGAAAGCTCTGCTCCTTTGCCGACGGGTAAGGAGACAGAGTCGAAACCGGGATAATCCACAACTCTGATAAACCGGTTGTTGACGGGATGTTCAGGTCGACGTTGCCGGCACGGATAAAATAGTCATGATGGGTTGAATTGGGATTAAGCACGCAGGCATACATGGCGTGGTACGGATCCGCAAATGCGGGTGCGATCAACAAATCCGTGCCGCCGGTCTCAATGGCAATGCGGCCATAGTTGCTGCCCAGAGGCGCCATCGTTCCTTTAAAAGTCAGCTGTGTATTAAACACCAGATCCTGATTCACCGTCAAAGCCGGAAAATTTTTTCCCTCCTGATAAAAGTTAACCGTGTCTGCCCGCGTTCCGGTGAAACAGTTCCAAACGTTGAATTCGGCGAGTTCGGTGTTGAAATTGCTGCTATATTCGAGCAGCGCATCGTTCAAAGCATTCAACGGTTCCTTTTCGCTCATGTTTTGCCAGACGGTCACGATCAATGCAGTGCCATATTTCTGGCTCAGCATATGATTATATATCGACAGACCGTATTCGTGATTTCCGTTTGCCGTTATGAAGGATGCCTGAGGCGATTTAAAAAACGACCGTAAATAATGATAGTAATCGTTAATGTCGTCGTAAACAATATCCTCCATCCAGGCGGCGAAACATTCATAAAAATATACGGAACTGTTCGTAGTCAGATGATAGGAACGATAGCCGAATTGGATCAGATGAAAAAGTTCATGCGCCGCAGTCACCCTCATGCCGTCCAATCCCTTGGTAGGCGTGTGAGTAAAATCATTATCTAATTCAATCCAACCGGTGAAATCATCCTGTGGCGTCTCAGGTACTTCAAATTCGGGCATGGTTGCGCCGTAATCAGAGCACTGATGAACAAAAATATCGTACTCGGGCCCATCGGTGTTGTAATCGCCCGGAGGCGGCGCGAATCCCAACTCGCCCACTTCAATGTCCCAGGAATAATCAAAGGCTTTGGCGGTTTCCTGAATAAATTCCGCGGTGGCGGCGTCCACTCCGCTGTCGCTGTAATGAATACGAAAACGGCCGCTGGGGCTGACGATGGAAAGCGGCAATTGCGGCCTGGCCAGTACGGACCGCAACAGAGCATGGTCCTGGCCGGTGGACGCGAGTTTGCGGCCGATGGCCATTAATTCGGTGGTCCGTCTGGTAAATGGCACCGTGTCCGTGCGATAAGCCTCAGGCAAACTCAGACCGCGCAGAGCGGCCAATTGCCAGGTTACAGATTCGACCTGAGAAAGTTTCCCCTGTGCAAAATCAGTTTCAATATGCTGCAAAACGCTCTGTTCGGCTGCCGTGATTGTGACAGCACAGCACAGGGTCCCCAAAAGCATCTTTTTCATTATTTATTCTTTTTTCTGAATACGAAACGAATCGGCACACCGGAAAAACCGAAACGGCTGCGCAGCTGATTTTCAAGATAATTGCGATAATTCTGTGGGATGCCGCGCGGTTCATTGGTAAAAAAACTGAACAAGGGAGGTTTTACTTTAATCTGCGTCACATAATTGATACGCACCCACTTGTCCCCGTAAGCCGGTGGATGATTTTGTTCAATCGCCTCCTCCAGGAATTTGTTCAATTCCGAGGTTTTTATCTGCCGATGCAATTCGTCAAAGATGGCCAAGGCAACATCTACAACCTTAAAAACCCGTTGGCGGGTTTTTGCGGAAATAAATACAACAGGAATGTAATAAAAATCGCGAAAGGCTTCTTCCAACTCTTTACGGTATTTTTGTGCGGTCAAGGTATCTTTTTCCACCAAATCCCATTTATTGACCGCCACGACGATTCCGCAGCCCACTTCAATCGCCGCATCGATGATTTTCTTATCCTGATCGGATAAAGGTTCCATGGCATCCAGTAGAATGACGGCGACATCGCAGCGTTTGATGGCCAAATGGGTTCGCACGGTGCTGAAATATTCCACATCCTCCTTGACCCGGGCTTTACGGCGCAAACCGGCCGTATCTATCAAAATCAATTCCTTGTTTTGGTAGCGGACCAGCGTGTCGATTGTATCACGCGTGGTGCCGGCTATCTCTGTGACAATATGTTTCTCCTCGCCCAACAGGGCGTTGATGAAGGATGATTTGCCGACATTGGGTTTGCCGATAACAGCCAGTTGGATGGCCTGCGCCGATTTTTCAACAACAAACTGTTTGTGCGGCATTCTCTCCACGACGATGTCCAGAAAATCACCAATGGAGCGGCCGCTGATGGCCGAAACAGGCACCGGTTCGCCCAGGCCCAGGTTGTAGAACTCGCCGATATCGAAATTGCGTTGTTCGTTGTCTATTTTGTTTACCGCCAGGATCACCGGTATTTTTGCTTTTTGCAGCATCCGGGCGATATCCAAATCGATGGCGGTGATGCCGGTGGTGACATCCGTAACCAATACGACCACATCCGCTTCATCCAGAGCCTGATGAACCTGATTGCGAATCGCTTCTTCGAACACATCTTCACTGTCGGTGACATAGCCGCCGGTGTCCATTAAATCGAAAGCGACGCCGGTCCACTCGGCGGTGGCGTATTTGCGGTCCCGGGTGACGCCGGGTTTGTCATCGACGATGGCTTCGCGTTTGCCGATAATACGATTGAACAACGTAGATTTGCCGACATTGGGGCGGCCGATAATGGCGACGATAGTAGGTTTTTTATTCATAGCGATTTTAACAAATCCGAAATATGAGATGATTGATAAACGCGCACACCCAGAGCTTGTTCCAATTTATCCACGGTCCAGTCATCTAAAAACAATCCGTCATGGTTCAGACAATTGGGCGGCAAGTAGACGATTTCGCCCAAAGGTTGGCCGCGCAATTGACGATAGATGTCCTGCCCGACCAGAAGGCCCGACGCCGTGACGCGTCGACCGTAAAATTGGTTTTGAACGGCATACAGGCGCGGCGAAAGGTTTTCCATTGCCGCCAGCCGCGGCAGCAGATGCTCTTCAAGCAGCGGAGCGGCAGAAAGACCGGTAACTAGAGAAATTTTTTTCACTCGGCTGCGCTTTTTAAATCCACGCTTAGCCTGGTGCAGCGATTGGATAAATGCCCGGCACATGCCGACGCCGTTTTCGATTTGCGGGAAATCGTCATACCGGCTGCTGTCAGGCATTGGGAAACCGGCGCGCAGGTAGAGTTCATCGGCCGCATAAATCCACCAGACATTCCGGGATTTTTTAAATTGGCCCGCCCATTCTTCCAAATGTTGCAGGGTTTGCCTGGCGATCTTTTTTGTTACCGGTTGCAATTTCGGCAGTGCTGTTCGGTGACGCGTAAGACCCACAGGAACCACGGCGACTGATTGCACAGCGGGGTAAAAACGCGATAATTGTTCGACGGTTCTGTGCAAAACAGCGCCGTCATTATAACCCGGGCATAAAACAATCTGGCCATGCATCTGAATGCCGTGATCCGATAAAAAACGGATTTTCTCCAGCAGGCGATCCCCGCGCCGCAATCCCAGCAATCGGTGACGGACCTCTTCATCCAGGGCATGCACGGAAATGTAGAGCGGCGACAGCCGCTGCTGAACGATGCGCT
Source organism: uncultured Cytophagia bacterium (assembly GCA_964387285.1). Lineage (GTDB taxonomy): Bacteria > Zhuqueibacterota > Zhuqueibacteria > Residuimicrobiales > Residuimicrobiaceae > Anaerohabitans. The sequence continues at coordinate 58,346 of CAYLWO010000005.1, read as the reverse complement.
GTAAATCTTTTGGCGAGGCGTTGGTCAGCGTGACATAGTTGCCATAGATAAAGGAGAGCCGAAAATCTTCATCCTTAAAATAAAGCGCAGGCCGCAATCCCCGTGGATTTTGGTCAACAAAGCAAAAAAGACAGCGATTGCCGCAGCGTCGAAAAACCATTTCTGCAAACACAGCGCCGAAATCGCCCGGCCAGCGATGGCGCAACTTTTTTGTGAAACGTTTATGATTCCGCTGAAAGGTCAGAGACAGTGGTTCATCGACATTATAAAAAGCAAAATCCAGCTCATCGCTGATCACATGGCCGTTCAGTTCGATCAGATCGTCGCCCGGTTCGATGCCCAGCTCAGCAGCCGGCGAATTTTCGCTAACGGTCCGTATCTTCATGCTTCCGCAATGGTCTACGCCAGATTTTTCTGCGATAGCTGCGTATGCCGATGGAGATGAAAATTTTTATCGACGCCGCCAAAGGCACTGCAATAATGAGACCCAGCACGCCCAATTGGTGGGCGAAAATCAAGATGGAAAAAATGACCCAGACCGGGTGCAAACCTACGCGATCGCCAACAATGCGCGGGGCGATGAAGGAACTTTCCAGAATACGGACGCCCTCGATAGCTAAAATGATTTTTGCACAGGTTATAATCGGATCCGGTCCTGTAATGCCGACCAGCAAACCGACGAACAAGGTGATGGCCAGGCCGACGTAAGGTACAATGTTCAAAGCTCCGGCCAGCAGTCCCAGCAGAATGGCATAGGGAGCGCGCAAGGCGAGCAACGCGAGGGTGGAGAGAATGCCGACCAGCAAACAGACGATAAGCTGTCCGCGGAAAAATCCGCTGATAATGGTATTGATGCGATCCAGGTAATCCCGCACAACCCAGCTGGATTCGATGGGCAACAGTTCTTTGGCCCAGCGCCGTACCCGGTCAAAGTCCTTGAGAATGTAGAAAAATAAAAAGGGAATCAAAACGCCATACAAGAGTTGGCCGATCAGATGCGGCGCCTGTTTTGGAAACGCCCATACCCAATTAAGCGCGGATTGCAGCCACTCATTGTACTTGGCCGGCAGTTGCGTGGATACAAACTCTTCAACCTTTTTGGGGTCGATATTAAGACTGGTGAAAAATTCAGCGCCGTCGGTTCTCATCCACTCGGCAAAACGGCCCGGCATGCCCAGGAGAAACACCAAAAGATGTCCGAGCTCATTGATCATGCGCGGAACCATAAAATACAACGTGACGCCGATCGTGCTCACGGTCAAAATTACAATCACGGAAACGCTGATCAGTCGCGGGATTTTCAGCTTCTCAAGCTTGGTAACCAACGGATCGAACAAATAAGCCAGTGTCAGCGCAACGAGGAAAGGCGTGATGATGGCCTTGTTGTCCAACATGAACCAGAAAAAGAAAATGGCCATGATCGCCCAGATCAGGTTCCGTACAAAAGCATGCTCTCGTAAGGGCAATAACAACGCCACCAGTACAATGGTAAGCACCGGTGGTATCAAGGCTGATCTCAGTTGATATAAGAACAGGGCAAACAACAAAGAAACAAAAACAAGAACGAGTGCGTCGTATTTTTCAAACTTGGTCTGAGCCATACCCGATAATTAACGTCCGATTTTTTTATCCAATTCCTTATTCCACTTGACCCAGTCCAGAGCAGCGTCCTTTGCCTGATCAAATTGTGATTTATCGAATTTCCCGTCTTGACGGATTTTTATTTGAAAACCTTTGACAATTTGCACCCATTGCTCCAAACTGACCTCATAGGGTCCCGGCACCTGGGTCGGTCCAGGCACCTGATAGGGTTGCAGACTTTTGCCTTCCCGTTTGACGGGTTGCCCCCATAGTTTGGCCGGCCCGACATCCACCGTGCCGTCGTACACCGTACATTGCGTCGTTGTGTCGCCGTCTACCCGATAAATGGTTCCGCGCACAGCGCAAACGGCAGTGGGCGCCTTGATCTGAAAACTGCTTTTCGAACTGGTTTTAGTCGTCAAGTTCACATAAACCTGCCCGCTTTTGAGTTCCGCTTTTACTTTACGTTTCTCTGCGCTGATATTGGCTTCGGTAAATTCGAATTGTGTGTCTTCACCGATGCGGATGACGCTGGCATCAAGCAGTTTTATTTCACAGCGCGACTCTTTTTTCGTTTGCACCAGGTCGCCGTCATTCACGGCATGTCCCAGTTTAACAGCGCTCCAGTTCGCAGCGCCTTTTGCTTTTACCTGGATGTCCTGGTTGCCGCCCAGCAGAAAGGAAAAAGCGCCGATCTTTTTTGCACCGTAGCTTTCAGCAACACAGGTCGTCAAAAACACAAGACTCAATAACAGGCGTGTGCGTTTATTCATAACTCGGTCCCTTTTCGCAAAAATACGAGAGGAGCTGTCGTTACGACAACTCCCCCATATTCCGAATCAGTGTCAGAGGTTACTTTTGCTTTACAATGTCGTTGCGTTGGAATCCGGCGCCCTCCACCGCCTCGCATTTGGAAGCTTTGCCGTTGCCGATGCTGTTATCAACGACTTTGATCTTTCCCACTTGGCTCTCCGAGGAACCCAGAGAAAGGCCGGTGTCCGGATCTATCAGGTCTTCGCCTTTGCGGTAGACAACCAGCACGTCGCCGTTGTTGATGCCGGCCACTGAGCCGGCGTTGATGAAAATGGCGTCCTCCGCTTTGATCACCTTGGCGGAAAAAGCGATATTGGATGACGCGCCGTCGATCATCGCAACCACCTTGTCAATGGCTTTTCGCGTTGCCTTGCCGACGATGGATTCGTCGAATTTATCTTTATTGTCGAATTCGAATTTCTGCGTGTCGACCGACAGGCCTTTGGTGGACTCTTCCTCGCGTACGGATTCGGCAGTCAAGATTTCACCTGTCGAAGTATTGACAAAACGCACATCGACCGCTACCGTGGCTTTGGTGCTTTTTACGCCCAGACCAAAACCGACTTTTTTCAAGGCGCCGCCCACATTCTTTTCCGCATACCCGAATTCCGTCACTGATCCCATGATAGCCAGTTCCACGCCCATCAGTTGTCCGACTTTGGCCGCACTCTCCTGCGTCACCGCGCCGGATTGACCCAATTGCTGTTCGCTCATGACCTTTTCAAGTTCGGTCCGTTCCAGCACCGTAAATTTCCCGGTTTTGACCAACGCAGTGATCAACATATCCGCCATGCCCTCTCCGACCGGCTGACCAGTCCACCAGTGCCAGGTGTGAGCTGTTTTATCCTCGAAGGTAAAAACAGCAATGCGTTTTTTAGCTTGCGCGGATAAATCGACCACAGTAACGAGCAAAATCACGGAGAGAAGCAATACAACCAATTTACGCATAATAACACCTCTTTTATTAAATATACAACCAGCGATCTAGTGCGTATTCGCGCTGTCTGGAAGCGCTGTTTTGGCATTCGGCGTCGGCTGCCTGACAATGGTCATCATCACTTTATTAGCGGTAGCACCGGTCACGGTAATGGTATAGTCGCTGACCTTGCGCTGATCCAATTCCCGCGCCAACTGATCGGCATTACCGGCAATTTGCACGTCAAATTCGCCAACGCCGCCGGCCATATTGCGCTGGTTAACAGCTTTGATGCCGCGTCCGACATACTGCAGAGCGCCGCGAAAACGCGAAGCATCGGTATAATTGCTCAAACCCGTGACCATCAACTTGACCGTTGCCGCCTGATAAAACTTGGCGCGCCATTTTTCCAGAATCTTGGCCATTAATTCATCGGCAAGCGCTCCGGCCGCTTTCTCGATCGCTTTCATACCGCCGGTCACTTCATCGATATGCGGATAGGCGGCATTTTTCATGGCGGTCGCCAGCACCGTACCCACATCCGCATCGATCACGCGCGCAGTCAGGTTCGCCTGGCATGATTTCATTCCGGCCAAATTCACGCCACTGGCCACTGTGACCACGGCCTTGCCGGTGACCACCACCTCGGCATCCAGAGCGTTGGCAATGGCGGCAGCGGCTTTGCTGTCGCCGTTGATGGCCGCCAAAACCGCATCGCGTTCCTTATTGGCGCGCACCGTGGCCGGATCAACCACCTGCAGATTTTTCTCCATGAACTTGTTCATGAGCACGGTCTCGGCTGCCGTCACATCCACTTCAAAATAATGGTAACGATCAAACGCCTCGCCGACGTTTTTCTCATCCACCAAAAACATAACGCGTGGGTTGCCCATGTTCTGAATGAGATTCTGCACGGCATCGCAATCGTTCTTTAGATCGGACAGGTCCACGGTCGCATTGACCATAACCTCGTACATATCCTCAGCCGCTTTACGCTCGGACAGAATTTGATAATTTTTCACATATCCGCGCGTCCAATTCAAAATGCGGTCTTCGACGACCATATAGTTTTCTACACGCGTCTGTGAATCGATAAAAGTGCCGAGCGTCTGCTCGACCGCTTTGCGCAACGCATCCTGTAAAGCCCGATCGCGCGCAGCCGGAATATCGTTATAGGTTATGGCGCCGGTTCCGGTTGCCTGCACCTGTGAACCACCGGCCTGGGCAAGGGCAGTGGCGGTCCACAAGGCCAGTATTAAAATAAAGATGGATTTTTTCAAGTTTGGCTCCGTCTTTAAGACAAGAGCGATGACTGCATGCTCATCGCTCCTGTTTTCATTAAAAAGTCATTCTAAGCGCATTCTGGAAATCGCGAATGATCAGCAAGGCGTCTGCGCCTGAGACATGCGCATTCAGATCAAAGGCGCCGGTCATTTTATCCGCCTGCATGATGCCGCGATCGACCATCAGACAAATGGCGTTATAGGCATAGTGACTGGCATTGACATCCGGGAAACGGGTGTTCGTGCCGATATATTTCGTCGCCAGCGTTTCATCACCGGTAGCCATAATCAGAACGTTCTGCAGCATCATCGCGTAATCCGCACGGGATATTTTTTCATCCGGACGGAACGTATGATCCGGAAAAATTTCCATGCCGCGCGCTTTAACGATATCATTGATCCAATTCTTAGCCCAATGGCTGTCCACATCGGTAACGTCAGCCATTTGCGTGGTCACCGATGTCTGCATTTTAGTCGGATCATCCGGCGCCTTGAAACCGGTGTCATAAGTTTTGGCCCGTTTTTTGTTAATGACCTCAAGCAGTTTTAACTCTTCCATGAACAGCACCGCTGTATCAGCACGATCGATCTCGTCGATCAACGCGATTTTGGCGCCCACTTTGGTTCCAGGCGCTGCACGCTGGATTTTCTGCACAGTGGCCCAGGCCTTATCCGCCTCCGCTGCATAGTCCCCTTTCATGGCAATCACGCGGCTGTACGCATTGGCTGCTTCAAGGAATTTATACCCGGATTTCAAGGTCTCGCCTTTGAAATAAACCGGTTTGGGAGAATTGGGGTTTATTTCGCTGGCTTTATCGAACTCTTTGACCGATTTTTCAATCCAATCATCGCCTTTGCGTTCCATGGCGATGATTCGCCCTTTAGCAACCCGGCAGTCCAGCGATTTATCGTTTTTCCCCAGCGCTTTATCTATATTCTCGTACGCTTTGTTAAAGCTGCCCTGATAAGCGGATACCAGAGCCATTCCGGCAAAACCTTCCGCATAATTGGGATTCAACGCCAATGCGCGTTGAAATTCGGACGTGGCGTTGGCAAAATTTCCGCGATCCAATTCACGCATACCCTGATTATAGTGATTGTCCGGTGTGTCCAACACCGACGCCTCTTTAATGGCTTTGGGTCCGCAACCCATCATGAGCCACATAGTCGTCAAGATAATCATGACGAACAGGAAAAATGTCCTTTTCATTTTAAAATCTCCCGCGCTTTGTTAGTCCACGATGAACATCACTTTACATTTATCTAAAAAGTTTTGACTGGCTGCTGCGTTACGAATCGCAGTTGCTGAGGCCGTGGAAACCACCACATCGGATTTATTAGGTCCGGTGACTTTGATGGCTTTAACAACCAGCGGATTCGCAGTGACGCGATCATTGCTGCGTGCGCGATTCACATCTTTGTCATAGCCCACCATGCCGATTTGCACGGCCCAATCCCGGCTGACATATTTCGAGCCGTACAGCTCCTCGCCGTTTTCATCCAGCACTTTGGGCGCCATGGCCGGGCGAACACCCAGTCCTTTGGCATCGATAACCAGGCCTGTGAAAGCGCCGCCGGCAGCAGGCTGTGTGGGTTGCGTCAAGGTCACGCCGGCCGGCGGGGTTTTTCCAGCGGGCCAAGGTTGTCCACAACAGGGACAAACCGCGCCGCTGACCGGTCCCAGAGTCATGCCGCCCATGGATTGTGGCAGCAACGCGTCCGTCAAAGCGCCCGAGAGCGGCATTTCGACTGTCACCTCGATATCGCCGGTAGACATGTACTTGGTGTCAACAACGGTAAAATTCCTAACCAGGCCGGAAACCCGTGTATTGATGACGTCATTCTCCACCATGAAATTACGCACGGTAGTTTCCGAATCCAGCGTCATCCCCTTTACGGTTTCCAACAGGTTGCGCAAAGCGGTTTTTTTAGCTGCATCAATCGCGCCTGCCCGTTGGGCAGTTTCAGGCATATTGGGATTTGGTGAACCGATGCCCGTCGCACGTAAAATCTGATTAGACCAATCGACCACGCCATTGCTGCCAACTTGTTGATTGACGTTTTGCGCCCCTGCGAAGGACATGAACATCACCAGAACCGACAAGCTGAGCATCCACAAACGATGGAGCTTCATGAGAGTATCCTCCCTTGTTAATAAGATGATATTTGGTAAACGACCGGTTATAATACGACCGGATGACCCCAGTATCGTTGATTAAGCTCACAAAAGCGTATAGATGATAACACTGCCGTCTTTACCGAAATTCCACATTTCCGCTCAATCTGAAAATGCTTGTGCCTAGTTTCTAATTATATTAAATTAACGAACATTGTGCTATTTGTCAAGATATATTTCATGCGGTTCTGTCAACTCTCAGACTCTAAAATTTTGAGCTATGCACATTCACTAAATTGCGCAAGAACTTTTTCAGGACTTGTACGTTTTATTTTCTGATAAAAGGGAAAACCATGTGAATCTGCCGGACGATCACGATCTGATCATTGCCAGCCAAGCGGGCGATGAGCAGGCAATGACCCAATTAATTAATCTATACAGCAGTGCTGTTCATGGATTTATTTTCTCGCTTTTAGGAGATCGGTTTCTGGTGGAGGATATTAGCCAGGAGACCTTTTTACGGGCTTTTTTGGCAATCAGAAAATATGAGTTCCGCGCCCCTTTTCAATCCTGGCTCTTTCGCATCGCGATAAATTTATGCCGTGATCATTTGCGTAAGCGCAAAGTCCGCAAAATTGTGCGATCTTTGTATAATCCGCAAAATGAAGAAGAGATAGAATTCCCGGATGAACGACCGGACGCTCTGCAGCAAACGCTTCTGAACGAACGCAGCAATGCCGTACACCAGGCGTTGCAACGGTTGCCGGATGCACTGAGGAAAGTAATTATTTTAAGGGATTTGCAGGAATACAGCTATGAGGAAATCGCCCAACTTTTAAACTGGCGGATGGGCACGGTCAAATCCAGATTGTTTCGCGCCCGACAAGAGCTGGCTGAGTTGCTCAAGCCGTATTTGGAGGATTGAATGATGAAAAAGATGCACTATAAAGTCGAACTTTCCGCGTATCTGGACGGCGAGCTGGATTCTGCTTCTTGTGCCGAGTTGGAACAGCATCTGCAACACTGTGGCCCTTGTCAACAGGCTTTGGCAACAATGCAAAAAGTGCGGCACTGGTCGCAAGAAAAACCCGTATGGAAAGTATCGCCCTTCTTTGCCGCCAAAGTGATGGCGAGATACCGTGCGGCCGGGCCGGATAACCTGTGGAACGGATTAGCCGCTCTTCTGCGCCCCTCCCTCCGGTTAGCGGCCGCTCTGGCCGTCATTTTCGTCGGCGTTTTACTCTGGCCGGAACCGATGCAAATAACCAGTCAAGCTTCAGAAACCAGTTATTATGACCTGTTGCGCGACAACAAAGAATTAATAGAATCATTAGCCACGCGCGATCAGGTGTTGCAGTTTGCTTTAAACAATTCCCTCGAATCTTACGGAGGAAAATAACCATGAATTCAAAACGAGCGGCCGCGGTCAGTCTGACTGTGGTTCTCTTTTTAGGAATCCTGATCGGCATTGTGATTGATCGGTTGATTATAAACGATCTGTTTCATCCCCCTTTTGAACGGCGCCATCGTCCGGACTTTTTTGCGGACCTGACCAGGGAATTGCAGCTGAATGCGCAACAGCAAGATCAGCTGAAAACTCTATTAGAAGAGGTCAAAAGCAAACATGAAGCGCTGCGTAAAAGCATGGGACCGCAATTCCATGGCGTCCGGCAAGAGTTTCAGGAAAAATTTAAACAGATTTTAACCGAAGAACAAAAAATAACGTTTGAAAAATTTAATAAAAAAGATCCCCCCAGGGAACCGCCGCGCGATGGTAAAGAACCCGGTGAGCGTCCAGGTGAACGTGCAAAACAGACAATGATAAAATAATCTATAAAGGAGCAATACATTCATGAAAAAGTGGTTATATCTTGCAGGCGCTGCCCTCGCTTTAATTGCGATCATTTGGTTTTTCACCCGCCCGAATCAACCGGTCGCGGCCGCCCATTCCGCCCTGATGCCCCAGGTAGAGACAATCAAGCGCGGGGATTTATCGGTGGTGGTATCCGCCACCGGCATTATCGAACCCATCAACAAAGTGGAAATAAAATCCAAAGCCAGTGGTTTGATAGAAGAACTCAAAGTAAATGAATCCGACATCGTGCACGTCGGCGATTTAATCGCCAGGCTGGATCAAAAAGATACGAAAAATGCCTATGATCAGGCGGTGGCGAATCTGGATGTGGCCAAGGCTAATCTGGAGCAGTGCCAAAGCGATCTCAAACGAAAACAGGATTTGTTCGACAAGGGTTTGTTGTCAGCCGCGGAATTCGATGTCGCCAAACTGGCGGTAGTCACCGCGCAAGCCTCCCTCATCCGTTCAAGAATCGATGTGGATAACAGCGATATCCGTCTGAAAGAGACGGTCGTGCGTTCTCCGATTGACGGCATTGTCCTGACCAAAGACGTTGAAGTTGGACAAATTATTTCTTCCGGCATTTCCAGCGTCTCCGGAGGCACGCTGATCGCCACCCTGGCGGACATGAAAGAGGTTTATGTTAAAGCCGATGTGGATGAAGTGGATATCGGCCAAATTACGCCGGGTATGAAGGCCAGCGTAGTGGCTGACGCATATCCGGACAAGACCTTTCACGGCCAAGTGATCCGCATCGCGGCGCAATCCAAAGTCACATCCAACGTGACCACTTTCGAGGTTACCATCAAGGTCGCTAATCCGCAAAGCCGTTTGAAAGCGGGCATGAACACTTCGGTCGATATCCTGGTGGCGGATAAGAAGAATGTGGTATTGGTGCCCAATGAAGCGCTCATGGCTGACAAGGAAATCTTTCAGGAAATGCAAAAGTTGCGCATGACCATGAATCCCGGCCAAGCGCAATCCAGCCGTCGGGAAGGCGGGCCGCAAGGCGGCCGGCGTCAACGTCCCGAAGGTGGTGAAGGCCGACCGGCAGGATTCGGCGGCGGTGAAGGCAGAGCCAATCAACCTGCTGACGGCGCACCCGGCGTCGCCCAGGAAGAGCAGTCGCCGCGACGTGGCGTCATTCTGAAAATCGGCGATGATTTCCGTCCGCGCATGGTGCGCACGGGCGTCAGCAATTATGATTACACGGAAGTGATGGACGGACTGAAGGAAGGCGACGAAGTGGTCTATGCTTTTATGTCCCGTGCAAAACAATCCAGCGATCAGATGCGCCAACGCATGTCGCAAATGAGCAACATGAACAGCGGCTTTCGCAGCAGCAGCAGTAGCAGCGCACCGCCATCAGGCGGCGGTCCCAGATAATTGAATCAGCAAATCGAGAATGCGATGACAAAAAAGAAAAGATACCTGTATTCCGAAGTGAGCGAGAGCATCCATATCGCCATGGCCTCATTGGCAGCTAACAAAATGAGAGCCGTGCTGACCATGTTGGGCATCATTATCGGCGTGGCTGCGGTCATTACAATGGTGGCGCTGGGGACCGGTGCGCAAAAAGCGGTTGCAGACCGCATTCAGTCCATGGGCTCCAATCTCTTGTTCATTAATCCCGGGTCTTCCCGATCCGGCCATATCCACTTTGGTATGGGCAGCAGCGTGAGGTTGAAAGAAGAAGATCTGCAGGCATTGCGCGAAAAATGCGAATATGCTGCGGCGATTATTCCGGAATTAAGCCGCAATGCCCAGCTGCAATATAACGGTAAAAATTGGAACAGTTCTGTTGTCGGCACAACTCCGGAATATGAATCCGTTCGCAATACAACCGCTACAGAGGGTCGTTTTTTCACACAAGAAGAAGTCGACACGTACCAGCGTGTAGCGGTCATAGGCACGGAAGTGCAGGCCAATCTATTTGCCGAGGAATCACCATTGGGGCAAATCATCCGAGTCAATAAAGACAATTTTGTAGTGATCGGCATCCTGGAAAGGAAAGGCCAACAGGGTTGGCGCAACAATGACGACCAGATACTCATTCCCATTACCACTGCGCAAAAGCGGCTGTTCGGCGCAGATTATTATTCCGGCATCACCGTCAAGGTGATCAATGATCAGGTCACGGACGCCGCCTTTTTGCAGGTGGAAAAAATCCTGCGTCGTCAACATCGCTTGAATCGCGATCAGGACAATGACTTTTCCATCCGCAATCAGTCGGATCTGATTTCTACATTTCAGGAAACCAACCGCGCTTTCGGTTTTCTGTTGGCGGCTATTGCAGGCGTGTCGCTAATTGTCGGCGGCATCGGCATTATGAACATCATGCTGGTCTCAGTGACGGAGCGTACGCGGGAAATAGGCATTCGTAAAGCCATTGGCGCACGACGCAACGACATTCTGCTGCAATTTCTCGTTGAATCCATTGCCCTGAGCATATCCGGCGGTTTGGTTGGAATTATGCTGGGCATGTTTTTTTCCTATGCCCTTTCAGCCTGGGCACAATGGAACACCATGATCTCGCTGTCCTCCATCTTTATGAGCTTTGGCTTTGCCACGGCTGTGGGGCTTTTCTTTGGAATTTACCCGGCTCGTAAAGCCGCCAGCCTGGACCCGATTATTGCATTGCGGTATGAATAATCTGCAACTCTGGCGCTGGCATGGTTTGAGTCGAGAACCCTGACCGTCATGTCCAAACGACATCTTTTAAGCAAAGCCGCATCCTGATGATGCGGCTTTTTTTTGTCCACTCATTTTAAAATTTTGGATAAAAAAAAAGCCGGATGTTTAAACATCCGGCTTTTTTGCAGTGAAAACGGCCGTCTACTCCGACCGAAAAATTTTTAAAAGCATCATGTGAATCTAGTCGCCAATTACTACGCCCTGGTTGTGGGTATCACAGAGATCGCCCCAGACGGAGATGCGTGCGACATATTGAACGCCATCCACGGTGACAATAGCCCGTACAATGGACCATACTGCATCCTGTGCACCCGAAAATACGGTTGTCGCCATACCTTCCGCGTCCGTAACCGCCGAGGTCGGATTAACCTGTCCCGGCCCTTTACCGACGTTGAAATAAACGGTAACGCCGACCACAGGCGTATGATCGCTGCGCAGCACGATAGCGCGCATGACGGTGGATCCGAATATATCATAATCGGGCAATGCGTGGAAGATAAATTTAATGTCAGGCGGTATCGGATTTATCGTGCTGACGACGGAAAAACCAATTTGCGAGCCACCGTCAAGCAGATCCTGTCCTTTATCATACAGTCCGTTGCCATTTAAATCAACGATCATGTCATAATCGCCGGGCCACAGGCGCAGAGGTTGCCGATATCCGGGCATGCTCTGGCCGCGCACCATGTGATTAACGATGCCTCCGGTGGTCGGACCGGGAAGCACATGGACGCCCGAATGCATGCTGCCGATCGTTTCAACGTGCGTAAGGCGATCATTCTGATTCCAGACGGGTTTGTGCGGCGCTACGAAAATGGCGCCATGGCAGAGGCCAAATAATTCGTGCAAACCGCGCGGCTGCACCAGCGGATTCACATGCGCCCAAACCGATTCCAGATCGGTAAAAAGGTTTTTATAATTACCCAAGGCATCGCAAGCAATCTCGGTGATGATATCGTTAAAGGATTGCGGTTCCTGTACAACCAATCCGGGGATAAATCCTTTACAGGCAATGTCGCCGTCGTTATATTGTCCAAAGGGTGCAAAATCTGCGATAAGGTCATAGGCGCCCAGTACAGAAGCAAGCGGCCAAACTTTGGTTTGCTCTATGGCGCCGGTTGCCGATGTGGTAATAGTCTCATAACCGCCCGATTCATCCACATAGACATCGCCGACATTGTAGAATTGCTGATCCTTGATCACATAGAGTCGTGCTTCGGTATTGGCCGGGGCATGGTCGCCTTTGACATACACATCATTACCCGTGATAAGACCAGCGCCTTTAAATTCACCGGTCGCGTCCGTCTGATAGAGATATCGAAAAGGCGGCGGTGTATCGTGCACGGTGAAATGGATGATAAAATTAATCCAGGGATTATTCTGACTGGTTTGCAGAATTTGCACCGTATAACAACCGGCCACGTCCGTAGGATATCCGGGCATATTAACGCCGATGTTATACCAGATTTCCAGATCGTCAATCATACCGCGTCGATCTGTGGCAATGGTCATGGCGCTAACGCATTCGGCACAACTGCAATTCAAGGCGCCGCATCTGCGTACGCGTATCAACGTTTGCCATTCCGGATAGAGGTTATCCAGGGTCAAACGAATGGTTTCGCCGATGTAAAAATCATGGCGCGATTCGCCACTGGCGCCGTGCAAATTCGTTGATTCACTTATTTTGAAATTCAACGCTGAGAGTGGATCACTCGTCTGCTTTACTCCACAGTCCACCAGAAAAAGCAAGGTCGCGATTAGCAAGAGGACGAGAAGGAGTCCTTTTGAACGCGTCGCAAAGTGCATAATGCCTCCTATCTGTGAAGAACCTGTTTTCTATATGAGGTTGGATGGAAAACTGCAAACAGCAAGTAGCAATGCTCTAGATGCGGGACAACCGTTACAGTAGAATCTACCCCCAACATTTGACTGCTATACAATATTGTTGTCAATATAATATTAAAAAATAAAAAAAGCAATAGTTTAATACAAGTTACTATATTTATTTTATCTTATGTCAAATTCGTCGCAAATGGTTTGCTCTTGACTATCATACTAAAAACGATTATCTTATAATGACATAACCAAGCAAAAGGAGCGACAATATGCACAAGTCAATCAAAAACAGAATTTTAGGCATAGTTATATTCCTCCTGGGCTTTTTTACCGTGGCATTGTCACAAGAGAGTGAATTGTACAAACTGCTTTTTGCAGAGCCGACAAAGAAAATAACTGATCTGAAAAGACAGAATGCCGATTTGATGGCGCCAACCTCGTTCAGCGAAGCCACAACGCTGTATAACAAGGCGCTGGAGGATTTTCGCAAGGGACGGGAAGCTGCCGAGGTTCGCAAGCGACTCAATGAGATGAATGAAGCGCTCAAAAAGGTCGATTTGGCATTATGGAACGGCAAAGCTATTTTCAAGGAAACCTTGAAAGCACGGGAAGATGCGTTGAATGCCAGGGCCTCTGAGGTCACTGGTGCAGAATTTAACAAAGCGGAAGAGACGTTCAAAGACGCCGGTGAAGCCGTAGAGATCGGCGACACCAACAAAGCCAGGCAAAAAGCCAATGACGCGGTCAATCGCTACCGTGACTCGGAGTTGAATGCCATTAAACTATCGGTCATCGGACCGGTCCGCGATGCCATCAACGCGGCGGCCAAGAATAAAGCGGACGAGTTGGCGCCAAAAACATTTGCCAACGCAAAATCTCTATTAACTCTGGCTGAGGAAACGCTCAATTCCAACCGCTATGCTGTTGCAGAAGCAACGGAGAAAGCGGAAAAAGCCGGCTATGAAGCACGTCATGCCGTCCAATTGACGCGCTATTTAAAAGAAAAAAAACGTACGCCTGAAGAGATTGCGCTCTACTATGAAGAATCCATGGCGGCCATCGGCAAAGAGCTGGGATTTGCTGCGGCATTCGACACCGTACTGCAAAAACCAACGCAAAATATGATCAGCGCCATCAAAAGTCTTAAAGATGAAAGAACCTCTTTGCTCAAAGACATCAAAGAACGTGATTTGAATTTTAATCAGGCTGAACAGAATTATCAAAAGCAAATCAATACCCTGCTCGCCAAAGCAGAAAACCAAAAACAGGCTTTTCAGGAAAAAGAAGCTGATCTGCAGGGCGAGCTCTTGCAAAAACAGCGCGAGCTGGAAGCCAAACAAAAGCGGGAAGCCAAAATCGCCAAAGTACGGGAAATGTTCAATGCCAGCGAAGCGTCTGTGGTTCTGGACGGGACTCGGCTCATCATTCGCATGCTCGGTCTCTCCTTCCCCAGCGGCAAATCCATCATTCAACCGGACTATTTTGGATTGTTAAGCAAAGTGGAACGCGCTCTGCGTGAATACCCGAACAGCAAGGTGATCATTGAGGGCCATACGGATAATATCGGCGACGAAAGATATAACGAGCGACTTTCTGCGCAACGAGCCGAGGCTGTACAGACCTATCTGGTGGCCAATAACGCGGCTCCCCGAGAATTGCTGGAGGCCGTGGGCTACGGTGAAAGCAAACCGGTTGCCAACAACGAGACCGCCGAAGGCCGCAGCCAAAATCGGCGCATTGATGTTGTGATTGCGATGGAATAATATGATTATTTAATACTGACCGTTTGAAAAGCGGGATGAAGGAAAAAATAATAACATGAATTGAGCGATCGCATTATCCTTGCGAAGGTTGCAAAGTCCCGACCCCGGATGTGGCCGCGTTTTTTGCTACCACTCCGGGTGTCTCTTGACGCATAATCAATGGATTAAGAAATAGCCGGGGTCACAAAAACCGTGACCCCGGGGTTGTTTTGCCTTTTGCGACAGTCTCCAAAGGTGTCGGACATTTGGTTCCGGTTTAGCCGGGTTTGGAAATAAAATAATCAGAGTCACTTTAGCATTTTTCATACCAAGTGAATGATTTGCATTAATCCCACCAGGCAATTTTTCTCAAAACAAACAACATGGGAAAATGCGGCGGCGTCATCCACTTGAGCCGCGGATCCCAGCGATAATCTTTCAAATAGCCGGTGCGGGTGCCATAATAACCGATCTGTCCAACCGCGCCGCGAGCCTGTTGTACAAGCGCGCCATCCAGATGTAGAACGCCGAACCTTTTAGCATTGTACTCTTCCACCCAAAAATTGGTCGTCGAACTGACCGTGGTGTTTAAGGTCATGCAACTCGCCTGTATGGTGCGATCCGCATCAGCGACATTGTTGGTGACATTGATCTCCTTCACCGCCGTCAGGCCAATCATATCGTCCGAATTGATGTTGACGCGCGGATCGTCGGCGCATAGCAAATCGCCAGTCACCTTGATCGAGCCGCTGCAGGCGACCGTCACCTGGCCATTTACCGTTCCCTTTACCCGGACAACCGGGGTGTAAGTGGTATAAGTGGCGTAAATGACGCCGTTGGTGTTGGCTAATTTGTAAACGACGTACTCACTAGCCGCCGGCGTGGTGCTGGTGTTTTTCGCCGCAATTTCCACATGCCCGTCAGCGCGAAAATTCATCCACGTATACTGCTTGTTGATATAAATACCCCCGCTCTGAGCCGCGCTGATCAGATCATCGGGAATGGCATTGGGCATCGGCATATACGGCACTCCCCATTCGGTGCCGTCCATAAAATAGGGCGCCGTGATGCCGCTGGTGTAAGGCCGATAGGGATTGGTGGAACTGTATACGCTATGGCTGGTCACTTTACCGTAGAATACCGGATAGCCCTGCATCGAGAAATAGGTGTTGGTGTGCACCGGACCGCGTAACGTGTCTCCGGTCTGAAACCAGATATTGCCTTCCTGATTGGTAAAATAAGCGAATCGTGAAAAAGAGGGCCGGGTTAATAATACGATGACCGTATCCAGCGCTTCATAATATTCGCCAATCGAGGTCACACGCACCTGCGTGGGACCCAGTAAGGTGTCCTGCGCCTGTCGCTCAATAGTATAAGAAAAAAATCCGTTATTTAGCGCCACATCTTGTTTATTTTGCGTTTCCTCCACATTTACTGTCAGTGCATTCAGGGCAATGTTGGCGCCGCTGTTGGCAATATTGCGTGCGCATTTCTGTTTATAGGCCGTCGCATAGTTGCTAACGCCGCTCTGCACCATACTACGGGTATGTATGCGGAGATAGGATACCGAGATAAACAGCGAAAAAATTAACAAAAGGGAATATCTACCCATTCATTGCCTGCTTTCTGGATATCAGAAAATGCATTAACGGCCGTAAACGATCAATAAATTTTTTGGCACAATCCTGCTCTGATACAGCAGATACCGCTCCTGATTCTTGTTGGTTCTCTGCGCCTTGGCGACCAGCGTAATTTCAATTTCCTTAATCTTCCTTAAGGAATCTGCCGCTACCGGCGTAGGCAGGCAGGTTCCCTGCTGGTTGAAATACCTTAAACGAAAACGATTCAGGCCCAACATCATCGTCATTTTGGTCGCGCCGTTGACTCTTTTGACCAACCGTTTATGTTGAACGCCTGCCTGATTAACCGTCTCCAGGAACAATTCAACCCGCTGTGAATCGTAACTCACTTTAGCAGTTGCATCATAGTCATATAGAATTCTGGAGGTATCGGCTGCTCGGATCGCATTCGCAGGCGTCAGCAATCCATGACCGATTTTGGTTAAATCGTTTTCAAGCACCGCAGCCATGACGGAAAAATTTTCCTGTAGTTGTGTATTTTCACGCATATCAATCGTATGCGAACGCACATTGTTATCCACCTGAAAGGTGGCCATAATAACAAAACCGATTACGATAAAAGCCAAGACCACCATGAGTATATGATCCATATAATCCGGCTATTCCTGTAAAAAGTAATGATACGCAAAAACCTTTGAAATGACCATCTTGTTCTCCGGCAGCGTTTTAAAGGCTTGCGAGGAAACGGCAACGGTCATGAGTTTATGATAACTGGCATACGTGATGGGCGTTACACTGCTGCCGACGCTGGCATAACAAACGTCTATGGAAACGGTAAACGGCACGCTAAAGGTAGTGTTGTCCGTCCTGGTATAACCGTCAAAATCATCCACATCATCAAACGTCGTAAAAGTTTCATTATTGTCCGGACCCAATGAAGAAGCTTCGGTAAATGAACTCGGTATGGTGGCGGCCGCTTTTTCATCATATCGTTTCATTTCCGCCTGTTCAATATATTGCTGCGCCAGCTTTAACGCTTCCAAAATCGCCTGTCCTTCATACATCGTCCGGCTCTCCTGCACCAGGCCGCGGTTCAGATTCAGCGAAAATATGGACAAGATCAGCAATGCCCCGATAATGAGGATAATGTCATTCCGCATAATTGATGCCGAAATATTCGATATAGGTCATCGCCTGTTTTGATCCCATTTTTAGCGATCTATCTTTCTAAAAGCAAATCGATAAAAACGGTGCCGCTCCCGGCTCCGTTCGGACTATCCAGTTTTACAGTCACCTCTGCGGTGGTGGCCAATTGTTCGAGAGGATCCAGGTTGTTTAACAGATACGTGGTAAAAGTGGTGACGCCATAGCCGTAACGATCGCTGGAGGCCATCAACGAAGTATTGGAGAGCTTGCCGGCAGAGGTAGATGCCGATAGAGAAGAACCGCGCGCCATGGGATTGCCGTTAATGTCAAATACGCGAATGGTGATCAACGCCGCCTCTCCCAGTTTTAAGACGGTTCGATCGGTCTTGACATCAAAAACATAAAGCGGACCGCTGAAAACCGCACTGTTCATGGCATAGACAATGGCGTCTTGACCGTTTTGATCTTTGCCATGAGTGGATGCAATCAAATAGGCAACGCCGTCGTTCTCCAAGAGGCTGCCGGATTTATTCACCACCAGCCCGCCCTCGAAATCAGGAACCAGAATGGGCAGAAAATCACTGGGCCTGTTGGGATTGGGAATGCGATGCGGCGCCAGGGCCGTGACATCATCCGGGTCCACATAGGGTCGCGGATTGGCGGTGCTCCAGATGGCCGAACCTTCTCCGGATGCATCCGTTGCGATATCCGTGGTGACAATCCCGGCCGTGCCGGTGAGGTAAATATTGGTTCCTTGTTCCACCGGATTATTGTATTTATCGCCGACATAGACGCTGGCATTGATCTTGCGCACATGATTCCACCCTTCCACATTGAAAACATCCAGCGCCAGAGTCATGTGTGAAACAACATGACTTTTATCGGTCGGATCGATCCATATATAGGGCGGTCCAGACCGAATGGTGACATTGCTCTTGTTGGATTTTATCGTCGGATTATCAATCAATTCCGCTTGTAGTTCCACTGTGCCGGATACGGTGCCTGACTGCAAAGTGACTTGCGCAGTGCCGTTCACTGTTTGGATCGCACTGGATTCTCGATCAGAGCCGCTGCCGGCCGGGGCAAGCTTTTCTCCACCGCCCGGGCCATTGCGCAAAATAAACCGGACCAGGGTTTCATTGCCCAGAGGTTTGCCGGATTCCGATAAAACAACCGCAGACACAATGGTCTGATCCAGATTTCCCGTCTCTTTAACCCAAATATAGGCCGGCGATGAACTCAACACGATGGTCATGGCGGCATCGGACACCAATTTAACCGAGACAGATTTTGACAATGATCCATAACGCGCCAGGATGACCGCCTGGCCGGGCGTTGTGGCAGCCGTAAAGGAGGTGACCGCATTGCCTAACGCGTTGGTGGTTGCAGAAGTCGGCATACTTCCCAGCGTGGCGCTAAAGCTGACGACCCTGTCGCTGATGACCGCGTTGCTGGTGGAATAACGCAGCTGCGCCAGAACCTTGGCCGTAGAACTGCCGTCTGCCGGCAACGAGTCCGGAGTAACGGACAGAGTCAGATTAATGCCGAGCAGAGCAACCATGAGCGTGGCGCTCACCTCATTGCTTGTGGCGGTTATGGTCTCCTGAACATCAGCCGATGCACAGTCCGGGAGATAGCGAATAACGGCTGCGCCATTGCCATCGGTAGTCACCAACGAATCCAGCACCGTGCCAAAAGCTGCTTTTAGTCGGACCACTGCACCCGCTACCGCTTTATTGCGATTGTCCAGCAACTGTACCCGCAGGTTTTGCATGGTCATGCCATCGCGAATAAATTTGCTGCCTGACAATGATTGCACAACCAGTTTCTGTGCTATGGAGCCAAGAAAATACACCGGTAAGGTTTTCATTAATTCTGCATATTTGACCTGTATTATAGCTGCGCCCGGAGTTGTGCCCGAGGTCAGTGAGGCATGGCTGAGGCCTGACGCATCTGTTACAATACGATTGACAACGGCGCCCATGCTGGTTGACAAATCAAGAACAGCGTTGGCAATAGCCTCATGTCCTGAGGCGCCCTTCATATGCACGGTGATCTGCGCTGTGGACTTGCCGTCGGCAATGATTGAATCCGGATCTGCGGAAAGATTAATTTGAATGCCGCGCAGTTGCACGGAGGCTGTTTTAAGCAAAGCAGCGTGCGTCGCGGTAATCACGGCATCGGCATCGTTTTCTCCGGCATCCGGAGTGAAAACCACAAAGGCGTTGCCGTCGCTGTTGGTTGCAGCCAGACTGTCGATTTTGCCGAGGTTCGTTTTAAGGCGAATCTGGGAATCAGCTACCGGTCTTTGGTTATCATCATACAGTGAAATGATGCACGGCAGCTTTGATTTGCCGTCGCGATAGATTTTACTGTCGATTTGCATTTCCATACGCACTGCCAGGGAGGCGACATAATCCACCCAGACCGTATCCATAACGCTGTTGAAAGCGGCTATAATCCTTGAAGCACTGACCACTTTGTCCGCACTGGTCAAGAGAGCCGGAGCCTCGCCTCGCTCATTAGTCACGGCTGATCCGGTGATCACGCCATGCTCACTGCTGAAGCGAATCGTCGCGCCGACAACAGGATTGTTATCATGCGTAATTAAGCGGGCTGTCAAAAAAAGTCGGCTTTTACCGTCGGCCTGCATACGATTTTTTTCCGGCGACAAATACAGACGAGTCTGGAGAAAAGTCAAGAAAATCAAACGCGTTTTAAATAGACCATAATCCATTGCCAGCGTGTCCACACAGGCCAGAGTCGGTGAAGGAATGAGCGCTTGCACTGTTCCTCGCTCATTTGTAGACAGTTCAGTCGGCACAGTTAATTTTTTACTGCGCAGGGTGATGCGTGCCTCGTTGACCGCCTTGCCGCTGGTGCTTTCGCGCACAGTGATATCAAGTTTGGTTGTGCTGCTGCCGTCTGCCGGCAGGATGGCCCGTTCAACCTGCGCAGACAGAGTTACGCCGAGAAAATGCACCTCCGCCTGCGCATCTGTATTGGAGGAAGCGTTCTTGGCCAACCTGGGTGCACCGGTTTGATGGCCCACAAGCAACTGCATGGAACCGGAAAACGGGATGCTTTTTTTAAGTGAAGAGGAATCCAAAACCGTAGCGCTGACCAACACAAGGATATCGGTCTCACTGGCAATGCTGGTAAGCACGGCTACAGCAGCACCAGTGCCGTCTGTTTTACTTGAACGGGTGATGGCGCCATGGGTAGTCCGAAAAAATACCTTTTGGTCCTCAGCCGGATAGCCGAGACTGTCCAATACCATGGCCGTGACGATCATCTGAGATAGGCCGTCGGCAATACAGGTTGCTGTTTCTGCCGTCAGTTCGTCTATCGAATAGCTGCTGGTGATCTGATCATTGTCAGAACCGCAGCCGAACAGAACCATGACCGAACAAACCAGATAAGTGATTTTTTTCATATTACAGCTCTTTACTTGGAATGTCTTCATTTATTGATTACATCCTAAACCGGATAAACCGGAGCCAATTGAGGTTGTCCAAAAAATAATTTTAGTAAGTAGTTCCGGTTTTAACCGGAAATTTCTCCGCCTAAAGGCGGAACTACATGCTAATAAAAAATATCAGGTTATTTATTGTCCGCATATGAGTGTCCTTGCTGTTTATTTAATACTGAGAACAAATAGTGAACCTTTTGGACAACCTCATTTCTTGCCGGAAAAGCACAAAAACAACTGATTACAGCCTGACCACCACCTGATCGCCGGGTCTAATCTCTGAACCAAGGGCATCGCTTTTGGCTCGTGCAACCGTTTTGGACTCATGATTACGTACGATCCTGACCTGGCCCACAGTGCGATAATCCCGCTGACCGACCAGACGACGGAATACGGTCAGGTCGTTCTCTGAAATCCCTGATGGATCGAAGCCCTTGCTCCACTCGATGAGAACCAGATCGTCCTGTACGTGTTTAACAATGCCGCGAAAAACATTTTTTACGCTTCTGGAGGTCGTTTTGTCAGGCTGACTTTCCGTGGCGATAAATTCCGGATATTTTGATGTTAACGAAGTGCTTGCCGTCGGACGCGAATCTATTTTTTCAACTGTTGGATTCAGCACCAATAAATTATTCGCTTCTTTCTTTTGGTTAATACCGGAAAAAAAGGTTTGCTCTTGCTGTTGAGGCTGTTTGGGCGCAACAAACGACGGCCGACTTGGTTCTGTTGCCGTTTCCACCGCGCCTTTTTCCACAGGCGTCTGTACCAGTCTATTCTCGATTGGCGTTGTTCTAACGGTTGCACCGGGATTGTGAAACGCGTCATTCATATAACGTCTGGCTTTTTCGTGCGTGGTTTCTCTTTTTCCGTTAATGTTCTCCGGCCGTTCTTTGCGCACAAAAACCTCAGGCAACAGAGATGCTTTAAGAATAATGATCAGCTCTTTTTCCTGCATCTCTTTATGCTCGTAACTGAACAGGTAGCGAAGGCCGAAAACCCACCAGGGTAAATTCATCAAAACAGGCACACCCTTGCGCACCGAAGCTTCTTCGGTCGAATAGAGCCCGGCAATCAGCGTTTCTTCGCCATCATACAACTGCACATAAGAATTGGCCTCTGATTTTTTGATGATGGTGCTTACGGCATCCGGATAAGCCTGACTGCGTTCCACATGCGCTTTTAAAAAGATGACCGGCCCTTTTTGCGGATCTATAATCAGGTAGGGCGTAACCTGCAGGATCGTACCGGTGCTGAAGAAGCGATCGATGATATTGCCGGCAAAATCACGCGTCTTGATGGAAAAATCCTCGCCCACCTGAATCTTGCCTTCATTACCCTCTGATACCATCACCTGCGGTTGCGCCAGCACCTTGCCGAGATTGCGCGTATCAAAAGCCTTAAGCAGAGCGCGCACGTCCACACTGATGAGTGATTTGGGAATGGTAACTCCGGCTGAAAAGAACTCTTCGGTCATGGAGGTGGCTGCCAATTGTTCTCCGTCCACATCCACTTTCCCGTTGTAAAAGGTGCTCCAATCAACGCCCATCTCATCCAGATTTTTGCGATTGCCTTCAAAAAAAATGGTCTCTATCTTGATTTCCCTGTTGCCCAGATTATAGTTTATCTCATCCGGAAATTTATTCTCCTCCTCTGCCCGTTTTTCTTCAGGAAGCGCAATTTGGATGAAATGTTCTTTCTGTGCATACCACAATCCCCGACGGCTTAAAATCGCCTGCAGGGCTTTTTCCCACGGCAAACTGGTTACTTCGACGCCGATTAACCCGCTCTGCCGCGTAGGATCATATAAGGGCTTGCCGGAGAAACGGATGGCATATTCGCTCAGGACATCCAAAGCGCTGGAAAACTCGAGATCGCTGTTCAAACTGACCAACTCTTCGGCCGGCACGTACTCACGCGGCAGCTCTCTTTGTGCGTACACGGCCATGCCGAGCAGCAAAAATCTAAGAGTTATTTTACAAAGCTTTCCCATGATTCATCTCAATTTTGTAAAGTTGATAAAGTAAGTGTTGCCGGAAGAGATTGTCCGGTCATTTCAAATATAATCTGACCGGAATTTGGATTAATCTCCAACACTCTTCCCTGAAAAACACGATCGCCTCTGCGCAAACGAACGGTTTTGCCGCGCTGGTCCCGCACCAGCGCGCTATTGGAGGTTACTGCCAGTACCGTCGACTTGAGCGTGATTTCCGGCAGTCCTTCCCTATTCATGACTGCGACGGTTTTTTCCGCAGCTAGTGGTGCAGCCGGCATCGTACTGGACGGCTCCAGCTTGATTTCATTATCTGTTGCCTTAACTTTAATAACCCGATTGGTAACCAGTTCGGCTATGGGTTGCGGATTTGCGGCGTTATCGGGAATTTGCATGATATTGGGGCCTTCTTGCCGATTATAGCCGTTGATGTTCAAGGTGTATTGCACCTCATTTTTTGCACGTCTGTGCAACTGCTCTGCGGAAAGCGTTGGACGCTCAATTTTTATTTCGGTGATGTTATAGAACAGCGGACCGTTTTCCAAAAACCAGATCAGATGATAAAGATCAGTGAAAGGACCGTTGCCGGTCAGTTCATAGCGGTTGCGTCCCACCCCCAGGTATTGATCCGTTTGTTCATATTTCAAATTAACGACCAGAGCGGATTTGCATCGTCGCAGCTCGCGTTGGATGTAATCAAAAGTTTCTCCAGGCGTCTCGTGACTGGCAATAAATCCTTTTTTACCGGCATTGAGTTCCGTCAGTCGATCATACTCCTTTTGCAGGACCGACTGATCCTGCTGCAGACGTCCCAGCTCTTCCAACCGGTTTTTCTGCTGGGCAGTTTGTTGCTGCAGCAGGTGCACCTGTTTTTGCTGCATTCCATAAACATAATAAAAACCTAAAGCGAGGAGCAGTCCCCAAAATGCAGCGATGACCAGAGTATTTCTTACGGCATAGGACATGGCTATTCACTTCTCTTTGCGTCACACATAAATTGTACTTGGATGTATCGATCGTCCGCTTCTTTATTTTTATTGACGTCGGTAACCATGCTTTTTTGAATGAGTCGTTCCAAACGCACTACCTGCTCTTCATGCAGCAGTTCCATATCCACATTCAAGCGACCGCCGTCCTGACTTGCCAATTTGATAAAGGAGAATGGTCCTGCTTCCGCATGGGCCTGTGAAAAGGCTTCAATCAACGGCGCCCAACGAATGCTGCGCTTGTTCAGAGAATCGATGATGGCGGTGCCGACCTCCATCTTGCTGATTTCGGCGCGCAGACTGTCCACCTCATCGGCAACATTTGCCAGTTGTTGGAGGCGTTGGCGCAGATAAGTCTGTTCGTCACGATAACCGTTGATCTTTTGCATGCTCTTGATGGACTGCACGGTCAGAAACATAACGGCGGCAAAGAGAATGCAGAGCAACAGGATTCCGTGCCAGGCAATCCGGTAAACGCTTTGCTTCTCCTTGATGCGACGCGGCAAAAAATTGTGCTGATATGGCGGTTTGGGATGATCATCCAACGCTTTCAACGCCAGAGCGATGGGCAATGCAAACGTGGAGGTCCGGCCCTGCAACGATTCCAATTTTTCATCAAAGACGGCACGAACGATCTCCAATCGGCTGACAGCGGCAGCAGGCCATTTATCCTTGAAAAATTTTTCTGCATGCACGCGGTCAATGTCGCCGGCCAGTACGATTCGGGTCAGCACCGCTAATTTCCCGGAATCAAACTCGAACAATATTTTGGCAAAAGCCGTATCACAAACGGTCTCTGATTCAGAGCCTTCATATATGGTGGGCAAGACCGAATGAATGTGCTGACCGCGCATGAAAAAAACTTTGGTATGCCCGCTGGTGAATAAAATAACGGCAGTGTGATCCTGCTCGCCAAGCGTATAGTTGTGAATGATCTCATGCGCCAGAATGAATTCTGTGCTGTCGATCAATCCGATTTTCGGCGGATTGTTGCGCAACAGGGCAAAACTTTCCAGCAGCAACGACGAAAAGACAAGCGGATCTTCATGCAGTAAAGTGAACAGCGATTTATCCGCCAGTTCGATATAGCCGAGATTCTCCGTCTTGGGTTCGTTGTGATAATCGCCGGTAAATGTCTGCCAAATGGCTTTGCGCAGCCTGCTGGGCGTGCTCTCGGAAATGGCCGCCAGATGCTTGTAAAAAGTGAAATGGTCCGATAAATTGAAGGCAATTTCAGCGCCGCGAGGACACATCAAATTCAACATCTTGATGATGACGTCAACATTGCTGTTGCTGTCGCCGATGCTGGCGATGGTTTCTGTCCGCTGAAACAAACCTTCGCCGCCAAAAGGATTTTTACTTCTGGATCGGGATTCTTCGGTCTTCATGCCTGCTTTTTGCTGATCCAGCACTTCCCGTTGTTCCAACGGTTCGTAAAGGTTGAACGTTTCCAACGCCTCAATATGCGGCCGGCTGCCCTGGGTGCTGACCAGCGCAGTACGCAGGGTTGTAGCGTCAATATAAATGCCGAGGGCTTGTTTCATGATGCGATTCAACCTTTTTGATAAATCAATTCCTGAATTCTTCTTTTATTGTTGGCGTAATCAAAAGCATCGCCTTCTGTGATCATACGCGCGGACAAGAGACGCAGCAAATCCTGCTCCATGGTCATCATGCCCAACTTGCCGCCTTCACTGATCATCTGATAAATTTCATGGGTGTTTTTATTGCGAATGGCCGCGCGCGCTGCGGAGGTCACCAATAAGATCTCTTTGGCCAAAATCAGTCTGCCCTCAACGCCCGGGATCAACTTTTGCGAAATCACCACGCGCAGGACGTCCGCCAAACGGTTGCGCACACGGTCCTGCTCATCAGCCGGACACTCGGCGACAATACGATCGATGGTTTCTACTGCCGAACCGGTGTGCAGGGTGGAAAAAACCTTGTGGCCGGTATCAACGATTTCCAAACAGGTGCGAATGGTTTCCGGATCGCGCATTTCACCCACGACGATGATGTCCGGATCCTCACGCAAAGCCTGCACAGCGCCGTCCTTAAAAGAAAGCACGTCGCGACCCACTTCGCGGTGACGTACAATGCAACGGCTGGAATCATGAATGAATTCGATGGGATCGCCGATGATCACAATGTGACCGTCCACGGCCTGATTGTTGGCGTCGATGATGCTGTCCATGGTGGTGCTTTTGCCGGAGCCCGTGATACCGGTTAAGAGGATAAGACCCTGCTTTTCATGAGCCAGAGACAAACTTTTCACGATCATCGGCGGAAAACCCAATTTCTGAAACGGGTAAACTTTGACCGATACCGCACGCATGTTCAAAGCCAGATGACCCATGTCAAAATAGGCAGAGGCGCGCCAGCGCATTTTAACATCGTTGATTTCCATGGAATATGAAAAATCCGAAGCCTTGGCACGGAAAAGCCGCTCAGCCTGTTTAGGCGAGAGCAAATTCAAAATAAGGTAATCGGTTTGTTCCGGTGTCCACTGTCCCATTTCCGGCCGCGTTTTCTTGCGCCCCTGAATACGCAACCAAATCAAATTCTGAGCATTGGAACCGCCGATCTCGATGTCCGACGCGTCCAATTCGCGCATATGCAACAGAAAATTGTCAACCACCTGCGACAGCTGCCTGCGTTCAGGCAGCGACAGCAAAGTCAATAAACTGTAGCGCTGTTTTTGCCGGTCCAAACCTTCCAGGTCTTCGGTCAATTCAGCGCTTAGACGCTGCAAAACATCGGCAACCGCCGGCGCATTGCGCAGCAGATGCACATTGTCGGTTTGTTTCATTTCGATCAATTGTTAACTATCTCGGATATTCGGTTAATGGTATCTTTCCTGGGTTGTTGGGCTTCATGATCATCTTTTAATCGGGAACATTCCTCCAATGTCTGCAACAAACGAAAAGACATACTTGCAATCATATTCACCATGAAACGTAACATCAGTCCACGATCGTGCTCTTTGAGATATTTTTTCACAATCATTTTATCCAGCAATAGAACCAGGCACCAGCTTTGAGCGACCAGCGTAAATGAAAAATCATGCAGATGGTGCAAAAAGATCGATGCTTCGCCGATGGTCTCATTTTTTCGCAATGCACCAACGCATCGGTTTTTAAACAACAACTCGGCTTCTCCCTCAAGCATCATCGCTATTTCCCGATTGCAGTCATACGCCAGGATTTGTCCGGGCAACAACTCTTTTTTACGCGCCTGAGAAAGCAGATTTTGTACCTCGCCTTGCGGCATATGAGCAAAAAGCACCGGCATATCTATTGCAGCAGGCGCCGGGTCCGGAGCCGGAGAAAATGGCGCAGGGGGACCAGGCGTCGGTTTTGCCGACGGCAATCCGGGCAACAGGGATTTTATCGCAGGCAGAATTTCCGCAAGCAGGACATCCCTGGGCAGATAGCCGTCTGCGCCTGCCTGCAAGGCATCTTCCATAATTCTCTTGCCGCCCTGATTGGAAAATGCGACGATGGCCGACTTGAACTGCATTTGACGAATTCTCTCGATCAATGCGACGCCGTTCAACTCACCGGGAATGAATAAATCCACAAGCATCAAAACATATTTTTTTTTGACGCATTGCGCCAACGCTTCCTCAGCGTCTGAAACTTCATCAACCAAATAACCGCTGTTCATCAGAAAACCGGACAGTTCGGTTCGACCATGCTGATCACCGCTGACAAGAAGAAGCGTATACTGCTTTCTAACTTCCATTTTTACATCCGTACCGCAGAGCGTGAAACAAAAATGACATATCCGCCATCGTTTGCCCTGCCTGGAATTTTGCACGGCAGCAGGGCAGGCTTTCATGGTTAATGAATTATTCTATGGTAACCGCCGCCACTTCATCGAGCGTGGTTTGTCCCAGCATGGCGCGATTACGTGCTGCGGCGCGCAGGGTGGACATGCCGTTACGGATGGCCTCTTCCCGGATAGCATCTTCGTTCACATCCCCCTTGGCCTCAAAAATCAATCGTCGAATGGGCGTGGTAAAAGTCAACACTTCATGAATGCCGCTGCGTCCGGCATAACCATTGCGGCACATTTTACAACCGACGTTTTTATAAAATGTCGTTTTGGCAATCTCGTCCTGAGTGTAACCGAGAGAAACGGGAATGGACACATCCAAATCCTTGATCGGCTGTTTGCACTGATTGCACAATAAGCGCACCAGACGTTGGGCCACCACCAGATTGATGGCATACGCGAGAAGGAAAGGTTCGATGCCCATCTTAAATAAACGGGATACCACGCTGGCCGCGTCATTGGTGTGCACCGTGCTGAAGGTCAAATGACCGGTGTTGGCCAGCTTGATGGCAATCTCGGCTGTTTTGGCGTCGCGAATTTCACCGACC
Source organism: uncultured Cytophagia bacterium (assembly GCA_964387285.1). Lineage (GTDB taxonomy): Bacteria > Zhuqueibacterota > Zhuqueibacteria > Residuimicrobiales > Residuimicrobiaceae > Anaerohabitans. The sequence continues at coordinate 29,951 of CAYLWO010000005.1, read as the reverse complement.
ATGACGATATCCGGATCATGACGCAGGATGGAACGGATGGCCTGGTCAAAATTCATCTTGCCGCCGATTTTCAGTTGCCTGGCGCCGCGGATATTATATTCCACCGGATCTTCAACAGTCAGAATGTTCAGCTCCGGGGTCATGACCTGATTCAACGCCGCCACCAACGTCGTGCTTTTACCGGAACCGGTGGGACCGGTCAGGATAACCATGCCCTGCGGTTTTTTGATGGCTTTGACGAATTCGGCCTTGGCATAGTCGTCAAAACCCAGTTTAGCCAGGTCCGTTATTACCTTGCGGTCGTCCAAAACGCGGATGACCACGCTTTCGTATTTGCGCGACAGCATGCCGGAAACGATGGGCAGAATGGAAACACGATAGCGAATCAGATGGTTGTCGATTTGCCGCTGAATAAATCCGTCCTGGGCGGTTTCCCATTCAAAACGATCGACGTTTTTGGTGCGATCTTTGACCACAGCCAGAAAAGCCTCCGGTTTGATGCCGTCCTGTCGATGCCAAAGCCGTAAACGACCGTCAATGCGGAAATGGATTTCGGTGACGTTATTTTCTTTTGGAATGACATGCACATCGCTGGCGCCGCGACGCACGGATTCCACCAGGCTTGCTTCAAACAGATTGACCAACAGGCTCTTGTTGATGGCCGCATTTAATTCGTCCTCATCGATGCCTTTTTCATCGTCTGCATTTTGAATCGATATTTCCTGATTTGCCTCTTTAAGAAAATTGAGATACTCATTCTCATCCGGCAGGGCGCGGGCCAACAGATCGGTAATGTCTTCCAATTTGGCGTAAGCAACCTCGAATTTCTTTATGCCGGCCTGACGCACGGTTTCAAGAATGACGCGGGATGTTGGATCCGGCGTGATGAAAATCAGGATATCCTTGCTGCGCTCGCTGTAACCGAACGGTATGATTTTTTGTTCAATAAAAGCGCGATGACTCTTTTCATCCAGCGATTTATAGAATTTCTGAATGAACTTGCTCCAGCCTTCCGAGAGCGGCGTTTGATTGAGCTTGATTTCCCGAAAAGCGTAAATCCGGCACAAGTCCTGTAGAACCTGATGTCGGTTGTAACCAAAATCGTTGATCAAAATATCGCTAAGAGAACGGTTGCCGTTGGCGCTCGCCAATGTTTTAAATGCCAGCTCCAAATGCTCACGATTGAAAAGGCCATTGCCGGACAGTTTGTCCAAAATGGCTGAGGGGATTTCGCTTTTAGCCTGCATGGTTTACATTCCCGGCAATTTGGGCTGTACCACAGCCGTTTCTGAGGAAATGATGGTCAACAAGGTCATGATGATCATAATGACAAAAGCAATAACCACCTGGATGGAATCGACAATGGCTTTCATGCGATAGGTGGTTTCCCGTTCGTAGAAATTGGCGATCTGTGATGTAACTTTTTTTAGAGTGCCGGATTCGGCGCCGGCGTTCAAGCGGTTGATGGCGTTGTCGGTAAAAACGCCTGCCGCCTTGAGGGACTCGACAAAGCCGCGGCCATCGCGCACCATCATGGGAATCGAGATCTCTTTGATCTGTTTCTCCATATACTTGTTGCGACAGGCTTCCGCTGATGTGCGGATCACCTCGATGTTTTCGCCGGAACCGCTGTACAGTGAATTGAACACCCGGCAAAAAATCTCGATGGAAGATTTATGCAACAGAAAACCGATAATAGGCAAACGAATAAAATAACGGCCGACAAGAATCTGGCCTTTTTCGGTGCGCGCCAAACGCCAGAGGATGACGGGCGGTAGAATCATGGCCAGCATAATCAGCATAATGTTGTTTTGTACGAAATGACCAAGGTTCAAACTCGCCCGCGTCATAGGAGGCAGAACCGCGCCCACATCGGCAAATAACTCGGCCGTTTTGGGAAAGATGTAGCCGATGTAGAAAACTACGGCTCCGAATAACACAAAAAGGGTGATGGACGGAGACACCAGCGCGCTGCGAATACTTTTGCGAAACTCGTAATCGCGTTCCAAAAATTTGGCCGTGTTTTCATACACCTCGGCCATGTTGCCGCTTTTAGAGGCAACGCCCAACATGCGACAGGGGAACTTGCCGAGTGCATTGATCTGACGGCCAAAAGCTTCCTCGCCGTCCTTGCCGCTTTTTAAATCTGCCAGGATCTCTTTCAAGGATCTTTTTAATGCACGATTGGTCATATCCGATTCCAGCAAGCTGAGAATCTCGTCAAAGGGAATTTTCTCGCGCAGCATATCCGCAGACATGCGAATAAAGGTAATCACGTCGCCATAGGGTGGTTTAAAACGGAAATCGATAGCCACCTTTTGCACAGACACAAAATCAAAGCCCATGCGCCGCAAGGCCATATCCACATCGTCTTTGGTAAAGGCTTCCTGCTCGCCGCGCAACCACATGCCGTCTTTATTGCGCACCTTGTAGAGATAGTTGGACTTGCCCTGGACCGCGGTCAAACGGAATTTATGCAGACGACTGATGGATTCGGCTTTGCGTTTCGCTTCACTGCGGGTTTTGGCCTCCACATAGCCGGTAACTCGCTTATCCTGCAAACTCAGACCGATATACCTGAACTCTCTCACGTCCCAACCCTGGTTTAAACTGATTCCCTGTCGTTCATTTCGGCGTTCGGAGAATTGCCGCCCTTTTCATCACGCCACATCCCGTAGCACAAGCCTCCCGGCTTGTGCCAAGGCAGTCCAAAAAGCAACTTTAGCAAATAGTACCGCCTTTAGCCGGAAATCTCTCCGCCTAAAGGCGGAACTACATGCTGATGGAATGTTTTCCGATTCTCCTCACAAAAAACAGAATCCGATCTGTCACAATTCAGCATCCCTCCCACAACAACCGGTTGTGGGAGGGATTTGTTAGCCCATTCTTGCTATGTGTCGTGTATGGGGATTTGGGCTTAACGATCTACGATGGTTGTCGCGAGTGAATCGGCGAAAACTTGTATCCGCACGGTGCACAGGGTTGTATTGCCATCGCCGTCCTGCTTGCCGACGCCCTGAATGGTGACGCTGTTTGCGTTACCGGCAGTGGAAATGCTATACGTGCCGTTGTCATTGGTCGGTTTGGCAGTTAGATCTCCGATAGCAATGTCCTGAAAAGAATTGCCGCCGCCGCCCATCGACACTGGTTTTACATAGTACTGTTGTGCTCTGGCTGACAGATTCAGCAGGTCATTGGTGACCGCTTCCAGGTTTGCAGAAGCTGCCGAGGCGCCGAACATGTTGATGCCCACGACCACCGCAATACCAACGATGATGACGCTGAGCACGATCAAAAGCAGTTGTTGTTGTCCCATTGTGATCTCCTCACAGTTTAGGGGTTAAGCGTGGTGCAGTTAATTAAGGATGGATTGATGTACATTTTCCACAGCCACACGAGATAGAATGGTCAACAGCTCCTTCATCTCGAAGGGTTTGGATAATCTTATAAAACCGTTTATCTCCCGTTCTTGCGGAATGAAATCTTTGAAATCATAGGCGGATAACAGCACTATTTGCAGCAGCGGCTGATGCCGGATGGCCAGTCGCGCCAATTCATAACCGTTGAAATAGGGCATGCGCAAGTCCGTCATTAACACATCGAACAGTCTCTCCTGGATACGGTTAAAAGCCTCCACCGGATTGCCGCAGGTCTCCACATCAAACCCCTCGCGTTTCAATCCAATGGACAGTGAAGTACGAAAATTTCTGTTATCGTCTACCAGCAAGACTTTTAACATCTGACGTCTCAAAAAGGGTACAAATTCCGCTAGACCGGATGCAGATTAATCAAATGAATTTGTGATCTGTATTAGTCAAATTTTATGCCAAAATCGCCAAATTCAATCATATGCCATAAATAATTAATAAAACAATATTTATAAATATGAACAATTTTAATTTTTGTTCAAAAAAACAAAACATATTGCATTTTTAAATGCGACCATTTCAAAATGAAATGATTTGGCTGGAAATAGAAAAAAATGGAGGGGGAGTGAAAGATTAGTCTTCTAAATAAATTAAAGCTGTGAGTAAAAATTATGTAAAGAGAATTTAAATCAGTGATTGAAACACGGGCGAGCAATAAATGAAGGGAAAAATCCGGAGGTTGTAGAAAAAATTTTTATCTGCTAGAATATTCTATCCTGAATTATTCACAAAATGATGTATCTAGTGTAGGAGGCGGCTCCGGCCGCCGACAGTCGCCGCTGGGAAGCGGCTCCTACAATCCAAACTTTATGCGCGAGTTGCTCTGTGAATTGGAACTCTTGCATTCATCAAATCAAAACAAACCAATCAACCCATTTTCAGACTGGTTTCTAATCCGTATTCCTTGATTTTTCTCCACAAAGTCGTTGTGGAAATTCCCAACTTTTCTGCCGTGATGCGTTGATTGTTCTGAAACCGGTGCAACGCCTCGGCAATGGCCTGCTTCTCGATCTCCGCCAAAGTCAAATCACCCGGATTGAACATCTTGATTGGCCGGGCACTGGCAGAAAGATGACGCCGGATATCCTCATCCTGGACCAAACGCGACTGACTGAGAGCGGTGAGCCGCTCGATAAAGTTTTCCAATTCCCGGACATTGCCCGGCCAATTATATTCCAACAAACGCCGGATCGCATCCGTAGACAGTTGCAGCGGCGGTTTGTTCATGCGTTCAGAATACTTGCCGACAAAATGAAGTACGAGATTCGGGATATCGTCCTTGCGAGAGCGTAAAGCCGGTACCAGAATGGGGATCACGTTCAATCGATAAAACAAATCTTCGCGAAACCGGCCGCAAACCACCTCTTGCTCCAGATCCTTATTGGTAGCGGCAATAACGCGCACATCCACTGCAAGGGATTGGTTGTCGCCGACGCGACGGATTTCGCCCTCCTGCAATGCGCGTAAGAGTTTTACCTGGAGTTGTGGTGTGAGATCGCCAATTTCATCGAGGAACAGCGTGCCTTTTTCCGCTTCCTGAAACAGTCCTTTGCGATCCTTGATGGCGCCGGTAAAAGAACCGCGGACATGACCGAATAACTCGCTTTCCAACAAATTCTCCGGTAAGGCGGAACAGTTGACGGCGATCAAGGGAGCGTCATGTCGATTGCTGTGCTTGTGAATGGCTTTGGCAATCATCTCTTTACCGGTGCCGCTCTCTCCCTGAATCAGCACCGTGCATTCTGTATCGGCAACCTGGGAAACCAGCCAAAGCACCTGCTGGATCGCCTCGGAATCACCGATAATTTCTGCAAAAGCCTTTTTTACTAAAGCCCGATTGCCGGCTTTACGTTCCAGTTCCAGTGCGGTCTTGACGCTTTTGAGCAGATTCTGCGGCTCAAAGGGTTTTGTCAGATAGTCAAAAGCGCCTAATTTCATCGCCACCACGCTTTGCTTGATGCTGCCAAAAGCGGTCAACAGAATCACTTTGGTGAGCGGAAAACTTCTTTTGGTTTTACGCAACAGCTCAAAGCCGTCCATGGGCTCCATTTTATAATCGGTAATCATCAGATCATAAAAATGATCGGCCAGCTTTTGCAAGGCTGTGTTGCCGTTTTCTGCTTCGGCAACCTGATACCCTTCGCGCTGCAACAGCAAGGACATGGCCTTACGCGGATTGACCATATCTTCAACAAGCAGTATCTCTGCCATGGCGTTATTGCTCCTCTTCGGGCGCGGTTCGGATAATCGGCAACAAGATGGAAAAACACGTTCCGTATCCAATCCGACTGGTTACACTGATATCCCCTCCGTGATTATGAACAATCCGTTCGCAGATAGCCAACCCCATACCCACACCCTTTTCCTTTGTTGAAAAAAACGGTTTAAAAATCTTGTCCAGATATTTATGTTCAATTCCCTGCCCGTTATCGCGGATGATTATTTGAATGGAGGATTTTGCCTGCTCGTTTTCCGCATATTTTGTCGTAATCGATAAACGCCCACCCGGTTTGGGCACAGCCTCTGCTCCATTAACAATCATGTTGATCATGACCTGTCGCAGCTGATCGGCATCGCCAAAAGTTGAGGGCAAAGCCTCATCGAGCACCACGGACAAAACCAGTTCGCCAGGTAAAACGCCTTTTAGCAGCAACAAGGTATCACGTATCACCCGATTAACATCCAGAGGCTGAAAACGCACCCGATTCAACCTGGCAAACTGCAAAAAGTCGGTTACAATACGATCCAGGCGCTGCGTTTCTTCCATGATTATTTGCATGAGATCACGATCATCGCCGCCAAGCTGCAAACTGCTGCGCAACACTTCCACAGAGGTGTTGATGGCGCCAAGAGGATTGCGTATCTCATGGGCAATGGATGCGGACAGTTCGCCGATGGCTGCCAGTTGCTCTGAACGCGTCAAGCGCGCCTGTAAATGCCTTAGCTCGGTCACGTCGATCATGGAGATCATACAGTCGCCGATATGCGGCAGATAATTCAATGACAAATAAACACTTTTAGGCTTTTGTTCACCACTGTAAAACAGGCATTCGTTGGAATAACCATCGGTTTTTCCCTGTGTCCTGCATTTGCGTAAATTTTCCTGCAGCAAAATCTGATCCTCATCCTTGAAAAAATTGAATATGGACATCTGTCCTTCGATTTCAACTTTTTTAAGGCCTGAGAGCGAAGCGAATTTACGGTTGATCATCAATAAGGTGCCATCACGTGCGACAACGGCCACTGCTGTAGCAGCGTGCTCGAATAAAGCGCGATAGGTCTTATCGCTGACATCTACAGACTTTTTAAATTCTAAAGTTTGCTGCGTCATCCTACCCATCTCCGCAGAATCCAAAAAATCTTTCACTAAATCCCAATTTTGCTATAAAGGTAAAAGAAACAGAAAGTATAAAACACGCCCCTGCTGCCAAACCATGTTTGACTGAAAGATGCGGAATTGCGGAACGTTGGATGCCGGATAAATGATTGCTGCTGGTAGGATTATTGTAATCTGTTCATTGCAAACAGGTGTTACAATAATACAAGTGCTTTGTATTTACATCTCCTCACTGTGACTTGCATCACAATCATGCATAGGAAATGTAATATATCAAAAGCAAAAAAGCAAGTAATTTTAGAAAATATTACGAATATTCGCCGTTTTTCGTAGTTTTTAGCTAAACCTGAAAAAACACGGATTGAAATGAATGAACCAATTTCAGAATCTTGCATCAGTCCAATCCGTGTTCGTAGGATTACACACGTGTGAAAAATTGCTGCTGTCTATGACCCAGCTTCATCCAGGTGTATTTGTTTGTATCCGCCTATGGACTTGAAATAAAATATTAATATTATATAGCAGATCAACATGATTGTGGGAAAAATCGCCACGGTAAACAGTGCGCTCTTTTTCGCCTGCGCAATTATTTGTTCAATCGCGCTTTTTTCCGTTTCAGGCAAGGCAGCTACTTTTTCCTGATCCAAAGGACGATAGGCGCCGAATATGCTCGATTTTTCATTCCCGACCACCTGGCTGTGCAAGGTCGGATTGCTGCGTCCCAATTCACGATCTATCTGTTTATCCTGAATATTGCCCAGGAAAGCGGCGCCAACCACGCCGACAGCCAACATGGCCACGCCGGAAATCATATTCATAGTCAAAGCGCCGCCCTTGGGAAAACGTTCCGAGACCACGCCCAACATGGTAGGCCAGAAAAAGGACTTGCCGAAGCCATATACCGTGGCAGCCACAAAAATCATCAAACCCGCGGCTTGCGATAAAAAGATCAGACCCAATATGGCAATCACGGAACAGGTCGCCAAAGTGCCCAAAGGCGATAATCGGTGCACAATGGGGCCTGCATTAAATCGCAGAACCATCATGATAAAGGCTGTATACATTAAAACCCAAATAGGTTGAATGCCGATTTTGCTCATCACCGGATTTACCAGATCGGTAATCCAGCTGTCCGTGCCCAACTCGGCAATCGCCAGGGGAATCATGATGAACATGAGAAAGATAAACATGGGGCGTCCCAACGCGCGAACATAAATGCTGTAAGCAATCACCAACACCGCAATAATGGCATATTGTACGCCGGGAGCCAGATCAAAAACACGACCAATCTCTTTGGTCATCATCCACACGATAATGGCGGCGCCGACAATGCCGGCCTCCTGCAACATGGTCTTGTACGGGATGCCCGCCTTGACGCGCTCCTGGACCGGAAAAGCGCAGCGCAGCATCATCACACCATACAACAAGGCGGGCAGCAGCAACAGCGCCACCTTGAATTTCCAGTCGACGGCCGGCCCCATGATGAGCATAAAGATGCCGCCCAGCACCATGCCGCCAGGCCAGCCGGCATGCAAAATATTCAGCCATTTAGTTTTGTCTTTGGAAAAAATCGTCGCGACTACAGGATTGATGACCGCCTCAACCGTGCCGGCGCCCAATGCGACGATGAATTGACCGATGTACAACGCCCAGTAATTTTTCGCAAAAATGGTAATAATCGCTGAAGACGCATGACAAAGGAAGGCAAAAGCCATGGCCCGGCCATAACCGATCTTGTCGACAACCAGGCTGAACAGCACAATGGTGATGGCAAAAGGCCATAATCCTACGCCTAAAATCTCTCCTTTTTGTGTTTCACTCAGATTAAATTGCATCGCCCATACGTCGATGAGGCTCGCTCGAATGATAAAACCAAATGAGGTCGCTACCAGAGCAATGAAACACGCCCAGAATAATAGTTTGGGATCTGTCGATCTTTTCATTCTTTTCTCCTCCTCTGAAAAGTTAGTAAAACGACCTGCTCTCCCCTGTTGCCATTGCAGAGAAGTTAGAAACCTTATGATGAATGTCAAGCATTTTATCATTTTTTTTACGGACTCTAGTTGCATTGCATTGGAAAAATATATATATTATCCGTTATTATATTCGTCAGGCTGCACTTCTATTTACTAACTTGCATGATCGAGACAAAATATCTTCCAAACACCAGTTCCTCAATCTATAGAACAGAAACAGGAGAAAAGCCATGACCGAGGTTAAACCGGCTGCAGCCGGACGGGTGACGTCCATTGATGCCTTGCGGGGCTTTGATATGTTTTGGATTATGGGCGGCGAGGCGCTTGCCGGCGCTCTGCTCAGATTGATCAACACGCCGGCCGCGTTGACGCTTGCCGAACAATTTGATCACTCTGAATGGAACGGTTTTACTTTTTACGATTTAATCTTTCCTCTGTTCCTGTTTATTGTCGGCGCCAGTATTCCGTTCGCGCTGGCAAAACGCATGCAGACCACAGATAAAAAAAGTCTATACAAACACATCGCCCTGCGCACGATCAAGTTGATCTTTTTCGGTTTTCTGGTCAATGGACTGCTGAATTTAAATTTTGCCCAGCAACGCTGGGCCGGCGTGCTGCAACGCATCGGCCTCAGCTACGGCATTGCCTCTATCATTGTCATCAACACGCGCGTCAAAACACAAGGCATCATCTTTTTTTCTCTGCTTGTGCTCTACTGGGCGGCGCTGGCGCTGATTCCGGTTCCGGGCTTTGGCGCCGGCGTGCTCACGCCGGAAGGCAATCTGACCTCCTACCTGGATCGTCTGTTTCTGCCCGGAAGTTTTTGCTGCTTTACTTTCGGCGATAACGAAGGTTTGTTCAGCACACTGCCTGCGGTTGCCACCTGTCTGTTTGGCGTTCTCTCAGGTCACTGGCTGCGCAGCCAATACACGAAAAACCACAAGGCGCTTGGGCTTGTTGTCGCCGGCGCTGTGAGCCTGCTCCTCGGCTGGGTGTGGAATTTTGTGTTCCCCATCAATAAGCTCATTTGGACCAGTTCTTATGTTCTTTGGGCGGGCGGTTGGAGCTTGTGGCTGCTGGCGTTTTTCTATTACATCATGGACATTCGCGGCCGGCAGAAATGGGCTTTTCCTTTTATTGTCATCGGCATGAACGCCATTACCATTTATCTGGTGCAGGCCTTGTTCCGATTCGGCAATATCACGGACACCTTGGTGCACGGCTTTATCCAGTATCTGGGCGACTGGCGGACTGCCTTCTATATCGCCTGTACCCTTGCCATCAAGTGGCTCTTTCTCTATTTTCTGTACAAACAGAAAATATTCCTCAAAGCCTGATGTGGATGGCGCATGCTTAACTGGATCAGGTTGTTATCCATCTGTTTTCTTTTTTTTCTCTGCCTGGAACAGAGTGCAGCTGAGGAAACGGAGCGACCAAAAGGATTCGCCGCCTTGCCGGTTCCAAGTCTTACTTTCAGCAGCGGCGAGGGATTAGAGTACGGCGGCAAACTGTTCGCCTATCAATTCGGCGATGCAACCCCCCGGCCGTACCAATGGCATATGCTGTGCAACTATACCAAATCCACGAAACAGAAAACGGATTTCTATATTTTTGCGGATTGGCCGCATCTGTTTGGCTTTGGCACGCGCATAGATCTGCGCCTGGAATATAAAAATCTGATGAACCAGGATTACTACGGTCTTGGCAATCAACCGGAATATGAAAAAGGGCGCTCGCAGGAAAATGATCCGCTCTTTCTGCACACCGAGTACAACGTGTATCAACAACAGTGGCGCGCACTGCTGATCAATGTGCAATGGCCCCTGGCCCGGCCGCATTGGCGTTTGCTGGCCGGAACAGGCATTTTCCATAACAAAATCCAGGCGTATCCGTTGCCGACGTTGCTCAGCCAAACGCAGCCTTTGGGCATAAACGGCGGTTACAGCAATTACCTGCGCGTCGGCGTCATCTATGACTCTCGCGATGTCGAAGCGGTTCCCAGTCGCGGCGTCTGGAGTGAATTTTTGCTGGAGCCGGTATTGCGACCCTTGGCCAACGATTACGGCTATATTCGCCTGACCGCTATTGATCGCCGCTATTTCAAAATGCATCCGCGGCTGATCTGGGCACAAAGGATTTTGGCCGAAGCCATGCTGGGCACTCCGCCGTTCTATGAAATGGCCGTACTGAGCAACTCCTTTCAACGTCACGAAGGCCTGGGCGGCGCCAAAACATTACGCGGTCAGCCGCGAATGCTCTATGTCGGTCCGAACAAATTGGTGCTTAATATGGAATTGCGCTGGCGCATGTGGGATTTGACGATTCTCAGGCAACAGCTTTCTTGCTATGTGCATACGTTTACCGATGTCGGCCGCATCTGGATGAAGGAAGACCATTTCTCTCTTCGGCAGATGCATTTCGCCGAAGGAATCGGTCTGCATGTACAATGGAAAAAAGAATTTGTCGCCGTCCTGGACGTGGGACGTTCCCGGCTTCAGGATTACGCGATTTATCTCAGTTTTGGCAATTTATTCTAATCCATGAAATTCAAGCTTTACTGATTATAATAAATTATGTAAATTACGCAAGAAAACTATATTGGAAATGAGATGAGTCCACAAACGCGCAATAGAATAATTGGTCTTTTTGTCATCGCCATTGGTCTCGGTTTATTACTGCACAATTACCGTCTCGGACGTCTCGGCATTCTCGTCTATGTCATGGTCCTGGCTTTGACCGCCTTTGCCTTTGCCTGGTATTTTCTCACCGACGACAGGCTGTGGTGGACCATACTTATTGCCGGTGTGCTGTTGACGCAAAGCGTCGTTTTGCTGCTGACTTTTTTTCACATCATTCCCAACAGCCTCATTAGCGTCATTATCCTGCTGGGCATGAGTCTGACCCTGTTGCTGCTCTGGCTGGATCGGCGTACACAGGCCAAATTTTCCTGGACTTTGTACCCGGCACTTTTATTAATCTGCGCCACCGCATTGTCTTATCTGAAGCATCTTGACGTCCTGCCGGCGCAATGGATCGTTCCGTTGCTCTTCCTGACGACCGGAATTCTGGTGATTTATATCCAATATCGCAAAAAATCCGGTTCGTGAATTGATGAAAGCACTGAAAAAAGTATTTCCCATCAATCGTCCTGTCGCATTGCTGTCTGCCGGGCATTTCATCAACGACGCTTATCCCGGATATCTGGCGCCGCTTTTGCCTTTGTTGATGCAAAAAATCGGTTTTAGCCTCACTTTAGCCGGCACCCTGGTTTCCATTCAGGCAGTGGCCAGTTCTTTGCTGCAGCCGTTGTTCGGCATGTTGAGCGATCGGTTGCGTCGTCCCTGGCTGGTTATCTTTGGTCCTTTGCTGACCGCGTTATTCTTCTGCGCCATTGGCCTGGTTTCGTCCTGGTCCCATTTGGCCTTGCTGATCGTCTGTGGTGGTTTGGGCACCGCCGCCTTTCATCCGCAAGCGGCCAGTTTGACCGGCCAATACGGCGGTGAACGCAAAGGCCTGAGCATGTCCACTTTTGTCACAGCCGGCAGCGCCGGCCATAGTTTGGGCCCGATCATTATTCTCTCGGTCGTGACGACGTTGGGTCTCTCCTACTCCTGGATTACAGTGGCCTGGGGCGCCTCCATCTCTTTGTTGCTGTGGCGATTTTTACCGACCACTGTGCCGATACGAACCGTACAATTGGCAAAAACGCACAATTATCGTTTGGGCGGACGCAAAAGTCTGTTGGTCTTGATCTGGCTGATCGTGTTCATGCGCGCTTTTGTTATAGACGGATTTCTGGCTTTTAATCCGGTTTATCTTCATCAGCAACATTTTTCCATGATGCTCGCCGGCAGCGCCAACACCATTTTTGAATTGTGCGGTTCAGCCGGTACGCTGATCGGCGGCCATTTTTCCGATCGGCTGGGTCATAAAAAAATCATTATCTTTTCCCTCCTGTGTTCGGCGCCGCTCCTGTGGCTTTTTCTGCACACCCAGGGTATACTCTCGTTGGTGTTTTTAGGATTAGGGGGGTGTTTCCTCTACTCATCGGTGCCGGTGACCATTTTGATGGCGCAAGAGCTGTTTCCCAATCGATCCGGCGCGGTCTCTTCTTTGACAATGGGATTTGCCTGGGGCATGGCGGGTTTGCTGCTCACCCCTTTTGGCGCCCTATCCGACAAGATCGGCCTCGGTTCAGCCTTTAACGGCATGCTTTATATTTTACCCTTGTCTTTGCTGTTAACCGTCTTTTTGCCCGAGAAAAACAGAGTTTGAAAACCATGGACGAAAAACAAAATCAACTGAAAATGCTTCCTTCTCTTGATCTCATTCTGAGTCAACCGCAGGCTGTGGAACTGGCGCAGCGCTTTTCACGCGAATGGGTCAAAGAGGCAGCCGGTTCGAGTCTGCAGGAAATACGAAAGCTTGTAGTGCAGCATCCCAACCTCTTTGCCAGCAGAGAGCAAATCCTGGCGCGTGCTCTAGAGCTGACGGCAGACACACTCAAAAAAACCGTTACACCCAGTTTGAAAACAGTCATCAACGCCACCGGAATTATTTTGCACACCGGCCTGGGCCGGGCGCCTTATTCACCGGCGGCGCAGGAACGTGTGCAGGCTCTTATGTCCGGCTACTGCAATTTGGAACTGGATATGACGAGTGGAGAACGCGGCGAACGCAACGACCATATCTCCGGTTTGTTGTGCGAGCTGACCGGGGCCGAGGCGGCCGTCATGGTCAACAATAACGCTGCAGCTGTTTTCCTGTCTCTGAACGCGTTGTGTTTTGATCAAGAAGTGATCGTTTCACGCGGACAGCTAATAGAAATCGGCGGTTCTTTTCGCTTGCCGGACGTCATGCAACACAGCGGCGTCAAACTCAAAGAGATAGGCAGCACCAACAAAACGCGATTTGAGGATTATGAGCGGGCCATCACAGCGAACACCGGCGCTATCTTTGTCGCGCATACGTCGAATTATCGCGTGCTGGGATTTACCGAAGAAGTGGCGTTATCCCCTTTGGCCGATCTGGCGCATAAAAATGGGATTCCTTTGCTGCATGATTTAGGCGGCGGCGTGTTAGTTGATTTGCGTCGTTTTGATTTGCCCTATGAACCGCTGGTGCAGGACAGCCTGGCCGCCGGTTGCGATGTGATCACTTTTAGCGGCGATAAAATCCTCGGCGGGCCGCAAGCCGGCGTGATCGTCGGCAAAAAAAAGTATATCGATCGTATCCATAAAAATCCGATTATGCGCGCCGTGCGTTGCGATAAATTGACCATTGCGGCCATGGAAGCAACGTTGCAGATATATTTTTCGGAGAATCGATTGCTTGCCGACAACAGGACCTTGGCGATGCTTACAGAAAAGGAAGAAAATATTAAAGCGCGTGCCGAGCGGCTGGTTGCACAGTTGCATCCGTCAGTCAGAAGCCGGTACCAGATCAGGATTGAGCAAAGCACAGGACAAGTAGGCAGCGGTGCGCTGCCCCTGGAAAAACTGGCCAGCTGGAGCCTGGTGTTAACGCCGTTACAGAATAAAGCGTCGCTGCTGGCGCATCAGCTGCGGTCTGCTGATCCGCCGGTGGTGGGGTATATTCAGGATGACAAGGTATATCTTGATCTGCGAACGGTGGGCGAGCAAGAGGTGAATAATCTGGTAATGGTGATCAATAAATTGACGAATGGAGATGGCGGTAGATCATCATGACGGACGGATAGCCCGTTCTTCCTTCCAACGTAAAATATTTATTCTCTGTTTTTGTGAATCATAATTCAATGCAACTGCCATCATCGGCAATCGCACTTTAAAATGAAAAAGGCATCCTCGCACAGCTGACTCAGGTTTCCGCAGTTGCCGTAAAAACAACGGCCACATTATGCGTCTGGACTTTTGCGACAGTCTCCAGAGGTGTCTGATATTTTTTAACCATTTTATGCAAAAATTAGGCATTAACATATTAACAACCTTGCAACGGGCTAGAACCTTTGCAAGGTTGTTGTTATTCGACTGCCTGGACCTATGCGCTACTTGACCAGCGTCATGGTCTTGACCGCTTTGAACTTTCCGCTGCTCAATTGATAAATATACTGTCCGCTGGGCAAATTCTGCGCATTGAATTCCACGCTGTGCGAACCGGCTGTCATCACGCCATCCACCAGATTCGCCACCTCCCGGCCATTCATATCAAACACTCGCAAACTGACCTGACCCTCTTGCGGCAGAGCAAAACTGATCGTCGTCGTCGGGTTAAACGGATTGGGATAATTCTGCGCCAATTTGTATTCCCGCGGCTGTATGCCGGCCATCACCGACGCAAACCAGTCTTCCGCCGAAATTTGTTTGTTCAAGCGACGTTCCATGAAACCAGGCGCTGTAACAATCCAGTCGGTCTTGAACTCCACCAGTTGTCGCCAACTACCCACCGCATCTTTCGGTTCCACGATCACCAGTTTGATGTAACCGGCGATCACCGTTTTCGGCAATTCGTATTTCTGCCAAAGCTTCGAATTATGATCGATTACGGTCACAGAATCAAATGTAACGCCGTCGTCACTGACCCACAACTCTATCTTTTGCGCTTGCGGACTCGGCACGCCTAATGGTTCAGGTAATCCGTTGTCGGTTTTCAGACACAGCGCATTGAAAATACCTTTTTGACCACAGGCAAATTTGAACACACCCCATGCCGGCCCGGATGAATCCGGTGAGGCGCCGCGCGCCAACACCGTACCGTCTTGATCAACGGTATCTTTATCTACTGCTTTTTCCCATCCCTGGCCATCTACGGTGGGTGTACCTTCGACAAAACTCAGACTGTCACAGGATTTAGCATAAAACATCAGCACATATTCGCCCCAAGCCGTCAGCGTGACGGTTTGCACATCCTGACCCGTGGTTGACTTAAATCCCGCTGGTAAGCTTTTTATTATTGGACCAATTTGATAATCCTGCAACCCTAATTTTTTAAATCTGAAACTACCACGGCTGCTGGTCTTGGTTTGATTGTCATAACCATCCATTTGCACGCCTTTTAGCTTTATATCTACGCCCGGTATTCCGGTTTCACCTTTATCCCATTTGCCGTTGTAATTTACATCGTTGATGAGATAGCCGGTCATACCAATATAGTTAAAGACCGTAACTTGAATGGCTGCACTGACCGGATTGTTGACCGGATCGTTACTGTACACATTGAGAGTAGCATTTTTTACACCTGGACTCAACGGTGTAAAATAGACCAGTAATAACGAACCGCCTCCAACTGGTATACTCGCAGATGGTATTACCGGAGATGCGCTGAAATCACCGGCATTCGGTCCAGAAAACGAGACACTGGTTACAGTCAAGGTTGAAGAGCCGATATTGATAACGGCGTAAAAATAGGTTTGTGTGCCGCTCCCCATTTGGCATGTGAAATTAGTTCCCGACGTTGCAAGAAATAAACTAGGCTGGCAGAATGACAATGAAGTCATCAGAAACAAGAACATTGCTGTACAAGCGATCGCCCATCGTATCCGATTATGCATAACGACACCTCCATGTAATAATTCACAATCATATATTGTTTGGAAGAATTGTGATTTTTAATTTTCGCAGAAAACAAGAAATGCCGGCTCACCAAGTTGCCAATAGGAAGGGATATAATTTTCTTACCGCAAAAATGCGACTGATTGCATTTTTCTCCGCTTGAAACGATTAATCCATGTTTTGCGTGAAAAGGCAGGGGTTTCTGGAAGTGACTTTATATGAATAAAAAATACAATAATCAGTATTAAATGTCAATAAAAATAATTAGTAAAAAAAAGGCTTGAACATCCTGTTCAAGCCTTTTTCATATAACTTTTTTCGTCGCAAGTCGAGTGATGGTTTAAACCTTCATGAGGTTGTTTTTCGAATACTCGCAGGTACGCGCTACTTGACCAGTGTCATCGTCTTGACCGCTTTGAACTTTCCGCTGCTCAATTGATAAATATACTGTCCGCTGGGCAAATTCTGCGCATTGAATTCCACGCTGTGCGAACCGGCTGTCATCACGCCATCCACCAGATTCGCCACCTCCCGGCCATTCATATCAAACACTCGCAAACTGACCTGACCCTCTTGCGGCAGAGCAAAACTGATCGTCGTCGTCGGGTTAAACGGATTGGGATAATTCTGCGCCAATTTGTATTCCCGCGGCTGTATGCCGGCCATCACCGACGCAAACCAGTCTTCCGCTGATATCCGTTTGTTCGTCCTGCGTTCCACAAAACCAGGATAAGAAACCGTCCAGTCGGTTTTAAACTCGACCAGCTGTCGCCAACTGTCCACCGCATCTTTCGGTTCCACCAGCACCAGTTTTATGTAGCCGGCAATAACCGTTTTGGGCAATTCGTATTTCCGCCAGAGTTTCGAGTTATGATCGATTACCGTCACCGAATCAAACGTAACGCCGTCATCGCTCACCCACACTTCAACCTTTTGCGCCTGTGGACTGATGCCACCCAAAGGTTCCGGCAGTCCGTTGTCGGTTTTCAACCACAACGCATTGAAAATGCCCTTTTGTCCGCAGGCAAATTCGAATACGCCCCAGGCCGGACCCGATGAATCCGGCGGCGCGCCGCGTGTCAGCACCGTAGCGTCCAGATCGACCGTATCTTTATCCACCGCCTTTTCCCATCCCTGGCCGTCCACTGTGGGCGTGCCCTGGACAAAACTCAGACTATCACAGGACTTGGCATAAAAGAGCAGCACATATTCTCCCCATTCCGTCAGCGTGACGGTTTGCACATCCTGGCCCGTGGTTGAATGGAATCCTGCCGGCAAATTTTTTAAAAGTGGACCGATTTGGTAATCCTGCGGCTGAAGTCCTCTGAACTTGTACGACCCGGTTTTGCTGGTCTTGCTCTGATTGTCATAGCCGTCCACGTTCACGCCTTTTAACTTGATGTCGACGCCGGGGATGCCGGTCTCGCCTTTATCCCATTTGCCGTTGTAATTAACATCGTTGATGAGATAACCGGTGATGCCGATGAGGTCATAGACGGTAGCGTCATAAGCAACGGTTGCCGGATTGGCATTCGGATCATTGCTGTAAAGGTTGAGGGTGGCATATTTTCTACCAACACTGCTGGGGGTAAAATAAACGGTCAGCAGCGAACCACCACCGGATGGGATGGTTGAAGATGGTGACAACGAAGAAGCGCTGAAATCACTGGCATTCGGTCCCGTAATCGAAATTTTGGTCACACTCAAATCTGAAATGCCGACGTTGATAACAGCGAGAAAATTGGATTGTGTGCCGCTGCCAACACGACAAGCAAAACTTGTGCCGAAAGTAGCGACAAACATGGATGGCTGGCAATACGCCCATGAAGTCATTAAAA
Source organism: uncultured Cytophagia bacterium (assembly GCA_964387285.1). Lineage (GTDB taxonomy): Bacteria > Zhuqueibacterota > Zhuqueibacteria > Residuimicrobiales > Residuimicrobiaceae > Anaerohabitans. The sequence continues at coordinate 11,843 of CAYLWO010000005.1, read as the reverse complement.
ACAAGAGCACTGCCATCCAACCGACCATCCTTCGTACCCTGTGATGCATGACAACACCTCCCTGAATGGTAAGTTTTGAATTTCGTGTAAAAATTCTTATTCCCATTCTTTTCATTACAATAATACGATCAATAATAAGAATGAGGGAAATAACCAGATTACCGGAATCGATGATTGCCTTGCCGACAGGATGCTAGAAAGTTTGTGGGTGTATAAACGTATAATGCCCCGAGATGTACGACCGCACTTAATCGAACTGAATTCTCTACCTTGTTATTCACAAGCTAGGCAATTATAAAAACTGTTCTTAACCCCATTTGAATTTACCATAATTAACCATAATTGTCAAGTTAATATTTTTCCTCACAGCAAGGCGGGTATTCGGGCCTGAATGAGTATTCAGGCCCGAGCAGTAAAGCATATTATTTTACCAGCATCATGGTTTTCACAGAATTGAATTCATTGGTGATCAAACGATAAAAATAGTGACCGCTGGGCAAATCCTGCGCGTTGAACACCACGTGGTGTGTTCCGGCCGCAAGCGCCCCATCCACTAATTTGGCAACCAGACGACCGGTGAGGTCATAAACAACAACAGTGACCGGCCCGCTTTTTGCCAGATCAAAACTGATGGTTGTCTTTGGATTAAATGGATTGGGATAATTCTGTCGCAATGCAAAAGAGGTTGGCGCATCTGTTGCATGGCTCGTCGCGGCACTTATGGTATCCCAGGCCGGCGGAATATACGGGTGCCATGGGAGATAGTTGTTATTGTCATTTCGGGGAGTAAAACCGGTAGTCGAGACATTCCATTTTGTTTTAAATTCCACCAACTGGCGCCAATGACCGACCGTATTGAGCGGCGCCTTGAGGACCAGTTTTATAAAATTGGCGGTTACGGTCTTGAGCAACGGATACTCTTTCCACAGTTTTGTATTATGCTCGATCGTGGTGACGGAATCGAATTTAACGCCGTCTATGCTGACCCATATTTCAATCAGAGACGCTTGTCGACTCACCGCCTCTGTTTCAGCAATGCCGTTATCGGTTTTAATGCATACGCTGTTGAATATTCCCTTTTGACCACAGCCGAATTGGAACACACCCCAGGCCGGACCAGCAGGATCCGGATCTGCTCCCCGGGCCATCACCGTGCCGTCCACATCAACCGTGTCATCGTCAACAGCCTTTTCCCAGCCTTGTCCGGTTTCCGTGTTTGTTCCGGCAACGAATGCCAGTTCGTAGCAGGATTTAGAATAGAAAAAATACACACGAGCGCCGGACGGAGTCAACCAAACTTTTTGCACATCCTGGCCGGTAGTGGATTGGTAGCCCTTGGGCAAAGATGATGTGATTACGCCAATCTCATAATATTGAGAAAGGAGATGTGTAAACTTGAATTTTCCGGAAGAGTTGGACCGATTAGTACCATCAAAACCATCAACAAAATAACCGATGAGCATTAGTTCCACGCCCGCCATACCAGGTTCACCGCTGTCCCATACGCCGTTACCGTTGCGATCATCGACCACATAGCCGATGATAGAACTGGTTAAATAGGGTAAAACTGAATTTACCGTTGCCGGACCTGAGTATGTTCCCATGGTGGTGATATTAATCTCAGCAGCCATCTCTGCACCGATTAGAGATGCACTCATAGCCAGCAGGCTGAGCACGAGGATGGATTTGGCGCCACCTAGTTTTGCTAACATGGCAATACTCCTTTGCATATAATTTTATGAAGATCGAGCTTGAAGAATTCCCCAGGCGATTTTTAAGAAATGGGCAGAAACACCCTATTTCTTATCCCCTGTCTCCTGCCGGAGCAGGCAGTGTGCAGAGCAGAGAAGTATAAACTAACTTTTAAATTTAGCAAACAAATTACGAGATGTCAAGAGATATGTTTTGCCCGCAACGCCACCTTGTTGATCTTCCCCACGCTGGTTTTATCTAGAGCATCGACGAACTTGCACTTGATCAACAGAACCTCACGGGTCAATACGCCTTGATCGACATATTTTTTAACATGCAAGGCCAATTCACGATCTGTAGCCTTATGATCCGGTTTGAGAACCACCAGCGCAAGAGGCACCTCGCCCCAATTGGCATCCGGTTGTCCGATTACCGCTGTTTCCGCCACCGCCGGGTGTGCGGAAAGAATGTCCTCCAGTTCCAGAGAGGAAAGCCATTCGCCGCCGACTTTGATGACATCTTTGGTGCGATCGGTGATACGCACCGCGCCTTCAGCATTCCAGCAGGCTACATCCTGTGTATGCAACCAGCCGCCGGCCCACAATTTTTCGGAATTCTTACTATCCTTGAGATAACCTTGCGTCAACCACGGCGTGCGTACGACAATTTCACCGCTGCTGCGATCGTCCTTGTCTACGATGTCTCCTCTTTCGTTGATCACTTTTAAATTAACCAAAGCAAGCGGCACGCCCGTGCGGCAGCGCAACTCTGCCTGAATCGCCAGGTTCAGTTTAGCCTGTTCGGAATTTATCTGCGTCAACGTCAGGACCGGACAGGTTTCAGATAAACCATAACCGGCGAAAATATCAATGCCGCGTTGCAAGGCTGCCAGGGCCAGGGCTTTCGGCAGCGCGGCGCCGCCAATAATCACCTTCCATTTGCCGAGATCGATCTGACCGGACCGGGGATCTTTGAGCAACATGTGCAAGATCGTCGGCACGCAATGGCTAAAAGTCACTTTCTCTTCAGCCAAAAGCTTGAGCAACACATCAGGCACATAACGTCCTGGATAAACCTGCTTGACGCCGAGCATGGTTGCGATGTACGGAATGCCCCAGGCGTGTACATGAAACATGGGCGTCAGCGGCATATACACGTCTTCACGGTGAAAGCGGCTGTTTTCCGCGGTTGAACTAAGAGTCGCACAAGTTGACAGGGTGTGCAGGACCAGTTGGCGATGGCTGAAATATACGCCTTTGGGCAGACCGGTGGTGCCGGTGGTGTAAAAAGTGGTGGCGCGGGTGTTCTCATCAAAATCGGGAAAATCTTCCATAGGATCCGTGACAGCCAACAGCTGCTCATATTCGGCGACAAAAGGAATTGTGCAGGCCGGCATGGCGTTGCTGTCATTGATGAGTATAAATTGTTTGACGTTGTCGATGCGGCCTTTGATCTGTTCCAGCAACGGCAGGAATTCGGCATTGACCAGAATAACATCATCCTCCGCATGATCGATGGTATATATCAGCTGTTCCAGTGAAAGACGCACATTGATGGTATGCAATACGGCGCCGATCATGGGCACGGCATAATAACACTCCAGGTAGCGATGGCTGTCCCAGTCCATGATGGCTACGGTCTGCCCCGGCCTGATGCCCAGAGCAACCAAACCCGCAGCCAGACGTTTGATGCGCTCCCGAAACTGTCGATAGGTATAACGCATGGCGCCGCGATAGACTATTTCTTGATCCGGCTGTTCAATAATTGGTGCGAATAACAGTTGTTTTATCAAGAGTGGATAATTGTATGCGGATTCGGTCTTCCATACAGTGTTGCTCATACACCCTCCTGAATAAAAATGGTAAGGAAATGGCGGCAGATATCCTGCGATTTTTATGATCCTGAATTGCGCAATTTTTTCTTCGAGATAAACTTCGCAAGGTCAATCGAAAAGCTCAATTCAGAATAATATAGGATTTTCTGAACGATTTGCAAAATGGATTTTTTTATTTATGGAATTTGTTTATATTAAGACCATTTAAAATGTAAAAATTTTTACGCAGAACGTGTTGTTTTTTAGTATAATTAACATGACCATGCAACGATTTGAAATACATCCTGAATTTCCCCAGGATCGTCTGTTGCTCAAGGCGGTTGACGTCATAAACAACGGCGGCGTCATCATCTATCCCACAGACACGGTTTACGGACTGGGCTGCGATTTGTTGAATAAAAAAGGATTGGAACGGATCTATCAGATAAAAGGCAAAAATAAACGTAAACTGCTGAGCTTTATTTGTCCGAATCTGAAGGAAATCAGCAAATTCGCGCATGTATCCACGCCTGCGTACAAGGTCATGAAACACCTTTTACCAGGACCCTATACGTTTATATTGGAAGCTTCGCGCCTGGTGCCTAAATTGCTGTTGGAGAAACGAAAAACCGTAGGCATTCGCGTGCCGGATCATCGTGGTTGCATGCGGTTGTTGGAACTGTTTTCCGGCCCTATAATCAGCACCAGCGCGACATTGGCAGAAGAACCCTATCTCAACGACCCGGACGAAATCGCACACACGTTTAAAAATCTCGTCGATCTGTTTCTTGACAGTGGTCCGGGTGGACTGACGCCATCCAGCATCATTGACCTTTATGAAGAACCGTTCAAAGTTTTGCGCAGGGGTAAAGGCGATGTTTCCATGATTGTCCCATAAATATTTCCAGTTCTCGCATTCTGAATTCGGAGGAGTTGTGTTGCGTAATGTTCTGCTTTTAATTTCTTGCTGTACATTTGTTTTTGGTCAAGAACGGGATACCTGCCCGGGCCGGGTCAATCAAGTCATTGCCGCGACCCAGAGAGAAATTTGTCCGGAAAAAAGATTGGACTATGCCGCACTCTATTGTGAAACAGTGGATAGCGTCATCGTTATAAAAGGAGAAACGACCAACCCGGTTTTTCGCGATTCGGTCGTTGTCCGCTGTCGTCGTGCCTTTACCCAGGTTCGTGACGAAAGCGTAGTCCTGCCGGAACCTTCTCTGGCTGAGAACGGCTACGGCGTGATGCGCGTCAGCACCGGTTATCTGCGCCGGCAACCGGATCACGATATGGAGATGATCAGTCAGGGCATCATGGGTGAGTCGGTGCGTTTACTGAAAAAACGCGGCGCTTTTTACTTTTGCAAATTAAGCGATGGGTACCTGGGTTGGATGGAGGCGGCTTCTATCGAGGCCATGAACCTGGCTAAAGTTACCGCATGGAACAATGCGGATAAGGTCATTTATCTGCGAGGCGTGGGATTGATTTATAATGATAAAGATAGAAAATCAGATCCGATAAGCGACATCGTCGGCGCCGGCCTGGTCATCAAAATCGCCAAACAGGGAAAGTGGCTCCATGTGCAATTGCCGGACGGGAGAAAGGGCTATATACCGGCAGATGAAATGATGGACTATGCCAAATTTTGCGCCATGCCGCAACCCGATGGCAAAGCGTTGGTGCATACCGCCAAATCGTTTTTAGGGCATCCCTATCTCTGGGGCGGCAATTCAGCAAAAGGAGTAGACTGTTCCGGATTCACCAAAACCGTTTATCGGATGCATCATATCGAATTGCCGCGTGACGCCAATATGCAGGTGCATTGCGGTGTTCGCGTTTCTTTTGATTCGACCTATCGCCAGATTCACGCAGGCGATCTTTTGTTTTTTGGCGCAGATTCAAACCGTATCACGCATGTGGGCATATTCCTGGGCAACAAGCAGTTCATACATAGCGATGGTTATGTTAGAGTTAACAGCTTTGATCCGCAAGCGGACAACTTTAGCCCTTATCGCGTGCGCGGCCTGCAAAGCGTACGGCGAATCCTAAAAGAATAGCCAAAACAACCAGTGCTAATAATGCTTGTTTTTATAAAAATAAAGTATAAATTAATATTTGTTGTTTGCACATTGCTTCTAGCATCGCTTCCATCCGAATAGGCATCAGTACTCTAGCTCGGTTATTTGTTAAATTTTCACCAACATTACATTTTTTGATTTTTCTCACACAAGCTGATTATTATTACTATTAACATTAAATGATATTCTATATTTAACAAAAGGAGGACAAGTACTCATTGAAAGGTTGGTTGCGGGGAAATCGCAAAGGAATCAAAAGACATGAACCAAACCAGTAACCAAATTCAAAAGCCATAAATTTGATTCTAAGGAGTTCATCATGAAAAAGTTGTTATTGTTTTTACTATTGCCGGTTGCATTATTCGCCGTTGGGCAGGCGGGTTACAACCTCTCTTTTGACGGCACGGACGATCTGGTACTTGTATCGTATCAATCGGTGCTTAATACCATGTCCGGCAATTATACCATAGAAGCATGGATTAATCGCACAGCTTACAGCAACTATGATCGCATTGCTGATCGGGATGGCGTGTTTGCTTTTTATTTAGGCCCCAACAACACATTCGGTTTTCGCGGACCTTTAGGCAGTCCGGTACTCGACTCGCCTAACAACACCGTAACCGCGGGCTGGCATCATGTGGCCGTACGCTGCATCAATAACTCCGGAGTGTATACCGCTACTCTATTATATGACGGCAATCCGGTTGCCACTCTAACCGATGCTTCGTTGAACCTGCCGGTCGGTACCACCAACAACCTCTATCTCGGCAATCGCGGCGCAGGGGATCGACCGTTCAACGGTCAAATCGACGAAGTGCGTTTCTGGAACACGGCCCGCACCGATGCGGTCATCAGAACGAATCGCGGCGCTCGTCTGGTCGGCAATGAAATCGGTTTGCTGGCCTATTATAAAATGGATGAAACCTCGGGCCAGGTCAGCAACGATGCGACCCTCAACAATCTGGATGGACAACTCGGCACCACCGCAGGTGCAGACGCAAACGATCCAATCATGCAAGCTTCCACTGCGCCGGTCGGATTCAATCTGCTCTCGCCAAACGGACCCGGGACACTCAACATGGGCGCTCCATTAACTGTGACCTGGGCTGTAAATCCGGCAATCCCGCAGGTCAATGTTCTCTTTTCATCGGATGGCGGAACCAAGTGGATTATCCTGGGATTTCGCGTACCCAACAACGGCGCCTTTAATACCTTTGTGCCCAGTGTCGCGACAACCGTCGGCCTGTTCCGCGTTGCCAATCCGGATGTGCCCGCGGATTTTGACAACAGTGATAATGTCATCACCATTGTCAGCGCCGGTTTTGTCGTGCAGACCATCGTCAAAGAGGCAGAAGCGGGTGTATTAGCCGACAGGCTCTGGACCAGTGTGGATGGCCACGCTTTTGGCTGCGAATTTGTGTTCAGCAAGAAAGAAAACGTCGGCACCTGTGATATTCAATTCAATGTTGCCACAACCGGTTTATATGTTATCTGGGTTCGCACGCGCGCTGTCGGCGGTTCAGCCAACTCGTTTTTCTGGCGCATGGACGGTGGTGCGGAAAGGATCATGGATACGAAAAAGAACGATGCCTGGAATTGGGAAAAGCTGTCGGACCGCGGCAACCAAGCGGGTTATCCTGATGCCGAAGTCCGGCCGGTTGTTTTCAATCTGACGGCGGGTTCGCATACTTTCAGATACCGCGCGCGAGAAACTCACTGCCGTCTGGATCAGATTAAGATCACCAATGATCTCAGTCTGGTGGTCAACAACAGACCCGGCGCCTGGCTGGAACTGACCAGTCCCGTAGGCGGACAAAAAATCACCCGCGGCACAACGCATAAAATTACCTGGAAGTCCTATGGTTGTGCGAGCACGGTTTGCATTCAATACTCTTATGGACGGCAATTCCTGTCCCCGGTCACTATTGCCACCAACGTTCCCAATAACGGTTCCTATCTGTGGCATGTACAGAACGATACCTGCCCCGATGCCTTTATTCGCGTGACCTCCGGCAGCATCGGCAACTGCCCGGCTGATCAAAACCACAACGAATTTATGATTGTGGATCCGGAACCGACCATAACGGTATTGGCGCCCAACGGTCATGAAAAATGGCTTGCCAAAACCAGTAAAACCATTTCCTGGTTGAATACGGCTTTTGCACAAAATGTGGATGTATTCCTGAGCTTTAACAACGGCTTGACCTGGAAAACCATTGCCAATAATCTGATCAATTCAGGCACTTTTACCTACACGGTACCCGATACTTCGGCAGATTCCTGTCTGGTTAAAGTGGCCGATCATGCCACCGGCGCACCGATGGATAAAAGCGATCATGCATTCACCATATATCCGGAAATCAAAGTGACCGCGCCGAACGGCGGTGAAAAAATTCAAGCGAGCGCGGGATCTTCGTTGACCTTGCAGAACGTCTCCTGGACCACGCAAAAATATACCGGACTGGTGAATGTTTTTGTCAGTTTGAATAACGGCAAAACCTGGTCGGTCATCGCTGAAAACCTGGCCGGCAGCGGCAATGTGAACTGGATTGTTCCGGTTACCACATCCGATTCCTGCCTGATCAAAGTAGCCGGGGTAAACGGCGGCTTGCCGACAGATCAGAGCGACGCCGTGTTTGCCATCATTCCGCATGAGGTAGAACCACCGCCGGTCACTGACGACTATGCGCTCTCTTTTGACGGCGCCAAGGATTATGTGGAAATTGCCCATTCACCCACTCTTAATGTTTCTACAAAATTCACCATTGAATTCTGGATGAAGACCGCTGCGCCGGCGCAGAAATGGAACCGGATACTGGAAAAAGGTTCCTGGGATGAATACTATGTCGGATTCTACGGCAACTCTGGTAAAATGAGCGGCGCCTTGCGCACAGCTATTCCTGGCGGTTCCGCCATGACCACGCCGGCCGGTCCCTCTACTACCGTATTGGTTAAAGACAAATGGCAGCATGTGGCCGTGACCTATGACGGCGCCATTGCCAAAATCTTTATTAATGGCGTGGAAGAAACCAGCAAATCAGCTACCGCAGTGCCGCGCTCTCTGGTAAATGCGTTGATTCTTGGCGCAAAAAAGAGCCCGGTCGGCACCGAATACCATTACCAGGGCGTACTCGATGAATTGCGTATTTGGAATGTGGCGCGCAGCAAAACTGAGATCACGACCAACATGTATAAAACCCTAACCGGCGCTGAAGCCAACCTGGCCGCTTACTATACGTTCAATGAAGGCGCCGGGCAGGTGGCCGGCGATAAAACCGCCAACGCCAACCATGGTCGTCTCGGAAATCTCTCCACAGCGGATGACGCGGATCCGGCTTGGGTGTTGAGCGATAAACCAACAACGCCGCCGGCAGCCACGGCATTTCTGGCAAAAGAGGCGGCAGAAGAGATCGTTGCACTTCCGCAAGAATATGCGTTAGCACAAAACTATCCGAATCCTTTTAACGCCGGCACCACCATCATATTTGACATTCCGGCGCAGAAAGAGGAAACCGAAGCTGTGATTGAAATTTATGATTTGAGTGGACGAGTGATCAGCACCCTGTGGCGCGGCACAGCGCAACCCGGACACCATCAGGTTTACTGGAACGGCCAGGATAATCAAGGTCGCATGACCGCTTCCGGCGTATATTTCTATCGCTTGCGCGTTGGCAACTATAGCGAAACCAAGCGCATGGTTATGCTCAAATAAGTTCTACGATCCCCTGTTCCAGGCAAAGGCGTAAGGATGGAGTCATAACTCTATCTTTGCGCCTTTTGCTTTTTCTAGTCCAAGCCGGGAGGCTTGTGCCACGATTAACATTGACAATTTATTTTGCACTCATTCGTAGCGCAAGCCTCCTGCCTTGCGTCTAAACCGGAAGGCTTGTGCTACCAGAAATTTTAGACTATTTTTTGTGCTAACGCGTAGCGCAAGCCTCCTGGCTTGCGTCCAACTCGGAAGGTATGGGCTAGGACTCAAAAGATTAAGTGGAGTGCAAAAAAACGGAAACTAGGGATTTATCAAAGAAGCAAACTCGGCATGCAATAACTGACCGGTCGAATCTGAAATAGCGCCGCGTTTTCGCATGCGCTCGGTCAAGGTCAACCGCTGCGTGCGCATGCGTTTGTTGTGGTCCCGAAGCGGAGAATAGCGCAGCGGATTCGGCAATACCGAAGCCAGCCGGATGGCTTCTTCCGCATTCAATTCCGCAGGCGTTTTGTTGAAATAAAATCGCGCGGCAGCGCCGATGCCGTAAATGCCGGGTCCCCACTCGATCACGTTGAGATAAATTTCTAAAATCCGTTTTTTGCTTAGGTTTTTTTCCAGCTGCATGGCGAGCACCGCTTCGCGGATTTTGCGCAAAGGATTCTTAGAGGGGCTCAAGTATAGATTTTTTGCCAGTTGTTGGGTGATAGTGGAACCGCCGGCCGACCATCTTTTGCGATCCACGTTTTTTTCCATGGCTACCTTGATGCCTTTCCAGTCAAAACCTTCATGCTGAAAAAATTTATCGTCTTCAGAAATGAGCACCGCCTGGATTAAAGATGAGGAGATGTTAGAGAGCGGAACCCACTGTTGTCGACGCACGGCTTTACGCTTTTGCCCGGCTGCCTGCTGATCGCGATAGCGCATGAACGCCGTCTCTTTGGGATTTTCGGTTTTCAGTGCATTGACGTCGTAAAAACCGTCATAAATCGTCCATATCACACTCAGCAACAAAACTGACAAAAACAACCAGACCGCCTTTTTGATCCATCCCGCACTTTTCGGAACCGGCGAAAAAGACTCTGCTATTTCAACTGGATTATCCATAGGTTCATTGAATTTTAAATTGACAAGAAGAGCAGGAGAAATTGTACCAGCGTCTCCTTTATAAATATTACAAGAAATCCTCTTTCTTGCAAGTTTTTTCTATTGAATAAGGTCAGGACATTCACTATTTTGCAAGCATGTAGTTGCGCGTTTAGGCGGAGAAATTTCCGGCTAAAGCCGAGACTACTTTCTAAAGTTACTTTTTGAACAACCTCGGTCTCGAATAGTAGACCTTGCGCTGTCAGAAAAGCCAGAGGAACAAATATGACCATTCTCGACATTATTGCCAAAAAACGTGATGCACAACATCTGACGCAGCAGGAAATTTACTTTGTCATTAACGAATATACGCAGCATCGTGTTCCTGACTATCAGATGGCGGCCTTGCTCATGGCCGTTTACCTGCAGGGTATGACCGTGACGGAGACAGCTGATTTGCTGCAGGCCATGCTGCATTCCGGCGATGTCATTGATTTGTCTGCTCTTCCCGGTCCCAAAATCGACAAACACAGCACCGGCGGTGTGGGCGATAAAGTCTCGTTGATCCTGGCGCCGCTGGCCGCTGCAGCCGGCGTGACCGTACCGATGATCTCCGGTCGCGGTTTGGCGCATACCGGCGGCACTCTGGATAAGCTGGAATCCATACCCGGATTTCGCTGCAACCTTTCTGTGCAGGAATTCAAAGCGCAATTGGCGCATCTCGGAGTGGCCATGATCGGACAAACCGAACGCATTGCGCCGGCTGATAAAAAAATTTACGCCTTGCGCGACGCCACGGCAACGATTGCCTCTCTCCCGCTTATTATCGCCAGCATCCTGAGTAAAAAACTGGCCGAAGGCATCACCGGACTGGTCCTGGACGTCAAGACCGGAAAAGCGGCGTTTATGAAAGGACTTCAAGAAGCGGAAACATTGGCTAATGGGTTGGTAAACACAGCCAGTCAATGCAAGGTCGCCACCACGGCTTTGATTACCCGAATGGACGAACCATTGGGTTATATGGTCGGCAACTGGTTGGAAGTCCAGGAGACCCTGGCGTGCTTGCAGGGGCGCGGGCCGCAGGATCTTTTACATGTCACGCTGGCTTTGGCCGACGAAATGTTAAAGCTGGCCGGCTCTGATAAAAACCGCGACGACCTGTTGCGGCTGCTGCAAAACGGAGAGGCTTTGAAAAAATTTCTCGAAATGGTCGAGGCCCAGGGCGGCGAAACAGGTTATCTCTTGCATCAGGATCGTTATCCGCGGTCAAAATATGAACTACCCATCATTTCCACCTCAGCTGGATATCTGCACTCTATTGACGGTTGGATGATCGGCGATGCAGCCGTGCGTTTGGGCGCCGGCCGCCATCGTATGGAAGACCAGGTAGATCCCAAGGCCGGCATTCGCTTGTTGAAAAAGTGCGGCGAATGGGTGAATGAAAAAGAACCTTTGGCTGTGCTCT
>CAYLWO010000004.1:81368-163521 GCA_964387285.1 uncultured Cytophagia bacterium | reverse complement strand
TCTTTAATGCTGCCCAGCGAGCTCAGCACGCCTGTTGCCTCATAAGGCACATATACCACCTTGTTGTCCTTGCCCGAAGTCATTTCCCGCATGGTTTCGAGATAGCGCGTCAGCAGCAGATAATTCTCCGGGTCGCCTTTGATTTCGTTAATCGCTTCGGATACTTTTTTAATCGCCTCAGCCTCTGCCTGCGCCACACGGATGCGCGCCACGGCCTCGCCTTCGGCAATCAGTATTTTGGCCCGTTTTTCCGCTTCGGCCAGGTTCACCTGCGCATCCCGGTCTCCCTGCGCTTCCAACACGGTTGCTTTTTGCTTGCCTTCCGCCTCCAGGATCAGGGCGCGTTTGTCCCGTTCCGCACGCATCTGTTTTTCCAATGCGGCGCGAATGTCCTCCGGCGGCGTTATGTTCTGAATTTCAACGCGATTGATGTGCACGCCCCAGGTATCGGTGGCGTGATCCAGGGCGGCGCGCACCTTTTGATTGATCTTTTCGCGCGAAGAAAAAGTCTCTTCCAAAGCCATTTCACCGATGATGCTGCGCAAAGTGGTTTGCGTGACGGCTTTGAGCGACTGGATCAGATTCTCGGCCACATAAACGGCGCGTTGCGGATCGATGATCTGATACATCATCAGCGCGTCTATGCCGATCTGTAAATTGTCTTTGGTGATGACGTCCTGCTTTTGAAAGTCCAGTATGGTTTGTTTGAGACTGATGCGATCGGACAATTTCAGATGTTCCACAGTGGCGCCGTCCGGCAAAGACCGTTGCTCAACCATGTAAATCTGTCGCGTCTGCTCAACAAGCGGTATGACCATCCGGATGCCCGGTCCGGAGGTACGATGGTACTTGCCCAGCCGTTCGATGACCAGATTTTCCTGTTGATGAACGATTCGTAAACCGCGGATGATAAAACCCAAAACCAAACCGATGGCTGCCAGAAACATGGCAATGGTGATGTATCCCGTCATACTTGCCTCACATTTATTTCATTTGATATATGCAACTCATGATTTCATCGTCGCCGGCCGGTTTAGCCAGATAACGCGCCTTGGCGTCATTGCGAATAAAATACTCAATTTGCGCCTGATTGCCAAAGATGGTATAGAGCAAGATCGGCCCGCGAAAGAATTTTCGTATTAATTTGAACAGATGCAGGCCGGTCGTACGACCGTCATTGGTCTCCTTGGGATTGAAAAACTCGCCGGGCGGCATCATGATGTCCAAAATGACGGCCCCGGTCTTCATATGGTTGCTCTTTAAATAGTCATAGCCTTCGGCATATTCGGCAAAAAAATGGATTTTGTGGCCTTGCATTTCCAGCAACTCCTTGGTGGTTTTGGTGCGATAAGAGTCATCGTCGATCCATACGATAATCATTCTGTTCTCCCCCCGCTCTTGGGCAATTCCAGAGAAAAAATAGTCGGCTCGTGATTGTGAGCCAGATACAGTTTGCCGTTATGCGCTTGAATAATTTTTCTGGAAATGTACAAACCAATTCCGGACCCGGGCGTGGTCAATTTTTTAGCGTTTTCGGCCCGTTCATACAATTTGAAAATATCCTCCTCCATGCCCGCCGGCACGCCGATGCCTTTGTTCTCCACCTCTATCAAAGAGACGCCCTCCGTCACCTTGACGCCGCGAACATAGATCACCGTGCCGCGGTGAGAATACTTGATGGCATTGCGCAACAAATTAAAAAAAACATTGCGCATACGGTTGACGTCCAGAGAGATGTACTTTTCCACGATCTGATAACCGCTGTACTCGATCTGCACGCCCTGCTCTTTGGCAAATTCACGCACCGTTTCCACCACCGGGATTATCACCTCTTTAAAAATCTGTGCGTCCCCGTGATTGAGAAAAATCGGTTCTGAGCGCAAAAAATCAAAATTGTCAAAAGTGTATCTTAAAAATTGGCAATGGGTAATGCCTTCGTCCGCCAATTGCAGCAGCCGACGGTCTTTGATGTTGAGGTTCTCCACCTTGCGTTTGAACAGTTTAAATGTGGCGGCGATGGGATCAATCGGCGCCAGCAGTTCGTGCTGTGCGGTTTGATAGAAACGCTCTTTTTCTTCCAGATTTTTTTCCGCTTCGGTTTGGCTTTTCACCGCCTGATCGCGCTGTTTTTCCAGTTCCTTATCAGCCTGCACACGCCTTACGGCGCCGGCCATCTGTCGGGCAATGACCTGAATGCGATCGGTCACATATTCGTTGAACATCTGGGTTTTAGCGCTTTCCAGATACCAGGCGCCGACGAGAACCCCGTCATCGTCTATCATCGGGGTGGCCAGGCAGCTTTTGGCTTCCCGGCCGCTGCCAAGGTCCTGGTCGCCGATATCTTTGTAGGTCCGGCGCAACTCGTCTGGAATGGGATCGACAATGGTGGGATTTTCCTCACGTTCCTTGTTAAATTTTTCAATGACGCCGCCACAGATGGAATCTGAAAATGACAGAATGCGCGCTTTGCCGGCCGTATCAAACTCACGGTCTATGATTTCGACTGTGTTGTTGCCCTGATCCAGCGCGATGTGACTGTGATCGAACCCGAGATAGGAACAGGTGCTCATCATAATCTGCGACAACACATCGCGCAGATCTGCGCCCTTGCTGACCCAGACGATTTTATCGATTTTACGCAGTTCATATACATCCAACAAACGCACGTTTTCCCACGCCTGGCCGATCGTTTGTGCAAGTAATTCCAGGGACTCGATTTCGTAATCCGCTATGCTCCAGCCGACGGCTCCCGCTTCTTGCGCGATATCCACGCTGATTTTGCCGATGATTTTCCCTGATGCTGAAATCGGCAGGTCCAGCCAAATGGGATAACGCGATTTTTCAAGTTGTAATGTGGAATGACATTGACTGAGTAAGATGGCCTTTTGAAAACGACAATCCGGCGCCTGTTCCTTGGGGACGAGATCAGCGATATAATACAGCTTGGCTGTGGTGTCGTTGTTTTCCAGAAGCGCCTTATCCGCCGCCGAGTTTTCCCGGGTCAATACCACTTCGGCCGCTACATCGATCAATTCCCGTTCGCCGGGTTGGCCCGATTTGACAATGCCCTTTTTAAAGCTTTTTAAAACCAGTTCGTGGCTGCTGCTGGACAAACGGTAAAAACGGCAACGGTCAAAATAAAGCCAGGCTAAAAAACCGTTATGAATGATCTCTTCAATTTGCTGATAAGATTCTACGCGTGATAACAGGGAGGTCATCTCGGAAATCCGGCGACGCATGGTGTTGTCGCGACAAACTTCGATAACCTGATGCGTGCCGGGGATGCGCCGCGCGGTGATGTTGACGATGCGTATTTGTTTGCTGGCCGGATGCAGGTACTGCCAATCGCGATGAATCTCGCGGCCGTTTTTTTCATAGGCCTCCAGGGACGGACAGTTGGGGCAGCAACCAGCCGTTTCACCGTCCAGCGGACGCAAAGATTCGAATACCCGGTGACATTTTTGGCCGACCACATCCTCGCCGGCGATCCCGAATATACCCGCTTTCGTGCGATTGATGTACAAAATGTCAAATCTGTTTTTCCCCGGACTCATGTCAATGACGGATATTTCCGCAGGACTGTAATCCAGGAGATCCCGAAAAAAGGATAAAGAATGCATAGGATTCCTATAAAATGGAATCTTCCGTCAACGGATACTGAATAACCTCGTTTATTTTCATTTCAAGGTCGATTTTTTTATCCTGTGCCGCCTTGATCGCCTGCGTGTTTCGCCGGCATAATAAGACAAAAATAAAAGTTAAAAATATCCAGATATAGGTTATCCGCGGCCGGGGCGCCGGTTCCGGCAAGCCGGAAAAAATCATCGCGCAGGCCAGCATCAGGGTATTGGTCGTCATGTGAATGATACAATGAGTTCCCTGAACATGTTCCTTGAGGTTGGCGATGAACGATGTTATTAGAGAAGAATGGAGCCGGTGCCGGGTGATCCTTTTCAGCATACGTTCCAGATCGAACAGCAAATGGTCCGGATATAAAAAGAGCAGGGAGATCATAACAAATAAAAGAATTACGAGATACCAACCAGGGGAGAATAGGGTTGATTGCACCATGCTGTAGATCAAACCCATAAACGACAAATTGATAAAAACGCAGGAGAGCCATTGTGCGCTTTTTTGATTTAGAGAGTATCGGTTAAGTTCGTCTTCCAAATCAGTGTATTGTCGGCTGTGCTCTTGCAGATCAGCGATTTTTTTTTGCAAACGTTCCTCGAACTGTTTGGTGAACCATTTGCCGCAAAAATCATCGTATTGTTCGTTGAATAACAGGAAATCAAAGAAGGTATTCCGTTTATGGATATCGGCCAGAGTCATAAAGTCACTGTTGATCCGTTCGAAAAAATCGCGATGCGCGCCGACCTGGTCCATGCGCACTTCATGTTCGTTGATGAACCGCGCCGCTGTTTTGATATATTCACGCTTGACCTCAAATTCGGCGGCTGAAACAGCCGCCTTCGCTTCAGCTTCCTTGTGCAACTCGGCGAACAATTGTTCCTGAATCGGTTCCATGTCGCGATCAGCCGCCGCTTTAAACAGGTATTGATTGTCCATGGCAATGGCCGTGCGGATTTTAATGGCGGCTGAGGCGGTATCGTGCATGACGGCTATTTTAGCATAAAGATAATACCCTTCCACCATGGATGAATTCATCGTTATGGCTTTTTGCGCCAGTTGCATGGCCTCCTGATCCCGGGTCAGCAAATAGGCGGCAAATGCGGCGTGCAGAAAAGCGCGGCCGGCCATATCGGTATCGCCGCGGTTTTCGGCAAATTCTCCGCAGGTTTTGCAACGATAAAACGCGCTGTTCTCATCCGCCAATTCCGGCACATTCAGATGAATCAGGCCGATGCGATACAGCAACGGATAAAGGCCCGGTTCGATTTCCAGCGCTTGTTTAAAGTAATGCATGGCCTCTTTGCAGCCGTTTTCCCCGTACCGCATGAAACCAAGATCGATCCAACTCTGGGCTGCTTGCGGAATTTGCGCCAGCTTCATGGGCGCCATAATGCGATCCAGACTCTCTTCGCGAATACAATACTGATCCACATAGAGGGAGATGCTGAAATCAAATTCAGCTCCCAGATCGGTCATGGAACGGACAGATTTTTGTCGGCAAAAATCCTGCAAACTCTTAAATCCGGCGACCAGGCTGTTGCTCTGCGCGTTATATTTTCTGCCGAAGCGTTGGTGCAGGTATTCCGGGCTGGCCATCTTGTCAAAAAATTCCGACGAAATGGGCAGATTGAGGCCGTTTTCCTGCGGCGCATAATCCGTGCGCAACCTTTGCAGGAATTCCACTTTTTGCATGAATTCCACGGCCTGCAGACGCTGCAACCACGCGCCATCGCCGCGATAAAAGGGGAGAAACATGTTTGAAGGATCGTCTTTTATGATTTTTTCAGTTGAGATATTTGCCCCATCAATCTCGGTAAATATTTGGGGCCAAATCTGTCAATATATTGATTCTGTTTTCTTTTATCCAAGGTGCGGATTAAAAAATTCCAACTTTTTACCTGACGACTGTCTAAATAGGTTTGATTTTTCCAATCTTTAGTCGGTTTAATCTGCACCTTTATAATCGCTTCAATCCCGGGGCAATCCTCACTATCCAATAGTTTGTTTATCTCCTGCAATAAGTGTTCTGAAGGAGCATTTAATTCGTTGCTGCCCTTCTGTCCACCACCTGTGAGTATTTGAGCTAGTGCATAAGTGGCAGGCCCACTCACTCCATTGAGCAAGACCACCATATTGCCATCATCAGATTGTGGATATCTCGCGACGACCAAATGTCCTAAAAGTGAAAAATCTCTCTTGCATTCGTCCTGGCTTACATACTTTTCAAAGAGTTCAGTTTTCATGGTCAAGGTGCCTTCTGCATGAATTCCAAATCCTCGAAGATCCTTTGGTTTATTACGGTAAGATTTGCCGAATTCTTTCTTGAGTTGTTCGCCGGTCACTTCATGATAAAACAGTTTGCTGAAATTCTGTTCTGATTTTAACGATTGGAAGTTTTTCCTATTGTGGTTTTGAACATTTTTATCTACTTGTTTGACTACCACAAAACCGTTAAAATTGGCCTCTAAAGTTTTTTCAAATACCTGTGGAGGTTGCGTCACATGATAAATTTTGTGTAAAAGATATTCAGTAATCGGATTCACATCAGGCGAAGCAATCACGATTGCATTGCTGCCTTTTAGTTGTTTTTCTATATATTCTCGATATCCGTTTAGCCATTTGTCCGGTCTTTCAGCCTTTATCGTTTTATTGGACTTTAATGTATTTTCTTTATACTTTTTAAATGCCTGTTCAGGTGAATAAATGGGAGTGACTAATTCAATAGCCATCGCTTCGCGGACTGATGGCAGAAAAGAAAATAACTCAGAAACCGTCCTGAGGTCCCAATCACCAATCATTTCACGATTTAATTTGTCCACGTGAATGGCGCCAGTAAAAACTTTCATTTTCCGCTCAGCCGGAAAGCGATTCCAAAACGCTCTTTTTTGTCGATCGGGCAAGTCCCTTTGTAATAAATGTTCGAAAATTTCACGTATTTTTGTTTTGAATTCATACGGTTTCTCTTCATCGTATTGAGCATACCATAATGCGTGAATGTCAAAGGCTAAATCATGTTTTGATTTTTCATCGTTTTTAAAATTACTTTGGCATTCTGTTTTAAACACCGGTATCGTATCAGTCCCTTGCGCGTCACCATGTTCCAACTCTAGATAGGCAATTAGATCCTTTTCGTTTTTATTAGTGCTGTCAACTTTGTACACGGGTATGGCATTCAAACCGCGAGCATGACAGTACCCTAGCCAAAAATATGCAACCGGATTATTGTGGCTTACGTCAATCACCGTTGCAAAGGATGATTCTATAGTCTTTGAAATGGCATCAAAACCCTTTCCTTGAGATTGATCGTCAATTTCTATCAATTTTGCTTCTGAAAATTCGAACCATTCTCGTTCAGGTATTTCCTTTACAACCTGTTGCCAAGAGCCATAGTTAGCGACCTTTAATTCGATATCCGAACGAATTTCTGCTAAGGCAACTCCAATTGATCCCTTTAAGATATCGTTAAATTTAATTTTAATGTCATTCAGTGGAGTATCATCATTATGGGACGTCTCATTAGGTTCTTTTATTTTTAATATTGAGATTACTAACTTTCGACTTGCTTGAGAATTAATTGACGGAAAAGTGATGTATTGCGGCAATCTATGTTTTTCAACATGTATATCCAGCGCACCCACACTTGGATATTTCATTATTTTTTTTTCATCTTTATTCCAATCGTCCGGAATATTTAATGACCTTCTCAAGCTATCATCAGCAAGTGCGGGATTTGGCGACTGCGCATCCTGAAGTAATATATACGGTTTTTCAAGTCCAATGGACAAACCGAGTTCATAAAACACATTAGAATTTTTTCGAGTCACCTCTGCAATTACCAAATCAGTTTCTTGAATTTTTTTACATATTTTTTCACAAACGATATAACCAATTTCTCTAACCTCATCCGCCCTTTGCACGTTATTCTCCTGAAACCTATATCCTTTAATAAGATAAGGTTTTAAACTCCATCGATAAAAGGTCTCCAGGTTGGCTTGAAAGGGCATGATTACAAAAGCAGAGGTCTCTTTTAAGCATTTCTCCTTTTCGCTTCTTTCCACGCTTTCGGTTATCTGTGATGAAAAAATGCATTGCTTCCCGGTCATAAAGCATCTTTTCATGACATGTTTTTTCCCTTGATTGATTTTGTTCGCTAGTTCCTGGATGTGGGAGTCTATCGGTAAGAGCTTTTTACCCGATTTTGATGCTATTCTTTCTTTATTCCGGGTGTGGAGTGAGCCTTTCTTTTTATTATTTTTCATTTTTATTTCCTGTCAGATAGAAAAAAATATGAATATAATAAATACTGTTTTTCTCGGAAAAGGTTGCCCAACATTTTAAAAGGATATTTGATAGCTCGGCCGTATATCTACAGCCACCTCTTTTAATTGCTCTACATATTTCTTCATGACCGGCGACATGACCCGATATTGCATGACCAGCTTTTTCGTACCTTCATAATCGCCCTTCGCCTGCAGCATTAACAATTGCTGCGCCAGCTCCGTGAGCGCCGGCAGCATCTTTTTTTCGTCCAAATCCAGTTTGCCCTGATCGTTGACGAAAAAAGCGCCCTTTTCCATCAGATAGTTAAACTGTATGGCCACGCCGCCGCCATGCGCTTCGTTGATGCCGAACCGGATGGAACGAAACATGCCGCCGAGATAGGTGGCATACAGGCCATATGGATTTTGCGCAAACACGCCCTTATCCATGAGGAATTTCAAATTCAACGCTCCCAGTACATCAGCCTTGCATTCCTCGATGACTGAATAATACTCTTTGAGCAGCTTGGCTACGTCCACCCGCTCGCCGTTCGCTTGCGTGATCATGCCGGGCCCCAGGCCGTGGCTCATTTCGTGCATCAGCACGTCGTTGAAGTACATGTCAAAGGTGACGTTCTGCAGCGGTTTTTCCGCCAGAATGGCGTTGGCAATGGGAATCCAGCATTTTTCATATTTGGCCTGAGCGACATTTTTCAGCATGACCTTTTTCGAACCCTTGGCTTCACGCACGCGTTCGTCGTTGGGCAGATTAAAAGCGGTGGTCTGCACTCCGGATTTGGTGTCGCCGGCTGACATGATTTCCTGAACCACTTTGATGGGGGAGGAGAGACCCCGGCTGGTTTTGTATTCGTCCGCAATCGGCAGATTGGCTTCCATTTCTTTGAGGTAGCGCGACACAGCCGCCAATTTTTCACTTTCAATTTTATCCACCACACAGAGGAACGCCTCATAGGCGGCTTTGTAATTGTACAAGCCGTCCTCATAAACCTCATAAGGACCGATGACCACTTCCAAATCGCCGCTTAAATCCATCCAGGCCATGTCTGATTCGTAATAATCGTCCGTAAGAAAGGCGCCACTGCGCAGATGGAGAAAATTTTTCAAAGAGGCGTCGTCTGTCAGTTCAGCAGCCTCCTGTAAAAGATCGCTGATCTCTTGCGTATAAGGCTGATAAGCCAGATGATAGGGGATGCTGCGCAATTGGCCCTTGACGCGGCTGATAACGGTGAAATTGCTTTCAAACCTTTTTTTCAGATCAGGATTGTCTTTTATGGCAGCTTCAAACTCTTCCTTCGTCATGTCTGTCGGATAGAAACCGGCGCCGGCCGGTTTGGGTCGATCGTTCAGGAACGGTTTGTCGTGATCCAGCCTATTCCAGGGACCGTACATGACCTTAAAAAGATCCAGGTAGGGTTGTTCCATGCTTTTTTCCAAAGCCTTCAGCAATTGGGGATTTTGCGGATCAACCTGTCTGAGAAAAAGCTGATCGATAAGGTCCGCCGCTTTAATCAGTTTTTGCAGGCATTTTTTATCGTTCTGCGAGAGGCCGGACAGGTCGGCTTTTAATTCAACGGGTGCGAATTTGGCCAGTTCTTTTTTTACAGTGTCCGCAGGCGCCTTGCTGGTGATATTCACAGATTGGCAGCTCAAGGCCAGAGCGGCCATGACTAGTCCGGATAATAACCAGGATTCCGTCGACATGATTAACCCTCATGTAAATGATTGGCAGGACAAACCCATGATGCAAGATTGTTTATATTATAAATCATTTTAAAACAAGAAGCAATATAAAAATATTTTACGTCCAGACCCCGGGTATGGCCGTGGTTTTTACAGCCACGCCGGGTGTCTTTCACCAGGCTCTGGGTGATTGCTTTACTTCAAGCCTGCAGGAAAACACCCGGGGTCGCCAGGAGCGCGACCCCGGGGTTTATTGTTTCATCAATTTTTTAACCTGTTGAAACACCATTTTCTGCGTGTCGGTATAGTGCTTGACAATTTCTTTTTGCCAGAACACTTCAGCTTTTTTCTCACTTTTAACCAACAGATTGCAAAACGATCTCAGATTTCCGTTCAGATGGCGAACGTGATCAAACAAAGCATCATCAAAAAACAGCAGGGGATGATTGCACAACTGATCCAGTTCGAGGATCGCGTTTTGCAGAGCAGGCACCGAATTCATTGCGGCATAGGCTCTATTGCGTTCATAAAACAGCGGCCGCAACGTTACCTTGATCTGACGCAGCGCTTCATCCACGCGACGCAAATGATGCAAACAGTCCACGCGATGTAAAACCAGCTCTGCTTCCGATCTCACGGCCGGATCAATCGGCTCCATGATCTGCTGTTGCCGCAAGACCGCCTGCAGATGATCCAGCTTTAAATTCGTACTGCCAAAATAGCTGTAGAGGACCTTTAACACCATATATAATTCCCTGATGTTGCCCGACCAATGCTGCTTTTGCAATTCAGACAACATGTTTTTGGGCAATCGGGCCTGGTCGCTGTTTGAAATACGGCGCCAGATGTCCACAGCCAAATCAGGAACATCTTGCGGATGGGAGCGCAAACTCGGCGTGTAGATCACGAACGCACGCAGCCGATAGTACAGATCTTCGCGAAATTGTCTTTTCTGCACCATGGCGTATAAATCGCGGCTGGTCGAAGCGATCATGCGCGCTTTGATCTCGACGCGTTCTTTTCCGTCAACGCGATGCAGTGCGTGCGTGTTTAAAACTGATAAAATTTTCGCCTGCTGCGATAACGGCAGATCGCCGATTTCGTCGAAAAACAGGATTCCATTCCCGGCCAACTCCCACAATCCTTTTTTATTGAGAGGCGAGTTAGGCATGGTGCCGCGCTCATGGCCATACAACTCGGTTTCAAAAAGATTGCCTGGGATGCCGCTGCAATTGACGATGATAAAAGGCGTGCTTTTTGACTTGTTCGTGGCTTGGTGAATGCAACGCGCTGCCGTCTCTTTGCCGGTTCCGCTTTCCCCGACGATTAATACCGGATCGCTGTGTTCCGCCGCACACAGGATCAATTGATGCACCAACTGCACTTCCGGCGATTTGCCCACGAACATCTTTTTGAGTTCTGCCGGCGCCTCTCGAGGACTCAGCAGATGCAGCAAACTCGATTCCTCAGCTGAAACCTCCGCGCGGGCAACAGGCGCTGTTTCTTCGCTTGCAGATTCCTGCATGGCTTCAAAGAGTTCTTCATTAATGGAAATGCAATACAAATTGTTGTCATTTTTTATCCCGGCTCTTGCCAGTAAAACGCGGATGCTGCGTAGAAGCTTGCTCTTTTCCTGGTAAACGCCCTGGATCAACGGCATTTTCTCCTTTTGCAGCATCACGACAGCCAGCTCCTTGGCCGGATTTTTCTTCCCGCAATCCGTAAAATATTCGGAGAGTTGCAGCAATTCATTGCGCACACCGTCACGGATAACCAGCACGGCCGGCGCATGCCGTTTCTTTGCGGCAGCCCACTCCTGGCCGGAATGTGCGCTCAACCTGATCTTACGCAGCGCCATGTTCGGAGAGGTGAGAATTAATGCTTCGAAATTCATTTGACGAGTCCCCTGTTGAAATCGAATGTTATTTCCCCAATAGCAAATATAACAAATCATGAAGCCCAAATCAAATTAAATTACATTTTTTTAATCTGGTCTCCTGAAAGAGATGAGCAGAATTTAACGGCCAAGAACTGCTCCCGGCTGCTCATGATTTCTTTTTCCGCAATACCACCTGCTCATTGTTGAGCAGAAAAATGGAGAAGCACGTTTAAAATTCATATCGTATTTTTGCAGTGAAAAAAGATCGACGACAATCGGAAAGTAAAAAATGAACTCTAAAGAATTTTCTCTGGCCGGTAACGAATCGCAATCCGCATTGGATCAGGTGATGGCGCTGGTGGCGCAGGCTCTGGACATGAACATCAAGTCTTACGGCAGGCAAGACTCTTTTACGGCAGAAGCCAAACAGGCTCGCGACGGCATCCAATCGGTCACAGGCCGCCTGACCGACCAGGGCATGATACTGCTGCAAATGGAATTGATGACTGCACGAGCCGGTCTACGCATGGCCATTGACCCGCTATTTGATCAGATGTCGCAATTGGGAGAGAAGGTTCACATCGTACAACCGGAAATCGATGCGCAAACAGGCATGATCAGATATTCCATCGGTTTGCTGGTGCAGGCAGTGCCGTTGTCGTTCAGCCGCGCCAATGCTCTTACCGGAGAGGTGAAACGGCTGGACGAATTGGCGCGCAATCTGCGGCAGGAACTGCCGGAGATTGTCAGCGACGGCAAGCTGGTCGACGTTTATAAAAAATGCGCTGATTTACTGGCGCCGGTATTCCCTGTGAAAAATTTCGCTCCGGAATACGACGGCTGGATTGAACAGACCAGCGAGATGCTTAAAGGTTCCTTGTCCATCGCCCTGGCAGTGGAGGACCCGGTCAGTGAACAGTACAGTTTAGCCCTATTGGCCTCCGGATTATCTTCCGTCAACTGGAGTCTGGGACGGTATCTGCCTGCGGCCTTACCGGCTAAAGGAATTATCGAGGTAGCGCAAAAAGCACCCGGCCTGATTGTCGTCAGCGCCATGCGGATTCAGATTGCGGCTAATATTTACGAATTGAGCAATGACATGCAATCCGCTTTGCTGGCTTTGCAGCAGATTAATAAACCGGTTCTATTCAGCGGTTCTTTTTCTCAGTTGCAAAGCTTATTTCACGGCGGACAGGGCGGCATTAACGATCCCTTGTTGCCGGTCGTTGTGCATGCGCCACAATTCGATATTTCGGTTCTGACGTCATTCTGCGTTGACTGGTGCGCTTTAGAACAAGGTGGGCTGAGTGCGCGGGAAAAGCAAACTATTTTGCACCGAGCATTATCGGTGCTGCAAATGCAGCCTGTTGAAAGTCAAAAGCGGCTGTTGCTGACCACGGTGCGACGAGAAATGCGCAATCTGGCAAATCGTGCCGGCAAAGCATCCGGCGCCGAGTTTGTACAAACCGTTTCCGATTTGAGCGAAACGCTGTCCGGACTTTCTCATAAACCACGCGGCGGTCGTAGTCGACATGTGCAGGATCGTTTTACCAGGAATCTGCTCGATCCGGATTTACTTGATTATTTTAAAGAGCATTTATTTGCCCAGGATTCTGCCCTGGAACAGCTGGTGGGTCGTCTGCAAATGGAATGTTTGACACGACCGGTTTGGCAACCATTCAGATATTGCGCACAGGGCACGCCGGCCACCGGTAAATCGGAAAGCGCTGTATTGCTGGCGCAACGCCTGGAGGTGCCGTATATCAATTTTGACGCAGCCAGTATCCCGGATTTTTATATCGCTTCGGCGCAACTGTTGGGCAGCGGACGGGGTATTGTCGGCTCGCATCAAAGCGGAAGATTGGAACAGGCTGCCAAACATCATATCGGCGCCGTGATCGAGATCAGCGATCTCGATCATGCCGTGCCGCAGGTCCGTTCGGCGCTGGGAGACCTGTTTCTGCAAGTCCTGGAAACCGGCGAAGCGCAAAGCGCCAGCGGCGCCATGTTTTCCTGCGCCAATCTGATCTTTGCCTTTACCATCAATCTGCCGGACGGGCTGGATGAAAATGTGCGCAAGGGTTTGGGCTTTAACAACGATCCTTCGGAAACCGAGGTGCAAAAACGGGTAAGCACTGAAATCAAACGCACCTTTTCCAGTGCATTTCTCAGCCGCATCGGCACGCCGATCCTTTTTGAACCCCTGTCCGGCGATGCGTTGGCCGTGATTGTTGAGCGCATTATCACGAATTCAATTAAAACCAGCGCTGAACGCACCGGGTTGGAGATCGATTCCCTGCATCTGGCCAAAGGGCTCGGTGTAAAAGTGATGAACACGCTGGAAGCGAGCCTGCTTTCCTATGGCGCCAGAGCGATCATCGAGCATGGACGCAACCTGGCTGCTCAGGCGTTCATCGACTGGCTTAGACAAAATCACAGAAACAGTCGCAGCTTGACCGTTCGATTTGAAAACAATAAACTGTTATTAGATGCAAGCCACTGATTTGCATACCAGAGGAGAATTCATCATGAGTCAGCAAATTTTTCGCATTCAAAAAGAGTCTGAATTCCGCAAAGCCGGCGCCATGGATTTGATCGAGGTGCAACCGGCGCCGGGCGGCAATACCTTATATATTCAGAAATGCACGCTCGAGGTGGTCGTGTTCGGCATTGTGACGCACGAGTTTATTCATCTCAGCGGCCCCACCGGCAGTGCTAAAAGTTCTTTATTGGAAGCATTGACCCGGTGTCCGGAAAATTTCGAACCCATTTGTCGAGGCCTGGGATTCAGCGTCAAACCGATCAGGCTTTATCCTATTGAAATGGCCACCTATGAAACGCCGGGTGAATTGTATATGCGGCGTTCCTTAAAAGACGGCGCCACCTATGATGAAGAGAGCAAACTGGTGCAATCCCTGCGCGATGCATTAGCCTGTCGCGATGACTGTTATCCGGTTATCTGGTTGCGGGAGATGGGTCGCGTCCACTCTGCCAGTGTGCAGGGCGGACTTTTAAACCTGATGACCAAGGGCGATATTTTGCTGCCGGGCGGCAGCATTGTGTCCGGCGCCGGCATTTCCTGGGTGGCGGATTCGAACTATCAGGCGGAACAGGATTCCACTCATACGCTGGTAACGCTCGATGATGCATTAAAACGCCGATTTTCAATCAACGTCACTTTGGATTATTTATCCGCCGAGTTGGAAGTGCAGGTGTTGCAGCATCTCATGGGCAAAGATTGCAAAGCCAAGCAGGACAGCGAGCTTTTGCACAAAATAGTCGAACTGGGGCAAGAGATCCGCAACGCCCGCGCTCAGGGCGCTTTGCATGCTGTGGCGCCGCCCACCATATATGGGTATCTCTCTTTTGTGCGCATGGCCAAAGCCATGTCGCATCTAAACAACGCCCAGATCGCGTTGAGTACGTTGCTGGGCAACGCGCCCAAGGAAGATCAGAAAATGATCTCCGGGATTTTGACCAAAGTGTTCAGCATTCAAATGGCCATGGACGAACAAAATCCGATTGCAGCCAATTTTATCTGAAATAGAGGTTGTTACGATGAATCAAACTTCTTATGGCGACTCTTATCGCAGCGGTTACAGCTACACCTATCGCAAACGCCGGAGCAAAATAGACTGGGCCGGCACGGGGGTGGGGGACGCGTTCAAGGCCAACCTTGATTACATGGTGCGTATGCCGGCCCAGCGTTTATTTTATCAGATGGTGAAAAAGTTGCAGCATTATGTAGCACAGGCAGCCGGCGCACCGGCTGCCAATTCGGCGCAACCGAAAGTAAAGCCGCAGTTGTCGCCGTGTTATACCAGTTATCCTTCGGCCTTGGCGGTGCCGGCAGCATTGGGACTGACGGCTTATCTGGAGTATCAGGCGTATGCCTCGGACAAGTTGTTGCTGACCATGCTCAAAAGTTATCTCGATTCGCCGGCCGATCACGACCAGATATTTGACGTCGATGATGAGGATTATAAAGCGCTGGCCACCATCGTGGCGACTGCCGTGCAAACGCGTCTCATTTTGGAGGATTTATCCCGGCATGCGCCGTTATCATGCATAGAGATGTACCGGCTCTTTTCATCGGCCCAGCAAAATCTGCAGTTTTCATCCGTACCGGAAATTATCAATGCCGTAGTACTGTACGGCGATGTGCTGCCTGATTGGCGGCAATTACCCGTGCATCCCATGACCGCAGATATTCTGAAAACGGCATTTGCTGCCAGCCAACCGTTTTTTAAAGAGATGGCGGATTCGCGCCCGGAGCAGCTTTTAGATCTGGGCATGAATTGGACCAAGACGCTGACCGGGCGACTTGCCAAATATCTCTCTGCGACGGATGAGGAGCACGATTATGATGAGGATGAGGTCGTTGCCGGACCCGATGACACGACCGATTACACCTTTCGCAAGAATTCTCCGCCGCAATCGCCCATCGACGAGTTGCCGCCGTTGAACAAACCGCGACCGCCGCAACTGTTTGCCCAAAAAGAGTGGGCGGATCAGGTGCGTGAATTTTTCACCCAGCCGGCAGATACCGGGACTCAGGGCCATCAACGAAACGCGCAGTCGCTGCAAAAAAAAATAACTGATTTTATCGACGCCGCCAATAAAGCCGGCGGTCAGGGACAGGCGCATGAAGATATGCGTTATGATCTGCTGGAGGCCCAGGCCCGTCGATCGGTGTTTACGGAAGGACCCATTCAGGGCAATCCGACAGAAGGTCACGAAGTTGATTTGAATTTCGGCGATAACAACAAACAACAGGGCGAGATTTTTGACCGTCCGATCGAATTATCGGATGATTATATGGCGCTGCAAAAATTGCTGCAGGAGGCGGACCCCCTGGCCAAGGCCATGCAACGCTCTTTGTATCCCAATATTGAGCGCGTGCCGATGATGGAACGATGGCGCACCAGCGGCTCGCTGGACGTCTCCCGGTTGGCCATGGCGGAATTTTCGTCCGCCATATTCAAGCGCTACCGCTCTGTGGATAAAGCTGATCGCCGCGGTCGTCCGGTGTTGTTATTGGCCTGCGATGGTTCCGGTTCTTTGAATCAGTTGCAGATGCGTATGCTGAAAGTGCTGGCCTCGGCTTGGCTCAGTTCAACGGCGCGCACCGAGATTGAAGTGCTGGCTGGACTCTACCACAGCGGCAGCATACGGGACGGTTTGAGCGGACCTTTGGTGCAGTGGATGCATCATCCGCACAAGACGCCGGCCGTTGGCCGCAAAGACGCGGTGCGCGCATTGATCACTTTGCCGGAGAGCGGAACCGGCGCGCAATCCGATGCGCTTTCTATCGCCTTTATGATGCAGGAGGCGCGCAAGATCGCACGAAATAGAATGATCTATTTTATTCTGATCACCGATTGCGCATGGAATCAATCGTTCCGTGGACCCAAAACCGGCAAACAGGAGGTCGAATCGGTTTTTGAAAGTCTGTACAAAGAGATGAAGGGCAAATTGCACACCACGCTGGTGGCGTTGGGCGTGCAGGGCCAGACCGGTTTCGAAGAACGGGTGGACAAGGTCATCTGCATAAAACAACAAGACCTGCAGGATTATGTGTCCGTGGCCGGCCAGATCGGACTGTACGTGGCCTCTTGCATTCAGGAACGCGCCAAATGGATCAACAAGAGCGCCAACTCTTGATGAAAGGAATGAATGATGAAATATGATGGAATGGTTGAAAAAAAAAGTCGGGAGTATGACTACTCCGGCATCGACGGCTACGATTCTGTGCGATATCGGCGGGGAGATGACAGAAAGGCTGAAGAGATTCTTGCGCCGCTGACAAGCCGCCTGTCCGGCTATGACGATTTGCGCCTGCAGTTGGAGGAAAAGGGCGGATCGTTGCACATGCTGGAACGCATGACCGCCATACTCAACGAACCCATGCACATCAAGAGTTATTGGGGCGACAGCAAGGCAACTTTATCCGATCAAAAGAGTTTGCGTGAAGCGCTGCGCGACGTCAGTTATGACATCCATCTGGACATTCGTCGACTGGATCATGGTCTGCCGGTATATTATCTTTTCAGGCAGGATTCTGATTATTGGTCGGAATATTCTCTGATTGTTGAAGATCTGTATCTCAGTCCGGGTTTTCCCATGACCGACGAACGATTTGTGAAATATATGCACATGGGGCATGAAGAGTATGCGCTGCGGTTGTCGCAGTTCCGCCAGGCAGCCGGAGCCATATCCGGCGGGGGAGAATCGGGTGATTCTTACAAAATCGATAAAATCCTCTACAAACTGGGACGGCATGTGTTTCAGGCGGCGTGGCACGACGATCAGCGGCCGGGATTTCTCACCGCCCGGCATTTTGGTCTGGATCATTTCAAACAGGCCATTGAATTGCTCTATCTGTGTCTCAGCGGCGAGCTGTGTGAACTGCGCGGCGCGGTGGATGATGCCATGATCCGGTTTTTCCAGACCGGTTATCCGCATCCGGCCATCGAACAGTTTCTCGGCAAATTGGTGCAATTGGACGGCAGCGAAATCAACGATATCCCGCAGCACACGCTTTCGTTGTACGGGAAATTGAGCCAGGCGTTCAGTCAGTTTTTAAAGACCGAGGTGGTATGGGGCAGCCGCTCTCTTTCGATCCCTTTGTACAAACTCATTTTTGCCAATTTGAACAGATTGCACTGGGTGGCGGAAAAATTACAGAGCAATCAGGATTTGGCCGAGGCCAAGAAACGGTTGGAGAAAACGGCAGAGGGGATTGTGGGGGGTATATTAAAGATGGAATAGAGAGTCTCTTCTGATCTGTATAGAATGGAGTGACCTTTTCATATTTTCCTAAGGAAACGAAACCGGAAGGGAGTATGGAAAACTGTTGTTTTTAAAGGTAACATTCTATACCTTTATCAGGAGTGATGAACTGAAGTATATCAGCTATTCTCATCAAGATAAAGCATTGGCTGAGAAAATTTGTGCGGTAATTCAGAACCTGGGTTTGGCGCCTCTTTGGGATGAAGATTTTGCCGCAGGTCAGGGATTCCATGACCAAATTAAAAGATTTATCGCGCATGCTCATGTGGTCATGCCCATCATTACTCCGGCATCCAGCGATCACGGCTGGGTGCATCAAGAGATCGGCTATGCGGTAGCTATGCAAATTCCCGTTTTGCCGATCGCCTGGGGCAAGAGAGCTGTGGCCCAATATATATAAGAGAATTTTGCTCAAAACGCCTTCTCGCTGAGCGTTTGGCGCTCGGATTTCACGCAGTCAACTCAGGTTTTAAAATTATTATTGATCCCCGTGAGACATTTAGTTTTTATGGTCCTGTTGCCCGTCGTGCTAGATCTCGCATTTTGATCGATTTTCTTTCTTCGCTTGATGATGATGAACAATATTAGTTTGCCTTTTATCATGAGGGCGTCGTGAATGAAAGTGTTACCATTCTGGGTGATTGGTTTTATGCCGAGTCCATAACTCCTACGCCTGGCGCGGGGTATCGGCAGACCCTGTTTACCACCCATGCACCCAGCATGCAAGCGAAAATTGATCTTTTTGATCAGGAATTCTCCGAACTGCTAAATTCGAGCGGTTGGCGGCCTGAAGAGTCCAGAATACGAGCCATTGAAAAGCTCAAAGAGGTCGTGAGTGAAATCGATGCGGTTTTGGCCGCGAAGCAGCTAGAATGATAAAAATGAAACAGTGTTACTATCCCGCCTAATGAACGAATCCGCTAGATGCATCGAGCGGTTATAATGATTGAATTTCCTGCTTTTTTTGAGCGATCAGTTCTTCGAATTCTTTTTTTCTTTCTCGAATTTTATTTACGGCATAGTTTCTCGAATCCGGTTGATTCTGCTCTTCAAAGAGTGCGTCGAATTCACGGTTAAAATCGTCTATATATTTTTGAATGGTGGGTGCATGTCGTGTGAAAATGGTTTGTATATAGCCTCCTTTTGGTGCGGCGTTCACCGCTTCAGCAACGAACCAGTCGCCGATAATGGTAAGATTGTATTTTTTTTCCATATTGGAATCGAGCACGATTTCCAAGCTCTTGTCTTTTGGAAAGCTTGCAATGAATTTTTGCAGAACATCCAGCCGCGAAATCATCGCTTCATTGGAATACATTGAGAGTTTTATAGTCGGATCGATGATTAACCGGCAACCTTCTTCAAACGCATGTTCCTGTAACAGGAGACGTTCCTGCAATAACCATTTATACAGGAATTGCCGGGGTCGTTTTTTTTCGTGTTTTGGAGCACAGGTATGGAGATCATCGTATTTTTCCTGATAGCGAAGCTCCCAGATGGGATCACTGATTGGCCTGTCCGGGATGTGAAAGGAGGAGAGCGCACCTTTTTGTCTAACCATGCCATACCTGTCCAATTGTCGAACAGCAGTCGCATATTGGACCATCATCATGGTGCGATCTTCTTGGAATTCGGCGCGTTCATACAGCGGCAGCATCTCATGTTCGTTTCTTTTCAGCAGGCTGCCGATTTCTTTTTCCGCCAATCGCTTGTCCAGAGCATTTTCCCATTCATTGCCGATGTTTTCCGGCTTGAGCATGATGGCCTGCAAACCATACAGCATCTCTCCCGGTTCTTTACCTATGGCTACAGGGAGGACGGGAATATTCAGTGCCATGGCGTAACCGATTTCCTGGTGCACCCATCCTCTCTGACTGGAGGCTTCGGTGATGATGGGCATGAAAATATGCGCATGGGCAATGTACCGTTTGATTTGATCGTGAAAACCTCTTCCCGGTGCAAAATCCCTGTCCAGAACCGGTATGATCCATGTTTTCTTTTGCAGAATAGCCACGAGGTCGTTCACCCATTGATGATCGTCATGGGAATAGCTGATAAAGATTCTGTATTGTATCATCATTGTTCCTTTTCCGCCTTTTGCCAGGCGGTATTTATGCTTGTACCGCTCTTTGGTATGATGGGTATCCCCTGCGTTACCGGCGATTGATTCAAGTCTTTGCGTCATTTGAGGAGAACAAGTCTGAGAATCCCCTGGTATCTACTGCTAGCACCATTTGCCGTGAGCGAGCATAAGTAAATACCCCTGGGCGCTGTTTCTCTGTTCATATCTCAGCCATCCCATTTTATGAAGGTTATTTTATATTCAATCAAGTCGGCGATTTCCTGATAATGCGAGATAGTTTCAAAATCTTTTTTCTTTTCCTCTTCCGGCAAATCATCAAACGGAATCAGCAGAGTGTGCAGTCGTTCTTCATTTTTTAAGCGTTTGATTTCTTTTTTTCGATCATCATCGGAGAGCTTGGAGAGTGTCTTTGAATCAATATAACCCCAATTATTATCAAGGTGGAAGGTCATCCATAAATTATGTTCTTCTCTTGCCATATTGTGCAAGTGATGCGGATGCATTATATGTGAATTTATCAGCGTGCGCTCATCCGAATTTTTGTATTTGCCTTTTTCCAATTGAAGACCGGCCAGAACAAGTACCTCCGGCATTCGGGCAGCGGCTGCGAGATTTGTTGCTCGAAACCAGGCATCATCCAACTCGAGTGCGTTTTCCATATCTTTCTTTTTGTTGAGTTCCCGACGTTGCTTGTTTTCATTTTTAGCAGCGAGCCGTTCGTAGTTCTCTTTGATTGCTGCGGCAACCAACCAGAGTTTTTGGGGATCATGAAAAAGTCGGTTGCCTGAACAAATGGAATCAAAACAAGCGCTACTTTCGAGATGTTGATGGAGCACCTGCGGTGGGGGAAGATAGGCGCGCCGGTGTGGTTTGGGAGTTCCTGCCAGCGGTCGGCATATTTTTTCCATTGATCTTGCTCCATTAATATAGCAAGGTACCATAAGAAATGCCCGTAAAAGATCACGGTCTATTTCTAGTGTTACGTTATCCTTGAGCCCAAGAAAGTGCCGCAGCAGAATGGCGCGCCGGACCGGCCAAGTCAAATCTGTTGGATCCGTCTTTGTCCAGGAAAATGTGGAAAAGTCATAAAGCTTACGGGGATTCGGCCCGAGTACATCGATATGCCCGTCGAGTCGTGAAATAAAGTCAGGTCCTTTTTTAAGTCGAAAATCAGCTTCGAGTAGTTGATCATTTTTTTTAACGTCTGGATACTTATTATACATAGCTTGCCGTTTTTGCCACTCCTCGGATCCCACTTTGACTTGTGGAACCGGACCAAAATGCTCAAAATCCCAACTCGTGGCTCCTGCAAAAACAAAAATGCACTTGCCCAGTGGATGTGTAAGCTGATCAGATTGAAATGTCCCATCCTGCATAGGAGAGAGCAGAAACTGCAGCCATTTGTAGTTTTGAGAATCGAATTCATCCCAGAAAACGACCGGAAGATGACCCTGAAGCACTTTGTCCCGTATCTGATGAAAGGCGCCGATAAGTAAAGTTGGATCGTTATATTGAGAAAGATTAAACTCTAAAATTTCGGCTTTTTGACCATTTTGACCAAGAACGTCATTGGCGATCTGGATGATGCCAAAGGATTTCCCTGCGCCAGGAGGACCAAATGCCGCAAGGCAAAGGGGTCGTTTGGCGTTTTCATTGTTTTTAAACGTCTCAATCATGTGCCGTAAACTGCGCAATATTTCTATTTCAGAACGGTCGACAGACAATAAATCCCCAAAGCGGGCATGCGGAATATGAGATAGTGCCGAATCACCATATAGCGCATAACAGTGCGCCAAGCCGATCAAAGGCTGTTTGAGTGAAAAGTGCGTTTCGGCATGTGATACCAGTGTCCACGTTGCGGGATGAAGACGGAATTCCTCGGACATTTTTATGACCTGGTAACCCTTTTCTGCTATTCTTCGAGTTGCGCCGCGTGCCTCGTCGAAAGCGTGTTTGCGCTCATCATCAGCTGTTGTTGGTGGATTTCCACTGGAATTCCCGTTAAAGACTAATGGACTGGGTGCACGGAAGCACTTATCATTATTTAATTCACTGGGATCCATGAGCCACGCGAGTGGACGTAAAACTCCAGCTAATGGCACATAAGGGAAATGCGGGATTTCATCTTGGGTACCATGCCCGCAAAGGCGTAAAATTCGAATGCCAGTCAAACCTCGTTTGATGCCTTCTGATATTTTTTCCAGCGGTTTGGCCGGCGAGGTGGAAGCTTTGCATTCGTCACGATGAACGGCTAACAGGTGAACGGCAACAGCGGCCGTAAAAGTGTTCATCACCCCATATACTGGACATACTGAATCTTGCATGATATGCTTCCACTGTCCTTCAGCCATGGCAGGATCGTAGATCAACTCGCAGTTATCAACTAGGTCCTTGTCATTTTGCGAACCATCGTTGTCGAATAAAATGGCGCCGTTACAACCAAGATTGATGATCAAGTATCTGGTACATAACAGCAAAGGCCGAAAAATTGTATTTTCTAAAAGTTCTGACGATAATTCAGAAAGCGTTCGCTCCCAACTATAACCACGACTGATTGCCATCCCTGCAGCACGGAGTTCCTTTGCTGAGGTTATCACGATCAGATTTTCTCGCCGTTTGAATAGATTGCCATTCTCGAAATGTACGAGCTCCCGCCACAGGTCGCCCTGGGCCACTGGATGAGACATCTTCATTATTATCCATTTCGGCTGCTTTGGATCCGTACGCTGAACTGCCTGTGGCCAGAGTTGTTTGGTTTTCATTCTGGCTGAACGAAAGCCGATACCGGCATCATCAATCGCCAGGACGACAGGAGGGGCCTGATCTGATGCAAGTTGTTTCAATGCAATCCTGTCTATCTTGCCTTTTGGACTGGGGGCATATCCCAGAGCCTCCGCAACCCGCCATACCTTGGGCGGTTTGTCCTTCTTTCCGGTTTCTTCATATTCTCTTTTTAGGCCGCCTTCCTGCAATTTCCACAGCGTGTGGACCGTAAGTTCTGGCGGAAATTCATTTAACTCTTCAGGTGACAGTCTATCAAACGCAAATTGTGCTTGTCCCGGTGCGACTGTTGAGTCAATTATTTTAAATAAATTCATTGCGCCGCCGAGTTCTGCACTGAAATACGGCCGCACTTTACCAGAATCGGATGGAGTTATTCGATCTCCCTTGTAAATAAAGATATCCTTTACGACATCGCCGGTTACGAGAATGGATTCAGTATAATGCGACATGATCGGTTCCCTTGTGTTTTTAATATGCCCAGCTATCTTAATTTCTTGAAAGGCCGGTCAAAATTTATTTTTTCCTTTAAAAAATATACGGTTTCCCCTGATCATTATTACGGTTGCTCCTCAAGCAAACTCTAAGAATTCTGTTTACAAATATGTATGCCAGGTAAGCGCACACCCGGTCAAGGCCGGGATTTATTGGGCAAACTGCATCGCTCTTTCCACCGCCTCCCGCATCCCAAACGCCATATCATACTCTCCCATCTCCTCCGCTTTTAACCAGATAAAAGCCGCAGATTCGTCGTTCAGGAATATTTCTCCGGAGGTGCGGCAGGCAAAATAAAAATTGATGAAATGGTTTTCATTTTCGATATTCGGCAAGCTGTCCATGTAAAACAGAAACCGGCATTCCGTACAACGGAGCGAAGTCTCTTCCGCCACCTCTTTGACAACCGCTTCTTCCACGGTTTGTCCGAACTCGACCTTGCCGCCGGGCAAACACCATTGGCCGTCAGAGTAGCGGGTGTTTTGTCTTTTGAGAAAGAGTATCCGTCCCTCGGAATCCACAATGATCGCGCGGACGGCGGCGCCGGGGTATTTGTTCATTTTTTCTCCACCGGTTCAAATATTTCGAACCCGGCTTTGTTTAATATCTCCTGAAAATGAAAAACCGCTTCTTCATCATAGGCCTTTATTTCGTCCGGCAGTTTGTCCCAGGGAACCAGGGAGGGATTGATTTTATTGTCCACATCCTTGATCGGACCGTACTGCCACCCGTCCAGGCTGCGCTCCACGCACCAGCGCGCATGTTCCAGCTCGGCCAGCAAGTCTTTTTGTTCTTTGCTGAACGAATAGGCTTTCGGTTTGCTGTTAGGTCTGATGCTCAGGCCGATTTTCTCAATTGTTTTTTCGATAAATCTGATCTGCTCTTTGTTGGAGGCGATCAATGTGTCCGGCAATTTATCCCACGGCAGCATGGCTTTGTCGCTGGTGTTTTTTTGCTCGATGCGTTTTTGCCGGTAATACTCGTGCGCCTGCGGGGCCAACTGATTGATCTGCTTTTCCGTTAACTGAACGGATTGATATTGATGGGTAAAAGCCCAGATGATTTTACCATTATCTGCCAGCACGATCATATGGGGATGATTTTTCCAGTCCGGGTCAGCCAATAATTCGGCAGCGGCGCGGCCGCTGTTTTGCACCAGTCCCACCACGGCGCCAAAAGCCAGCGCCAGGCGATACTCCAAATTCGCGATGCGTCCGCCGTTTATGCCCAAAACCAGCATCTTGCACGGCTGGACGCCGCACACTAACAGATCCGTCCAATAGGCGATCAATTCCCTGGCGCTGAATCCTTTAGCGTTTGTATGCACACAGTGATCGTAATACTTGCAGACCTGGGCATCTGACGGCAGCTTTTTGGGCAGATAACCAACCAGAGTGAACTCTTTGCGATTCCGGTCCGCCAAATCGTTTGCGGCAATGCCCACCTCGCCGGGTATGCCGGAGGTGGTGCCGCCGCTGATCACTGTTCCGCGAAAATAAACCAGTGCTTCGTACAAGAGTTCATGGTAATGCTGTGCAGCCGGCAAACTCATGAGTTCAGCGCCGCCGGCAATGATCAGCACCGGCTCCGGCCAGCATTTTTGATAGAGCCGCTTTTTGGCAACCAGTTTTTTAGAATCCTCAGCGGAAAATTTTCGCCATCTCAGCAGATGCAACAATTGAAAACACAGCTCGTACAACTCTCTGTTAACTCCGGCCAGGTTTTCCAGTGATCGCAGTTCCTCATCCAGTTTCTCCGGCAACAGGCAACAGGATTCGCTGTTCAACAGGATGTCGATGGCCTTGGCATAGGCATTGAGACACTCATCAGCCATGGAAAGAATAAAATACGCTTTGGCTGTGGCCAGATAGGCATTGATGACTTCAATGCCTATGTCGATATGATTGCGACAGACATGAATCGCTTCCAGGATGCCCGGTTTGAGCATGACCAGAAAAGCCAGATCTTTTCGCCCCCTGATTTCATATTCGAGAAATTTTAAAAAATAGTAGGGATTGGTCGGCGTGATTTCATAGGCGCGTTGAAATGCGTTTTTAGCGTTCTTCTCTTTGCCCTTGATCCAACTCCAGGTCAGTCCTGACAAATGCCAGGCGCGCGCCTGGAGACGCATCGCTTCCAACGCTTCATCCCTGGTCACCGCTTGTATTGGCAAGTCCGATTCTGCGCATTTCTGCAATTGTTTCTGCCCTTTGACAAAATCGGGTTGCAGAATCTTCTGTTTGTTGGTTTGACACAACGCATAAGCATAGTCGACCAACAACTCTTGCGACGCGGGTGCGGGTAGGTATTCCAGCAGCAGATTCACCACCGCCGGCCAGTCTCCTTTGGCCGCCAGGGCTTTGCCCAGTTTCAGCGCATGCCTTGACTGATTTTTCTGTTCCGGGTCGACGCGTAACAACGTCGTCAATGTTTGAATTTCTGCATTCAGTTTATCCTCGCCAAGCAGCACGCTGTAATTGGTTGTGTATGCATCCAGAGTTTCCGACATGCCGGCAAAGGCGTCATCCGCTTTTTCCAACACCGCAGCCAGACGTGCACTTTCCCGCTTCCATCGCTTGGGCACGGTAAAATTGGATTTGTAAATACGATCATGGCTGATGTCGGCCCAGGCGTGCTGCAAAAGGGTGCGCACCTGAATTTCCGCTTTGAGATTTAAAAAATCACCGGGCACCGTCTTGTCCAGAATGCTGCCCTCTCGCGGGATGACGATGTAATGAATGGAGAGGTAGCCGAACTCGCCTTCCTTTAATTTGGAACTGACGTCGATGCTGTTGGCTTCATCTATGATAAAATTATTTTTGATGAATTCGCAGATTTTGAGCACCTGGCTCTGAAAATGGACGACAATGCGGGCGCCGCACAGATCAGTGACTTCCTTCAGCGGATCGGAATACTTGTCCTTACGGATAATTTTTTCCGCAAAGCTGGAAACGGTTTTGGCCCGGGCCTGCACGATGCTCAAAGGGGCATAACGAACCCCGGCCTTTTCGAGAATCTCCTTCAGCCATTCGGCAAATTTGACGTACTGTTCTCTTTTTTGCGCAAATCGTTCGACATCCTGTATGTGTTGCGCGACAGGGATTTTTGGGCTTTTCATCGGCAGCCTCCGGAAATTTTTATTTCAGGATTTTTTTTGCATGCATATATTTGCAAATCGATTTTCGCCAGCAACATGGGGATTAATCGAACCGCATTGCGATCGAACTCTTTGGTCGCTTCATCCAATTCCGGCCAGGGTTTTATATGCGGATTGGTTTTAGCGGACAAATCATTAGGACCGAGTCGCCAGCCTGCTGACAAACGCTCGGCGAGCCATCTGTTATGTTCCATTTCCGCCAGGGCCTCCACCTGTTCAGGGCTGAACATGTCGCGATCCGCCTGCCAATCGCATAAGGGTTTGAGCCGGTAACCGATTTTATGCAATTTTTTCGGCAGATGATGCGCCTGATCGCGGTTCGAGTCCTGCAACTCTCTTGCCAGTTCGTTCCACGGCTTTTGCGCCGGCAGGTCGGTCGAGAACGCGCCCTGGCTGCGACCATGTTGGAGGTAGCCCTCATGTATGGTTTGCGCCAAAACGTCGATGTGATCCTGCAGAGCTTCCACGTGGCAGGTTTCATTCAGCAAATGAAAAACGTGCAGAACATCGGTCGAATCCTGCCGGCCGGCGGTCAGCAACGCAGCCAATCCTGTTTGCACCGCCATGCGGATAATGATGGGCGTTTGTCGATTGGTCAACAGGTTTTGCAGCACGCCGGCACTGTGCAAAGCCAGCGAGTCGTTATCCAGACAAATATAAACTTTTTGAACAGGATTTTTTTTAGCAAACAGAATTTTGTTGCCCGGTGATTGGGCATCGAACCAGCGTATGTCCGTCTCGATCGGGTGCAATCGGCAGGCGTCCTGCAGCCGGGGATATTGTTGCAGCAGTCGTTGTACTTTGGCAACAGCCATTTTATCGATGACGGTAATATGCAGCTTTTTGGCTTTGGGATTGTCGCGAATTTGCCAGAACCAGGCACGGGCTATATGAATCAACAAACTGGCGCCGAATTTTCCCAGACCGACAATTAACAGATGGGATGGAGTCTGTGTGGAGTCATGTGAAGCAAAAGCCGGATATTTTTCCAAAATGCGTTTAGCGCCCCAATCATATATATTAAAAAACTCCATATGCAGCGAGGTCGAATCAAATGCGAACTTGCGACCGTGCAGCAAATTCCACACGGCGGGTTCGACGATATGGACAAAGCACTGCAAGGTGCGGCGGGTCTGCTTTTGCCATAAAATCTGCGTCATCATGGCAATTTCCGCATTGACGCCGTCATCCCCACAAACACAAATCACTTTTTCGGCGTTTAACAGACGAGCTTGCTGCAGAATCAGCGCATCGGCCGCATTGCCGGTGAGCACCGGCATGCCGGCAGCGCGCGCTATGGGAATATAGGTGTTGTGTTCATCCAACTCGATGATCGCCACATCATAGCCTTTGCTCCAGAAATCCGCAGCCAGCATATAGCCCTTGCGTCCCAGGCCGCAGATGATAATGTGGTTTTTGATGATCGCCAGGCGGATGAGCAGGATTTGCCGATGAAAGATAACCAGCAGCGCCTGTAACGCCGCATAGCCGGAAAGCAATGGCGCCATAAATCGGGCGAATTCGAGATACCAGGTTTTATCGCCTGCCAATGATCCGGATTGAATGGTGAACAACTGCAGGGTCATGTACAGGTAATCGGCAAGCGAGTGCGCTTCCGGACGATGTGAAAAATAGGCGGCAAAGCCGATCACGCCGCAGACAATGGTAAATAGCGCCAACGCCACCAGGAAAGGCCATTCAACAACTTCCCATGCATGTTTCCACTTTTCACGCCAAAGACTTTGGAACAGCTTGATACATGATTTCTTCACTTTTTTCTTCCTGTAGAAGAACCGGCAGAATGTTGCAAAATCATCGCCGCTCATAGGTCGGCATTATGCCGGTGTGAGGCTGAATTCAATATCAACTGTGATGCAAAAAAGGCAAGACCCACATGATGCAAAAAGATAACAAACCATAAGATCAATATCAAGAGAATATTCTTATTTACAGCAGGAAAAGGTCGTCCTTCTTACGGGTTTCAGCTGCTAAATATAAAGTATGATTGAGGATAACACAATTGAATGTTTCTGCCTTGTCGTGTACAGGTGGGATCACAGGATCAGGGGAAATCAAGATGAGCTTTTTTTGTTTTGATGTGGTCTATAGGCGAATGCTCTTTTTGCACATCCCGGGATGGCTTGAAACGCAATCCCGGGATTTTACAAGCATATCAGAATCCGGTTACAATGCCCAGCACCAACCGGTTCTGATCCTTGTACAGGTCCCGGGTCACCTCACAGGTGGCGCGCAGATTACGGGCCAGGAGGTAGGTGGCCGCCAGGGTGAAGGTTTGATAAACCGATTCCTCCTGCTTGATGTCGTTATAGAGTGCGGTGAAATAGACGCGGGAACGGTCTTTTTGCGGTGCGTAAATCGCTTCAACGATCGTTGCTTTTGTTTTCACCTCTCCTTGATCGGTCATAAACGGATTGCTGTCGGTGCGCTGCAGATATTGCGCAGTAATTTCTAATGGTCCTAAAAGCAAATTGATGTCAGGACCGATATATTGTACCTTGTTGGTCTTGGCATTGAGTCGTTCCTTGCCGGTGTAATAAAAACCGCCGATAGAAATGTTGTCGCCGATGCCCTGCAGAAATCTCAGCCCGATATTTTTATCGCTGTCGTTATCGAATTTTTTTGTTTCATCGTCTGCCAAACCCTTGCCGTTGCCGTTGCTGAGACTCATCACCAAATCGGTAGCGGTTTGATCTATGCCGTAGACCAGCATGAGGCCGCGATCATAGGTGAGGTCAATGCTGGATAATCCCGGTTTGTATTTGTAGGGTTGATAATCTTCGAAGGTGAGCCGCAGTTCTCGCTTCATCAACGGATCGCTGGTTTGGAACTGACCGACCATGATGTCCAGATTACTGCCGGCCACATTGTCAAAGTGCACATAGGCATCCTCGATGCCGGCCACCTCGCCGCGTTCGCTCATGAAAAAATAAAAATAGTAGCCGATGTTTTTATAAAGGGCGCCGCCGGACAACAGTTTTAAACCCCAGGGTGCTTGCAAATCGGTCTTGGGATCTTCCGCGTCCGCAACCGCATAGGCATCAAAACGAACGGCAACGGGAAAGGTTTTATTCAGGCGCAGCAGATCGTCTCCGGCAATGACATAATCGCGATCTTTTTCGTTTTCCTTCATGATGAATCCGTTGCCGGCGAATTCGGCGCCGTACGGTTTCAGTTTGGGCATGGGCGCGTGACAGGTGTTGCAGGAAATGTTGTATCGCCGCGCAAAAGCGGGTATGGCTGATGATTCGGTAAAGATGAAACAGAGAACGAATAGAATCATTGTCGAGATTACTTTTTTACTCATAGGACATCTCCTAAAGTAATACCTTTTTTATTTTGGACAATCGCGGCACATTATTATTCGATAACCTCCACCCAGGTCTCGGCGCTGTTAACCGGAACGACCTCGCTCTCATCTGCCGGCACTTTTAAAAAGTCAGCCACCGGCTTGACCAGCTTTTGATAGTTCAACACCGCTTTGAATTTGATTTTACCCGGGGGAATGTCTTCCGGCAGCTGCCAGGTGAATGTCTCGATTTTGGTTTCGCGCGGCGCCAAACGATAATCCACGCCCAGGGATTTCGTGTTCCACTGCATAATGGTCATGCGGCCCTCAGGATCAAAATAGGGCATGCGAAAAATGCGATCGCCGACCGGCACGCCGTCCCGTTGCACGCCGTTAAAATTTACCACGCCCTTGGGTACGCCCATGTCCTGATAAGCCAGGGCATCAGCTGCAATGGTGTACTCTTCGCCGCTGAATCCTTTCTTATCCACAGCCAGATGATGCTCTTTGCCATTCGCATCGACCGCCGTGACATGTAGCCAGAGAATGCGGTCTTCCACCGATCCGGTAGGAAATTTATGCCCCGGTTTGGCGCTGAACAGCTGCACCTTGAGCGTGACCACGCCGTCATAATTAACTTCGCGTTCCTCCGGATGCATGCGCAGCTCGACTGAGCTGGCGATTTTGCCGTTATCGTGCGCACCGTGAAACAGATGTTGCGCCACCATGCTCTCTTCAGACATAACGGCGTTTTTGCTCCATGCTTTCGGCATATGGCACTGCATGCACGGAACACCCTCTTTGGCATAGGGACCTTCTTTCCATTCCAATTGTGTGGATTTGACCCATATGCCGAACGGATTTTTTTCATTGTGACAGTTGCCGCAAAACTCGG
The DNA here is from genome assembly GCA_964387285.1 of uncultured Cytophagia bacterium. Lineage (GTDB taxonomy): Bacteria > Zhuqueibacterota > Zhuqueibacteria > Residuimicrobiales > Residuimicrobiaceae > Anaerohabitans. The sequence goes on along the minus strand of CAYLWO010000004.1, from coordinate 132,542 downwards.
TTTTTTCAAAAATATCCAGAGCCTGGGTGTCGTGATGTGGTGATTCCATGCCGGGCTTGGGTCCGAATTTGACCCGCCCCGGCAAGGGTTGGTAGCTGAAATTGAAAGGCGGTTCACTGCCGATGCCTTTAATGGTATGGCACACCTCGCAACTGACGCCTTCATTGGCGCGGGAGTTTGCTTCCGGTCGCGGCGGCGTCACATCGCCGGCCATAAAAGCCAGCGGTGCATGGCAACCGTTGCAACCGTCCACCGGTCCCTTGAGCGACGGCACTTTTTCCGCATGCGCCACGGCCAGGTCGAAATATTCAATCTCATCCCAGTGATGAATATAGGATTGCGACATCATGGCTTGCGTCCATTGCTGATAAATATCCGTGTGACAGCTGGCGCAGGCCTCCGGTTTTTCAAAATCGGAATATTTGAATTTTCCTTTAAGAGCATCGCCAAACGGCAGGCTCTGGCTGGATAATGAGGAAAAGGAGAGCATGAAAAGTAAACAAAGCAGACGCTTCATAGTGCCTCCCGAACAGGTGAGGGAAAATCCTATCTGTAAAAGTTCAAGCGCCTGTTGCGGCGCTTGATGATGTTGCGTTATTTTTTTGCCCACAAACCGTGCAGATTGCAGTACTCGCGCACGGAAACAATTTCTTCGCTGACGCTGAATTCTGCAACAGGCTCTTCACCCGGTTTCAGATATTTTCGATAAACCCGGCTTGCTGTAACCACTTCGATCAGTTGAATGTAATGATTCTCCAGCATGGGGTGGAGGACGCTGCCGACGGTGACCTTGACGTGGCCGTCTTTTTTCTCTACCACCGGCACATGTTTTTCCACTGCGGCGTCTGTGGTATTTTCTTTTTGCAGCGTCATGGGTTGACCACAACATACCAAGGTGCCGCCGCCGACGGATACAACTTCGACGATGTTGCCGCACTTTTCACATCGATAAACATCATTTTTTTGCATAAGTCATCTCCTTGTATGTTGTTATATGATAATGAAAACAGTTATAAAAATCAAGTCAGTTCGTATTTGCGAATAATCCATTCCGCAACATCCGGCAGACATGAGGCAACATAGTCCGCAGATCGCATGGCCTGTTCCAATCCTTCGACATGAGCGCGCAGTCTCAATAGAATCGTTCGGCAGCCGGCATTTTTACCGCATTGGATGTCCGCTAACCGGTCACCGACAAAAAAGGAGCGCTGCAAATCCAGTGAATGCTCCTGGGCCGCTAACAGGACCATGGCCGGGGAGGGCTTGCGACAACCGGCTTCAGTGGTATTGGGATCCTCATAGCAATTATATATCGCCGTAAAAAAAGGCGCGCCCAATTGCCGAACCATTTCTTCATTGACCGCTGTGACTTGATCCATGGTGATCATACCGCGGCCCACGCCTGATTGATTGGAGACGACAAACAGGCTGAATCCATGTTCTGCCAGCCGCGCCAGCGTTTCACGGACAAATGGCAACAATCGCACCTGCGCCGGATCGCCCAGATACGGCACATCCTCGATCAGGGTGTTGTCGCGATCAAAGAAAACAGCCGGCCTAGTCATTTTCCAGCAAGCTCCGTTCCAGCTCCAGCGGCGACACGGTGGCTGTACCCAATTTGCCGACCACAACACCGGCGGCGTGGTTGGCTATGAATGCTGATTCAGCTGCATTGAATCCGGCTGCCAGCGCAGCGGTAAAAAATGCGATAGCTGTGTCGCCGGCGCCGGATACGTCAAACACTTCGCGCGCTTTGGTCGGCGAATGATACGGTCTGGCCGGGGGATGAAACAGGATCATGCCGTCTTCGCCCAGGGTAATTAACAGATTGGGGATGCGCCATTTTTTCAATAACAGTTCGCCGGCCTTGCGCAGCTGTTCCGGGTCTTCTGAAAAGGGCAGGCCGGTGGCGGCGAACGCTTCCTGTCGATTGGGCTTGACCAGAGTAACGCCGGACCAATCCAGCGGATTCTGCGGATTGGGATCCACGGTGATGATTTTATTGTGCTTTTGCGCCAGCACCACAATCTCGTTCACCAGGGATTGCGTGATAAACCCCTTGCCGTAATCTTCTATAATGATCGCATCGATTTGTGGAATGGTTCTGCGCAAAAGCGGCAATAGCCGCTGCAGATCTTTTTTATGCAAAGGCTGATGAACCTCGCGATCCACCCGCACCACCTGCTGGTGCATGGCAATGATGCGCGTTTTGACAATCGTAGGCGCCTGCGCGGAGGTGATGATGCCTTTGGTGGAAATCCGGGCCTGATTGAGCAGATGCGCCAATTTCTTTGCCTGACTATCGCGTCCGATTAGACCGCACATGATGGAGCCAATGCCGAAATCAGCCAGGTTGCGTGCGACGTTGGCTGCACCACCGGGATAGGCTGATTCTTTGGTGATGTGCACTACCGGAACCGGCGCTTCCGGGGAAATACGATGCACCTTGCCCCAGATAAATTCATCCAGCATGAGATCACCCATGACCAGTATGTGCACTTTTTGCATTCTGGGGATGGCTTGTTTTATTTTCTGTTTTGTCAGATGCATGACCGACCTGTTTTATCACTTGAAATAGAAAGCTTGCTGAATGAAATTTATTTCAGTGCCAATATTGTGAGAATAACCACATTATGCATAATGTAAGCAGTTTTATCCGTTATTAAAAGGAGAAAGTGCTTGCTTTTTGTCGAGCAGATGGTTAAAATTCTAATTCACATGTTTTTTAGGAGCGTTTTATGGTGAAAAAAATCGTATTACTGCTATTGGGATTTGGTACTCTCCTGCAAGCGGCCTTCAAGATATCCGGTAGTCCCAGCAAAGTAATGGGTGATGAACAGCAATCATTTATGCGACCGATTTGGTCAACAGATGGACAATACATCGCCTGTACCGGAGAACAGTATCGCGGCATCTGGGTGCTGCATATCCAGAATAGACAACTGCGACAGCTCTCTGATGAGCCGGCAGCAGGTTACGGCATGTCCTGGTCACAGGATGGCAAAACGCTGCTGGCGCGTGTAGCCAAGTTCGAAAATTCGCGTCGGTATAATGCTATCAAGCTCTTCGATGTCGAAAAGCAAACCGCACGGCTGTTATTCGGCTATCAAACGCGCTCACTGGGGTTGCCGGTTTGGAGTTATGACAACAGTCGCGTATATGCTGTACATGCCGACAAGCTGCAATCGTGGGAAACCGGCCTGACTCTGGCGGCTTTAAAAAAACAGGCGCCGCAAAACCTGGCATACGTCAATAACGACCAACTGAATTTATACAACACCTCTGCGGCCGTGGCAACACAAAAATTATCGGACAAGCGGGTGATCAATTTGACTACCTCGAGCGACGGCAGCCGCATTGCATTTGAAATCATGGGCGGTCCCATGTGTGTAATGAACGTCGACGGCGCCGGATATATGGAACTCGGTGAAGGCCATCGCCCGCAATGGTCGCCGGATGGAGAGTATCTGGTCTATATGGTTACGCGCGACGACGGGCATGACTATACGGCCTCTGATCTTTATGTCATCAAAGCCGATGGCTCGGAGAAACAAGTTCTGACCTCCACAGATGCGCAGCTGGAGATGAATCCTAGTTGGTCTCCATCCGGCGAGCAAATTGCCTATGACGATCTATGCGACGGCGCTGTTTATATACTCACATTGGTTCGCAATTAAATGGAAAGAGGCGTTATGAAATATATTTTGGTTATTCTGTTGATCAGTTCATCAGTTATCGGGCAGGTGGAGGGACTGTCCGGATGGAACATTGTTTTAGACCCGGGTCACAGTCAAACGGAAAACATGGGAATTTTTAATTATTCGGAAGCGGAAAAAAATCTGCGCGTGGCCAAAGCGTTACGTGAAATTCTATTGGCAACTACAGATATTGACGCTGTATATTTGACTCGAACTAATGATACGGAGAATGTTGGACTCAGCCAACGCACCGATTATGCCAACAGCATCGGCGCTGCCTGGTTTCATTCGATTCACAGTGATGCCGGTGTTCCGGAAGCAAATAGCACTTTACTATTGTGGGGGCAGTATGAACCTGGTAGGGAAAAAATACCTCATGGTGGTCTAAAGATGAGCAGTTACATAGTTGATCTATTGACTCGTGGCATGCGTACTAATACAAGGGGATCTTCCTGCGATTGTTTATATTACGGTGGTTGTTCAGTATCCGGACCATGCTTAAGTGTCAATAGAAGAAGCACGATGCCATCGGAACTGAGCGAGGCCGGATTTCATACCAGCCCGTTGCAAAACCAGCGCAATATGAACGCCGAGTGGAAACGTCTGGAAGCCTGGACGTTTTACTGGTCGTTTCTCAGATATTGGAATATCGAGCGGCCCAAGGTGCGCATCCTCACCGGATTTGTCAGGGATTTAGAAAGTGGGAAATTGATCAATGGCGCCAAATTAACAGCCGCCGATCAGAGTTATACCACGGACACCTATGGTTCGCTGTTTAACAGATACAGTACGGATCCGGAACAGTTGCGCAACGGTTTTTACTATTTTGAAAATCTGCCTGTTGATTCTCTAAGCATGATTATCGAAGCGCCCGGCTATTATCCCGATACGGTGCAGGTTGCGCTTTGCGATACTTTTTTTACCTTCAAAGACGTGCAAATGATTTCCAGTCAGCCGCCTTTTGTCGAATCCAGTACGCCGTCAGCCGGCTCGGACAAATTTCCGGCCTGGGACTCGATAATCCTGCGATTCAGTCGCCCCATGAATCCTGCTTCTGTCGAAACTGCCCTGTCTTTGCCCAACGCCAGCATTGGCAAATTTACCTGGTTCGACAATAATCGTTCCGTATCATTTAAAACCGATACTCTGGATTACGAAGTATCGTATACGCTGTTGCTTTCCGCTGATGCTGTGGATCGCTATGGCCATCATCTGGACGGCAATCAGGATGGTATAGCCGGCGATGCGTTTCAACTGGCATTTAAAACCGGGCCCGCTGATCTGTTCCCGCCGCGCATTACGGCGTCACTGCCCAAACCCAATACCCAGAACGTCGATGTGCTGCCGATCATCAATATGATTTATTCGGAAATCATCGATTCATCGTCGGTAAAGGAGAACAGCGTCACATTGTATCACAACGTCAATCTGACGCAGGTGCCGGGTGTTTTACGGCATTATGTAACGGCTGATAAATCAGTGCTCTCTTTTTTCCCCAGCCAGCAATTGGCAATAAACACGGTTTACAAAGTTCAGATTGAACCTGGATTCAAAGATCGGCTGGGCAATGTCGAAACAGCGCAAAAGATCTTTTATTTTCGCACTGGCACATCGACCTACAAGTCAACAGCCATCGATCTTTTCGAAAACGGCGTCGATTCCTGGCTGGCGCCGCAGCAAAGCGGCAGCACCAGCGGCATCATCACGGAAAAGACCGCCAGAGTTGCTGACGGTTCACATGTAAATCTGTTAAGCAAGAGCCAAACCAGTATGCGCCTGGATTATGGCTGGGATGTCTCCGCAGTGTCCCATCTCATTCGCGAATACTTGAATGGAGGGCCGGCGAAAAGCGTTTATTTTGACAAATCCTATATCATGCAGGCCTGGGTCTTTGGCGATGGCAGCAATACGCAAATACGTTTTTGCGTGGACGATCGTGTGCCCAATTATGTCGCTGCCAACCATGAGGTCAGCCCCTGGTACACCATCGATTGGCTGGGGTGGAAGCTGGTGCAATGGGATATGTCTGCCGGTCAGGTCGGAACCTGGCTGGGCGACGGCAGTATAGATGGGACTTTGGGATTTGACAGCATTCAGCTGACCAATCAGACCAACAGTGCGGTCAGCGGCACTATCTATATCGACGATTTACAGGTTGTAAAAAAGAATCCCACTCTGGTCGAAGAGACGATCAGCGAATCGATGCCGATAGCTTTTGGCTTAGCTCAGAACCATCCCAATCCTTTTAACAATGAAACGGTGATCGCTTATCGTTTGGCTGAAAATGAAGAGGTGGTGATCCGTATTTTTGATGTAACGGGTCGAACCGTGCGCACTTTGCTGCACGGAAGCCAACCAGCGGGTGAGTATGCGTTGAAATGGGATGGTCGTGATGAAAATGGCGGCCTGGTGGCCAGCGGCATCTATCTCTATCAATTAAAGACCCAGGCACAGCAAGAAACGCGACAAATGGTTTTGACGCGGTGATGGCTAAATCGGAAAAACGCTGGGAGATGGTTGGCACGTTGTTCGGCCTCGTTGCCTGTACGGCCATCGCCCTGCAGATTGTGCGCCTGCTGCGCGTCGGCAACGCGATCTCTTTATCGTTGGAGAATCTGATTCTTTTCCTGGCGAATTTTGGTTTCTGGGCCGGGTATGGTTTTCGTTTCAAACGCTTTGCCATCTGGAGCACCAACTGCCTGGCCTGTTTGTTGCAGATAATTTTGCTGGTGTTGTATTTTATTTATATCTGACGAATCAACCTTGCGAAGGTTTTAAACCTTCACAAGGTCACTTGACCATTGTCATTTTGCGAGTTGTAAAAAAGTCTTTTGCTCTAAATGAGTAGAGGTATACTCCACTCGCGACCTTTTTGCCTGATCCATCTCGACCATCCCAGTAAATCTGGTGGTTGCCTGCTGCGACCGCCCCATCCAATAATACTCTCACCGTGCGGCCGTTTTCTGTCATTATTTCCAATCGAACCTGTTGTACTTGCTTCAACGAGAAGGAAATTTTTGTAATGGGATTGAACGGATTGGGATAATTTTGTTCTAATTGAAAATCGATACTCTGACTGCTCCTCTGTGCAACCGCTGTAGGCAGGGGCGCCAGTTTCTCCGCTTCCATCGCCGCTAATTTGGCGGCTAAGCGGTTGCGTTCTATTACCACTCCCGGATCATTGAAACGCGGATGTTTGGGATGCGCCAGATTATGCATCTCCTGCGGATCGTTGACCAGATCGTACATCTCGTATTCCTGCGGCTCTTTGCCGGCACCATCAAAATAACGGGTAAATTTCCAGTTCTTTTCCCGTATACAGCGTATGCGATTGGGCGGCGATACCATTTGTTCAATATTCTCCTGTCCGGCCTTGATGTCGTCAAATGTGAAGAGGACGGCATCCTGGACCGCACCTGATGGATTTTTTAACAAAGAAGAAAAATCAACTCCGCGAAACGTCCATTGGCCGCGGTTCTGCACCTGGGCCAAACTCGCTATGGTCGGCGCCAAATCCACCAACGACACGAGCGCATCGCAGTTTTGTGCTGTGGGAAAAAGAAGCGGATTGCTGATGATCAACGGTAAATGCATGGCCTCTTCATAAGCGACAAACATTTTTTGCCGTAACCCGCCGTGAGCCAGGCCCATTTCACCATGATCTGCTGTTCGAATGACCAGCGTAGATTCCGAAAGCGGAGGTAGGGTCCCGCGTGGTCTCTCGAGTTCATCGAGTATGGCGCCGATTTGTTTGTCCACCTTTTTTAAAAGATTGCCGTAAAAATTCACGTACTCTTTACGCCGTTTGTCTGTAAGCAAGGCGCCCATGCCGATGGCCAACCGGTTGAGCAGTTCCGCTTGGGTATGCGGTTTAAAATTGTTTTGCAAATCTTCATCGACATTCGGCGGCAATTTAATATCGCCTTGCAGATAGGAGGGATCATAATCTTCAGCATAGGTGCTCGGATAACCGGCTACATCATGTGGATTGATGAGCGAGACGATGAGCGCGAAAGGTTGGCCGGCGTCTACGTTTTGCAGAAAAGCGACGGCATCTTCGGCATAACGGTTGTCATGATTGGCTTGGCCGCCGCCGAAATTTTCCGGATCCGTATCTTCGCCGCCATCGGGCGGATCCCAACCGTCAAATCCATACCGGGCGACATCCTCACTGGTCCATTCGCTGCCAACAGGACGACTCAGATGCCATTTGCCTTTGTATACGACCTGGTAACCTGCGGATTTTAAAACATGGGCCAGGTTGGGCGTTCCTGGGTTTAAATCATGTACGGAATCACTATGGTTTTTACCTGCTGCTTCCGGTAACGTGTCTGTCACCTGATGTTGTGCCGGATAGAGTCCGGTGAACAGGGTGGCGCGACTGGGCGAGCACATGGAACTGTTACAGAAATTATTGGAAAAGGAAATTCCTCTGTTGCGCAAACGGTTAAAGTTGGGCAAATTATTTTCGATCCACTGCTCTGGGAAATAGCGAACCTGCCGTTCCTGGTCTGTTAATATCAGGACGATATTGGGTTGATTTGGAAATGTTGCTTGTGCATTTAAGAATTTTGGCGCCAAAGCGACAGCCGGAACAACGGCTGCAGATTGACGAATAAAACTGCGTCTGGAAATGTTTTTTTGTTTCATTGGCGTCCCTTGTTTTTTCCAAAGCTGGTAACCGGATAAACGAGATGTCCATTTTCTCAACCTTGCAAAGGTTTCAAATCTTTGCACAGTTCTCCTTAAAATAAACTGAAAATATTAGATTTGCAAGCATCTAAATTGCTAAAATGTTAATAAATGTTAAAGTACGAGACTTTTTGTCGAATTATCCGTAAATTGAGTCATGAACATACGCAAAACCACAACCTGGATCACCGGGATTATCGGACTTGCCCTCTTTGGTCTGATACTGGTGCAATATTTTCTATTGCGCCGGGCAGCTGATTTGGAGAGCCGATTGTTTGATCAAACGGTCTACAATGCCATGCATCAAATTGTCAGCCGCCTGGAGACCAATGAAGCGGCGCACGCCGTGCGTGCCCTGGCCTGGAATGTAAAACGCCCGGTACAACCGCAACAGCAAATCAGTGCGCGATACACCTATAATCAAGATTCGAGCAAGACCATCAATGTGCAGATGCATATAACCGATGATTCCATGCCCCATGTGGAGATGGTTGATCAGAATCTAAAATTATCCTTGAAAAAGCCGGAACATGTTATCATCAAGACCATGGATTCCTCCGGCAAGACGCAGATCGCCTTGATGGATGATCGTAAACCGGCCGGCGTGTATCATGTACCGGTTCCGCATCATCAGCCGGTGCGCGTCTCCATGATTTCCGACAGCAGTACCTTTATCGTAGAGTTGATGAACGACAAAGAAGACAAGTTGGTGGTGCCGGTCAAGTTTGTCAAGGAAAAGCGCAAGCTGGTGAACCGGGTTTTGGATGAATTGGTGCTTGTTCAGGAAAAATCCGTTTTACAGCGCGTTAACCTGGCTGCATTGGATTCGATTATTACGGTCACCATCGCCGAGTCGGATTTGCCGTCTTCCTATTATTATGGCATTCTGGATGTAGGAAAAGATTCTTTGTTGTATGCGCAACCGCATTGGTTGAGCAAGGTCATCAAGTCATCCTGTTTTCATATGCCGCTCTTTCCTAATGATGTGCGCATGTCCAGGAGCGAGTTATGTCTGTATTTTCCAGTACAAAGGATGATCCGCACGCGCTCCATGCTGCCATTTTTAGCAGCCTCTGCCTGTTTTTTGTTAATGCTTATACTTTGTTTCTCTTTAATTGTGCGTACGCTGGCCAATCAAAAGGCCTTTAGCAGTCGTTTGATCGATTTTATCAACAATATGACGCACGAATTCAAAACGCCAATTACGACCATATCTTTGGCAGGCGAGACCATGCAAAAAGCCATTGCCAAGGAGGACACAGGGCGTTTGACCCAATACAGCCGCATCATTCTGGATGAAAGCCGGCGCATGCGCAGTCAGGTTGAAAAGATACTGCAGATGGCGGCTCTGGAACAAGGTGATGTCGAGTTGCGGTATGAAAAAGTGAACATGCATGTGATTATTGAACAGGCGATCAAGAATTTTTCTTTATTGATGGAAAACGTTAACGGTACGATGGAATTTGATCCACAGGCAACCGAAACTGTGGTCCAGGGCGACACCGTGCATCTGCAAAACATTGTACATAATTTGCTGGATAATGCCGTCAAGTACACTGAGCAATCACCGCAAATAGCAATTCGCAGCCGTAATTTGGAAAATGGCATTGAAATCAGCATCCAGGACAACGGCATCGGCATGACCGATAAAGAGTTGCAGCGTATTTTTGAAAAATTTTATCGTGTCAACACCGGCAACGTGCACAATGTCAAAGGATTCGGTATCGGTTTGTCCTATGTGCGCCTGATGTTGACGGCTCATCAAGGCAAGATCAGCGTGACCAGTACGGCAGGCAAAGGCAGTTGTTTTACGTTTTGGTTGCCGGTAATCAAGAGGGAATGATGTTCCGGTTTATCCGGGTCAGGCATTGGTTATTAAAAATGCAGAAAAATGCGTCATTGAGGATGTACCGCGGCATTCATGCCGCGAATTTCTCAAATAACACTACAACCGTGTCATTGCGAACGCAGGCGCCGTCGCCGACAAAGGGATTTAACTCAGCTGGAGTGAAGCAATCCCCTTATACACCGAAAATTTTCCTGAAGGCTTAAATGAATCATACGGCGAAAATACTACTGGTTGAAGATGATCCCAATCTGGGTTACATGACCCAGGAGGGATTGGAATTGCAGAATTTTTCCGTTGTCCTGGCGCGCGACGGCGACGAAGGATTATCGCTGTTTTTAAAAGGAGCTTTTGATCTTTGTCTGATCGATGTCATGTTGCCGAAAAAGGACGGTTTTAATCTCGCCAAAGCCATTCGCAAGATTAATGGTGAAATGCCGATCATTTTTCTTACGGCCAAGTCCTTGAAAGAGGATAAAATCCAGGGTTTGCGCATAGGTGCGGACGATTACATAACCAAGCCCTTTAGTATGGAAGAACTGGTGTTGCGCATGCAGGCGGTGCTGCGGCGCAGCCGGAAAATGGTTGCGGAGGAACCTGTACGGCAGATTTTCGAGATCGGCGAATACCGTTTTAACGCCAAGGAACAGAGTCTCGAACATCCGCAGGCGAAACGCAAACTTACCCATCGTGAATCGGAATTGCTGCGTCTGTTATGTTTGCATAAGGAAAAAATATTGGAACGCGAGACTGCGTTGAAACTGATCTGGGAGGAAGATACGTTTTTCAACAGCCGTTCCATGGATGTGTATTTGAGCAAATTGCGCAAGTACTTGAGTCTGGACAGCCGCATCGCCATCACCAATATGCACGGCAAGGGATTTCGGTTGCATGTGGGGGAATAGCGGCATAAATGTTACGGCGTGTTTACAATGACATGTTGTTTAAAAATCCTCTGATAAATCCTTCCTGTGTTTTTTTCTTGTGTTGATCAACTCGCCGTACCAGACTAGATGTCACACCGGTATAGAGAACAGATCTGTGCTTGTTGGCCATGATGGAGACATAATAATATTTTTCCAAAGTTATCCCCCAGCCCAGATAAACCGGAATGAATAGTATAATAATCCGCAGATTGCGCAGAAAAGTCGCCATCCCAATGTTATCTGCGAACATCTGCGTCATCTGCGGATGAGCAGGAGATTGGCTGAAAATGCCTAGCGCAGCAGAACTGCAAACAGACGAAAAAAACAGCAGCGAAAAAAGGTGGATATTTTTTTCATTGCAAGAAGGGGTGCTGCTCAAAGAGTTTGTTGCCATTTTGCGCGAAAAACAACGCGTAATACAATAATGCATGCTTATAAAAGTGTATACACTTTTTGCATCATTCAAGGGTCAAAATCAACACAAACAAGGTTCCTTGTCATTGCGATGGCCGCGTTTTTTGCGGCCTGCGGCAATCCCCGCGGTTGCACCTGATTCTGCGCGCAGTCATTGCCCTTTGTACGGGGATTGCTTCGCTCCATACTGGATGATTACGGATTGTTGAGATCAGATGCTGCGCTCGCAACGACAGAAAAATCTGCTCAGCGCAATTCTTGCAACCAAATGTTGCGATACTCTAATCGCGAACTGTGATTCTGCAGACCAATATACCCGCCGCGGCGCTTGATGCCCGGATGCTCTTTGCTCTTGTCCATATGCTCGATGAGATTCGTATCCACCGTTTTAACGCCGTTCAATTCCACGGTTACATGAGGTCCCTGACAGGTGATGACCATCTTTTGCCATTCACCAGCCTGCTTGGTCACGCGCTGCGACGGCGCCTGCACACCATACACACTGCCGGTGTATTGCCAGGGATTCAATTTGGCATATTGCTCGGCATAATCATCCAGCACCTGAATCTCCATGCCGGTATACGCTGGATCGCCTTCATGGGGACTGCGGATAAATACGCCGCTGTTGCCGTCAGCCGGCACGCGGAATTCCAACTCCAATTTAAAATCCTGGAACTGTCGCGTTGTGGACAGCCAGCCGCCGCCTTGACCTGTGGTGTAAAGAATGCCGTCGGCTGCTCCCCAACTCTCAGGCCTGCCATTGATAATTTGCCAGCCGGCAAGATCAACGCCGTTGAACAGCGGTCCGTTGAACGCCGGCTCTATCTCCGGCAGCTCTTTGATAAAGATATTGCGGAAATAAAGCGGCGAGTTGTGCGACTGCAATTCTATCTGTCCGCTGCGATAGATCGGTTTGTCCCGCTCCCAGTAATTCTCCATGATCACATTATCCACGATCAAGGTCTCATTCAAATAAACCGTGACCCGCTGGTCAACCATAATGATGTGAAAGGTGTTCCAGGAGCCAATGGGATTATCCGCCCTGACCAGAGGTTTGGATGGATTTTTTTGATTATTATAAAGTCCGCCGGATCCCTCAGGCCATTGCGCCGGATCCCATATTTGCACCTGGGGTGCGCCGCGCAGATAAATGCCGCTGTCGCCGAATTTTTCTATTTTCCAATCCACATACATTTCGAAATCAGTATAATCCCGGCTGGTGCACAGGCTATGCCCCTGTCCATCAAAGCAGAGCACGCCATCCATTACTTGCCAGTGCTGACGCATCTCCTTATCGGCTTCAAGCTGTTCCCTGGCCAACTCGGCCGCACTCATCTTGCTGCGTTGTACCGGATCAGCCACTAAACCTTTCCATCCGGATAAATCCTGGCCGTTGAACAAGGCAACAAAACCTTCCGGCGGCTTATTCAAGGTTGTCTTGAGTAGAGGTGCATCAATAATTTTTTGTTGACATGCTTTACCGGATAGAGTCTGAACAAGAGCGGCTGCAACCTCCTGTGCGGCAAGATCGGACTTGCCTTCCTCATTCGGCGCGGCGGCATGGACTAGCGCAACAGCGGCTTCATAGCCGATATCCGGGTCGTTGCATAAACCTGCGGCGTATTGGACGGCAGAGACCGATTTGATCATGCCCACCTGGGCGAGCACCATTCGTTTTTCTTCCGCTCGCTCGCACACGTTCATGATGCGCTGCAGATATTGCAACTGCCGCAGATCAGCCAGGGTGTTTTCGCGCACAATACGCAGGCTGCCGCGGATAGCCAGAATGCGATAATTCTGCTCCATCTTGCTGCCGGCCAATTGCAGCAAAGGTTCTAAAGCGCTTATATCCGGCCAGTCGCACAGGGTGCGCAGAGCTTCATCCCTGAGATCGGCATTTGCTGTAAGCGCTTGTACCTTTTGCAAACACATGCCGCCGCCCAGGCCGCGCCAAATGCGGAGAATATTTTTCTTTTGCGCCAATGTCGCGGAATTAAAATATTCATCCAACTGGTGCAATGCCGTCTTGCTGTCCCGGCTTTTTTTGATGATTTCAATAATACAATTTTGCGCAGCCCTGGTTTCCGAAGGTTCTGCCGATTTTAAGCACGCCAGCGCGCCCGGCAAAGCGTCAAGCGATGCCAACGTCTTTAATCCCTCCAGACCCGTCATGCGCAGAACGGCATCGTCAGCTGACAGGCCGGCGAGCAGCACCGGAATGATCGTGCTATCCTGCCGGCTGATGCCGATTTCCAATAAAATTTTCTTTGCCGCCGCCGGCATATCGGCATAAACTTGCGTTCGCTCTCTGATTAACGGTTCATTGGGCAGTATGAGCAAGTTTTGTTTTGTCTCTTGTTGCTCGGTTATATCGATCGTTTTAGCCAATTGACCCAATAGAAAAGGTATTGCCTCTTGCCCAATGGTCAGGGTTAAAGCACGACCGGCCGCCATACGCACCTTGGCTTCCGGACTTTTTAACATGGTTTTCATGGCCGGGCCAGCAGAACCGGCTTTTTGCCTGCCCAGCAATCCCAGGATATCCACTTGCGCGGGTGGAGCTGCAGTTGGCAGGAGAGAGGTCCATTTTTGCACATCTGCACCCGAATGATAAGGCTCGGCCAATCGCAATGCGGCCATACGAATCTCTTTGTTATCCTCAAGCGCTGCGCGACACAAATCGGGTAAAGCCTCTGACTCTAATTTTTCCGTCAATATGGACAGGGCGTTGATGCGAATGTTATTTGGCCATTGCTTTTCCACATTGTTGAAAATGGACCGGCAAATTTGAATTGCTTTATTTTTATTCAAAGTATTTTTTGTGTACAGCATATAGTTTGCGGCTTGTTGATCATCCTGCAGAGCACATTGATGTAATAATGCTTCGGCCTTTTCATAGCCCATGGCAGCCAGAGAAGAAAACGCCGCTTGTCTGAGAGTTTCGTTTTTTTTCTGCACGAGATCAAAAATAGCCGGACCTGCGTGACGGTAATTCATCTGTCCGAGCATGTTGATGAGGCACATTTTGGTTTTATCATTTCCGCCGGACAGCGCTTCGGTCATTGCTTTTCCACTTGCCGGCACAGCCAGTTGCGACAGGGCCGCAGCTGCCGGTTCACACAACCTTTCCTGCTTTAAAAAAGGTTGTAACCAGTTGGTCATGCGTTCATCCGGGCAAAATGGCATTAATGAAATCAACAAGGCGAGATTAGTCGGAGAGTGTTTTTGCGTCAGACTCTGGTTTAATGACGTCAACAAAGCCTGGCGCCGGTTGTCCGTTCTGGGCAAACGTCCGGCGAAATGAAACATGGCATCCAAAGCGTAATGCGCTTCCTGTATCTGAGCATTGTCGCTGCTCTCCAACTTTTGGATTATTTTTGTCCACCCTGCGGCGCCGTGATTGAGCAGTGCTTCAACAAGCAGTTCATGCTGCACCTGATTCTGCGCCGGCAAATTTTTTATTAATTCATCAACGGAAAGGACGCTTTGCGCATGCAACGTACAATAAATGACGATTGCGATTATAAAAAATAGAGACTGTTTTCTCATAATGAAATTTCCTTCCCGAATTAAATATGCCACGGCGCGCGCATGGGTTCATGGATAAGGCGGTTGGCCTGATCATCATTGATGAAAATCTGTTTCTGCGGATCGAAATCCAGGTTGCGGCCCAGGCGCAATGCGATTTTCCCCAAATTGACCAACGTCGCTGAACGGTGTCCGTTTTCTTCGTTTAAGGCAAATTTTTGTCTTGTTCGAATCGCTTGATGGAAATCGATGTTCTGCGGTTCCGGGTCTGGAAATTCAGCGAGTTTTTTCGCGAGATCGGGAATATCGGATTTAAAGCCTTTATATAAACTCCCTTTTGGCCCGGCTATATAGGGGACGGCTTTATCTCTGGCTTGGCCGTCGAGGATTATTTCGCAACCATCATCATAGATCATGCGGATTTTGCGCCACACGCCCACGGCATCCTCGTGCGATTGCGGGGCATCGATTTCAACGCGCACCGGGCTGGTGTGATCCTTGTCCAAAATATATTGCACGGGATCCATATAGTGTTGTCCCATATCGCCCAGGCCGCCGCCGTCATAGTCCCAATAGCCGCGAAACGTAGCGTGCACGCGGTGCGGATGATAGGGTTTCCACGGCGCCGGGCCGAGCCAAAAATCGTAATCCAGTTCTTCGGGAATCCATTGCGCAGTCATATCCGTACGACCAACCCAGTAAAATTTCCATTCAAACCCGGTAGCTTCACTGATGGTCACTTTCAGTGGCCAACCGAGCAAACCGCTTTGCACCAGTTTTTTAATGGGCGCTACGCTCGTGCCAAAGCCGTAGAATTCGTCTTTGAAGCGAAACCAGGTGTTAATGCGGAAAATGCGGCCGTTGGCTTTAACCGCTTCGATGACTTTTTGCCCTTCAGCGATGGTGCGGGTCATGGGTTTTTCACACCAAATGTCCTTGCCGGCCTGGGCAGCGGCTATGGACATCAGACCGTGCCAGTGCGGCGGAGTCACGATATGCACCAGGTCGATATCCGGTCGCGCCAGTACTTCGCGGAAATCGCGATAGCCCTGGACCTCTTGATCCACCTTGGCCAGGCTTTGTTGCAGATGGTTGGCATCCACATCGCAGACGGCCAGCAATCTGGCGCCGGTATAGCGCAAATGCGCCTGGCCCATGCCGCCAACGCCGATGACCGCGCGCGTCAGCTCATCGGATGGCGGCGTATAGCCGGGTCCGCCCAGCACACGTCGCGGCACAATGGTAAACACTGCAGCGCCGGCGATAGAGCTGCGCAGAAAATTACGACGGCTTGTATTTGATTTGAACATGATTCGTCTCCCGTGAGGTTGAGTACCTGAGAATCCTTCAGGTGATCAATATAATCAAGAGAACAATAAAATGCAATGATTGCCATGCAATTTGATTTTCAAAAGAAAAATGTCAGCCTTGCACAAGATTGTACAAAAAAGTTGGATTTTTGTGAAAAATTACTAGATTGCGGATATTGTATTGCTAAGGGATATTTGTCGCATTCGCATCAGATGCAGGAGGACCATTTTGAGCCATTTTTCTTTGCTGGACGGATCGATCGTCGGATTGTACTTGTTGGCTACCATGTTGGCCGGCATTATGGTGAGAAAATATATCGGTAAAGTTGAACATTTTCTCATTGCCGGCCGGGAAATGAACGTGTATCTGGGCATTGCCTCTTTGGCAGCCACGGAATTTGGCGTGGTCACCTGCATGTACACGGCGCAGAACGGGTATGAAATGGGCTTTAGCGGCGCTGTGCCCGGTCTTTTGATGGCGCTGGCCATGCTGTTTGTCGGCGTAACCGGATTCGGCGTCAAACCGTTGCGGGATTCCGGCGTCATCACGTTGCCGGAATTGTTTGAAAAGAAATTCGGATCGCGGGTGCGTTGGGCAGCCGGAGTGGTCATTGTCCTCGGCGGGTTGCTCAACATGGGCGTGTTCCTGCGCACCGGCGGTGAATTTCTCGTCCTGGTTACCGGTTTGGATGTGCGCTATCTGGAAATCACCATGACCGTCCTGCTGCTGTTAGTGGCCATTTACACCATTCTCGGCGGCATGCTGTCCGTGTTGATCACCGATTTTCTGCAATTCATCGTCATGAGCGCCGGGCTGATTATCGTGACCATTCTTATTTTAACCCAGATAGGCTGGAGCAATCTGGTGCAGGCGGTGCAGACGCACCATGGTGAAGGGGGATTCAATCCCCTGGTTCATCCCAAGATGGGCTGGCCTTACATTCTCTTTAACGCCATGCTCAATCTGGCAGTGGTGCTAACCTGGCAGACAGTGATCGCACGTTTGCTGGCTGCCAAAGACACCAAAACGGGATTAAAAGTTTACAAGGGCACGGCGTTCTTTTTTGTCTGCCGTTTTCTCATTCCCGGCATCTGGGGCATTGCCGCGCTGGCCACCCTGGCGCCGGAAACGGTGGGCGCTAATACGCTGTATGCCATGCCGAAATTCCTGTCCAGCTTTGTACCTGTGGGCCTAATGGGATTGGTCATTGCCGCCATGCTGGCCGCGGATATGTCCACGGATTCTTCCTATATGCTCACCTGGGGCAGCGTGATCTATAACGACATCATGGCGCCGTTTCGCAAAACAGCCTGGTCGGATAAAAAAGGCATTCTGTGGAATCGCTTCATCGTTGCATTTATCGGAATATTTTTATTATTCTACGGATTGTGGTATCCGCTCAAAGGCGATCTGTGGACCTATCTTGGCATCACCGGCACCATTTATTTATCCAGCATGTCCGTGTTGCTCATTGCCTGTTGCTATTGGAAACGGGCCAACAGCTGGGGCGCCGGTTCAGCCATCTTTTTTGGCGCTTTGATTCCGGTCGGCTTTTTGATCATGCAGCAGGTGCCGGCCACGCAAACCCTGGCGGAAAAAATCGGACCCTATTATTCGGGCATCGCCGCCTATTTATTGACCGGTCTGGCCATGGTGGTCGGTTCATTGCTTAAACCTCAGCATAAAGGAGCGTGATATGGATATGACTCATTGGTTTTGGGGGTTGGTTACTGCGGCCTGCGTGTTGTGGTACTCTACCATCACCATCTATGTGGCCATAAAAGGCGCGCAAGACGTCAAGCAGATGCTGAAAAATTTATCAGAAATCAACAAATCATAATTTTTGTGAGGTATGTGATGCAACCATTTCAAACCGATTTTGATCGTCGCTCATTTTTAAAGACAAGCCTGGGCGTAGCAGCCGGACTGGGCGCTCTGACTGCGGAAAGTCAGGCCGAATCCCTGGCCGGCGTGAAACCGGCCCCGGATCAATTTTTTCGCACCGCGCCGATTAAAACCGTGCGCATGGCCTTTGTCGGCGTCGGCGGCATGGGTTCTGCGCATGTGCGCAATTTTTTAAAAATACCGGGCGTGGAAATCAAGGCGGTCTGCGATATTGTGCCGGCCAAGGTGGAACGAATCCAGAAATGGTGTATGGACGACGGTCGCCCCAAACCCACCGGTTATTCTGCAGGCAATTATGATTTTGTCCGTTTGTGTGAAAGCGAAGATGTGGATCTGGTTTTTACCGCCACACCGTGGGAGTGGCATGTGCCGGTGTGTCTGGCAGCGATGAAGAACGGCAAACATGCAGCCACCGAAGTGCCGGCTGCTATTTCTCTGGACGAGTGCTGGCAGCTGGTGGAAACCTCGGAAAAACTGCAAAAGCACTGCATGATGATGGAAAATTGCTGTTATGATTATGAAGAGTTGATGATTTTCAATATGGTGCGCAAGGGCTTGTTGGGCGAAATCCTGCACGGCGAAGCCGGCTATCTGCACGATCTGCGAGCGCTCAAGTTTACGCCGGAAGGCGAAGGCTTGTGGCGCACCGCCCATTCCATCAAACGTAACGCCAATCTTTATCCCACGCACGGATTAGGACCTATTGCCCAATGCATGGACATCAATCGCGGCGACCAATTCGATTATCTGGTTTCCATGAGCTGCAATTCGCGCGGTTTGAATTTGTATGCAGCCGAGCATTTCGGCGCCAATGATCCGCGCGCCACGCAAAAATACGCACTGGGCGATGTCAACGTCAGTTTGATCCGCACCAAAAACGGCAGAACCATCACACTGTACCATGATTGCGATACACCGCGACCCTACAGCCGCATCAACCTTGTGCAGGGCACGCGCGGCATTGCACAAAAATGGCCGGAGCGCATTCACATCGAAGGCAAGAGCCCGCAACACGAATGGGAACCATTGAACAACTATGCGGCTGAATTCGAACATCCCTTGTGGCGTAAACTGCGCGAACAATCTGCCGGCGCCGGCCATGGCGGCATGGATTATATAGAGGATTTTCGTCTGATCGAATGTCTGCAAAAAGGCTTGCCTCTGGATCAGAGCGTTTATGACGCGGCCGCCTGGAGCGCGGTTACGGAATTGAGCGAACGTTCAGTCGCCACGCGCAGCCGGTCCATGGATTTTCCCGATTTCACCCGCGGGCGCTGGAAAACGCTGCCGCCGTGGCAAGTTGTGGGCTGAGTCGAGGGATTATTGGACGCTGCAACAAGATGTATTTGAATTTATAAGATGGAACGCGGATTCAAACGGATGAGACGGATTACAACGGATAATTGGATAAAATATTTAAACACGCTAGTGTTTACTGCCATTGAAGAAACACAAGAATCCAGATGATCTCCGAAATCCACGCCAAATCCATCCTGCGCAAGCAAAAAAAAATCGATTCCTGGTTTCTCTCCAGTTATGGCATGAACTTGTATCGCGGCTGCAGCCATCAATGTGCTTATTGCGACGGCCGGGCGGAAAAATATCAGGTTTCCGGGGATTTTGGCGAGGATATTGAAGTCAAGGTCAATTGCATTGATGTTCTACAACGAGAGCTGGACCCAAAACGCAAACGCACGCCGTGGAAATCGGGCTATATGCTCATCGGCGGCGGCGTTTGCGATAGCTATCAACCATTGGAAAAAAAATACCAATTGACGCGTCAGGCGTTGCAACTGCTGCAAGAGCATCCTTTCCCCGTGCATTTACTGACCAAATCCTGTCTCATCGAAAGAGATATCGATCTCATCGAAGCATTGCATGAAAAACGGCGAGCTGTGGTGAGTATGAGTTTTTCTTCAGTTGACGATGCCATCAGTCGCGTGTTCGAACCGCATGCCGATTTGCCGTCACAGAGGCTGCAGACTTTGGCCCGTTTCAAACAGCGCGGCATTCCCATCGGCATTTTCCTGATGCCTTTGATCCCCTTTATCACCGATGTTCCGAAAAAAATGAATGATACGATGCAGGCGGCCGGCGACATCGGTGTGGATTTCATGGTGATCAGCGGCATGACCTTGAAACCGGGAAGACAAATGGAGCATTTTTTTACTGTGCTGGACGCGTATCAGCCTGCTTTGCGGTTGGAATACGGCATCATCTACAACAATAATCCTTACGGTCAATCCACACCGGATTATAACGCGAATTTGCATGCTATGCTTTTAGAAATTACTCGGTCTTATCAGATGCCGGTACGGATGCCGCTTTCGCTGTGGTCGGATTTGGTGAGTGAAAGTGAGCGCGTCGTTATATTGTTGGAGCATATCGATTACCTGCTGAAAATGCGCGGACAGCGTTCGGCCTTTGGTTATGCGGCCTGGAATCTGGCGCAACAAACGCAACCTTTGCCGGTTTTGCGAGCGCGATTAGAGCAGGTCAAGGGAGTGGGTAAGAATGTTGCCGATATTGTGCGTGAAATATTGGATACCGGCACCAGTCGTTTTTATGAATGGCTGATGAGCGGAAAGAAATGAAAAGTTTATTTTAATCCCAGCTTTTCCCCGTTTTTCAACAACTTAACTGCTTCCTGGATTCGTTTGTTTTGGGTTTCCACACGCCTGGCTGTGGCAATCCACAGGATATATCGTTTTTTTTCTCCGGCAGCCAACTGCTCATAATGACGATGCGCAGTTTGATTTTTCTGCAAAGCCTGTGCAAACGCCGGCGGCATTTTTGCCGGCAGAACAGGCGGCCGGTCCGGTTTATCCCAGCAGCCGTTTGCTTTTGCCGCATCGATAACAGCCTGGCCTGCAGGAGTCATACGTCCTTCGGCTATCAGTTCTTGCACCCGTTTTTTATTGATCGCCGACCATTTGCTGACCATTTTACGTGGGGTAAATTTGCGCGCGTATTTTTCTTCATCGATCTTTTTGATCAGGCTGTCGATCCAGCCATAACACAGGGCCTCATCCAGGGCTTGCGCATAAACCAGCGTTTGATCGCCCATATCCTTTTTATAAAACACCAGCCATATCTCGGCAACCTCCTGATGATGCTGCGCGAGCCAGGTTTGCCAATCCTCAACGGTTTTACAATAGAGTTGTTTCATGGGGTTCTCAGCACCTCTGCGTTAATTTTTGAATCTGTTAGGATAATATCTGCTGCAGGTGATGCTGCCAATGTCGTAAATAGTCGGTGATGACAAACCGCAATGTAACCGGATTTTCTTTGCCGATATTGCAGGGATTTTCCAACGCCGATTCCGGTATCATGATAATCAATCGACTGAGGTGCAAATTGTATTGCACAAAAAATTCCACCAACTCGCACCAGGGCATCTCCTGATAATGCGAAGCTGCCACCCACGGTTCCTGTTGATAAGGAGGGAAGGCCATGGCAGCATTTAAAGAAGCACGAACAAAGCGTTGATGATTGTTGGATGCAGAATCAATCAAATGGCCGATAATTTCCTTTTTCGACCATTTGCCTGGTCCGGGTTTTTGCGCTGCCGCTTGCTCGGATATTTTTAACAGCTTTGGTTTGGCAGCAATAACCTGCTCATGAATTGCAGTTGCGATATTTTTCATAGGTTTTGTTCCAATCATTTGAAATTTTAACCTTGCGAAGGTTTGCAACCTTCGCAAGGTTTTTACTGGCAAGTTTATCAATCCCAATCATCTGAACGGAATGAGGAGGCAGGCAAACCCTCTTTGTTAAACAAACTGGCAGAGGCGGTATTGCTCCATGCATAACGTACAGCTATTGGCTTTATTACGTTTGTCGCTTTAACCAATACTTTATTGCCAATAATTACCGCATCTGCTGCCTGGAACTGCCGATCTGCTCCAGCTACCTCAAAACCGGTCAGCCCTTTTTTGCCGGCCACAAGGCCGCTGCCGCAGTATTTGAAAGAGATGCGAATGGCATCGTTCTCGATCTTGATGCTTTGGTAAATCGGACCTGAAAAGGCGACTTTTTTTCCATAATCCTTGGCCAGAGCCCATAAAGCCAACCGTTTGCCCACATCATGTTTATTGGCCGGATGGATCGATTTAACATCGCCGATGTCCAGCGTTACGGCCATGCCGGAATGAGGGACCGCCATGCTCAGCATCTGCGCCTCGCGCAGCTCCTGGGATCGGGTTCCAGCTCCATATTCCCAGGGGGCAATCTGCACAAAATAAAACGGCATATCCTTCAATCCCCAATCGTGTCGCCAGTTGGCAATTAACAAAGGAAACAGGGTGCGATATTGTTTGGGATTGCCGGTATTGGATTCGCCCTGGTACCAGATAGCGCCTTTGATGCGATAGGGGACCAGTGGTGCGATCATGGCGTTGTACAGGAACGTGGGCGTATTAGGCGAAACTTCTATGGATACAGCCGGGTGTTTGAAATATTCCTGTGGATCTGTTGAAAACATATAAAACGTACCGGCCCGATATTCGGCCACCGGCAAATACTTCCACTCTCCGGCCAGATTGATTTTTTCGTCCAGCTGGTCAGCCGGGTAAATTTTCATCTGCTCCGGCTTGCCGTAAATGCCGCCGCCGCCCTGATTATCAACCACACGCACCGCGATGACGTTTTTACCCGGACGCAGCAGTGAACCGGGAACGTTGTATTTGCGTTCTGTTTGCCAAAAACCGGTTTGTTCATGTTTGCCGATCAACTCTCCGTTGATAAACGTGATATCCATATCGTCAATGGGACCAAGCTCGACGATGGCATGCTTGCCGGCCCAGGATGTCGGGATATCAATAGTCCTGCGAAACCAGATTGCGCCGTCAAATTCACCCATTTCGGTTTTTTCCCAAAAGATGGGCAATGACATCGTTCGCCATTCCTGGTCCGCATAATCCGCCTGACTGCAGGCGCGATCGCCAAAATCCAAATCAATCCAACGCGCATCCTCGTTCTTATCGTTCACGGAAAAAGAACGATGTTGCTCCAGCCATTTTTGATATTGTCCGATCTCGCCGCTGTTGCTGCGTATTTTTTCCGTGATCGCGGCAAACTCGGGCATGGTTTTGAGGAATTCACCGTTGATCCAGGATTGCGCGAACGTGCCACCCCAACTCGAATGGATCAAGCCAACCGGAATGTGGAGTTGTTCGACCAAAGTGCGGCCGAAAAAGAAGGCGGTCGCACTGAAATTTTTAGCCGTCTCGGGCGTGCAAGGCGACCAGGAAGCCGAACAGTCGGATAGGGGTACGGCGGACACGGCGTGTTGTACCGTGCACAGCCGCAACAACGGCAGTTGGGCGGCAGCAATGGCCTCTTTCGAGTTTTCGATCGGATCGCCGGGCGGCCAGCCCATCAACGGCATCTCCATATTGGATTGTCCTGAGCACAGCCAGACCTCGCCGATTAAAACGTCCTGCAATATTTTTTTTTCTTTTTCACCGCTGATGGTGACCGTATAAGGACCGCCGGCTTTAGGCGTCTTGATTGCAAGGCGCCAGCGGCCTTGTGCGTCAGCCCGAGTTTGGCCGGATTTTCCCCAACTGGCGGCGATAGTAACTTGTTCATTTGGTGCGGCAATGCCCCAAAACGGCGCCGCTTGTTTTTGTTGCAGGACCATGTGGTCGGAAAACAATGCAGGTAAATCCAGGGCCTGACACTGATGGATGGCGAGGCCTAAAATCATAATGCAAAAAGATGGTAGAAAATAACGCATGCTGCCTCCTGAAATGATTCTATTTTTTTCAATCTTTATTATACTAAAACTGAGCATGAAAGGCAAGTAAATGAATAAAAAAAACTCTTGCATTCTAACCGATGATAATTTAGATTAAATTCAAATCGTGTAATAGACCATGCGCATACATATTCTAAGCGACATTCATAACGAATTCGGCCAATTTACATTGCCGGATGTTGACAGCGACCTGCTAATCCTCGCCGGTGATACGGATCTCGGCTCACAAGGCGTAAAGTGGATTCTGCAGGAATATCGTGAAAAACCGGTACTCTATGTCATCGGCAATCACGAATATTACGGCCAAAAGGTGCCTTCGCTCCAGAAGCGACTCATAACCGGCGCCGAGGCATATAATCTGCATGTTCTGGAGAATCAGGAATGGGTCATGGATGATATCCGTTTCTTAGGTTGTACGCTTTGGACTGACTTTAATCTATTCGGCCCTGCGAAAAAGGATTTCGCCATGTTTGAAGCGCAACAAAAGATGACGGACTTTCAGCGCATCCGACTTGGCCAAGCATACCGATATCGCAAGCTTTGTCCGTCTGACACTGTCATATTCCATTGGCAATCGCGAAAATTTCTCAACAATAAATTAGCGGAACCTTTTCCCGGCAAAACCGTGATTATTACCCATCATGCTGCCAGCGCGAAATCCTTGGATGAAGCGGGGCAAAATGATTTATTGAGTGCGGCTTATTGCAGCGACATGGAAAATCTGATACTGCAGTATCAGCCGCAACTCTGGATTCATGGCCATCTGCATCGCTCTCTTGATTATAAGATCGGCAACACCCGTGTGATTTGCAATCCCCGGGGGTATTTCGCTTGCCAGGAGGTCGGGGATTTTCAGCCGGATTTCGTTCTGGATGTTTAGATCGCACTCTGAGGAATTGCCTTGCGAAGGTTTATAACCTTGGCAAGGTTATTATTTGGGTACAAATCGTTTTATGATAAAAGCTGTAACCACATTTTTTGTATATCTCTTATCCTGACCCGGATGAACCGGAATCAAATATCGGACACTTCAAGAGACTGTCGCAAAAGGCAGAACAACCCCGGGGTCGCGTTTTTTGCGACCCCGGGTGTTTCTTAACTCATTGATTATGCGTCGAAAGACACCCGGAGTGGCCGCAAAAAACACGGCCACATACGAGATCTGGGGTTTTGCGACAGTCTCCAAAGGTCCGAAATTTCTTGGCAATTTTTAGCGTAAAGCCAGATTTCATGCACAAAATCAGGGAGGCACTATCGTGAATACAATCCTTTTTATTTTGATCGGCATCGCTGCAGGTTGGATTGCAGGTAAAATTATGAAGGGCAGCGGTTTCGGTCTCGTCGGCGATTTGGTGGTCGGCATTGTCGGCGCGGTGGTCGGCGGCTTTTTGTTTAAAATCCTGGACTATTTGCCGAGCGGACTAGTCGGCAGTCTGATTACCGCTGTAGTGGGCGCGATCGTTTTTATTGCGCTCATGAGATCGTTCAAGCGTTAATTGGCACCTAAATTAAGCGATATTGCTCGAAAAACAACCTTGCGGTTGTCCAAAAAGTTAGATTTTCTCAATCTTGATTTGACAAGCGGCCTTGTAGAAAAATTCGAAACTGACGTAAAAACAGTTCGCTGATAGATTCCTCACCCGCTAAAGCGGGTTCGGAATGACACGCTTCCGTTACTTTTTGGACAACCTCACGGGTAATGCAATCGCTCAATTCAGGCATCTATTACATGGCGCCGCTCGCGCCACAGATCAAGTGCCGCGAGTGGCGATGAAAGATTCGCTATGATGAGAATGCATGGCAGCGGTCTGCGCAGCATGATCGACGCGCCGGATGAAAAACCGAAAATAACCCGAGCTTTGCTGAAGCGTGTTCTACGCTACGGCAAGCCTTATCGTTGGCTGATTGTCGCTATCCTGTTGCTGATCCTGACCCATACCGGTTTGATGTTGCTGTCACCGCTCATTTTACGCGACCTGGTGGATAACGCCATTCCGTTAAAAGACAGTCATCGCCTGACCTTGCTGGCTGCAGCGTTGCTTTTTATTCCGGCCATGAATGGATTGCTCAATGTCTCACAACGACGATTAAGTGCGTCTGTTGGCGAAGGCGTGATATATGATCTGCGTCTGGCGCTTTATGCCGGTTTACAGCGCATGTCCCTGCGCTTTTTTACCAACACCAAGGTCGGCGAACTCATGAGTCGTCTGAACAACGACGTGGTGGGCGCGCAAAACGCCATCAGCAGCACGTTGGTCGGCATTATCACGCAACTCGTTCAAGCGCTGGCCGTGCTGTCGGTTATGCTGACGCTCGAATGGCGTTTGACGGTAATCAGCGTGATCATCATGCCGCTGTTCATCCTGGCGGCGCGATTATTAGGCCACCGGCTGCGCGATATGGCGCGCAAACAGATGGAAGCCAACGCGCAAATGAATGCCATGATGAATGAAACGCTCAACATCAGCGGAGCTCTGCTGGTCAAACTGTTCGGCCGCCGGCAATTGGAAGTCAGCCGGTTTCGTCAGCGTGCGGTGCAGGTGCGCAAACTGGGCGTGCAACGTGCATTTACCGGTTCTATTTTCATGGCCATCATCGGTTTAATCAGCGGCGTCGGTACCGCTCTGGTCTATGGTCTTGGCGGTCTTTTCGTCATTCAGGGCGCCTTTACCATCGGCACGATTGTTGCTTTTGGTTCTTATCTTGGACAATTGTATGCCGCCTTGCAAGGATTGTCCAACGCACCGGTGGAATTTGCCACCTCCATGGTGAGTTTTGAACGGGTGTTTGAAGTCGTTGACCTGCCGGTTGATATCGTGGAGAAGAAAAATGCCGGGTCTCTTCAGGACATTACCGGGGAGATTGTTTTTAGGGATGTTTTTTTCAGGTATGAGACCGGAAATGAAAACCTGCTCAGTGATGTCCGTCGTTACGGCAATATGGATAACATCACTGCGGTTCTATCCGGCAAAAAAGAAAGCGAGGAGGAAGAGTGCGCTGTCCCAACTCAGGCGCGCAAGGATGCCTTACAAGCCGTCAATTTTCATGCCGCGCCCGGACAGTTGGTCGCTCTGGTGGGTCCCAGCGGCGCCGGCAAGACAACGCTGACCTATCTGATTCCGCGCTTGTATGATCCAAGCAGTGGTTCCATATTCATCGATGGACACGATCTTCGCGATGTTACCCTAGAGTCATTAACGGCGCAAATCGGCATGGTTACGCAGGAAACGCATCTCTTTCATGACACCATCCGCACCAATTTACAGTATGCCAAACTCAATGCCGATCAACAAGAATTGGAGGCGGCGTGTCGTATTGCCAATATTCATGATTACATTCAGGCATTGCCGGACGGCTATGATACGATTGTCGGCGAACGCGGCTACCGGTTAAGCGGAGGAGAAAAACAACGTATCGCCCTGGCGCGTGTGATTCTCAAAGATCCCCGTATTCTCATATTGGACGAAGCCACCAGCAGCCTGGACAGCCAATCGGAAGCGCTGATACAAGATGCGCTGGCCAAGGTGATGGCGCAACGCACCAGCATCGTAATTGCCCACCGTTTGAGCACGATTCTTTCTGCCGACCTCATCCTGGTTATGGATCGCGGCAGAATCGTCGAAAGCGGGACTCATGCCGATTTGTTAAAACAAAACGGTTTGTACGCAGAACTCTATCGCACCCAATTCGATAAAAATGTAAACTGAGTACCGCAGGTAGAATTTTATTTGATGTATGAAGACGATGCAAAAATTTGAAATAATCGAACTGCCGGGACGACTGGCTGTCGCTCGGCTGGCACCGTTCAGTGAAATCCCCCTGTGGGCAGCGACAGGTTCCATAAGCGCCATCGTACGCACCGCTGAAGAACTATCCATTGTTTGCGACGCACAGTCGGTTCCTGCATCGGTGCAATCAGAACGCGACTGGGTTGCTTTTAAGATTGCCGGCCCATTGCCCTTTTCCCAGACCGGAGTTCTGGCCGGCTTGATTGAACCATTGGCCGGCGCAACCATTCCTGTGTTTGTTGTTTCCACCTACGATACCGATTATATTCTTGTCAAGGCAGTTGAGCTTGCTGCCGCCAGAGAGATTTGGGGTGAACAAGGTCATACATTACATCCGAGTCCTGCTTTCAATCCTGCCAATAAATCAAGGATGCCGTGAATGTGCATTCTGTTTTGCGACAGTCTCCAAACGTGTCCGACATTTCTTAATCATGTTGCGCTGAAAAAAACTTATAAGCTACTAAAAACCGTTATGATATGACGAGGTTATTTAAATCGAAAGCAGGGCCTATGTGTCTCGTTTACAAAGAACAAATTCCCGAGGCAACCGAATTTTTCAATTTGTTTAACACCACCGGATGGAACGAAGAGTATCATTTGACAGTAAACGAGTTAATGACGGCAGTGCAAAACAGCCGGCATGTCATCTCGGTCTATTGTGCAGATCGGCTGGTAGGTTTCGGACGCGTTGTGTCAGACGGAATTGTGCATGCCATGATTTACGACCTGATCGTCGATCCCGGTTTTCAAGGTCAGGGCATCGGCACGCAAGTTCTGCAACGTTTGGTGGCCTTTTGTAAAAAGGCCGGTATCCGCGACATTCAGTTGTTCTCAGCCAAAGGGAAACGGGCATTCTATGAACACCGGAATTTTCGTTGCCGTTCGGAAGAGGCGCCGGGAATGGAATATGTGACAGGATAATATCATTGATTTTAACGGAAAGAGAATAAGCGGGGTCTATAACCATGCAAAGGTTGCAAACCTCTGCATGGTCGAATATTAGCTCAATCTCGGTCCATAATTTAAACAAAATGCTTTTTTATTGTTCGACAAAACCGAGTTTTACTTTGTGATTCTGTTCCATGGCCGTCACCACGCGGTCAAGTTTTTGCACCAGATCGGCCAAATCGCTGATTTTTTTCAACGGCAGCTCGCCGTCCAGTTGCCGGAAATTTTCTTTTTCATTGCGGTCGCGTAACTGCCAATGGCCACCAAACTACTCTGAGTCGCCTGAGAATTACTCCCCAGACTCAGGGAGCCTGAACCATAAGCATATTTTTGTATTGCCTAAAACACAGGCGCGATTGATTGAAATCCGACCCAAACAGACGTGCTGGGGAAAAGCTGCCCCGGATGATTGGAAGACATCTGTTGCTATTTCGGAGGTGACGTTGTTCTATGCTCCGTGAGCGGGCTGGCTCAATAATAGCCGTATTGCTCAACCTCACCATAACCTACTGCGATTTCAAGCCGTCGCAATATCCTGGCTGCCGCCTCATTGGACCGAACGGCGACCACGTTGTTGCCGTAATGGATCATCTCTGCAGGGACCGCATAGACCTGAATCTCTTCTTCTTTTAATAAATTGGCGCCGCGTGCATACTTGGCAATGAGCGAGGTGTCGGCTCTCAGCAACTCTTTTTTATTAAAATAAACCCGGATGTTCGCCCCCTTGCTGATGCGCAGGAACAGGAAAGAGTTTTCCAGTTTTTGAGCCTTTATATCCTCAGCGAGGAGGATGTTTATTTTCTCTTCCCACCAGGGACTGATCAGCATGGGCAAGGGCGTGTTTGGGTAAAAGCCGTACTCGGCGATGCCATCAGAGAGGGTATATATCTTGTTCCTTTTTGCAAGTGCGCGGGCATCGCCCAGTTCTTTCAGGAAATCAGGATAGACCATGTCCCTGACCAGAGTCTCTTTTTTCAAAGGAGCGATTTTATTTTTAAAATATTCGGTAAAGAAGTAATTAAACAGGTACAAACCATCTGCACCTTCCGCATAATAATTAGCCGCAATCGAACGATAGATGCCCTCGGAGCGATGCTCGCGCGGATAATATTGACCGTCGTCGATGCTGACATATACCGGAATATCGGGATTTGCCAGTGCGTGTTTAAATTGCCGGACCGGCAGATTGGGATCGCACACCCAATGCGCGCCAATCGTGATGAAATCGACGAGTTTTAAATCAACCCACTTTTTTACGTCCAGCCCCTTCTCAATACAGGAGCTTATCGTCGGCAGAACGCGCACAGAGAGCAGAATTTTTTTCCCTCTTTTTTTGCCTGTGTCGTCAATGATCTCTCTGACCTTTTTGACGAAATCCGTCATCTTGGCCAGATGTCGGCCGCCTTCTTCGTATGGGAAATAAACGATGAAACGCATGAAATCGAGATCCAGTCCATCCAGATCGTATTTCCCGCACATTTCTCTGATCAGATTAAGTTTATAGTCGCGCACCTGCTGATGGGCAAAATTTAATGCGCCGTAAGCATGCCAGCCGGGATGGTCTTGGACATAATATTCGGGATGGTTGATCCAGAAACCATTTTGCGCTCTCGAACAGTGCATGGTCGTATCGGTAAAGTGCAGATCGTTCATGCGCATGGTAATAAACGCTTCCAGACCGTGTTGTCGGGCCCGTTGAAGCGAGAGCTCTATGATATCGGTGCCCATTCGGTCCAGTCTGTTTATGGTGCTATCATAAACCGTCAGCTGCCTGGACAGCGTTGAGTCCTTTTCCTGATCATAATGATGATTTTTTCCAGATGAACCGAGTGAGCGATCATACTTTGATTTGTAGTAGGGCATTGACGAGTTGCTGCAAATCATATAGGTGGTGACCGGCGTGTTTTTCAGACAATCGACGTATTCGTATACATCCTCGATGGTCATGGGTCGATAATCGTGAATCTCGTTCGACAGGGTATAGGTGCCGTCGTTGTTGTAGATCAATCTGTGTTTTTTGGTGCGGCTGTAACTGCTCACCGAAAGTACAATAAAGAAAAGTAAAAACAGGATCAGTTTACTCTTACAGGGTTTCGCAGTACCATTAAACAACATTATTTTCTCCTATTATTTTTTATGCTGAGTACCAAACCTTAATAAAGGTTATTTCTATAATGACCCATTGTAGGGCGACGAGGCTCGTCGCCCAGCATGAATGTCATTAGAAGCTGTAAAACAGAATGATCTTTACACTTCGCCGTTGCTCAAAGCAGCGAAGCATCTGTTCGCCGCTTGTTCCCAGCGTGGCGGATAAAATAGCAACGCGAACCGACATTTTTTGATTATTTTGCACGAAAACCAACTCGTAACACAGTAACTCGGGTCAGCAAGCAGGATTAATATTTTTTATATTTTTTACTTTCATTCTTTTGCAGCGGCGTGATTTCCACGGCCATGCCGCCGGAAGGCAACAGATCAGCGTTAACCATGGTGGTGCAGTCTGCTATCCTACGGTCGATGCGAACATGGGTGCGGGTTTTGATATTTTCCCCGCCGTCGTTATAAATCGAGGCGAGGTACTTTTTCCCGGGATCCAGAAAGGATAGAGCAACATTCATTTTTCTGGCGTCGTTGTTGGTGATGGCGCCAACAAACCAATTATCACCGTTTCTTCTGGCCATGGCGATTTGTTGACCGATCTCGCCGCACAAAACCCGGGTGTCGTCCCATACGGTAGGCAGATGGTCAAAGAATTCCACCTCTGGTTCGCCCTGGTACTCTGTGGGTTTGTCATACCAAAAAACAAATTGCAGCGGACTGTAAAACAAAACCGACAAGGCCATCTGATGGCAGGAGGTGGTCTTTATTCCATTGATGTTTTTCTTGATGCTGTTCTGGTGATAATAACAGATGGTGTAATCCGCTGCACCGGCTAAAAAGCGCGTAAACGGAATAATGGTATTATGATTGGCATCCGGCATACACTCGTTGCCGTAAACGCCTTCTTGCGTCAACAGGTTGGGGTAGGTCCGGCTGAATCCGGTGGGACGGTATTCGTCGTGAATGTCGACCATGAGATGATGTTGCGCCGCCTTGGCCACTGCCTCATGGACCCAGGATGTCCAGTTGTGCGAGCCGGCGTCAAATTCTATGTACTGAATGTTGTGCTGCCGGCAAAAATCCACACAGGCCAGGGCGCCGGCCGTTGACAGCGTTATCTCCCGCATCACTTTTCCCGGTTTGATCCAGGATGGATCGCTGATGGCGCAGGGCGGATTCAGATTCAAGAAGATATCATTGTTCTCGATCAGATCGCCCGGTTTTTCAGCGACCATGATGACCCGCCACGGCGTTTGCAACGGAGAGGACTCGGTGACCGGCCCGAAGAGCCTGCTCACAACTGTGTTCTTTTTATCCGGCGCCAGTACGAATTTCATGCGGCTGTAATTCACCAGGTGTGCTTCACCGATGGCAGCGTAAAGTCCGTTGGGCAAAACCAGCGTTAACGGCCGTTCGCTTTCGTATTGATCCGTTTTGTTTGACCAGCGCAAAAGCGGCAGAAGCGCTTCATAGGTCCAGTTCTGCAATGGGATAACCTGATACAACTCTTGCGCAAAAGGCGTCACATAGGCCAAAGCGCCTTCGGGAAAAGTGAACTCGCTCTTTTCGTCCCTGATGTTGATGATAGAGGTGCTGAGATCCTCCGGAAAGTAATAGCTGAAAGCCGCACCTTGATTATAAAGGCGGATATGCAATTGGAATTTACTGTGCGCATCGCCGTCCTTGAGGAGGTCGATGACACATTCGCGATAATTGTTTTTCACCGTTTTGCGTTAGCCGTATACCGGCCCCAGGTCTCGTCAACCAGATTGATCTTTTGGTCGGCGAGGGTGAATCCTGTGGTCCAGTCATCCAGATCGCTGGTGACGACGCCTAAACGTGATTTAAGGACAACGGCTTTGTTTTTATAGGAAAGGGTGTAAGATAGACACCCTTTTGCCTCGTTGTCGTTTTCGAGGCAATAGGCGAACATCAGATGGCCGTCCGGAGAGGCGACTGTGAACGTTTGACCGATCAGATTTGTTGTCCCGAGTATGAGCAACATTATAATTTTTTTCATAGGCAGAATATTTTCCATAATTTTTGACTCAATATAGTTCTTTATCAAAAGGAGATCAAGCTAAAAGTCGGTAACTTTCCGTTTAACAACAGAGGCAGCCCGGTTTTTAGCTCATCTGCTAGAGACCGCTTTTGCGCGGTTGATTTACGGTCTTGATTTTTGCTGCCTGCTGCAAATTTTATTGTCGTTCTGCGAAATTTTGCATCAGTGGAAAATTTGCTTGACAATTATTCATTTTATATGTATACTTGGGTATATCTAAGTATTGTTTATGAATATCCTTCAAATTAGATAGGCCAGACAAGTACTTGAAGATTGACCTCAAAAAATCAGTTCCTTTATATCAACAAATCGTCCAGGATCTACGCAAGAAAATTTCCTCGCAGCAAATCATGATCGGCGATTGTTTAGGCTCCCAGCAAGAGATAGCCGATCAGTATCAAGTCAGTCTCATCACCGCGCGCAAAGCCATGGCGATACTTATCGAAGAAGGCATATTGGTGGGCCAGGTCGGACGCGGCATGTATGTGGCCGGTATGGGCAAGGAAAAATCACCAGCCGATCATAAAACCATAGGGTTGGTCTTGAGCGACATGCAGGAGCCGTTTTTTTCCCGCGTGGTCTGCAGCATTGAAGCCAAAGCATCAGAGTACGGCTATACGATGATGATCGCCAATTCTGCTGAGATCGTAGAGCGAGAAGAACGTCAGATAGAGCGGTTTTTGCACATGCGCGTTCCGGGCTTGATCATTGCCGCTATTGGGCATCAGCACCACGGCATGGAGGCCGTTTACGAATTAAAAAAAACCGGTTTTCCGTTTGTCATGATATCTTATCTTGAAGATCAGGATCTTTATTATGTCGGAACCGATCATGAACGCGGCGCGTTTATGGCCACCGAACATTTGATCCATATCGGTTATAAGGAGATCGGTTATATCAGTGCGGCGGCAGACGACGTTTTGGGCGCCGTGCGGTGCCGGGGGTACCGGCGCGCGTTGGAACAATACGGTCTTTTTTTCGATCAGCAGTTCGTGTATTATCTTGAATCCAACACCTATTCCTCTGGTTATGAGATCGGCCGCCGATTCATGAAAACAAAAAAAAAACCGCGTGCTCTTTTCATCTTTGACGATATTTCTGCTTTGGGCTTTGAGCGCGCTTTGCTGGATCATGGCTGGCAGATTCCGGAACAGGTCGCCATTGTCGGTTTTGATAATATTGAAGCCAGTGCCGGCAGCCTGGTCCCCTTGACGACGATACATCAACCGACCCATGAGATTGGGTGTCTGGCTTTTGATACTTTGTTAAAACGTATCCAGGGTTCGCCGGCGCCCCTGCGCTCCATTTTAGAACCCCGTCTGATTGTCCGACAATCTTGCGGCGCCGGTTACAAACGAATTCTGGCAACATAAACTTATTAAGGGTATACATCTCAACTGCGCGATTTTCGTTAATCGTTATCTTGTTGTTGGTCAATGGCCATTGAAAGGATGACAATGTGCAGAACAGCATAAAGTGGTTTCGTTTTCTGGCCGTTCTCATGGTCTGTTGCAGCTGCGGTTCTGTTTTCGCAACTGCAGGCAGTGAAATCCGGGGGACCGTCATGAATGCCGTTACCAGAGATCCGTTGCCCGGCGCCAATGTGTTTTTAAAAGGCACCGCATTGGGTGATGCTTCGGATTTAAAAGGTTACTATGAAATCTTTCGCATCCCGCCCGGAGCGTATACCATTCGCGTCTCCTATGTGGGTTACAAAACCAGAGAGGAGACTCTGCAGGTAACGGAGGGGGAGTCGAAGAAACTCGATTTGTTGTTGTCGCCGGACATGGTTCAGGGCGGCACCCTGACGATCACGGCTCAGGCTGAAGGCCAGGTCGCTGCCATCAACCAACAAATCCGCTCCAACACCATCACCAATGTGGTGTCCTCTGAGCGCATCCAGGAACTGCCGGACGCCAATGCGGCGGAATCGGTGGGACGGTTGCCGGGTGTTTCGATCAAACGCAGCGGCGGCGAAGGCAATAAAATTGTCATCCGCGGCCTGGCGCCGACCTATAACACCATTACCATCGGCGGTGAAAAAATACCGGCCACGGATCTGGATGATCGCAGCGTGGATTTGAACATGATCTCGCCGGAAATTTTGTCGGGCATCGAAGTGACCAAAGCGTTGACGCCGGATAAAGACGCTGATGCTTTTGGCGGCATTGTCGATTTCAAACTGGCCGATGCACCGGAGGGCGGCGCCCGCTATAACGCACGCCTTCAGGAAGGCTATAATTCACAACGCGACGAATTGGGCCAATACAAGGGCAATGTGACGCTCAGCAATCGCTACTGGGACCAGCGCTTCGGTCTCATGATCACCGGCAATATGGAGCGCGCGCAACGCGGTTCCGATCAGTTTGACGCCGGTTACACCGTAGTCCGCGAAAAACGCGCCGGCGAAACCAACGCGCCCATTGCCGTCGAGAGTGTCTCGCTCGATTATGCGGATGAAATACGCCGACGGCTGGGATTTAATGTCTTGATGGATTATCGATTGCCGCGCGGTAAATTGATGTTCAGCAATTTCATGAGCCGTCTGGATCGTGAAGAGCTGGTGCGTACACGGCGTTTCAGCGATGACAGCAATACTCAGGAAAAAAGGCTGCAGGATCGTTTGCAGCAAATCGATGTGCTCTCCAATGCCTTGAGCGGTGAACACCAATTATTCATCGGCAAATTGGATTGGCGGTTTTCCAGAACCGCCTCCCTGACCCGCCATCCGTCCGACAGCCGCTTCCGTTTTCGCGAGCGCAGCGCTTTGGATCAATCGAAACTGCCCGAATCCTATGGGCCGGATCAGCTGATTGCAGCCGCGTATAACGATTTGACGAACACCAGCTCTTATGAGGGCCATTTATACACAGAGAAAGCATTTGAACGCGATTATACTTCACAACTAAACTTGCATATGCCCTTTACTCTGACGCAAAAACTGGCCGGCTATATCAAACTGGGCGGCAAATACGTGAATAAGACCAAAGAGCGCGACCGGGGGCATATGGTCAGTCGACTGGATAACAAGGATGCCGGCTATGAACGCCATCATAGCCAGTTTGGAACACCCGGTTTTCAATTTCAACGCCTGACCACGGGTTGGCCCTCTGTGTATAATTATTTAGACACGGATTTTCAGGTGAGCGACTTTTTAGACGGCGCCTATGAATTCGGGCCGTCACTGGATCGCAATGAATTGAAGCATCTGCTGCGCACCTATCTGCAGGATTCATTGTATGCGGTCTCATCGCTCTATGATCTCGACGATTTTGAAGTAACAGAAAAAGTCGCTGCCGGCTATATCATGTCGGAGCTGAATTGGGGACGAATTTTTATGATCATGCCCGGCGTACGCTATGAAAACACCCGCGCCCATGTCACCGGACGTCAGGGCACGGCGCCGGATGAGTCCTACGAACCGGAGCTGGACAAACCGAATATTTCCGACACCAGCGCGGTGGCGTCTTATGGACGTTGGTTTCCCATGGTTCATGCGCGCATCCGCCCAACCAATTGGTTTGACGTGCGCATGGCTTACACCAGAACCCTATCCCGGCCGCGACTGGATTGGCTGCTGCCGAAAAAGAAGGTCTATGGCGCGGAACGGACCGTGGAATACGGCCGGCCGGATCTTAAACCGCAAATTTCATCCAATTATGATCTCTTTCTTTCCTTTTACAGCAACAGCATCGGCCTGTTGACCCTGGGCGGTTTTTATAAAGAAATTCAGGACCTGATTTTTCTCCGTCAGGGACATGTAATCATCAACGCCGCGGCTGAAGGATTTCCTCGTGAATTGCAGAGTTTCATCCTCAGCCGGCCGGAAAATAATCCCTTCCTGACCACCGTTAAAGGTTGGGAGGCAGAGTGGCAGACCAATTTGCACTGGCTGCCCAGACCTTTGGACGGCCTGGTAGTGAATGTCAATTATACCCATATTCGCTCCGAAACGCGTTTTCCGAGATCACTGGTGCTTTCTCAAAAAATTCCAACCTTTCCGTTCGTCAAAACAACAGTGATCGACACCTTTCGGGTTGGCAGCATGCCGGATCAGGCGGATGCCATCTTGAACCTGTCCGTGGGCTATGACAAGGGCCCTTTTTCAGCTCGTGTCTCCGCTTTGTATCAGGGAAAGACGTTGCATAGTGTGGGCGAACGCCCCGAATTGGACGGTTTTACGGCAGATCTGTTGCGCATGGATATGTCGGTCAAATATAAATTTTCTCGCAAGATCAGCGTGTATTTCAATTGGAACAACCTGACCGATGAACCGGATGAATCGTATCAACAAGCTACTAATTTCCCGACCAACAAAGAGTACTATGGATGGACAACGGATGTTGGAATCGGCTACTCTTTTTAAATCTAAAGCTATTGTCTGAGGGAGGTGATGACGGCACATAGACACGTCAATTTTTCGCCAAAGCCGACAAACTTTATTCTGCTCGGGTTTGTCGCCGTATTTCATCAAACCAACTTGGAGTGAGACATGAAAGTTACAGCTACGAACTTTTGGCCGATTTTTTTCAGCCTGGCCCTGATGCTTTTGGCGGTTCCAAGCGTGTTTGCTCAGGATGCAGATACGTTGGATGTAGCGCAAGGTTATGAAACGCTCAACCTCGCCATACAAGGAGATACTTTGGTTGGGGGCGTGCCCAAGAATGCAAACCGTGTGTACCGTCTCGAGCGCGGCGGCTATTACTTGTTAAACGGCACCATTCGCGGATTCGGGTCCGTTCCATTGCGCATTGTCGCAGCCAAGGGCACAGCCCCTCGCCCGGTCCTGATCCCCATCGCCACGCAAACCGGTAAAGGATTGCGCGTTTTTCGTCCCAGTACAGACGGTTATTGGGAAGGAATGTATATCAGCGGGATGGACAACCTCGGCAATCAATGCGAAGAAAATATGTTCCGCCTGGACAAGAAAAACGGACGCTTTGTCATCAAAAACTGCTACATGGACGGCGATGCGCAGAATTTTATTCGTATGAACGCTGAAGGTCAGA
The DNA here is from genome assembly GCA_964387285.1 of uncultured Cytophagia bacterium. Lineage (GTDB taxonomy): Bacteria > Zhuqueibacterota > Zhuqueibacteria > Residuimicrobiales > Residuimicrobiaceae > Anaerohabitans. The sequence goes on along the minus strand of CAYLWO010000004.1, from coordinate 94,554 downwards.
AGGTTTTTGTCATGGATTGCTATGTGCGCAATTCCTATCTGCTGGCGGATCCCAACAACGGCCGTTTTCTGGATACACGCGGCAACACCCAGGACACCATTTTTGTGCAGAATTGCACTTTTCAGACCAGTTCCAGCGATCCCTTGCGCAGCGGCGATGGTCTGATAAAAACGTTTATCATGGATCACACCACCTTGTATCAGACCGCTGCCAATGACGGCGAGTTCGACGTCAATCGAGCTGTCAACTGTATTTTTACCAACAACCTGTTGATTGATTTCGGCTACGAAGGTCGCGCTAAATCCGATACGCTCAACGAGGTGGTGATTCCTATTGATACGCTCAAAGCACCCGCGTTGGCCACAGACGATAAAAGAACCTATACGATTCGCAACAATGTCATGGGCTGGACATCGCAATGGTTGGCCTGGCTGGAAAGCAAAAAAGACAGTTTGACGGCCTATACGTTTTTTGATCAGCGCGGCAAACGATTCATCGACACCTATCCGAACATGAACGAGGAAAACAACATTTATGAAAATGTGGCGCTGGCCGATGCCCCGGATCCGGCTGTCATGCTGGCCTATATTGAGCATCGTTGGAATACGGCGCGCAGCAATTTGAATAATCCGGATCTGCGCTCGGATCGCAACGGCGTAGGCACGTTGACCGAAAATCCACAGACGTTCGGGCCTGCTGAAGATGATTATAATTTCGATTATCCCACAAGTGCCAAGGCTTATACCCATGCCGACGGCGGATTGCCGGCAGGCGATTTGAATTGGTTCCCGGATAAAAAAGCTGTTTGGCAACAGTTGCAAACCGGTGTTGTCTGGAAAAATGAGCATCAGGCATCGCCGAACCAATTTGCCTTGCTGAGTAACTACCCCAATCCGTTTAATCCATCAACCACCATCTCCTTTCGGTTGTCCACAACCGCTCCGGTTCGTCTTGACATCTATAATGGTTTGGGACAAAAGGTCAGAACCCTGCTGAACAAAACGGCAACGGCCGGACCGCATAGCGTAGGTTGGGATGGTCGCGATGAAGCCGGCCGCCTCATGGCCAGCGGGCTTTATATTTATCGTTTAGAATCGAACAATCAAGTGCGGATGCACAAAATGCTGCTGTTGAAATAAAAGCACCTGCTGAGGCAGGATGGTCAACTATACAATCTTGAACCGAGAAGAACAAGAAATCCTGCCTCAGTGTTTTTTTTAAAAACGGGAGTTGTCATGATGTATAAACGGATCTCTCTCATCGGGATCGTTCTGCTGGGTGTGGTTATCCGAACCAGTGCTCAAGATTCCGGATTGTCGCTGTTAACCTTTGGTGCATTCGTTCAGCCGACTGGAGATTTCCAAAAATCCATCGGCCACGATCCGCATCTGACGCGGCGCTCGGGCTTTGATATCGGCGATAAAGTGGGATTGGCGGCAATTGGTCTGGGTATGGGGGCGGAACTCGATATGCCGTTAAAAACCAACGGCATCTATTGGGTATTGAGCTTGCAAGTATTAACCCAGGGCGGCAAGGACCGTGATCTGGAAGCCGCTTTTTCCAAACAACTGGGTGATCAGGGCCCGGTGGATTTTCAGATCGGCAGGTGGTACAATATTCCGTTATTGTCCGGAATTCGTGGTCGATTGGTGTTGAATCGAACCTGGAGCGTGTCCGGCTCTTTTCAGGCCGGCATCAATCTGACCAGAGCCGCCTCGCGAACCGCTGTCGTGCAAGGGATCGTAGTGGAAAAAACCAGCTATGATTTCACCCGCGATTTCGGATTCTTGTACGATCTGGGCGTCGATTTTCGGCGTCGTTTTCACATCGGCCTTCAGTATATGAATATGCGTACGCCGCGTTTTGAAGGCGAAAAAGTGCTCTCTGAAAAATTGTTTCCGGAAATTTACAGCCGTCAGAACGCCATCCTGGGGGAGGATCGATCGGTGGCTATGTTCACCGTCAGGCTGGGTTATTATCTATTCTAATCTTTGAGACGATGACTGATGAATCTGAATCCACACTATATTCGACATGCGCTATTATTTTCTTGTCTGGCTTTGTTGGTAGGTTGCCCGGATCCGCACCAAGCCTGTAAAGAACAGATCGTCTTTCTATCCAATCGTGATGCGGCTGCTGGATCTTTTCACATTTACACTATGGCATTGGACAACGGCTCTGCGGTTAAGGCGTCGCACGGAACCGTCGGCATACGCAGCATCTCCGCGCCCATGCTCTCGCCGGATGGAACAGAAATTCTGTATCTCGGCACGGCCGCGGCACAGCCGGCCCTGTATCTTTTGCCGGTTCGCGGCGGTCATCCGGTTTTGTTGACGGAATTATCTACGGATCGTCCCCAGGCTCGATTCTCGCCTGATGGCCGTTCCATTGTTTTTTGTGATCAGGTTGGCTCCCATCGACAAATTTTCTGCATGCATGCCGACGGATCATCGCGGCGCAAACTTTCGGTTGATGCTTTTGATGAATACGATCCCTGTTTTTCCCCGAACGGCCGCAGCATTGCTTTTACTTCTAAAAAAGGCGAGGTCGGTCGCGTCGCCGTCATGAGTGTTGACGGCGCTTTAAATACATGCTTGACCGATGAATCGCTGGATGCCCGTTCCCCCTGTTTCTCACCGGACAGTAAAAAAATCGTCTTTAGTGCTTCCCAAGAAGGCAATTCCGATATTTATATGCTCGACGTTTCAAGACGCCAGGCCATCACGTTATGGAAGAGTCGCTATCACGATATTTTGCCCAGTTTTTCCCCTGATGGCCGACAGGTGCTCTTTTTATCGAATCAGCGCGGCATGCGCTACCTGGATGTTATGATCTATGACCTGGACAAGCAACAGGTCCGCTTGCTCACCCCGCAATTGAACCTCCTGAATCAGAATCCGTCTTTTACCCGGGACGGAAAACGGATTGTTTTTGAATCTGTTTCCTTCAGTCAATCAGATATCCATGTAATGGATATTTCCGGAGCCAACCTTCTCAATCTTACGGATCACCCGAATTGGGATTGTGCTCCAAATCTTGGGATCGCCATGGCCGGGACAAAATAATCCTGTTGTGTAATCCGTATATGCTTGTTTATTACGGACAGGCATGCTAGACTAAAATTAAGGTCAGGTCCTATGTATTCTCGTCGACAAATGATAAAACGCGCGTTCCTGGGAGTGGGAGGCGTTGCCGCAGCCGCAACCGGACGGTCGCTTGGCTTTGCCGGGGAAAAAGTTTCCGGTTTTAAAATTACCGATGTCAAACCGTATGTTTTTAAAAATGCCACTTTTGTAAAAATTACCACCGACACCGGCGTTTCCGGCTGGGGTGAAGCCGATCATGATTATCCAAAATTGACTGCCGAGGTCATCGAGCAGATCTGCAAACGCGAGGTCGTTGGCCAGGATCCATTTGACAGCGAATATTTGTGGATGCGCATGTACTTTCGCGGAGAGGATGCCGGTACAACGGGTTTGCTGCCCGGCGCCATTGCCGGAGTGGATAATGCGTTGTGGGATTTGAAAGGGCGACTGCTGAATCTGCCGGTGCACAAGCTTAGCGGCAGTTATCAGCTTGATCGCGTTCGCGTCTACGGCAGCTTTGGCCGCAGCGGCGGCAAGAGCGGCATGCGATCGCCGCAGGAAATGGCGCAGCTGGCTGCGGGTTTCGTTGAACAGGGCTACCAGACCGTCAAGGTGCGCATGCAAATACGGCAGTTGGATGTGGATCCGGACCCGGATCCGACCTTTGCGGTGGTGGCGGCCGTGCGCAAGATGATCGGCGACAGCGTCGAGTTGTTTGTCGATTATAATAACGGCTATACGCCGGCCAGAGCCATAACCGTCAGCCGTAAATTGATTGAGCATTTCAACATCGCTGCCGTTGAGGAGCCGGTTTCCTATCACGACTATGCCGGATTACGCCAGGTTGTAAAAGCCCTGGATATTCCGGTCATGGCCGGTGAACATGAATTCAACAAATGGCAAATGCGGGATCTGATGACGATCGGTCAGGTCGATATCATTAATGCGGATTTAATAAAGTGTGCGGGTTTTTCCGAAAATCGAAAAATTGCCGCCCTGGCGCACGCGTTTGATAAATTTATCATGACCCATAACACACGCCCGACGTTGGCCACGGCCGCCAGTTTGCAGCTGGTCGGTTCCATCCCCAATGCCTGTCGTGTACAAGAGTATGCCGGCGCACGGGGGGAACTCGGATTAACCTCCTTGTTTCAGAATCAAATCGAATTCAAAGACGGCTATCTGCTGATGCCGCAAGGACCGGGTCTCGGCCTGCAGGTCGATGAACAGGCTATGGAAAAATTAAAATTGAATAAAGACGCTTGATCCCTCGATTCCTGTTGCTTTAATCTCGCAGTCCAGGACTCGGTACAGAAAGAAAGCACATGCATGATAGATTTTTCAAAAGTTATTTTCTTATGCTTGCTATCCCTGCAAGGGCTGCAAGCGGCGTCACTCCTTACCGACAAACTGGTCTTTGATTTTGCTCCGCAGAAAAATCCTGCAGTTCATTCCTGCCGTTTTGTTTTCGAACATTCGTTTTATGAAAAGGGTGTGGGCTATGGGCTCCTGACCCGCCGGGTGCGCAGTTTCAAGGCAGAAACCCTTACTCTGCAGGATGAGGTTTCCCGGGATGGCCTTGCTGCTGATTCGCTGCTCTCCTTTCAGGTGGATCTGGAACCGGGTCACTATGTCATTCATCTGATTATGGATGGCGGCCGTCTGGGCGCCTGGCACGGCAGCATTCGTTTTAACGAGCAATTGGTGGCCACGGAGCTGTTGCCATATCGTCTGAATGCCGAAGGCGATGAACCGCCGGATAATTGGTTCCTGATGGCGCGTGTGGATCTGCAAAAACCGGGATTGACCATTTCCGTAACCGCACGCGATCAGCCGACGACAGTGAGCGGTGTGTCTATCTACGCTGACGATCCCGGTCCATTGACCATGCAAAACGGCCAACTCGCTGCCCGTATGAATTTGCAAGGTCCCAACGCCGCGTTGATCCTGCGGCTGCTCAATGGCGGACGTGTCGTTGCCGCACAAAAGCTGATTGAAGTGATTCCGGATTCACTTTTTGGCTATGAAAAAGCGTTTTGGCTCATGGCATTGGCCGGAAGGCTAGAGATCGAGCAACCGCGACCGCTTCTCGAATGGGCCCTGCGACTGTTGCAGTTGGAAAGGCCCAAAAAACCGCAAGCCGTTGCTATTCATTTGCATTATCTGAACACCTTTCTGCAAGCTGACAGCTATTATAAAATGGCCGGCTGGGACTGGGCGGTTGCACAGACTCAGGCCGGCATTTTCGAACGCCAGGATTTTGCGGCTCGCTCCTGGGAAATGCTGGTACGATTGCCGCAACACCCTCTCTATCACCGTGTGTTATGGGAGATCGGCAAACTCTGTTATCATGGATGGGTAGAAGAGCATGAAGCCCGATTGCTTGCGCGCAGTGACGAGTGCTTCCAGGAACTTTTGTCCTATTATCCACAGCACAGGACCTTGTTGACTTTTCTCGGCGTCAAGTTCTGTCCTGATCAAGAACGAAAGCTGCAAGCCCAGGCCGATGTGCCCGCCTGGGCGCTCGAGTCGGTCAAAGCCATGCAAGGCTTGCAGAGATTATTGCATTACTGGGTGCAAAACCGTCAGGCCGATAACGGCGAGTTTGGCGGCAAGTACGACGACGATGTGGAGATGTTGCGCTGGTGGCCGGTCAGCCGCCTCGCATTAAATGATTCACTGGCGCTGTTAGGCATGGAACGTTTGGTCAACGGCATCTGGCATTCCGGCTGGATCGCCAACGGTTTCTCAGCCAAGGTTCGTGATGTGGAACATGCCGCGGAACCGGTGGCAGATACGCAGCCGATGATGATCGGCCTGGATTACGGCAATCCGGTCTATGTGGAACGATGCATGCAAAGCGTCAAAGGCTTGCGTGATTTATGGACCGGGATCAATCAAAAAGGACATCGTCATTTCAAATCCTCCTGGTACTCTGCCACACAGATGGATCAGCGACCTCCGCGGGATTGTGATGTACCCATGAACACGCGCACGGTCCAGGCGTTGCGCTGGTTGGCGTGGTACAATCGCCACCCGTTTGCCATGCAATTTCTCCGTGAATGGTGCGACGCCTGGTTGCAGGATTGCCTGCGCACGGATCGCGGCAAACCGGCCGGAGTCGTACCGCCGGCCATCCGTTTTGACGACGATGCCGTCAGCCCCTATGGTGATGCATGGCATCAACCGAATATGTTCTGGTCCTATTATAATTTCAGCGGTGGTCATCAAATGCTGCTGCAATTTTTGGCGGCCTATGATCTTTTTCACGACGCTAAATATTTACAACCGGTGGAAACAGCCATCCGTTTATTGAAACAATATCCGAACGCGGCGGAAGACACGGTTACCGCCGGCAGTGAAGCGTGGGTTGCACAGCGGTTGGCGCACTCTTCTGCTCTGGGCGAGATATTGGAAGTGTGGCGAATGGTTACCGGGCATACCCATGAAGATTCTCTTCTGTCCCGATTTGGCTCCGATTACGTCAAATTTGTGATCAGCCAAAAGCCGTCTTTACTTGCAGCAAATGCCAAAGGCATGAGCGAATCGCTTTTGTGCCAGGGCGAGCTTTTAAGGGCAGAGGGTTATTTTACCGACCGCATCGATATCGCCGATCACCGTCAGGCGAAAAATTGGGCAGCTGCTCACCTGGAGTCCATGTACACCGGCGTCTCGTTCAATGACGGTTTTTATCCTTTTTATCCTTTGACCTGGTACGGTTTGGATGAAGAGATGACGGCGCTGGTATTGAGCGCTGCGCCGGAGCGCATGCGGGTATTGGTCTGGAATCCTTTTAGGGAAACCAGGCCGGTCACCCTGGCCCTGTGGAGACTGCAACCAGGCATCTATTCGCTGTCGCAGGGAGTCGATGCTGATTGGAATCTGGAAATGGATCGCGTCGAGATCCACGAATCGCTGGCCATTGCGCAACGCCCCTTTCTTTTAAAAATAATCCTGTCAGCCGGCAGCGCCACGTGCATCGATCTCAAGAGACAGAAAGGGTTTGCTGTTGCCGATGAACATCCCTTGCCCGATTTGGCTTTAGGCCCTCAGGATATCAGAGTGCAGGCGCAATCCAACAGCAACCGGTACACCGTATCCATAACGGTGCATAATATCGGCAGCGCCGGGGCTCGCAATGTTCAGGTGGTTTTGCATAGTCGGGTCGCCAAGCAAGCAGATAAAATTCTTTGCCGGCAAATGATCCCCGTACTGGACGCTCCGTTGGATCTGGAACCGCGCGTGCATACGGTTCATTTTAAGGTGGATGTTGATGCACTGAACAGCGGGCTGATCTATGCCACAGTGGATCAGCGAAATGCTGTTCAGGAAATAAACGAAAATAACAATTCCGTGCCGGTGCGGGCTTGCGACAGGCCTTGAGCAGAAATTTTCAACGTTGTGAAATGAACGGCCGTGTTATTAAAACAGAATGAGGAATCCATGGAGTCGATGAATGCTCAGCAACGCAAGATACCGAAACTGCGTTGGTGGATTGGTGGTTTTTTATTTCTTTCCACGGTCATTAATTATATCGACCGGCAAACGCTGTCCGTATTGGCGCCCATTCTCAAGCGCGATTATCACTGGAGCAATGAGGACTTTGCTCTGATCGTCATCTCTTTTCGTGCCGCCTATGCCATCGGACAAACCGTGTCCGGCCGGTTCATCGATCGGGTGGGCACGCGAACCGGTCTGTCCATCTCGGTGCTCTGGTATTCCATTGTTGCCATGGCGACCTCGCTGGCGAGCGGATTGCGCAGTTTTTGCTTTTTCAGATTCTTACTGGGCGCCGGCGAATCCGCTAATTGGCCCGGCGCCACCAAAGCGGTAGCCGAATGGTTTCCCAAAAAGGAGCGCAGCTGGGCGGTGGCGCTGTTCGACAGCGGTTCCTCCATTGGCGGCGCCATTGCGCCTTTTTTGGTGCTCTGGCTGTACAAGACCTTCGGCGGCTGGCAATATGCCTTTATTATCACCGGCACTCTTGGCTTTGCCTGGCTGATTGGTTGGCGGTTTCTTTATCAGATGCCGGAAAAGCATCCTCGTATTCATGCACACGAGTTACAGATGATTCAGGCGGATAAAGCGGATGTGCAGGAGGAAAAAGATCCGAAAAAAGAGAGTTGGAGCAGGCTGTTGCGCTATCCGCAGACCTGGGCGGTGATCATTGGCCGCTCCTTTACCGATCCGGTGTGGTTTTTTATCGCCGATTGGTTCGCCATCTATCTGGTCAGCAAAGGCATTCAATTGGAGCAGGGCATCATGGTGTTTTGGATTCCGTTTATGGCCGCAGATTTGGGCAATTTTTTCGGCGGCGGCCTGTCCAGTTGGCTGATTAAACGCGGCTGGTCGGTCGGAAAAGCGCGCAAGGCGATCATTATTTTCGGCGGCACAGGCATGGCGCTGCTAGCCACCACCGCGTTTACCTCCAATCCGTTTGCTTTGGCCGCGCTTTTTGGTTTTTCAACATTTGCTTACGCCTCTTTTTCCACCATCATTTTGGTATTGCCTTCAGACCTTTTTCCGAGCCGGTCCGTGGCCACGGTCAGCGGCCTGTCCGGCACCGGCGCCGGCATCGGCACCATACTGTCTACTTTTTTAATCGGCTATGTGGCTGATCACTATTCGTTTGCGCCGATTCTCATTGCGGCGAGTTTGATCCCGTTTATTGCCATGATCATGATGCTGATTCTGATCCGCAACAACAAAGCGACAGAATCGGGATGGGTGCGAAAAATCTGAAATGTCAGGAGATGATGCGATTCATGAAAATAAAAAAAGTCATTTTCATCTGCCTTTTGTCCGGTTCGCTTGTCGGCGCCAGGGTGTCCGGGAAACAAAAGGAGGGCGTTTATAATGTTCGCGATTTTGGCGCCCGGGGCGATGGCAAAGTTTTGGATACCGCAGCCATTCAAAAAACCATAGACGAATGCAGCCGAAGCGGAGGCCGGGTGTTTTTTCCTTCCGGAACTTTTTTATCCGGCACGTTATTTCTAAAGAGTGGGATCACACTGCATTGGGATCATGGCGCCACTCTTTTAGGCAGTCCGAATCTGGCAGATTATCCAGAGACCGTGGCTCAGGTCCCTTCCTATAACGATCTGTTCTTGAAGCATAGTCTGCTCTATGCTGAAAATTGCCAGGATATCGTTCTGCAAGGCCCGGGTTTAATCGACGGTCAGGGCGACCGTTTTCCGGTTGCGAATATGGAAAAACCCTATCGTTACATGAATCGGCCCTATATCCTGCGTTTCATCCGTTGTAAAAATGTGCGGGTGGAGAATCTGCATATGCAGAATTCAGCCATGTGGATGCAGCACTATCTGGCTTGTGAAAACCTCCGTCTGTCCGGTCTGACGATTTATAATCATTGCAACAAGAACAACGACATGGTGGATATCGACGGCTGTCGCAACGTGGTCATGGAAAATTGCATTGCAGATACAGACGATGACGCCATCACCCTAAAGAGCACCTCGCTGACGCCTTGTGAGAATATCGTGATTAATAACTGCATCGTCAGCAGCCATTGCAATGCCGTCAAATGCGGCACTGAATCCTTGGGTGGGTTCAAGAACATCACCATTTCCAATATTGTCGTGCGACCATCGCAGCACCCCGGCAAGATTTCCGGAGATCTGCAAGGTCTTGGCGGCATCGTGTTAACTTGCGTGGATGGCGGCGTGATGGACGGTATTGTGGTCTCCAATATCCGCATCGTCGGCGCCCAGGCGCCTATTTTTATCCGGATGGGCAACAGAGGCCGCACCGTACGACCAAACATGCCGCCACCGGCTGTGGGTGTGGTTAAGAACATCAGCCTCAGCCATATCATGGCTACCGAGGCCGGCGCCGCCGGATGCGCCATCACGGGTTTGCAAGGATTTCCTGTGGAGAACGTGTCGTTGCAGGACATTCGCATCTGTTTTCGCGGCGGTATCAGTCAACCCGACTCGGGCGTGAAGGTGGAAGAAAAGCCGACAGATTATCCGGAAAGCACCATGTTCGGCGTGTTGCCGGCCTATGGTCTCTTTGTCCGGCATGTCAGAAATTTATCGATGCAGCAGATCCATTTATCGTGTGCGGCGCCGGATACCCGTCCGGCATTGTGGGCAGAGGATGTTATCGGCCTGGATGTCCATGGTTTCTGTGGACAGGGTCAAAATCAAATGATCACCCTGGTTGATGCGCAAGAGGGGTTATTGGACGGTTGCCGCTCCCTGGCGCCCTTGCCGGCCCTCATTTCCATAAAGGGAGCGAACACAGCCGGAATTCAAATCAACGGAATGTATCAAATGAATGTCAAGCAGACGGTACAACTGGGAGCAATGGTTGATAATACGGCAGTGACGTTTGGCATGGCCAAATGAAAGATTATTTTTTTTCAGAAAAAATGAAATCGTCAACGAGGAGAAAAGGTATCATGAGCACTAGAAAAAAGGCCATGTGGTTGATCGGATTGTTAGCCGTAGTCTGCATGGCGCAGGATCGCATAAAGGACACCACCCCGCAACGGATCATTCTTAATCTCACCACCGAACCGGCAACCAGTATGGCGGTCACCTGGCGAACGAATAGCGCGGCACAAGCAGCCAAGGTGGAGGTGGCCGAGGCAACCAGCGGCGTTACGTTTGCTAACTCTGTGATAACCGTTCCAGCGAACATGGAAAAAACCGTTCTGGATGACAGCGCGACTGTGTTTTACTATTCTGCTGTCATGAAGAATCTGCAGGCCAATACCCTGTACGCGTATCGGGTGGGCGCAGGCAAGGAATGGAGTGAATGGAATCAATTTAGAACCGCGGCAGACGCACAGACTCCGATTCAATTTGTGTTCTTTGGCGATCCTCAGGACGATATCAAAGAGTATGTTTCCCGCATTTTTCGTCAGGCTTTGCTCACTGCACCGACGGCTAATTTCTGGCTTTTTTCCGGCGATCTGACTTCAGAGGCCAGCGACAGACTGACAGAAGAACTGTTCTATGCCGGCGGATTCGTCTTGCGCATGATTCCCAGCATTATGGTTCCGGGCAATCACGATAATATGTATACAATGGAAAACGGCAAGGTGTTGCTGGATAAGAAAGGTAAAAAACAGCGCAGCAAAATTCTTCCCCCGCAATGGCGGGCGCAGTTCACGCTTCCGGAAAACGGCATTCCTGGCATGAAAGAATCCTCCTATTGGATTGATTATCAGAACCTGCGCCTGGTTATGATCAACAGTAATGATCGGTTGCAGCAACAGGCGGTGTGGATGGATTCCGTGCTCAGCCATAATCCCAACAAGTGGACAATCGTTTCCTTTCACCATCCGTTGTATTCTGCCGGACGCGAGCGCGACGATCGCGACACCCGGGATGCCTTTCTGCCGATATTTGATAAACATCACGTCGATCTGGTCCTGACTGGTCATGATCACGCTTATGCGCGTAGCCATCCGCTTAAAAACGGCGCCAGGACTTTAGGTGCAGAAAAGGGAACTGTTTATGTGGTTTCCGTTTCCGGAGCAAAATTCTATACGGTCAACTCTGGCTATGCGGACCTCATGGCCAAAACCGGCGGCTATGTCCAGTTGTTTCAGGTGGTATCGATTGACGGCGCCAAACTCCAATTTCAGGCCATTACCGCAACCGGTGCAGTGTACGATAGTTTCGTGATTGAAAAATAATTTGAGAGCTCTGTCATGAAAAAAATATGTTTTGCCATCGCCATTGTGTCTGCTTTGTTGCCGGCCTTACATGACCTGAACGCGCAAGGCGCCATTGTTACCGGTCCGGAAGTTTTGTCCGCTATCCGACAGGGCGCCGACTATGCCTGTCATGTTCTGCTGGATGAAAACGGCAAATCCCGCTGCGATTATAATCTGTTGGACGGCACGTGGCAGGATTATGAACCGGCCTGGCACACCGGGCAGCTCATTTACGCGCTCACGCGCGCCTATGATGTCACGCTGGACCGGCAATATGTAACCTATGCTAAAAAAGCTGGCGATTGGTGGACCGGATTGGCTATTACGGATCACGACAAACTCAAGGGCATGGTGCGCGCCATTCACGGCGACGGCATAGAGTATATTGTTTTTGCCACCATCAGTGACGGCACCGCCGGTCTGTTTCGATTGTATCAACGGACCGGAGAGGAACGCTACGCCCGCATCCCTAGCGAAGCTGGTGATTGGATGTTACGTCATATGTGGGAACCGCAAAGCCGCATGTTTTATGATGCGGTGGATCCGCAAACCGGCGAGGTCATGAAAATTAAAAGTCCGTTCTGGCCGGAGAAACAGAAACAGGCGCTCACGGATGTGGCCCGGCCTAACAATGAGGGCTCTTTGTTCAAGGACATGTACCGCTTTACAAAAAATGAAAAGTATAAAACCATTTTTCTGGAAATAAGCGCCGGTCTGTTGGAAAAACAGGATGAGCACGGCCTGTGGATGCCTTTTACGCCCAACGATATCGTCAAAGGAACCTTTCATCCCCGCTTTCATCTCTGGTACGCCGAATCGCTTTTAGAAGCATATGAATTGACAAAAGAGGATCGTTTTCTGCAAGCAGCGCTCAGGACCGGGCGATTTTACACACAGGTACAACAGAAAAACGGCGCTTTTTACTATGCCAATAATCTGGACGGCACAGCCGATCCCTATTCCATCAGCGGCTCCACCACCGCTTTTGCCGGCATTCTTTGGCTGCGGCTCAAACACTATGCAAAATCAACCGAGTTTGATCAATATATCCAACGCTCGCTAACCTGGCTTTTGGCGAATCGTTATGCAACCGATCACGCGGATAAAAATCTTGCTGCAGGTTTTATCGAGATTCGCAGCAAAGCCGGCAAAGGCAAGTTGAGAATTTTACAGCGCGATATCGCCACCTCCTTTGCGTTACGATTTTTAGCGGATTACTATGAAGCGAATTTTTAATAACGAAGCGATGCTGGAGGCAAGATGATGTTCCGGTTTTTTATGGTTTGGATTTCTTTGGCTTTGCTGCCGGGATGCGGACAACCGCCGCCAACGGTTTCGTTAAAATCAGAGTGTCTGAAAACCACCCGGCAATTGGTGGACGCCTTGTTGACCGTGCAAACCGATGCGAACG
>CAYLWO010000004.1:26185-81268 GCA_964387285.1 uncultured Cytophagia bacterium | reverse complement strand
AAAACCACCCGGCAATTGGTGGACGCCTTGTTGACCGTGCAAACCGATGCGAACGAGGATGCGAACGGCGGGGCTCTGTTCTGTTCCTCCTGCTGTGTTTACCACACCCGGGCTGCGGAAGCGGTCTTTCCTATGGCACTACTGTATCAGGAGACCGGAGAAAAACGATATCTTGCTGCTGCTGTTCAACTCGGCAATTGGTTGATCCGGCAGCAACTAGCCGACGGCGCCTGGAAAGAAACCCCGGAAGAGTGGACCGGAACCACCACCGATCAATTGCTGATGATGGTTCTGGCTTTTCAGATCATTAAAAAAGAATTGACAGCCGAAGAACAAATCTGGTGGCAAACGTCCATCTGCCGCGCAGCCGATTACCTCACCGAGGTCATGAGTCCGGAATTTGCCAGCATCAATTATTGCGCAACCACGACCGCGTCACTGGCACTGACTTTTCACTATTTCCCCGATGAGAAATATCTGGACAAGGCGCGTTGGCTGGCGCGACAGATCATGTCAAAAATGGATAAGGACGGTTTCATCTGTGCAGAAGGTGATCGCGCCTATAATGCAAAATACGGCGCTGACATCGGCTATGAAATAGACATGTCGCTCTGGGGGTTGGCGCTGTATGCCCGTACCACCGGCGACACACTCATGCAACGTCTCGTATCTGAATCTTTGTTGAACCATCTCTATTTTGTCTATCCCAACGGCGCTATCGATGGTTCCTGGGGCATTCGTTCCAACAAATGGACTACCTATGGCAGTATGACCGCAGACGGCTGTCAAATTCTTTTCAGCCTGTTCGCGGCGCAGGATGGCCGCTATCGCACCGCTGCCTGGCGGAATCTGCAATACCTGCGTGACAATATGAAGGATGGATTCGTCGGCTATGGACCGCAATATTGGCAGCTCTTTAAGCACGAACCCTGCATTTATCCGACTTTTTGTCGTGCTAAAAATCTGGCCTTGGCTGCGCAAATGAGCGATCCGGCTGCCGGCTCGTGTCCGGATTTGCCCTGTGATGAAACCGGCTGGTTGCGCTATTTCCCGACCGTGGAGGTGGCTTTGGTGCGCACGAACAGCATGATGGCCACGATATCCGCTTATCAGTACAAGGAGCTGCAAAAACGGTCCAGGAGCAAATATATGCACAGACCGTGCGGCGGATCCATCTGCAATTTGTGGGTGCAGGATCATGGATTTCTGCAGACTTCCAGTCAGACCGAATATCATCGCTGGGAACCCATGCATTTTCCAGAGGCGTCAGGCCTCTTGCCGCTTACTTCTCGCATTGAATTCAGCAATGAACACGGTTATTTTACCAATTTGTACGAGTTCGACGGCAAGCTGACCTGTGAAAAAGAAGCACAAATGTCGGTGAGCGTGTCCGGAGAATTGTGCGATCGCAATCTATTGCCCGGCGGTGTGGCCTACCAATGGTCCTATCGTTTTAGCGAGGCATCAGTAGAAAAAAGAGTCGAACTCCGTTTCCATGACGGTCACCGCGATGTGAGCATCATCGAACCTGTTGTCATGTGGCCGGACATGGAATTTTTCAAGCAAGACGCAAGGACTGTTTTGATTAAAGGAACTAAAAAGTCGTTCCTATTTAAAGTAGTGCAGGGTGATGTCGATCTGGCATTAGGTGAACAAAAAGAAAAATACTATTCCCCTTTTCCGGCCATGCGCGCTTTTCCCATCGTCTTAAAGGTGCGCAAACCCGATTCGGTTTTTAAAACGTCCGTTTCATATCGCATCGATGTGATCGACAGGTTCTGAATGTTTTTTTGCTTGTTTGAAAGGAAACCAAGATGGAAAACAGGATGATGGTAGAAAAATTAACTGTGCAGATATATAACGGTCGACAGGCTTTGGGAACTGCTGCCGCCAGGGCCATTGCAGAGACCATGCGGAATTTGTTGGCTCGCCAGAAAACGCTGCGCATGATTTTTGCGGCCGCACCGTCGCAAGATGAAACGTTAGCTGAACTGATACGGCAACCGAACCTGGACTGGCAAAAGGTGACCGCCTTTCATATGGACGAGTATCTGGGATTATCCGCGGACGCACCACAGTTGTTTGGCCGGTATTTGGCTGAGCACATTTTTGGGCGGGTCTCCTTTGCGCAAATTCATTATTTGAATCCAACAGCGACCGATCCCTTGAAAGAATGCCAACGATACGCCAGCCTGTTACGGCAAGCTCCCATCGACATTGTTTGCATGGGCATCGGCGAAAACGGGCACGTGGCTTTCAACGATCCTCCCTATGCAGATTTCAATGATCCACAGGCGGTCAAGGTGGTCGACCTCGAGTACCCAAGCAGGTTGCAGCAGGTTCATGATGGTTGTTTCAGCGCCATCGACCAGGTGCCGAAAACCGCCATCACCCTCACCATCCCGACCTTGTTGTCGGCGACTTTTCAATTTGTGATGGTCCCAGGTCCCAGCAAAGCACAAGCCGTTTATCGAACTCTGACTGGGGCCGTAGCACCCTCGTGTCCGGCTTCGGCCTTGCGAAGGTGTGAGAAAGCGATTTTGTTTCTGGACAGCGACTCTTCCGCTTTGCTGAGCGATCGGCAGGCTGATTGAACCGGGATCACGGCGTCTTTACTTTTTCCTAAACTGAGCGATTGCATCATCCTTGCGAAGGTTCCAAACCTTCGCAAGGTAGTTTTTCGAGCACAAATCGCTCAATTTAGGTTTTTATATCGTTTCATGTCCTCCTTTAGCGCCGGCCTGATCTCCAGGGCCAGGCCGCCGGAGGGGCGCAGATCGGCTTTGAGGACAGTAGTCGAATTTACCAAAAATCGGTCGATCTTGACATGGGTGCGTGTTTTAATTTTTTCACCGCCGTCGGTATAAAGAGAAGCAAGATACTGTTTATCGTTTTCCAGAAAGGAAAGCGCCACATCCAGTTTGCGAGCATCGTTGTTGGTAATAGTCCCCACAAACCATTTTTCCCCGCTTTTTCTGGCCACAGCGATGTATTGGCCGATTTCACCGCATAACACATGCGTATCATCCCATACCGTAGGCAAATGCTCGAAAAATTCCACTTCAGGTTCGCCCTGGTAATCAGCGGGCTTGTCGTACCAAAAGACAAATTGCAGCGGGCTGTAAAAAATAACCGACAAGGCCAGCTGATG
Organism: uncultured Cytophagia bacterium; assembly: GCA_964387285.1. GTDB lineage: Bacteria > Zhuqueibacterota > Zhuqueibacteria > Residuimicrobiales > Residuimicrobiaceae > Anaerohabitans. Next base: position 78,117 of record CAYLWO010000004.1, on the reverse strand, counting down.
GCCAGAGGTGGTTTTAATGCCTTTAACGTTTTTGATGCCGGACTGATGATAATAGCAGATGGTATAATCCGCTGGCCCGGCTAAAAAGCGCGTAAAGGGCACGATGGCGTTGTGATTGGCTTCGGGCATGCATTCGTTGCCGTAAATGCCTTCCTGGGTGAGCAGGTTGGGCCAGGTTCTGCTCAATCCGGTGGGACGGTATTCATCGTGAATGTCGACCATGAGATGATATTGAGCCGCTTTGGCCACAGCCTCATGTACCCAGGAGGTCCATTTGTGCGAGCCCACGTGCACAAATCCGAATTTCAAACCGCTGATGCCCCATTTCTTATAAATGGGAAAAATTTCATCCATCTGTTTTTCCAGGGCGCGATGATTGACGTAAAGAATGACGCCGACGTTTTTCTGCCGCGCATACTCGATGACTTTTAGCAGATCTAAATCCTTTTTGGGATTTCTGCGCGGATCCACATCCACTTTGGCGGCATCGGATTCTTTGGCATATTCATAACCATACCATCCGGCATCGAATTCTATATACTGGATGTTATGTTGACTGCAAAAGTCCACGCACGCCAGAGCGCCGGTGGTGGACAGGGTGACTTCGCGCATCACTTTGCCCGGTTTGATCCAGGAGGGATCAGCAAGGGCGCAGGGCGCATTGAGATTTAAAAATATATCGTTGTTTTCGATCAGATCACCCGGTTTTTCTGCAACCATGATCACTCGCCACGGTGTTTGCAGTGGAGAGGATTCCGTGACCGGGCCGAACAGTTTGCTCAGCACAGTATTCTTTTTATCAGGCGCTAGTATAAATTTCATGCGGCTATAGTTCACCAGTTGCGCTTCGCCGACAGCCGCGTACAAACCATTAGCTAACACCAGGGTCAGCGGTCGTTCGCTCTCATAGGCGTCGGTTTTGGCCGACCAGCGTGAAAGAGGGAGCAGCGTGTCGTAGGACCAGTTCTGCAAGGGAACGGCCTGATACAATTCCTGGGCAAAGGGGGTTACATAGGCCAGAGCGCCCTCGGCAAACGTGAATTCGCTTCTTTCATCTTTGATGTTGATGATGGAAGTGGAGATATCCTCCGGAAAGTAATAGCAAAACGCCGCGCCTTCATTATAGACGCGGACCTGCAGCTGGAATTTTTTGTGTTCGTCGTTGTCTTTGTAAAGATCCATGATACCTTCGCGATAATGGTTTTTTATGGTGCTGCGTTCGCCATATACCGGTTTCCAGGTCTCTTCGATCACACGGGTCTTGTGGTTAAGCAGGGTGAATCCGCTGGTCCAGTCGGGCAGATCGCTGGTGATGATGCCCAGTCGCGATTTTAAGATGACCTCCTGATTTTTGTATAAGAGGGAATAATAGAGAACGCCTTTCTCCAGGCTGGTGTTCTCGAGGGAAAAGGTAAAGTGCAGATTGCCGTCCGGAGAAGTGATCGATGCGGTCTGGCTGATCAGGCCGGTACAACAGAATAAAAGCACTATCAGGATGTTTTTCATTGGTTACTCTTTCTTTGGCATTAAGGAAGACACTGAACAAAGATTGAACGAATAGTATTTTAGCCTTGCGGGAATGAGTAATTGTTAAAACACAGATGTCATTGCGAATGTACCACGGCAATTATGCCGTGCTTTCTAAAAATAACACTATCATCCTGTCATTGCGAACGGAGACGTTGCACCAGGCAAAGGACAATATCTACGTTGGAGTGAAGCAATCCCCTAATACTGCAAGAGGTGTTCTTAGAAGGGCCGCGTTTTTTGCGGCCCGAAGCAATCCTCAGGACCGCACACTTTTCTACGCAAAGATTTTGCCCTTTGTCAGGGGATTGCTTCGCTCCATTCAGGAGGATGGGTATTCCTTAGTCCAACTGCTGTGCTCGCAATGACAGGGAGTGTTGACGTTTCTTTGCAGATTGCACTCTTCGCACGCTATTCGGACGATTTGCGCAGAGCCCACTGTTCCTCCGCACGATTTTCTTCTATCACGGCCAATATTCGATCAAGTCTTTTCATTCGTCCGGTCAGTTCGTCAATTCTTTTTTCCTGTTGATGCAATTTTTGAGAAAGCTGTGCGTTCTTTACCTTTTCCGCCTGGAGCTGTTCCAGCGCGTTGGTCAGGCTGTTGGTTCTGCGGATCAGGGCCTGGATGGCGGCCATGTTAACCCCGTCGATGCAGATGCTGTTGATGCCCAGGCTGTCGTTGCCGGCCAGGCGAAAGGCCTGCCAGAAATCCTGAGCCATGGGGCCGATGTATTTCATTGTGGGATCGCCATTTTTATAATTCCACTCTGTGATGGGAATTTTATCGATCTTTTGCAGAACAAGTTCGCCGTCCAGTTTTTTAAAATTTTCCTTTTTATTACGGTCGCAATAGCTGCTCCAGCCATTGGCATTGGTGCGCATGTATACGCCGGACATCGAATCAAAATAAGAGGTAAATAACCGGTAACCGCCGCTGAAACGCATGGTCAAACCATTGTTACTGGCCGAATAAGAAGTTTCATAAGGTGTGGCGTCGGTGATAACCACGCTGCCTGGCCTGCCGTTGGTATTACTACCAGTGCCAATGGCTATGGAATTCGCGGCGTCTGCCCGGCAATTCTTTCCCATGGCGATGGAATTGGCGCCACTCGCCTTGCACTGATATCCCATGGCAATGGAATAGTCGCCTATATTAGCATCATTCCAATCGTTAGTATAGGCATAACCGGCTCTGAAGGCCGATTTTTTCCCATACCAGTGCACTCTGCTCCCTCCGCCCAGATCGAGCGCTGTTCCGCTGCCATGAGTTGATGTAACCAGCAATCCTTCTGTGCCGCTGATTTCCAATTGAGCCCGTGGGTTGGTGGCGCCAATGCCCACCAGACCATTGCCGGCCGCTTTGAGAACACTGACGTCATTGCTCTTGATCACGTTAAAGCTGCTGGCATCAGTGGTGGTCGGCAATTTGACGGTGGTTTCCTGAGCCAGGGCTGTGATGGAGCTCAGCAATATCCCTATGGCAGTGGTGAGGGTTGTGTTGTAACTCTTGAACATAACGCCTCCATTATAGTTTGGTTTATTATAACCTTAATTGAGCGATTTGTGCTCGAAAAACAATCAGTCAGGCAAGTACTTATCCAATTCCTGCAACAATTTGCGCGCATCCGCGGTAATCTGGGGATCCGCGTTAGCCGCAATAGCTTGACGTAAAAGTTGAGCGCTTTGTTTAAACTTGTCTTGACGACCAGCTGCCAAAGCTGCGTTATAAAGATCGATCTGTTTTCTTCGTGCTATCTCTTTTTCCATATCTGCAGCTGCCTTCAGAACGCGTGAGTCTGCACACTCGTTGGTCGCCTGCTTGGCCAATTCCAATGCCTGTTTGTACTCTTTGGCATTGACGTGATTGACTGCGATTTTCAACTTGTTCATGGCGCTGTTCAGTTTGTCGATTGATTTGTGCTTTTCGAGGTATTGTAACAATTCCTGCGCCTGCCTTTGCACTTCCGGGTCCTGGGTCAGGCTGGTTGCATGAGTCAGTTTGGCCTGCGCTGCTTCATAACGGCCGTTTTGCATCAACTCACTTGCCAGTTTCAATTCCGACCAGGCTATCCGTTCCAGCGCGCTTTTCTTTTGCTCAAAATCAGCTCGCGGAGCGATCACTTTTTCATATAAAACCGCTACTTTGCTTGAATCGTTGTTGCGCAAATACAGTTCCAACAGGTTCAGGGCAATATCCATGCGATGGGGCATGCGCGACAAGGCTGTTTCCAGCGCGAGAATACCCGGCCTTCTGGGACCGATCGAGGAGATCAGAAAGGTGCGACCGAAATCAGCCCAGGATTCGATAAAAGTGCTGTCCAAGGTCATGGCTTTCTGTAAAGCACTGCGTGCCAGCAGAACCGTATTGACCGTCACACTGTCCGGCGCCTCCTTTCGATTTTGCAGATCGCTGATCAGGCAATGACCATGCAACCATTGCAACCAGGCGTCTTCCGGAGTCAAGGTGACAGCCTGGGTCAAATAACCTGAGGCTGCTGCATATTCCTCTTTTTGCAGACAAAGATAACCCAGACCGCCGTAACTTTTACCAAAACCGGGATTACGGGCGACGAGTGCATCAAATAGTTCCCGGGCTTCAGCCCAGCGCTCCTCGCCTTGATGGGCCAGCAAATCGCCGAGTCGAAAATTGACCTCATCGACGGCCATCGGTTTCACTTCGCTGATGGTCGGTTGGTAAAATGTTTTCGAGTTGATGCGGATGGAATTTAATAAATATCTGGTGATGTACTCATTGACCTCTTTGTCCAGCAACTGGGCATCAACCTGGTAAACACTTTGCAATGCGTCCAAAGGTCGAGTCCCTTTTGCCAGCAGCGTGATAAATTGCGACAATTCGGTCAATCGCCAGGTCTCACTGTGAGCATGCAGCAGAAAGTGAACGAGAGCCCAGGATTGAGCATAAAAGAGCCGTCTTTTAAGATCGTTGCTTTCCTGGAACAGATTTTCTACTGTAAACAGTTGCTGAAAGGTCATCCAGGTCATATCTCTGAGGATCGGGATGTTTTCCCTGTTTGGCAAACCGATATCGATAGAGTTCTTTTCATAAGCGAATGAGCTGAAATATTCGGCAAAACCTTCATTAAACCATAGAGGTATATCCGGAAGATTGTTGTGGAGAAAAAAATGGGCGTATTCATGATAGATAACATCATCAACCTCGGCATCCACCGCCAGATAAATGGCATCTTCCCGAGACATGAAATAGCCGCCGAGCTCCTGTCGTTTGCTTTGGTAGACCAGACTGAAAGGGGAGAAGGCAGCCTGGTCTTTAAACACAAAGACATGTACCGGAATAGATGATTTAACGCTGCGTAGACCGGAAAGCATAACCAGGGCATGGCGGAATTGCTCCAATCTCGTCGCGGTAGCGACCAGGTCGCTCTGTCCGGCATTGCCATAAAGAGTGAAATGATCTGATTTGCATGACAGCCATTTGCCGGTGATTTTTATGTCTGCGGGATAAGAGTTATCCAAAGGGAAGAGGCCAATCAAACAGGTCAGGGTTGCGAGGAATGAACGCATGATATCAGTTCCACCTGAGACAATGATTCGTGCATGAAGGAAATCTTGCGATGAAATCGGTTTACTAAGCATTGTGATGAGTCTGTGCCCCACCATCGGCTTGCGATGCGGGAGGTGATCACCAGCCGGCATGTAATCAAGCCGGCGCTTGGCGGAATATTTTATTCAGCAAATTCCAGTTCAATCTGCCTGGCATCTACCACCGAATGTTCGGCTAGTTTTCTGCGAAATTCGATCACGGTTTCAATCTCGCCTGCAAAAGAGCCGCTCGCTTCACAGGTATACTCATGTGCCGGTGTATACAGTTCCACGCCATGAGCCTTTTTATCGGTTTTTTCGTCTTCTTGCCAGTCTAATGTCTGCAAATCGGCCGGCTTTTCAGCGATTATTTTTTTTATCTCTTGCGTTTCTTTGGCGCAAGCGCACTTGACTGTGACGCTGAATTTTCCTGCAGCAACCGGTTGGCTGGAGAGTACCTGTAATCCGGACTGTTTGACACCGTCGTACAGTTCCTGTGGCAAAATCAGGTACTGGTACTTGTCAGACAGCGAAGTCCATTCGCGAATTTTTTCTTTCAAAGATTCGGCCTTGATGCCGGCGTTATGATTGAAAAAGTAACGCCAGGTTGCCCCTTTGCCGGCCATAAACCCCTGCAGATAGCCTCTGATAAATTCCTCTTTCGCCTCAAAAACTACCTGGACGTATTTTGCGGTCATAACCGAGTCTCCTGATTTTTAATGACTTGTACAATATTAAAGATTTTTTTTCTGCTTTACAAGTTGTTTTTCAATCCTGCGGATCATAAAGTATTCCTTGATTTGCATTCTTAAAACCGCTAAATTATTTTGTGATTATTGCGAACCTTGCTTTAAAGAATAAAACGGTTCTAGCTCCTTTGGCCGGCTGGACAGACGGCGTGTTTCGCCGCATCTGTCGCTCTTTTGGCGCGGCGCTGGTGGTGACAGAGATGGCGTCTGCTGACGGTTTGATCCGGGACGGAAAAAAGAGCCTGGATATTGCCCGCTTCAGCGAAGAAGAGCGCCCCATCAGCATTCAGCTTTTCGGCGCTGATGCGGAAACGTTAGGCCAGGCCGGACGCATCGTCAGTGCGTTGCGACCGGATTTGATCGACATCAATTGCGGATGTCCTGCGAAAAAAGTGGTGCGCCGCGGCGGCGGTTCCGCACTTTTACGCGATCTGGACGCTATCGAAGCCATTGCCAAAGCCGTGGTGCAATCAACCGACATTCCGGTAACCGTCAAATTACGCAGCGGTTGGAATGAAAATGTGGTCGTAGAGGCCTGCCAACGGGTACAACAAGCAGGCGTGGCTGCGGTGACGGTTCATCCCCGGACCCAGAAAATGGGCTTTACCGGCGCCGCAGACTGGCATGTGATCCGTGCAGTCAAGGAAGCTGTGACCATTCCGGTCATCGGCAACGGCGACATCAATTCAGCTTTGGATGCGGCGCGTATGATCGAGGAAACCGGTTGCGATCTGGTCATGGTCGGTCGCGCTGCACGCGGTAATCCGTGGATCTTTTCCCAGATCAACCGTTACCTCGATGACGGCATCCTCATGGAGTTGCCCAGTTATTGTGAACGGTTGGAACTGTGCATGCGTCATCTGCAGATGCAACAAGAGACCGACGGCCGTTATGCGGCCATTTTGATGCGCAAGCAGATCGCTTTTTACATCAAAGGCATGCCGAAAGCAACGGTTTTTCGCAAAGAGCTTTTTCGCAAAAACGACCCGGCAGAAGTATTGAACGATCTGCGGGATTATTTGAAATTCATCCAAACCAGTCCGGCGACGGCAGAATGAAGTTCGCGACAGCAAGGCAGTGCGTATTCCTGTCCCAGGTGTTTGTCTGGTCCCATTACATCGCTTTTTCGTGATGCTTTTTCGGTTTGAAATGTAATTGGCAACCTGACCGAGCGAGTGCAATTAAAATCTTATTCGCTCCTGACAGGTTTTCATTAACCGAAAAACATAACCGAACTCTGGAGATTTTATGTCCAAAAAAGTGATAATTATGGGCGCAGCGGGACGCGACTTTCATAATTTCAACGTCTATTTCCGCAATAATTCCGACTATCAGGTGGTTGCTTTTACCGCAACGCAAATCCCCAACATCGACGGCAGGCATTATCCGGCAGAATTGGCCGGTTCCCTTTATCCGCACGGCATTCCCATTCATGCAGAATCGGAATTAGCCGGGCTCGTTCATCGCCACAAGATCGATGAAGTTTTTTTCAGTTACAGTGATGTGAGCCATGAGTATGTCATGCATCAGGCTTCTCTGGTCAACGCCTGCGGCGCCACTTTTTCCTTGTTAGGACCGCGCCATGCCATGCTCAAATCCAGCAAACCGGTCGTGGCGGTGTGCGCGGTGCGCACGGGTTGCGGCAAGAGTCAGACCGGCCGCCGCGTGGCTGAAATTTTACGCAGCAAAGGCAAAAAAGTTGTGGCGGTCAGACATCCCATGCCGTATGGCGATCTGGTTAAACAAAAGGTGCAACGCTTCGCTTCTGTCAAAGATATGGAGAAAAACCACTGCACCATCGAAGAGATGGAAGAGTATGAACCCTTTGTCAGTCACGGCGGTGTGATTTATGCCGGCGTGGATTATGAGGCGATTCTGCGGCAGGCGGAACAGGAAGCGGATGTCATCATCTGGGACGGCGGAAACAACGACACGCCTTTCTATCAACCCAATCTTCATATCGTCGTCGTTGATCCCTTACGGCCGGGTCATGAATTAAGTTATCACCCGGGCGAAACCAATTTACGCATGGCGCACTGCGTGGTGATCAATAAGGAAGTGGAAGCCAATGCAGCCGATCTGCAGTTGGTGCGGGAGAATATCCGCAAGGTCAATCCCAAAGCGACGGTGGTGGATGCCGCTTCGCCCATTCACGTGGAACGGCCCGATGTAATCGCCGGCAAATCCGTGCTCGTGATCGAGGATGGACCAACGTTGACCCATGGCGGCATGAAATTCGGCGCCGGCATGATGGCCGCCCGTGCTTTTGGCGCAGAGAGAATCATCGATCCCAGACCTTTTTTGAAAGGCACCTTAAAGCAGACTTTTGTGCAATACCCCGAGATCGGCATGCTATTGCCGGCCATGGGGTATGGCAAAAAACAGATGGCTGATTTGCAGGCGACCATCAAGGCCGTTCCCTGCGACAGCGTCATTATCGGCACGCCTATCGATTTGCGCCGCATCATCAAAATCGACAAGCCGTGCACCCGCGTATATTATGATTTGCAGGAGATCGGTCGTCCCACCCTGGCCGATGTCTTGAACAGCATATAAGAATGCTCGCAATCCGACGTTGTTGTACTGAGTGTATCACGGCATTGATGCCGTGATTAACACTATGACGTTGAATTTTGGACCATGTATTTAGAGGAGTATTCTTTTATGCAAATGAAAAAAACCGCCGTGGTAGCTCTCGGCGGCAACGCCATTACCCGAGAGAGCGAAGAAGGCAATGTCTATCAGCAATTCGCCAATACCCGACGCGCTCTGGTCGGTGTGCTGGAGTTGATTCGACAGGATTACCGCCTGGCCATAACGCACGGCAACGGCCCTCAAGTCGGCCAGGAGATGCTGAGAGTGGAATCCGCGGAACATCTGGCGCCGGTGGTGCCTTTGGGCGTCATCGTCGCGGATACCGAGGGCGGCATGGGCTATATGATCGAACAGTCGCTGCAAAACGCCCTGCATCTGGCGGGCATCCGCCGCGATGTGGTAACCTTACTGGCGCAAATTACGGTGGATCGCGGCGATCCGGGACTGACGAATCCGACCAAACCGGTCGGACCATTTTATAATGCTGAAATGGCGGAGCACTTGCAGCGACAGCGGGGGTATCTGTTGCGTGAGGATAGTGGACGCGGCTTTCGCCGCATTGTTCCGTCCCCGCATCCGCAGCATATCATTGAGGCGGACGTGATCCGCCGTCTGGTGAATGAGAACGTGATCGTCATTACCGCCGGTGGCGGTGGCATTCCGGTCTATTATGAAGCGGATGGCCGGTTGGAGGGTATTGACGGAGTTATCGACAAAGACCTCGCCTCTGCCGTTTTAGCAGTGGATATTGGCGCGAAAGAGTTGTACATTTTAACCGCAGTAGATCAGGTGGCAACTGATTTCGGCACACCCCGGCAGCGCTTTTTTGATGTACTGACCGCCAAGCAGGCGCAACAGTTCCTGAATGACGGTCAATTTCCACCAGGGTCCATGGGACCGAAAATCGCTGCCGCCTTGCTCTTTCTCCAGCGCGGCGGCGAGCAGGTGATGATCTGTTCGGTTGATCGTTTTTCCGAGGCGTTGCAGGGAAAAACTGGAACGAGAATTATTCCATCCTAAATTGAGCGACCCTTGCGAAGGGTGCAAACCTTCGCAAGGGTAATGCAATCGCTCAATTCAGGTCCATGAATAAAAACTTTTGGTAAAAGGAGTAAGCGTGTCGCAAGAATCTGCTCCAAAAAGAAAAAAAGGCAAAGTCGTTGTATACGAACCCTGGTGTAAGGGCTGTGCCATATGCGTTGAATTTTGTCCGGAACACGTATTGGCAATCGAACGCGGTAAATCGCGCGTGGTCCATCCCGAAGCATGCACAGCCTGCACCATGTGTGAATTGCGGTGTCCCGATTTCGCCATTACGGTGACGCCGGTGGATGATCAGAGTGAAAAATCGGAAAAATAAGGAAGACCTATGAGCGGTTCTTCAGAAAACAACGTACGCGTCATTACCGGAAATGAAGCTTGTGCCGAAGGCGCCTTGGCTGCAGGTATGCGGTTTTACGCCGGCTATCCCATCACGCCTTCTTCGGAAATCGCCGAGGTGCTGGCTGACGAGTTGCCGGCACACGGTGGTGTTTTTATCCAGATGGAAGATGAGATCGCTTCCATGGGCGCTATTATCGGCGCTTCGTTAGCCGGCGCCAAATCCATGACCGCTACCAGTGGTCCGGGTTTTTCGTTAATGCAGGAGAACATCGGTTATGCTGCCATGGCTGAGGTGCCCTGCGTCATTGTTAATGTCATGCGCGGCGGCCCCAGCACCGGATTGCCCACTTTGCCGTCGCAATCGGACATCATGCAGGCGCGCTGGGGCACGCACGGCGACCATCCCATTATTGCGTTGACGCCCTTTAGCGTCAGAGAAACCTTTGAGTTGACGGTGCGGGCTTTTAATCTGGCTGAACAATTCCGTACCCCGGTCATTATTTTACTGGATGAAATTCTCGGTCATGTTAACGAAAAAGTTGCCTTGCCCGACCGTCGCGATCTGGTTATCGTGAATCGAACGGCGCCGGGCGATCTCTCGCAAAAGTATCTGCCCTATCGTCACACGGAATCCGGCGTGCCGCCCATGATCAGCTTTGGTCAGGGATTTCGTTATCACGTTACCGGCCTGGCGCATGATGAAAGCGGTTTTCCCACCAACCAGGCTGAGGAGATTGAAAAGCAGCTCAATCGCATGCACCGCAAGATTGAGCAGCACCGGAATCAGATCGTCGAAGTGGATGCCTGGCAGATGGAAGATGCGGAAATCGGTATCATATCTTTCGGCACGGCCGCCCGCGCCGGCCGACATGCGGTGCGGCTGGCCAGGGAAATCGGTAAGAAAGCCGGACTGTTGCGCATTAAAACCATGTGGCCTTTTCCTGATAAAGAAATACAGGCCTACGGTGATAAAATCAGAAAATGGATTGTACCGGAAATGAATATGGGACAACTGGCCCATGAAGTGGAATGGGCGCTGTTCGGCAAAGCGCCGGTTTATCGGGTAAATGTATATAACGGCGAACCCATCAGTCCGTTGGCTATTCTGGATAAAATCAAGCAAATTTATTAGCGAGACAGGCCATGTTCAACTATGATCAATACATTCGTCGAGATAAATTTCCGTTAATCTGGTGCGCCGGCTGCAGCGACGGCATTGTGCTGAAAGCGTTGCTGCGCGCCATTCACAAGTCGCAAATTCCCAAAGATGACATCTGCATGGTTTCGGGCATCGGCTGTTCCAGCCGCTTGCCCGGTTATGTTGATTTTAACACTTTGCATACCCTGCACGGTCGCGCTCTGACCTTTGCCACCGGCGTCAAGATGGCGAATCCCAAACTGCACGTCATCGTCATCACCGGCGACGGCGATGCCACGGCCATCGGCGGCAATCACTATATCCACGCTGCACGACGCAACATCGATTTGACGGTTCTGCTTTTCAATAACTATATTTATGGCATGACCGGCGGCCAGGTCTCGCCGACCACGCCAAAAGGGAAAAAAGCCAGCACCGCTCCTTTCGGCAACTTTGAAAACGCTTTTAACATCAGCGGATTGGCTCAGGCGGCCGGCGCCTCCTTTGTCGCGCGCGTCGGAGTTTATAATCCGGTGCTGTTGGAAAATTACATATTGAAAGCCATACAGAAAAAAGGCTTTTCACTTGTCGAAATTATGTCCACCTGCCCAACCGCTTACGGCCGCAGAAATCGTGAAGGCACTGCCGTAGACATGATCGCCTGGCAAAAAGATAATCTTGTTCCCATGGCTAAAGCGGAAAAAATGACGGCCGAGGAGATGGCCGGCAAGCTGGTCACCGGCATTCTCACGGACATCGAACGACCGGAGTGTCGAGAGGAGTATCAAAAATTAATCGACTATTTTAAAAAATAGAATTTTTTCACCAATCAGGAGAACGATTATTTTATGAGTTTTCGATATGAAGTGCGTCTGAGCGGCGAAGGCGGCCAGGGTCTGGTTCTGGCCGGCAAAATTCTTGCCGAGGCTGCAGCCATCTATGACAATCTCAATGCCACGCAGAGCCAATCATATGGTCCGGAAGCGCGCGGCGGCGCCAGTCGATCAGAAGTGATTCTCTCCGATGAGGATATCGATTACCCCAAGGCCGTGCATATCGATCTTTTACTTTCTCTGACGCAAGAGTCGTGCGACCGTTATTACGCCGACTTGAAGGAGAAGGGCATTCTGTTGGTGGACCAGGATGCGGTAACGCGGATTCCGCAGGGTAGTTTCACGGTTCATCGCGTGCCGATCATTCAAATAGCCAGAGATCAGGTGGGACGCGCTCTGGTCGCCAACATTGTCGCCTTGGGTGTGATTGCCGGAATTGCCAACATTGTTTCAGAAAAAGCGATTCGTCAGGCCATTGAAGCCAGGGTGCCCAAGGGGACCGAACAGCTTAATTTAAAAGCATTTGACGCCGGTTTAGCGCAAGCAAAACTGTTACGATAAAAGCATAAAACCGGGTTGACGCGTGAATAAGGAACAGACACTGGCCATATTAAAGCCGGATTGTGTGGAAAAAGGGTGCATTGGCCGCGTTATCAGCAGAATTGAAGAAGCGGGATTTAACATTGTTGATTTAAAGATGGTAAAATTAACGCCGGCAGCCGCCAGGGACTTTTACCGCATTCATCAGGGAAAACCGTTCTTTGGCGAACTGACGACTTTTATGATTGAAGGCCCGATTGTGGCCCTGGTGCTGGAAAAGGAGAACGCCATTGCCGATTGGCGTGCTCTTATGGGCGCTACCGATCCGGCCAAGGCTGCGCCGGGCACCATACGCCGTGAATTGGCACAAGGGGGAAGCCATAACGTTGTCCATGGCTCTGATTCTCCGGAAACCGCCGCCTATGAGATCAGTTTCTTTTTTTCTCATGAGGAACTGCTCGATTTATCCCGCTGAATTAAATTCAATCGTGGCAACTTTTGACTTGACTATTAGACGACAAATTGCTAATTTATAGCTTAATTTGGAGATAAGGACTTGTTTAAGCTCTTTATTGCCAATTTGACCGAAGGATCCAGCCGACAGGAACGAGTGACCACGCCGGATGAGCTGGGTTTTTCCGATGATCCGGATTTTAAGCACGATATCCGGGTCGCTTTGGACATTGAAAAGGTCGGACGAAACATCTTTCTCAATGTCGGCGTTGCCACGCACATAGAAATGGTCTGTGATCGTTGCGCCGAACCGTTTACCATGCAACTGACCGATCAGTACCGCTTGTTGTACACCACTGATCCGGATATGCAGAACGATCAGGATGAAAGCACCTTTTTTATACCAGAATCCTTCGATGAAGTGGATTTATCCGAGCCGCTGCGTGAGACGCTGGTATTGGCCCTGCCGGTGAAACGGCTCTGCCAAGAAGAGTGCAAGGGGTTGTGTGGTCGGTGTGGTCAGAACTTGAACGAAAAAGCGTGTGATTGTAAAACAGGTCATATGGACCCCAGATGGGAAAAACTGAAAACATTACTGTAACAATACGAGGATAAAATGCCACTACCAAAGAGACGTCATTCGCGCACCAGAAGAGACAAACGCCGTGCCAATTGGAAGGCTGCAACCCCCACTGTGGTGGAGTGCTCCAATTGCCATCAACCCAAATTGCCTCATCGTGCGTGTCCGAATTGCGGGTATTATAAAAGTCGTTCGGTTTTTTTGCCCAAAGAATCGTAATAATCAGCATCCCACCATTGATTTATAATCGTACTCTAGATTTAGTACATCTTTGATGACGGGTGTCGTTAATATCCGGAGAACAAAGTGATTAAAATTGCGCTGGACGCTATGGGAGGCGATAATGCTCCCCATGATGTGATACATGGTGGGATCGAAGCAGCTCGATTAAGCAAGTCCCGTTTTGAGGTGGTGCTGGTTGGCGATGAAGCCATCATCCGCAAAGAGATGGCGCGTCATTTCCGCACGCAAGAACTGCCGATTTCCATTGTCCATGCTTCAGAGACCATATTGATGGACGAGCATCCTGCTGTTGCATTCAAGCTAAAGAAGGATTCGTCCATGGCTGTGGCCATGCGTTTGCATCATCAGGGCAAGGTGGCTGCGGTCGTCAGCGCCGGCAATACCGGCGCCTTGATGGCAACAGCCCTCTTTACCCTCAAACGGATGGAGTGCATTCGACGTCCGGCTCTGGGAACCATCTTGCCTTCGGAAACCGGGCGCACTTTGTTGCTCGATGCGGGCGCCAATGTGGATTGTCGGCCCGATGATTTGCTGAAATTTGCCATCATGGGCAGCATTTTCTATTCGCATCTGTTCAATACGCCCAAACCGCGGGTGGCGTTGCTCAACATCGGCCACGAAGAGATGAAGGGCAATGAATTGACGCAAAAGACCTATCGCCTGTTGTCTGCTGCGCCGCTGAATTTTATCGGCAATGTGGAAGGCAGTGGTATTTTACACGGCGCCGCGGACGTGGTCGTGTGCGACGGTTTTATCGGCAACATTGTCTTGAAATTCGGCGAAAGCCTGTTGAGCATTTTCAAATCCAGCATTCGTAAACTCACGCGCAAATACATCCTTTCGCAGATCGGCGCGGTGCTGATGAAACCCACGTTTGACGGCGTTCGCAAACTGTTTGATTACCAGGAATACGGCGGCGCACCGTTTTTAGGCGTTCAGGGCGCCTGCATAAAGGCGCATGGACGCTCTACGCCCAAAGCGATCAAAAACGCTGTGCTGGAAGCCTATAAAGTGGCTGCAGAGAACGTGACGCAACAGATACATGATGAGATCAAGCGACTGGCTTGTGATCAAACTATCGAGTGATGCCGTTCCATCTCTATCAGGAGGATTCCGGATTGAATAAAAGCATTGCATCCATGATTATCGGCACCGGCGTAGGTATTCCAACCCGCGTGCTGACCAATCAGGATTTGGAAAAGATGGTGGATACCACCGATGCCTGGATTCGCGAGCGCACCGGCATGGAGACCCGCCGACTTGTTGAAGAAGGCCGTTACACCTCCGATCTTTGCACCGATGCGGCCAACCACGCTCTGCAGGATGCGGGTATGTCACCCATGGATCTGGATATGATCATAGTCGCCACGGTAACCGGTGATCTCGGTTTTCCTGCCACTGCATGTCTGGTGCAGCACAATATCGGCGCGTACAATGCTGCGGCGTTCGACGTGGCAGCTGCCTGTTCGGGATTCATTTACGGCCTGACAACCGCGGATGCTTTTATTGCCAGCGGCAAGGCGCGCAACGTGCTGGTCATCGGCGGCGAAACGCTATCGCGCATGACCGATTATACCGATCGCAATACCTGCGTGCTCTTCGGCGACGGCGCCGGCGCTGCCGTGTTGACCCAGTCGAACGGCCAAGCCGGCATTCTGGGCACCTTATTGGGCACGGATGGTCGTTATACCCATCTCCTGCAAGTTCCCGGATTCGGCACCAAGTACCCGCCCTCTCTCGAATCCATAGAAGCGAAAACCCATTTCATCCAGATGGAGGGGCGCGAGGTTTTCAAACAAGCGGTCACTGCCATGGGTGAGGCGGCCACGCGTATTCTGGAAATTTCCGGCATCACCGCAGAACAGGTGGATTTATTAATCCCACACCAGGCTAACTTGCGCATCATTGAAGCCACAGCCAAGCGGGTTGCCATTCCCAACGACAGAGTATTTATCAATCTCAGTAAATACGGCAACACCTCTTCCGCGTCCATCCCCATTGCATTGGATGAAGCCAGACGCGCAGGGAGATTACAGCCCGGACAGACGGCCGTGCTGGTGGCCTTTGGCGCCGGCCTGACCTGGGCTTCGGCAGCGGTGCGATTCTAATTAGAGTTTTTTGAAAAAAAATAACGCAGAGACGCAGAGGTAGCAGAATAGGGAAATTAAAGGTTTTCTTTGATGCCATGATTCTTCTCGGTTCAAAATTTAAACAACTCTGCGTTATAATAAATAAAATTGTTAGTAATTGGATCAGGATTGAGTAAAAAAGCATTTATATTCCCCGGACAGGGTTCGCAAACCGTAGGCATGGGTAAAGACCTTTATTCGGCCTATCCTGCGATCAAGTCACTTTATGATCAGGCCGGCGATATTTTAGGCTTTGATCTGGCTGGAAAAAGTTTTGACGGACCGGAGGAAGAGCTGCGGCAGACGCGGATCACGCAGCCCGCGCTTTATGTGCACAGTTTCGCTTTGCATACGTTATTGCGAGAAAAAGGCATCATAGCTGAAGCTATGGCCGGACATAGCCTTGGTGAATTCAGCGCTCTGGCCGGAGCCGGCGCGTTTAGCTTTGAGCAGGGATTGCGTCTCGTCAAGTTGCGCGGCGAATTGATGCAGGAAGCGGGGCAACAGCAGTCCGGCGCCATGGCTGCCATACTGGGTCTTGATTTTGACGTGGTAATTTCTCTCTGCCAGCAGGCCAGTCAGGAGGCGCTGGTCGTGCCGGCCAATTTCAATTCGCCGGGACAGGTGGTGATTTCCGGAACCGTTGCCGGCGTTAAAAAAGCCATGGAATTAAGTTTGGCGCAAGGCGCTAAACGGGCCATTGAGTTGAACGTCAGCGGCGCGTTTCATTCACCGCTCATGGAACCGGCAAAAATCCGGTTAGCGACAGCGCTGCAAAACGCAGAAATAGTGCAGCCGCAAACGCCGGTGTACGGCAACGTGACCGCCGCACCCTGTCAGGACCCGGAAACCATTCGTCGTTTGCTGCTTGAGCAATTGACGAGTCCGGTGCAATGGGCAAAATCCATTGAAGCGATGATCACTGACGGCGTCGATGAATTTGTCGAGGTGGGCAACGGCAGTGTGTTGAGCGGACTGGTGCGCAAGATTAATCGCCAGCTTGTGACGAAACAGGCTGCTGAATTACTTGGGTGACCAGCCGTGCCGCGCAATTTTTCTGTGTTTTGCCTTGTAGGCAAATATTGTCAATAAAGCCAAGGGAGCATTTTAGTGCTTGAATTAAACCAAAAAATTGCCGTTATTACCGGCGCTGGACGCGGCATCGGCAAAGCCTGCTGTCTGAAACTGGCAGCCGCCGGCTCTGACGTGGTCGTGTCCGACGTGGATATGGCGGCAGCCGAACAAACGGTGCAAGAGGCGCAGGCCTTGGGACGTCAGGCCCTGGCGGTAAAAGCGGATGTGAGCAAATTATCTGAAGCCGAACAACTGGTCGAAGCGACTCTGCAAAAGTTCGGCCGAATTGACATTATGGTCAACAACGCCGGCATTACGCGCGATAATCTGCTCATGCGCATGGATGAGTCTGAATGGGACGCGGTCATCGCGGTTAATTTAAAAGGCACATTCAATTGCATCAAGGCGGTCACGCGGACGATGATGAAGCAGCGCGCCGGCAAAATCATCAACATGGCGTCGGTGGTGGGCGTCATGGGCAACGCAGGGCAGGCCAATTATGCGGCGTCCAAAGCCGGCGTCATCGGTCTGACCAAATCCATTGCCAAAGAGTTGGGTTCACGCAATATCCAGGTCAATGCGATCGCGCCGGGTTATATCGAAAGCGACATGACCAAAAATCTGCCGCAGCAGGCCAAGGATGCGTTCCTGACGATCATTCCGCTCAAGCGTCCGGGCATGCCTGAAGATGTGGCGAACATCGTGCTGTTTCTCGCCAGTCCCTTGTCCGACTATGTCACCGGCCAGGTGTTGCATGTGGACGGCGGCATGGTGATGTAACAGGTAAGAAGAAAATTCAAATCATTTAAACAACCTAATCTTAACAGGAGGTTACTTTCATGGCTCTTGAAGAACGCGTAAAAAAGATCATCGTCGATCAACTGGGCGTCGACGAAAAAGAGGTTACCCCGGAAGCATCGTTTATCGATGATCTGGGCGCCGATTCGCTGGACACGGTGGAGCTGGTGATGGCTTTTGAGGAAGAGTTCGGCCTGGAAATTCCCGACAGCGAAGCCGAGAAAATGTCCACAGTTGGCGATGCGCTCAAATATCTCAAAGAAAAAATGGGCGATAATTAAAGATCGATTTACCGGACCTTTTTTAGTTGCAAATTTGCCGGGGTCTTGTCAAAAAGTTCGTGGCAAGGCCCCTTTATCGTAGCAGAATGATGGTTCATTCATTTGTTTGAGGAGCAACATGCAAGCCAAACGCGTCGTTGTTACGGGTATGGGCATTGTCAGCCCCCTGGGGCACACCCTGGAGGATTATTGGGCCAATTTGCTGGCTGGAAAAAGCGGCATTTCCGCAATAACGCTTTTTGACGCAACTCGTCACGACACCAAGTTTGCCGGCGAGATCAAGGATCTGGATATCGGCCAATTCATCGACCGCAAGGAAGCGCGACGCATGGACCGCTTCACCCAGTTCGCCATGATCGCTGCACATAAGGCGATGGAAGATTCTGCCCTGGATCTTGCCAAGGAAGACCGGACGCAGATCGGCGTTATCGTGGGTTCCGGCATCGGCGGCATGCAGACTTTTGAAAAAGAGTGCGCGGTGCTGCTTGAAAAAGGTCCCGGCCGCATCAGTCCTTTTCTCATTCCCATGCTGATTCCGGATATCGCGGCCGGTCAAATTTCCATTCAGTACGGCCTCAAAGGCGTTAACTATGCCACCGTCTCCGCTTGCGCCTCCGCTGCACATGCCATCGGTGCGGCGTGGAATCACATTCGTTTCGGCGACGCCATAGCGGTCCTTGCCGGCGGCAGCGAAGCGCCGATCACCCCGATCGGTACAGCCGCCTTTAATTCGCTGCGCGCCTTGTCGACGCGCAATGAAGATCCGTTGCACGCCAGTCGGCCGTTCGATCTGCATCGCGACGGCTTTGTCATGGGCGAAGGCAGCGGTTTGCTGATGCTGGAAGAACTGGAACACGCGCGGCAACGCGGCGCACAAATTTATGCCGAGTTGGTCGGCGCCGGATTTACCGGCGATGCCTATCACATCACGGCGCCGGATGAAACCGGCGACGGCGCTCTGCGCGCCATGCAAATAGCCCTGCGACAGGCCGGTGCGACGCCGCAACAGGTCGATTATATCAACGCGCACGGCACCTCGACTCCTTTAAATGATAAAACCGAAACACTGGCTATCAAACGCGCATTTGGCGACCACGCATACCAATTGGCGATCAGTTCCACCAAATCCATGGTCGGGCATCTTCTCGGCGCTTCGGGCGCGGCAGAGGCCATTGCCACGATCCTATGCATCAAGAACGAAAAAATTCATCCCACCATCAATTATGACACTCCGGACCCGGAATGCGATCTCAACTATACGCCTAATACGGCGGTGGAGCGGAAAATAAATTTGGCCCTGTCCAATTCCTTCGGATTCGGCGGTCACAATGTGACGCTGGCGATTAAAAAATTCAAAGAATAAAAATGGCTGTTCCTCTTTTTCAAAACCTGATCAACAAATTGTTGGGCAGGACCGGCCTAAAGCCGACGCCGGATGCCAACGAATTGTGTCGGCGTCTTGACTACCACTTTAATAATCCGGAACTTCTCAAACATGCTCTCAAGCACCGCTCCTATCTCGTTGTAAGCGGAGAGGAACGGTTGGCTTCCAATGAACGGTTGGAACTGTTGGGCGATTCGGTTCTGGGCTTGCTGGTTACTGAGTATCTCTATAACAAATTTGCCGATGAAGAGGAGGGGGTGCTCACCAACTATAAATCGCTGCTGGTCAATCGCGCCAGCCTGGCGCGTGTGGCGCGTAAATTCAACCTCGGCGATTACCTGTTGATGAATGAGGCGGAAGAAAAAGCGGGCGGTCGCAACCGCGTGTCCATTCTTTCTGATGCACTGGAAGCGCTCCTGGGCGCCATCTATCTGGATGGCGGCCTGGAGGTTTCCCGACGCATCATTTTTGAACATATTGCCGAAACATTGGATGATCTGTTGGCAGAAGGGACCATGCAGAATCATAAAAGCTCTCTGCTGGAATACTGCCAGCGTGAAAATCTCAATGGCCCGATTTATATGGTGCAGAGCGAACAGGGACCGGATCATAACAAATTGTTCACCGTGGCCGTGCTCATCAATGGAGAAAAAAAAGGACTGGGCTCCGGCCGCTCCAAGAAACTGGCCGAGCAGATGGCGGCCAAAGAAGCGATGCTGAGAATCAACATCCTATAAATAAAGGAACCAAAAAATGAACTATTACCTGACCGAAGAACAACAAGCTTTGCGCGATCTCGCGCGCGAATTCAGCCAGGGTAAAATCGCGCCCGTCGCTCTGGAATATGACCAAAAGGCCGAATTCCCCTGGCCGGTGGTCAAAGAGATGGCGCGTATGGATTTTTTCCGTTTGTGGATCCCCGCCGAGTATGACGGCATGGATGGCGGCGTCATGAGTCTGGTGCTGGTGACCGAAGAGTTTTCCAAAGCTTGCGGCGGCATCGCCCTGGCGTTGGCCGGCTCGGCTTTGGGATCCTATCCCATCCTCATCAGCGGCAACGATGAACAAAAGAAAAGGTTTCTGCCTAAAATCGCCAGCGGAGAAGCGCTGGCCGCCTTTTGTCTTACAGAGCCGGAAGCCGGTTCCGACGCCGGCGCCATTCAAACCACTGCCAAAGCGGACGGCGACTATTATGTGTTGAACGGCACCAAACATTTTATCACCAACGGCGGCGTGGCCAAATATTATACCGTGATCGCTTCAACGGATCCTTCCCGCGGCAGTCGCGGCGCTTCCGCTTTTATCGTCGAGGACGGCACGCCCGGCCTCATTTACGGCAAAAAAGAGGACAAGATGGGCATTCGCGCCTCTGCCACCTGCGAGGTGGTGTTTCAGGATTGCCGAATCCCCAAAGCCAACCTGCTCGGCAAAGAAGGACAGGGATTTATGGTCGCCATGAAAACGCTGGACAAATCCCGGCCCGGAGTGGCGGCGCAGGCTTTGGGCATCGCTACGGGCGCTTTTGATCACGCCGTGAAATATGCTCGCACCCGGCACCAGTTCGGCGTCAGCATCGCTTCGTTCCAGGCTATTCAATTCATGCTGGCGGACATGGCTACTGAAATCGAAGCGGTGCGCGCACTCGTGTACGCTACCGCGCGCATGATCGACAGCGGAGAAAAAGATTACGCCCGCGAATCCGCCATGTGCAAGGTCTTGGCCGGCGACGTGGCGATGAAAGTCAGCACCGATGCGGTGCAGATTTTCGGCGGCTATGGCTATATGAAGGATTATCCCATCGAAAAATATATGCGCGATGCCAAGATTACGCAGATTTATGAGGGCACCAACCAAATCCAACGCAGCGTCATTGCGCGGCATGTGATTAAGCAAAGCGCCAGCCTGTAGTTTAAAGCCCGACTCGTTCGGGCTTTTTTTTTTATCGTCGTACAAGCCTTTTTCGTAGAGGTGTCCAAAAAGTAACGGAAGCGTGTCATTCCGAACCCGCTTTAGCGGGTGAGGAATCTATCAGCGAACTGTTTTTACGTCAGTTACGAATTTTTCTACAAGGCCGCTTGCCAAATCAAGATTGAGAAAATCGAACTTTTTAGACAACCTCCGCTTGATTAACCATTGCTTGCCGTGTTTTTTTTCCTTACATTTATTCCAACCATTATAATCGACGCCAGGATATGGAACAAGATGCGTATCATGCCATTCAGCGCGCTGCGACCGCTGAATTGAAAATCAAGGGCTCGCGCTTTATCGGCCGCGTGCAGTCCGTACAAAACCGCGAGCAGGCGGAAGCGGCCTTGACGCTCATTCGTAAAAATGATTATGACGCCACACACCACTGTTTCGCCTATCGCCTGGGTTTTGGGGTTCAGGAGATCAGCCGTTTTTCAGATGACGGCGAACCCTCCGGCACAGCCGGACGGCCGATCCTCCTGGCTTTGACCTCGGCTGAAATCACAGATGCTTTGTTGGTGGTAACGCGCTATTTTGGCGGTGTAAAACTGGGCGCCGGCGGACTGGCCAGAGCTTACAGCCAGGCCGCGAACGAGGCACTGGCTCAGGCCGGACGACGCGAAGTGTGGCTCGTGGATGACCTGGAGCTGACGCTGCCCTACGAGTATTACGGCCTGGTGCAGAACCAGACCGAAAAATGTTGTGGAAAAATTCTCAATGTCGCCTATGATCAAAATATTACCATGCTGGTGCAGATCCGCAAAAGCCTGGCGGATGCTTTTCAACATCAGCTCGTTGAACATTCAAACGCTAAAATAAAAACAAGGTTATCGTCATGAAATGTTTTAAATGCCAATTTGAAATTGTCATGGACCGGAAGGTGTTTCGCCAGGACACCTGTCCGCGTTGCGACAGCTATTTGCGTTGTTGCTTGAATTGTCGTTTTTATGACAAAGTGGCCTATCACGAATGTCGTGAATCACAGGCGGACCTGGTGCGCGATAAAGAGATCGCGAATTTTTGTGATTATTTTGAACCATTGGTGGAAGTAAAAAAGACCAATGCGGCAGATGAAGCGCGCAAGAAACTGGAAGCGTTATTCAAGAAATAAGAGTAAGCTTAGATCAGAAAAGATCGGCAATGCTGTCCGGCGCTTGCAGCCATCGTTTCCCGATAGCCAGGCGTATGTCGCAGTGATTGCGCAAGGCATGAAATTCTTCGCTCTCTAAAATGTTCTTGCAATGCATATATTCTTCAAAAGAGGCGATATCATAAAAGGCCATGATGCTCCAGTCGCCTTCCGCTTGCAGGGACAAGCCTTTTTCAGAAAACGAAAAACCGCCGCTGAAAACGGCATGGGCTTTCCATTGTGCATGGAGATTTTTCCACGCATGATCCAGTTGCTCTCGCAAATCCCGTTGCTCCTGTTGACCCAGTTGTAAAAACCGTGATAAACCGGCCTCACGTCGGCGCACCGCTGCCAACATGCGATGGTGCACCTCTTTTTTCTTGTTGAATTTTCTCCAGGCTTTTTTTATCGCCGGATGGATTTTATAGCCGAGGTACGCGATAAAACCCAGAATAATAATCCATTGAAGATATTTCATCTCTGATTCCTAGCTGTTTCACTGTGTTCAATTTTAAAGCAGCGGCTTATCCCTGGTTGTGCCTATTTGATTACATTAAAGATATCCCTTTCCTATGCAACCTGCAAGGGAATTTTTATTTACCGCTTGATTTCTTGATTATTTCTGTTTACATTTATAACAATTACATTCAGTTGCTTCGTATTTATTGCACGGCATCAAAAGTACGAACTCGCTCTCTGACAGGCATCCTCGGTGCGACTGATGGCACGATAATTGAACATGGAATTCTGTGGCGTATGAGCTTGCAGGTTCAAGCTCAATGAAATCAAGTAGTAGCATGTTTTGAAATTATCGTAAAACCAGCCTCATATTGTGCCATAATGTGACAAATGTCATATAATGGTGATGCTTGGATGCTCTGAGGCGGTCAGTGAGGAGGGTTCATGGAGGATCGATTATCAAAAAAGCTTGATGTGGATGTCCGTCGCAACAGCATAGATCAGATTCGCGAAATTCTATTTGGTGAAAAATCGGCTGAATGGGAACGCCGGGTCAATCTGATCATGCAAAGCATTCGTGATCTGGATGAAAAACTCATTGAGGTAGATAAAAAGCTTGACGAAACCAATGTCAGGCTCAGCGCCCTGCACGAACATTTTCGGCAGTCCGGTGCGGATTGGCAGCAACTGCACGATCTGGTGAAACTGCTGGACAAGGATGTCAATTTAAAAATTGATCATCTGATGGAAGTAAAAGCGGATCGTGATAATATATCTCAAGCCTTGATACAATGGAGCGGCGCTATGAAAGAGTATCTGAAAGGCTGAGAAAAACCTCGATGAGCCAAAAGGAAGACAAAGAGCTCGCGCTGTTGCGCGAACTGATTTTAGGCGCCGATTACAACGTCGAACGTCTGCGCCAGGAATTGCAGGAAATAAAAGCGCGCGTAGGCGATAAAGACGCCATGCTCGGCTCATTGGATCCTATTTTTACCGATCTATTGGAGCGCAAGGTCAGCAATGCCAAGGAGGACATGGCTGACATCTTGTCGCCGGTCATGGCCGACGCCATTCGCACGCAGGTGGCTGAGACCCATGACGATGTCGTCGATGCGCTCTATCCGGTTATCGGTAAAACGATTCGTCGATCGGTGGCCGAGGCCATGAAGGCGCAATTCTCCTCAGTGAACAAACGCATTGAGGAGACCATCATCAAGTCGTTTTTGCCGACCTGGATGCGCGCCAGGCTCATGGGGGTTGACAAAAATCAACTGCTGGTGCATCACGCGCTGCCGTTTCAGATTCGTCAGATTTTTTTGATTCACAAGGAAACCGGCCTGTTGATTGCACATGTTTCCGCTGAAGAGATGTCCGAGTCGGTGGATCGGGATTTAATCAGCGGCATGTTGACCGCTATTCGTGATTTTGTCGCACAAGCCTTCCGAAGTGAGGAACAGGACCTGGATGAAATACATTACGGCGACGCCAAGATCATACTCGAGCTGGGGCGCTATTCCTATCTCGCCATTGTCGTCACCGGATTTCAGCCGCCGACGTTTAATGACGCTTTGAAGCGTCTGGATCGGCGGATCCATAACGCTTATCATCGGGAATTGCGTTCCTTCAACGGCGACGCGACCATGTTAAGCGGCGTCTCCGAGATACTCGGTCATTTCATCACTCGCATGGATGTGGCCGAAGAGGAAGAAGTAAAAAAACAAAAGCGTCATCGCCCTTATTTGCTGTATCTGGTTTTGACGGTGATTTTTATCACGGCATTGGTTATGGGCCTTTTATTTGGACCAAGGCTCGTACGCGATTATAAAATGAAAAACGAGATTGCCATGGAGTTGGAAGCAGCGCCATGGTATCGTGAACAAAATGTCGATATTCATGTAAGAGACAACCGGGTGTTGCTGACCGGTCGGGTGAACACCTTTGAAAGCAAGATGCGCATTGAAGAGCTCATCAAGGGTGTCCCGGATGTGCAGGCGGTGGACAATCGACTGGATGTTTTGATTACGGACGTCAAACCGGAAGAAATCGCGTTGCAGTTGCAGCGGCGCATGTCCGGCTACGACAGCGTTAAATATTTCAAGCCTGCCTTTGTCGTCGAAAAGGACCAGGTGATATTGCACGGCTATGTGCCGTCGCAGCAGGTCAAGCGCGAGATGGGTCTGTTGATCAGCGATATTCCCGGCGTGCGCGTCGTGACCAACAATTTGGTTGTGTTAAATGACCGCGAATTGATCGAGGTGCGCAGCTTTTTACGCGAAAATGCCGTGCTCTTTGCTCCCATGCAAACCCAATTTGCCCCTGATCAGACAACCAAGTTGGAGGCTGTGTTAAATCTGTTGCGTCATTTTGAAAAAAAATCGGTCAAGCTGGTGGTGCGCGGTTACTCGGATGATGCAAATAATTTTTACACAAATCTAGAGTTATCCCGTAAACGGACGGAATGCGTAAAAGAATATCTTTTATCCCGACAGATGGATCCCGAGGATTTGATCGTGTTATCCTGGGGTGAAAAGGTCCCCCAATTGTTAGACAGTTCTGTGGCGCTTCATGATCACAGCCGAGTTGAATTTGACATCATGATGGGGAGATAAATTTTTGTCTAAGACAGTGGAAATCTGTAAAAAAATATGCATGCTGGGTTCTTTTGGAGTCGGCAAAACCAGTCTGGTGCGTCGTTATGTTTACGGCATGTTCGACGAAAAATATTTGACTACGATCGGCGTTCAGATCAGCCAGAAACAGATTTCGAATCTGGTGCATCCGCGAACCAAGGCGGTGGTGCAGCTCAAGTTGATCTTGTGGGATCTGGCGCATATTGAAAAGTTTAACGAAGTGATTAAAAATTACTATCGCGGCAGCCACGGCGCCATTGTTGTATATGATTTGACCAGACCGGAAAGTTTTGAACGCACGTCTGAATTTCTGTTGCCCTTCCGCGAAACCAATCCCAACAGTCGGGTTATTTTTGCCGCCAACAAAAGCGATCTGCTGGCGCCAAACCATGCCAATCGCACCCTGTTTCTGGAAAAAACCAGAGTGAAAGGCGATGAATATTGCATTTTTACCAGTGCTAAAAATGGGGAACATGTCGAAGACGCATTTGTCAAACTGGGCGCCATGATATTAGAAGCGGAAATGCCGTGACCGATATTTACGAAAAAATATTGACGGAGCAAAAAATTGCTTATGCGGTGTTTACGGCAGAGTATCTTTTGGAACATCATAGCCGTTTTTTTGCCAAGCTGATAGAAATTCCGCTGAATAAAAGCCAAACCGAGTTATGGGATATCTTTCCGGAACTTGTCGGCAGCGAAGATCAGGTGGAAGATATCCTGCAAAACAGGCAAAAACGGTTTGCACTGGAAAAGATCAGCAAGTTTTCGGAAGAGAACAAACTGCACTATTATTCCTTGGTGCTCTTGCCTTATAAAAACGCCGGCCAAAACCGCATTCTGTGCGTTTTAAACGACACCACTTTTGAAACCTCCCTGGAACAACGCCTGCAGCAGCAATCGCACGAAATCAAGCTTTTGGAATCGACCCTGACCAGCGCCTGTCCTCCTTTCAGCCGGGGCATGATCGGCACTTCGCCTAAAATCGAGATCGTCAGAAATTTCGTCGCCAAGATTGCGGAAATCAGGAACACCATGATTTTGCTGGAGGGCGAAACCGGCACCGGCAAGAATATGGTGGCGCGTCTGATTCACAACCACTCGATTTTAGCCAAGGCGCCGTTTGTGGAAGTCAATTGCGCCTCCATACCCGCGACCCTCATCGAGTCTGAAATTTTCGGTTATGAAAAGGGCGCCTTTACCAACGCCACCAGTTCCAAGCGCGGACTTTTGGAAGAGGCTGATGGCGGCACCTTTTTTCTGGATGAAATCTCCGAATTGCCCATTGCTCTGCAATCCAAATTTCTTTCTTTTCTTGAGACCAAAGCTTTCCGTCGTCTGGGCAGCACTCAGGAAAAAAGCGTTTCGGTGCGCATTATTGCCGCCACCAATCGCAACCTGCATGAGGCGGTAGAGCGCGGCGAGTTTCGTCAGGATCTGTTTTTCCGCTTGAATGTATTATGCATTAAATTGCCGTCCCTGCGCGAGTTGTCCGCTGACATCATCCCCATCGCGGATCATTTCATTCACCTGTATGCCTTCGACTTTAAAAAGAAAGCCATGCGCCTCACGCCAGCCGCACAACAAAAATTGTTGAATTACCATTGGCCCGGCAATGTGCGCGAATTGCGCAACATCATAGAACGTGCGGTGATATTTGCCGATAGTGAAGATATAGAGCCGGAACATATTTTGTTGGCCGAGGAAAAAAAGAGCGGCGACGGTCTGGTTTTCACCATGCCGCAAATGAACAAACCCCCCAGTCTATTCGAGGTTGAACGTGAACTCATTTTGCAGGCCTTGAAACAGGCGCGCGGCAATCAGACCCGCGCCGCCAAGGCCCTGGGCCTGAGTCTGGATACCTTTCGCTATCGCATGAAAAAATACGATATTCATATCTAACCAGTTTGTCTTTCAACAAAATGAATTGGCGTGAATGGACAGCGGTGTTCCATCGCGCTTTTTTTTTACTTAAAACAGCGAGGCAGCATGACGAACCCCAAAAACCGATCTTTTCACATGATAGGCCATGCCCATATCGACCCGATTTGGCGCTGGACCAAAGCCGAAGGCGCCGCCGAGGCTTTGGCCACTTTTCAATCCGCCGTCCATCGGTTGCAGGAATTCCCCACGGTCTGTTTTGTCGCCAGTTCGGCGCAACTGTACGATTGGGTGCGGCAGACCGATCCGGCGCTTTTCAGCGATATTAAAAAACTGGTCCACACGGGTCGCTGGAATCTCGTCGGCGGCTGGTGGGTGGAAGCGGATGTCACCATGCCCGACGGCGAATCCCTCGTGCGTCAAGGCTTGTATGGGCAACAGTTTTTTCTCAAACATTTCGGCCGCAAGGCCGCTATTGGTTTTTCTCCGGATACCTTTGGCCACCCGCTCACCCTGCCGCAAATTCTGTCCGGACAGGATATGCCGGCCTATTTTTTCATGCGTCCGGATCCCGCTGAGAAAGCCGACCTTCCCGGCCTCATCTTTGATTGGCAAAGCCCGGACGGCAGCCGCGTACTGACTTTTCGCATTCTGGACGCCTACAACGGCGAGGCGGTTGACCTGGCGCCGCGTCTTAAAATGTATGAACAATATGAAGCATTGCCGTATGCGATTTTTTACGGCGTCGGCAACCATGGCGGAGGACCTACGCAGGCAACTATTACGGAAATTCAGAGAATGGCGCAACAAAATCCTGCCATTGTCTTTTCATCATTGGAGAGCTATGTTCAGCAAGTGCGTGATTTGCAGCGCTCCTGGCCTTTGGTGACCGGCGATCTGCATAACCACAGCCGGGGTTGTTATTCCGCCCTGGGCGAAATCAAACAATTGGTGCGCCAGGCTGAAACCGATTTGCTGACGGCTGAAAAAATCGGCTTGTTAACCAAAATGCTGCAACCCGGCCAGGCCATACCAGGGCTGAGCGAGGCATGGAAAAAACTGCTTTTCAATCAGTTTCATGATATTTTATGCGGAACCAGCATTGAAGAAGCGCATCTCGAATGCCGGCGTGAACTTTTGGCTGTTCAGCATGCCGCGGGCGAAAGCAGGGATGAGTCCTGCCGCTTGTTGGCACATCATATCGATACTTCCGGTTTTCCTGAACTAGCCTCTCCGTTTGTGTTGTTCAATCCCAACTCTTTTCCTGTGCGTGAATGGATTGAAGTGGAGATGCAACGCATCAACCGGGAAAGACCGCCCGCTGTTTTGGACAGCGACGGACGCAATGTGGCGGCGCAAAACATCCATACGGCCGGTGTACATGTGCCGGAACGGGTGCGCATGCTTTTCCGCGCCGAATTGCCTGCCATGGGATATAGCACGTTTGCTTTTGATTTTTCTCAGCCGCTGGTCCCGCAGAAAGCGGGCCTGCAGGCAACGACCGATCTTATGGAAAACGAACATATCCGCATCGTTTTTGATCGGAAAACCGGTGCAATCGCCTCCCTGATCAAAAAAGCGGAATCGCGCGAGCTCCTGTGTGCGCCGGCACTGGCGCTGGTGCTGGCGGACAATGACGACACCTGGGGACACCGCACACTGGCTTATGATCAGGTGGTCGGACATTTTTCTGAACCAGAGTTCACTGTTCTGGAATCCGGACCAATGCGCTGCCGCGTGCAAGTTGCTTCCCGATTTGGCGATTCGCTCTTGCTGCAGGAATTCACTCTTATGCATGATGAAGAATATGTTGACATCCGCACTACCGTGGACTGGCGCGAAAAGTGCAAGATGCTTAAACTCGCCTTTCCCACGGTTCTGCGCGACGGCGTGGCTACCTTTTCTGCACCCTATGGGTTTGTGCAGCGACCGATGAACGGCGAAGAGCAACCGGGACAAAACTGGATTGACCTCAGCGGTCACGATGAACACGGCGCGTTTGGTTTTGCCATACTGAATGAGAGCAAATATGGTTACAGCGTTCTGCCGGGTGAGATCCGCATTACGGTATTGCACAGCCCGGTCTGGTCGCATCACCAACCACAAGAAGCGCAACCGGGAGATGGTTATCGCTTTATGGAGCAGGGGATTTCATCCTTTCGCTATCGTATTTTATTGCATGCGGGAGATTGGCAAAGCGCTTTGATTCCTCAAAAAGCCGCCGCTTTTTTATCTGGAGCGTACGTTTACCTGACGCATCGTCATGGTGGCGTCCTGACCAGGTCCTGTTCCGCAGTAGGCGTTGACAACGTTGCTGTTCTGATTACCGCCTGTAAACAGGCCGAGTCCGCTGATGGCATGATTTTGCGTTGTGTGGAAATCCTCGGCCAACGGACGAGTGCCAAGATACACTTGCCGTTGCTGAAGCGTACGTTGTCCGCTGATTTTAATCCTTGTGAGATTAAATCGTTCTTTATCCCCTACGATCCTGGCCGCGCAGTGCGGGAGGTCAATCTGCTGGAAGAGGACAAGGGCGCTGCAACATAACCTGAGGTGGAGGAATGTTTTCTTCTTGTGGCGGTTACAAAGCTCTTATTCGCTCATCGTTCTGAGTACAGTATGGCATTAATGCCATGATTACCCAAATAGCACGAAAACCGTGTCATTGCGAACGGAGGTGCAAAAGCTGCCAAAGAGGATTATCTGCGCTGCAGTGAAGCAATCCCCTTATACGAAAAAATGTTTTTAGAAGGTATTGAACTGTTTTTTAAACCTCGCAAGGATGTTATGCTATGAGATGATTCTGCTTGCCTGATAGAGGAATTTTTTTTAACTTGTTTTTCAGGTGAGTGAATTCTGCTGCACATAGTTCCATTTTAGTATTCAGACCTGTTTGAGCGCCAAGGGCGCGACCTGATCTAGCCTGAGCCGCCAGGCCCAGGTATTAAAAGCGCATAAATCCAAGCGCTGAAAGCGCGCGATAGGTTCATTGCAGGAGAAATATTGGCCTTATTAACATTCATATTTTGGCCTAAAATAATTTCAGGTGCAAGTTGGGCTAGATTAGGTTTATACCGCTGCAAATATCGGACGATCAAGCGAACCAAATCCTGGAAAGACTTTGGAGATTAGTATCAAATGAAACCAAGAATTCAACTGCTTTCTGTTCTATTTATAATACTGCTGCTGGCCGGTGCGCTGGCCGCGCAACCTCTATTATTAAAGAATCAGGATGTGCTGGTCATGCTGGGCGACAGCATCACCGAAGGCGGCGAATGGCCTCAGGGCTATGTGTCTTTGCTGCGCAAATCACTGGAGGTGCTCTATCCGGAAATGACGGTCTTTGTCGTAAACTCGGGCATCAGCGGTCACCGTTCCACAGACATGAACGAGCGCTTTCAGCGTGACGTGCTGCAATATCGTCCCAGCTGGATTACCATCAGCGTCGGGGTTAACGACGTTTGGCATGGATTTTATGACAACCACCCCAAAGGCGACGGTCCCCGCGGCATTCCTCTATCCACCTATAAAGAAAAAGTAATTGATATGGTGCAACGTGCGCAGCGACAGGACGCACGCGTGGCCATTTTTACCTGTACGGTGATCAAGGAAAACCTGGCCAGTCCGGAGAACCAAAAGCTGGCTCTGTATAACCAGGCCTTGCGCGACATTGCGAAAAAATATAAATGCGTCCTGGTCGATCAGGATGCGGCATGCCGCCAGGTTCTGCTGCCCATGCAGAAACCGGACATGTCCGATCGAGGCGTGCTCACCAGCGACGGTGTGCATATGCTGGAATCCGGAAACTGGTTGATGGCGAAAACCTGTCTGGCAGCTTTGGGAGTTCCGCAGGAACGTCTCGATGCGGCCAAACTTCTGATCGAGCAAAAGGCAAGAGAAGATCAGGAATCATTGAAAAAAAGTTTTGCCCGCTATGAGGAACAAAATTTTGAATTGGGCGCACCCCGTGCAAATGAAAAACGGATCATTTTTTTCGGTTCCTCATCTGTAGAGCTTTGGAAGTTACAAAAGGATTTCCCCAAGACAACGATTTACAATCGCGGCATCGGCGGCGAAACCAGTCGCGCCATGTGGCTGCGTTTCCGCCAGGACGTGCTCGAGCTGAAACCCTATGGGGTAATCATTTTCTTAGGCAGCGGCAACGATTTTTGGCCGCACACCAGAATGTGCCCGGCGAACACCCTGGCCAATCTGACGCGCATGGTGCGTATGGCCCAGGCTAAAGGCATTCAGGTTGCCGTGGGCAGCCTCATGCCGGTAAATGATTATA
Organism: uncultured Cytophagia bacterium; assembly: GCA_964387285.1. Taxonomy (GTDB): domain Bacteria; phylum Zhuqueibacterota; class Zhuqueibacteria; order Residuimicrobiales; family Residuimicrobiaceae; genus Anaerohabitans. Next base: position 46,488 of record CAYLWO010000004.1, on the reverse strand, counting down.
TACCGGGCAAGGACTTGATCCGTACTCATCCTCTGGCCGCTGTGCAGCAATTGAATCTGCAGATCAAGGAATATTGCTCAGTTCATCAGGTTGCCTTTATCGATTTTTACACGCCGGTGGCTGACGGCGCCGGCAAATTGCGTCAAGAATTCAGCGAGGACGGCATGCATTGCAATGATAAAGGCTATGCAGCCTGGAAACAATCGGTTGATGATATTTTGCGTACATGGCAGGTTAATTAATGACCAAATTGAATGATTGCATAATCCTTGATAAGGTTTCAAACCTTCGCAAGGCTGTTTTTCGAGTACAAATCGCTCAATGAAGGTTAAAGCCCGGGAGGCAACATGCGTTTCCGATATTGTTTGGCGTTTGCTTTATTTCTTTCTCACTTTTCGTTGCTACAGAGCAAGGAGAGCATCAAAGCCGACGAGCTTTCACTGATGCCGTATCCACAACAGGCGGAGCTTGGTTTCGGCGTCTTTCGTTTGTCTAAAGGATTCGATATCGCCATCAAAGGCACTGCCGCACCCAGACTATATTCTGCTGCGTCGCGTGCGTTGCGCCGCCTGTCCGGCAGAACCGGTCTGTTTTTCTCTCAGGATTACGTTACCAAAAAAGACCCGGCAGATACAGCTGACCTGATCATTACCTGCCGGCGGCCCGGACGCGTCATGTTGAAAGAGGATGAATCCTATCGGTTAAAAATTACCGCGCAACGCATCGAGATAGAGTGTACGACCGACCTTGGCGGTCTTTATGGTCTGGAAACTTTATTGCAGCTTTTACAGGCAGATCAGGATGGTTACTTTTTTCCTGCAGTGGCGATTGATGATCAACCCCGTTTTCCATGGCGCGGTTTGTTGATTGATGTCTGCCGGCACTGGCTGCCGATGGAGGTGATGCTGCGCAATCTGGATGCCATGCTGGCCGTAAAACTCAATGTGCTGCACTGGCATCTTTCCGAGGATCAGGGTTTTCGCGTCGAAAGCAAGCTGTTTCCCAAGTTGCATCTATTAGGCTCCGACGGCATGTACTATACCCAGGAGCAGATACAGACGGTTATCGATTACGCGGATGAGCGCGGCATTCGCGTCATTCCGGAATTTGATATGCCCGGTCATACAACAGCCTGGTTTGTGGGTTATCCGGAACTGGCATCCGGCCCGGGACCCTTTGCCATCGAACGCCGTTATGGCGTGATGGATCCGGTCATGGATCCCACCAAAGAGATCACCTACAATTTTTTGGAAGCCTTTTGGCGCGAAATGACCGCCTTGTTTCCCGATGAGTATGTGCATATCGGCGGCGATGAAAACAACGGCAAAATGTGGAATGCCAACGCCGATATTCAGGCATTTAAAAAGGCCAATAACATTCCGGACAATCACGCTCTGCAAGCATGGTTCAACAAACGTTTGCTCGACATTTTAACCCGCTATCACAAAAAACTGGTTGGCTGGGATGAAATTTTACATCCGGATATGCCCACCAATATCGTGATTCAATCCTGGCGCGGTCCCAAGACTTTGGTAGAGTCGGCGAAAAAAGGCTACATGGGTATTCTGTCCAACGGTTATTATATCGATCTTTGTCAGCCGGCCGATTACCATTATCTCAACGATCCGTTGCCGCCGGGTGCGGCTGTCACGGATGAAGAACGGCAACGCATACTGGGCGGAGAGGCCACCATGTGGGCGGAAATCATAACGCCGGAAACCATTGACTCGCGCATCTGGCCGCGCACCATTGCCATCGCCGAACGATTCTGGTCACCGGTCGAACGTCGGGACGTGGAGAGCATGTATCGTCGGCTGCAACCGATCAGTCTGCAATTGGAAGAACTGGGTTTGTTGCATATCAAGAACTATGAAATGATGTTGCGCCGGCTGGCGCGTACAGAGGCGGTTGCTCCGCTGCGAGTTCTCACCGATCTGCTTGCTCCGGTGCAAGGCTATGCCCGTCACGATGCGCAGACCTATACCTCTTTTTCGCCTTTTACCCGCGTGGTGGATGCGGCGCGGCCGGAATCCATACCGGCGCGGAATTTTGCCAGGTTGGTCGAATCCTTTATCAACGATCCGAACGGCAACAGCAAAACGGAATTGACAGCCCAATTGACGCAATGGCGTGATAATCATTCAGCTCTTTCTGCCATGATTAAAACCGCACCGGTGCTCAAAGAGATCCTGCCGCTGTCGTTGCATCTGCAGAAAATCGGCATGACGGGATTAGAGGCGGTGTCGATGATCAGCAATCATAAAAAAGCCGGCGCCGGCTGGTTAGCGGAACAAAAGCAATTTATTGCAAAGGTGAAAAAGCCCTGTGCAGAGGTCGAATTGCGCGCAGTGGACGGTTTTGAAAAATTGATTCTAGCTGTAGAATAAGAGTGATTTTTCCTGGGAACGCCGCTCTCCAGAGCGGCTGTTTATCCTGCAAAGGCTTCAAGTCTTCGCAAGGTTCACACTAATCGGGAGCCCATATGAAACTCGATGTATCCAAATTAACAAAATTGAACGAAGGCAAAACCAAAGTCATCTTTGCCAATCCGGATGATGCCAAGACTGTGTTTATGGTTTTCAAGGACGACATCACCGCCGGCGACGGCGTCAAGCACGATGTGATCCAGGGCAAAGCGCGCGTGGACTGGCAGACCAACCGTGATATTTTTACCTATCTCAATCGCCATGGCGTCGTCACCCATTACCTGCAGACGCCCGAAGAACAGGTGGCCCTGGTGCGCAAACTGGATTTTAAAATCAATCTGGAAGTGGTAAGCCGGCGCGTGGCGGCCGGGTCCATTTTGCATTGGGGCAATCTGCAGCAAGGACAGCGTTTCGATCCGGTGATCACGCAATTCCATTACAAGGACGATCCGTTGCACGATCCCATGCTGGATCAGGGCTATATCGACTATCTGATCAGCAAGGGCGCCAAGGAATATCAGAAAATGCGCGACATGAACCAGCAGGTTTTCCTGTTGTTGGAAAAAGCGTTTGCCGCCTCGAAAATTCAGCTTGTCGATATGAAATTGGAATATGGCTTGATCGACGGCGAGGTGGTGTTGATCGACGAAATCACCGGCGGTTCGTTCCGCTTGTGGCCTTATGCCAAAGAAAATCCGAATCTGCAGCAGGCCAATGTTCTGAGCGAGCTGGATCCCAGCGGTCGATTGGACAAGGATGTATATCGTATGGGCGGCGAGACCGGCAAGGTGTTGACCAAATTTGAAGAGATTGCGCGGATTACGGAAAAATTTGTGCAACGGTAGCGCAAGAAGCCCGCTTGAGCGGGCGAGGAACCTGAACGGCGAAGAGATACCCCTTAAAGCAGGCACTAGATGCGAAACATGTGTAGCACTCTTTTGGGACAACCTTACTCGCTCTTCATGTGCACGCTAGTGCTTTTTTCAGAGCCTCCTGATCAATCACTCTGCCGTCACCCACTCGTTCCGTAATTCCCTGTTGATCCAGATATCCCAAAAGCGGCACGGCATATTTGCGTGAGGTGGACAACATTTCCCGGAACTCACCGACCGATATTTCCGTTTTCTGATCAGCAAATTGCACGAGCCGCCGTTTCATTTCCTTGACCGCGGCAACGGTAAAACAAAGGTCGCCCTCTAAACGCAAGATGCGGCCCATGGCTTGCATAGCGCCTAAAATGCGCCGGATTTCAGCTTCTGTTTTTTTCAATAAAACCACCAACTCTTTTTCATCAGGCGGTGTAAAAGTTCGTTCATTTAGCATTTTTTCTATAGCAGCGGCGGTCACCTCATCTACCTGATTCAATTTTACCTCATAACCTGCCAGACGAATCCATCCGGGCTGTTCTTCGACCAGGTTGTCATTCTTTAATTCTTGCAGCGCCATCTCGAACAGCCTGGCGTTCAGGTCTTTCCCGGCAGACAAGCGCCATTCCGCTTTGTTCATTCCCGGCCGCAAAGGTTCTTTTTCATGAAAGGCCATCAGCGCCTGCGTCATTCTGTTTTTCAAGCGGGACAATAGCTCTTCGCTGATGTATAAAGATTTACCGCCGGATATCGTTTTGCGCACTAGTTTTTCCGCTACAAGCTGTTCCAGCAGAGAGGCCAACCGTTCTTCCGTCAATCCACTCCAGTGATGGAGGTCCACAATGCTAGCCGGCTCGTTGGCGTGACTCGCCAAACTGCCGAGTACCACTTCAGCCGGATTTAATTTTTCCAAACCGGCCAACTGCTCCAGTACATGGACATCATGACGCTTGTGCAGAATCGGATTGGTTTCCAAAACCACTCCACCGCCGATGGTAACAGCCGGGGAATATTGCCGGATGACGAACGCATCGCGACGCATGGCCAAAGCCGGTTCTTCCAACAACAACTGTGCATAACCGGTTTGCCCCGGTGCCAATGACGCCTTATCCAACAATTTAACGCGACAGAGCAATTCCCGGGTACCCAGATGCAAACGCACGCGCGTACGTTGTGCTAGCGGACGGGGTGCATGGGCCAGCAGCGTCAAGCGTACATCCAGCAGGGCAGAAGCTTTAAAGCGGTTTGCCGTGGCCAGAACATGGCCGCGCTCGATATCATCGCGGGTAATGTTTTGCAGGTTGATGGCTGCGCGTCGCCCTAAACCGACCCGTTCCACGCTTTTGCCATGGCTTTGAATACCGCGCACTTTGACCGGCCGGCCACTGGGTAATAGTTCAAGCGTCTCCCCGATGCCGGTTTGACCGGAGAGCACCGTACCGGTGACCACGGTGCCGAATCCTTTCATGGTAAAAGAGCGATCCACCGGCATCCAGAAAAAACCGCGATCCGGACGCGGCGTGGTTTTTTCCGGCAGCGTCGCTAAATGACTGCGCAATCCATCCAATCCGCGACCGGTCACGGCCGAAACTTTAAATACTGGCGCTTTTTCCAGAAACGTGCCTTTGACGAGATCGCGAATCTCCTGTTCCACCAGGCCCAAAAGATCCGCGTCCACCAAATCGATTTTATTGATCACCACCATGCCCTGTTTTAATTGCAGGAGATTGAGGATATCCAGATGCTCGCGCGTTTGCGGCATGACGCCGTCGTCGGCAGCGACCACCAGCATGGCATAGTCCACGGTGCTTACGCCGGCCACCATATTTTTCACAAACCGTTCGTGACCCGGCACATCGATGAAGGCAATGTTCTCGGATAAAAAAGCGAAACCCAGATCTATGGTCATGCCCCGTTCTTGCTCTTCCGCCAGCCGGTCCGGGTCGGTTCCGGTCAAGGCGCGCACGATCGATGATTTGCCGTGATCGATGTGTCCGGCTGTACCGACAATGACCGATTCCATCAATCCAATCCCAACAATTCAACAATGGCGATATATACGCCGGCCGTCCAGCCCAGCAAGGCTTTGTTTTCCAAACCATCATGAACGGTGCTCTTGTCTTTGGCATTGTACCATTCCCATAGCTCACCGGTTTTTTCGTATTGCTCGACCACCATGTTGAGCCAATTCACGCCGATGTCCGCTGCATCCTCCATCATATCATAGTCATATAATCCTTTTAACGTCATATATAGAGAAGGCGCATAGCAAAGCGGATGATTCCAGGGCGCTGCAAACGGCATTTCCGGCCGATCCATGACATAGAGGCCGCCTGGCGCCATGAAATGCTTTAATTGCTGCGACAGCCGTCTGGCGCGTCGCTCGTCAACCATTTCAACGAACAGCGGCGACATGCCGGCCAGAGTTTTAACGTCGCTGATTCTTTTTTTGACATAATCATAATCGTAATAATACCCTTCGCGTTCCTCCCAGCAGACATCGAGCCATTTTTTGATTTGTTCCGCTTTCTCGATCAACCGGTCATCGCCTTTGCCGTCCACCTCGGCCTGAAAGTCGTGAATGAGTTTTGCGTTGCGATATAACAGGCTGTTGAGATCGATGGGATTAAACTGACGGACGTCATAAAAACGCGGCGATTCCATCCAGCCCGATTCCAGCAAGCTGGCCTTTTCTTCCGACAGGGAGCTGGGCTTTTCACAGATGTAGCGATAAAGCCCGGTGATGGTGGTATGCGGTTTGCTGGTCCAAAAACGGAATTCGTGCAACACGTCAGGCAATACGCGGCGCAACCACTCTTTGTCCCCGGTAATGCGATACACATCCCGCACCATCCATGCCAACATGGGTGGTGCGGATTGCGCCATCATGCTTCTATGATTGCTCGCCGGAATGAAACCCAGACGGCGTTGCAGAAAGACCAGATTGTCCACCGTGTGACGCGCCTGATCGATCATGCGCATGCGAATCAAACCGAGATTGATGAAAAAAGAGTCCCAATAATAAAGCGCAGCCGGTTTGCCCTTGCCTGGAATGATATAAGGGTAGGGAACCCCCAGCAATTCTGCAGAATCTACGACCGTCTCACGTAGGCACTCTTCCTTGATGCGTCGTTTGAGTTCCGGCGCGAGAGCGTGAAAGTGTTGGCTCATCGTACGTCCTCCATTTTTTTGTCTTTGCTCACGTCAGGAGATAGGACAGAATGGGTTTAATAAACAGCAAACGCAGGCGCGTTGTAAGATATTTTTTAAATTGGAGCTGCTTCAAGATCAACAAATAGCTGTCAATATAATTCTGCACATCTTCCAGAGAAGGAGGTTTTATTTCCAGTGTTATCGTGCCGTTAAAACGGCTATGTTTCATCGCTGCCAGAATAGCGTTGATCGGCAAACGACCGCCGCTGTGAAAGGGCAAATGACTGTCTTCGTGAGCCAGGCAATCGGAAAGATGCACACAGCCGATGTGCGGGCGCCACCGTTGCCATTGCGTCAAGGGATCCTGGCCGGAAATGAGGAAATGGCAGGCATCATAACACATGCCTGCGAGTTGTCGGCCCAACGCCTGCTGCATGCGATCATAAAAGGTCATAAACAGGACCGGATCGCAGGAGAACACATTTTCCAGGTATACCGGCAATGCCAATTTCTGTAATTGTTCACACAGAAACGCAAGAGCATGATCCGATTGATCCGCTCCTTCAGGCGGGTGAACAATGACATGTTTCAGTCTCAAGGCGGTCGCCTGATCGTTGATCTGCGTGATCAGCGCCGATATGTCGCGTTGATGGTCATGACTGGAAAAATCATAACCGTCGTCGTGGAAAAGAGGCAGATGAAAGGCGGCCTGCATATTGCCCATTTTTTTGCTCACATGAGGCGCATCGTACAAACTGTGATGATTTAATTCTACAAAGGCAATGCCAACCGCACGCATGGCGGCGACGATCAGGGAGGGGGAAAGCCCCTGGAACGGCTCAATCGTATAACCCACCAATGGATATGGATTCAACTCTGCACCTATGGTTGCCTGCTTAGTAAAGCAGAGTGTGGTTTGTTCTGCCGGTCTGAAAAATGACAAACATCCAACTGATTAAAATTAAAATGAGCGCGCCGCGAAAAATCCGACGGTTTTCATCAGCGGTCAACTCGAGGACGCAGTTTCTGCCCGTGACAAGACCGAACAACGAGTTTACGCCCCATGCCGCCAGCGCCAGATAGAGACAAAAGAAGAACGGGTTGGCTGCCAGGGCATCGAAAAAACGAAATTCGCTCAGATAAACACCGCAATGCGTAGCCCCGCAGGCCGGGCAAGGTATGCCCGTCCAGGCGCGAAACATGCATAGCGGCAAGAAATGATCAATTTCGGGAAATAATCGGGCCAGAGACCATCCGGCCAACCCGATCGCCAAATAAGCCAAACCGGCAGATAATTCACACGCTTTTCGGGAACGAATTTCTATTTTCATAGGTAAATAAATTAATCAAAGAAACGCTGTAAGATAAGATTCCGCATGGTTAAAAGCAAGCCATAAAACTGTCAGCTAGCGATCCAGAGATGAAATGGGGGGATAAAATAAACCGGTTTTTTTATTGCATCACTCGTTTTTTTTTGTTACTTTTCAATTTACCCTGTTAACGAATCAGAATGGAAAGAAAATGAAAAAGATTCAATGCGTTGTTTTGGGCGCCACCGGCGTTGTCGGGCAGCACTTTTTACGCCTTCTCGCCGGCCATCCGTTGTTTCAGGTTGCCGCCGTGTGCGCCAGCGAAGGCCGCATCGGTCAAAGAATGGGTGATGTCAAATCGCTGATTCCGGAAGAAATTCCCGCCGAGGTCGCGGATTTGCTTTTCGATCCCATGGATGCCAAAACCTTATTGCATAAAAAAGTTCAGGTCGCTTTTTCCGCTTTGCCGTCGGATGTTGCCAAGGAGGTGGAAAAGGAGATGGCCGCAGCCGGCATCCATGTTTTTTCCAACGCCGGCGCCTATCGCATGCATGAAAATGTTCCGATTCTTATTCCCGAGGTGAATCACCCGCATCTGGCTCTGGCGCGCGAGCAGATGCAGAACAGCAAGGGCTTTATTATCACCAATGCCAACTGCACCACGACCGGATTAACATTGGCTTTGCTGCCTATGGTGAATTTTACTATTCGCAAATTGGTGGTCGCCAGCTATCAGGCCATTTCCGGCGCCGGCTATCCCGGCGTGCCGGCATTGGACATCAACGGCAACGTCATTCCGTACATTGACGGCGAAGAACCGAAGGTTCGCAAAGAGTGTGCGAAAATATTCGGCCAGGTGGACGGCGCGGTTATCAAGCCGACAGACTGGGAGATACATGCTCATTGCGTGCGCGTGCCTACGCTGGTCGGCCACCTGCTCTCGGTTCATGTCGAACTGGAAAACAACGTGACGTTGGAACAGGTGCAGACCTGTTATGAAAATTATCAACCCGATCGTCCGGTGCAGGGATTGCCGACTGCGCCGAACAAGCCGGTGGTTTTGACTTTGGAGAAAACCAGGCCGCAACCCAGCCGCGATGTCATGGCCGGTGAGCCGGCTCGCAGCCAAGGTATGACGGTTACGGTGGGACGGCTGGAAGTCGAAAAGAATATCGTCCGTTTTATCACTTTGTCCAATAACTTGATTCGTGGCGCTGCCGGCGGGTCTGTGCTCAATGCCGAGTTGGCGTTGCGCGAGGGCCTGTTATGATCGTAATGAAGGTTGGCGGCTCTTCGCTGCGCAACATGGATTCCTTGTTGCAGGTGACCGAGATCATTTGCTCTGTCCCGGAACGGGAAAAAATCGTCGTTCTCTCCGCGGTCAGCGGCGTGACCGATCACCTGATCAAAAGCAGCCGCGAAGCGCTGCAGACCGAACGCCGTATCCGGTCTCTTTTGGATTATCTGCACGAGTTGCACCGTGAACTGGTGGTTGGCGCCATCACGGAAAACGAATTGCGCCGTCACACCATGGACGAGATCGACTATCTGCTGTCGCGATTGGAAAAACTGTTATACGGCGTGGCTTATACCGGTGAGTGTACGCAACGCACCTACGATATAATTCTGTCCATGGGCGAACGCATGGCCGTGCAATTGCTGGCCGGTTGCATTCGCGATAAAGGCGTCGAGGCTATGGCCATGGATGCGGACAAGATCGATATGGCCGCCTATGGCGAATTCGGCAACGGCAATGCCGATTTGGAAACCACCGCACGTCTGTTGCCGCACCATTTGCAGGATCCGCTGCGCCGGGCGGCGATTCCCGTCATCACCGGATTTTTCGGACGTACGGCAGCGGGACATACCATAACATTCGGTCGCGGCGGCACCGATTACAGCGCCGCCATTGTCGCCTACGCCATGGATTGCCGCGAATTGCAGATTTGGAAAGATGTGGACGGCTTTTTGACCGCTGCGCCTGATTTGGTTGCCAATGCCAAACCGCTGGACTATCTGGCTTATGATGAAGCGGCCGAACTCTCTTATTTCGGCGCTTCCATTTTACATCCCCGCACCGTCGAACCTCTGGCCAAAAAACGCATTCCGGCCGTGATCAAAAACACCTATAAACCGGATGTGCCGGGAACGATCGTCGGACCGGAAAAACATCAACAGGACGAGATCATCAAGAGCGTAGTGGCCAACAACAAAATCGGCGCCTTGCGCATACACGGCGCCAGTCTCGGTCAACAGTTGGGATTTCTAAAAATCGTCGTTACTGCGCTCAGCGAAGCAGGCATCAACATTATTTCGGTCATTACGGCGCAAACGGCGGTGAATTTTTTATTGAATAAAAATGACATTGCCGCAAGTGAACGCATCATACGGAATTTAAATATCCCCTATGTCGATCATCTGGAACCTCTGGTGGACGTCGCATTGATCGGCGTGGTCGGCGAAGGTCTCGCCGATACGCGAGGGCTGGCGGCGCGCGTTTTTGCTTCTGCGGCCAGAGCCGGCGCCAATGTGGAAATGATCACCTCCGGCGCTTCCAAAGCCGCGCAATATTTCGTCATCAAAGAAAGTTATCTGCAGCAAACCGTTCAAGCCATTCACGCCGAGTTTTTCGGCAATAACTGATACGTGCCTTGCGACGGTTTCAAACCTTCGCAAGGTTAGAGTCATCACCTGGTTCAATAAGGAGTTTTCATGGCTGTAATCAAAATACCTGTTATCATTCACGGCGTCACCGGACGCATGGGACAAATTGCCCTGCGCGCTCTGCAAAAAATTGCCGCTGACGGCTGGTCCAGATTGGGCAACGATGTGATTGAACCGACGCCGATCGCCGTTGCGCGCAACCGCGAAAAGCTGACGCGCATGGCCAGGGAAAAGGGATGCGACCTGTTTTTTACGGATATGGATGAGGCCCTGGAATGCAGTTTCAAGATAAATCCTGATCATCAGGTTTATCATAACACCCTGTCCACCGGCATCCGCACGGAAAACATGCTGGCCCTATTGCCGAAATTGGATCACAAAACCACTGCGGTATATATGGAAAAACCCCTGGCGGCAAACTATCGCGACGGATTTGCGCTGGTGGATGCTTTGGAAAAAGCCAAGTTTCATCATGGCGTGGTGCATCACATGCTGGCCACGCCGGGCTTGCTCAAAGCCATGGAATTGTTGCCGCAGATAAAACCCTACCATTGTCAGATGCTGTTCGGCTATGAAGTGGGCGCCGGCTTTAGCGACAATAAGGATTTTTCCGGACAACGGCCGGACTTTAACTGGACGTTTGCCGATGCCGGCGGCGGCATTATTCTCGATATGTGTCACGAAGGGTATCTGTCTCAAGCCCTGTTCGGCAAAACAGAGCGGCTCAGCGCGACGGCCCGATTGCTGCTGCCCCGACGCATGAGCACCGACGGCCGGACCGTGATAGATTGTGATGTGGAAGACTATGCGGCTTTTCGGCGTGAACATGTCGGCGGGGTGGTTAATACCTCGATCTGGACCTGGTTTCGACGCATCAACTCCGAGTTCGGCCCGCTGGAGATCACCATCGAGGGTGAAAACGGCACCCTGGTATTCGGTCTCTATGGATTAAAAGTGCAGTGGAAAGAGAGCGCGCCGGCTAATCGATGGGAACGGTCCGTAAGCGGTGAAAAGATAGAGTGGCGGAATTACTGGCAATACCTGGATCTCTCTTATCGTGATCCGTTTGCATTGGAATTGTCCGAGTATCTGGTCACGGTTTTTACCGGAGAGCCCTATCGGAAAAACGCGGTGCAGGCGCTGAATATTCTGGGCGAAGTCGAAGCGCTCTACGACAGTGCGGCAGCCGACGGCCAGGTGATGCCGGCGGAGCAATTCTGGCATTATCCCAAAGCGACGCCGCCAAACTGGCAGCCGGAGCGGTTGCAGGGGAAATTAATTGCTGTAAAATAGCTCTACAGCGAAAGTTTTTATATCCAAGACATCACAGGTTTTTAAAACCTGTGATGTCTGTGTTTGACAGAATTTTAAAAATCGTAAGATTTCGCTGGAGTAAAAACATGCTGGTATTGCCGGAACATCAGCTCGCTTTAGTGGTAAATTCCTTGAGCCATAACAGCAGCATAACACCGCAAAAAAAAGAAAGCGCCAATCCCCATAAAAAGCCGTCCACCCAATCCGTGCCCTTGTATTCGGCGAAATTTCTGCGGATGAATACATCCACATCAAGTCGATCCAAATAAGCGATAACGCGGGTCATGTAGAAAATATAGGTCCTGAAAAATAGAAAGGTGAAAATGGCCAGGACGATTTTGCGCACCAGCGTGATGATCGGCCAGTTGTAATGGATGAGCACCAACCAGACCAGAAACATGCCGGAGGTAAGAAAAAATTCGAAATTTTTCAGGATCAACTGTTTTATTTCGGGCGTCATATGCGCACCCCAATCTCGAATCTGGTGGACTGTCCGTGATGGAATAGCCTTGTGCAGGGCGACGCCTGCATGAATCTGTGAAGCGTCACGCTTCGCAAGCTTGCGCTATTCTTCTTCTTTTTTATGTTTCGCAGCTTGAGATTTAAATTCATTCACCGTCAGGCGTATATCGATGTTAAAATAGCGATAGAGGTCAGCCATCATGGCGGCGCTGTCTTCTTCCTTGGCGCGACAAACCAGCGTGAGCGCGGCATATTCGGTTTTTACCATATCGCTTTCATCGCCTTTGCCCAGCTTTACTTTTTTTTGTTTGATGTTGAAGGGTTTAATGGTGGCTGCGGCGATCTCATATTCTTCACCGGTCAGATTGTCCATCAAGGTTACACTGACCAATCCCCGCACCATGCTGCGGAACAGTTCGCTGACCTGTTTGCTGTCGTCCAGTTCGGCTTCGACCTGCAGCACCACCTGTCGGATTATTTGATCGTTTTCGTCCTTATCTTCAGCGGGCCAGTATTTTTTTATAATGGCCTTGTCCAATACCAGCATCTTTCACTCCTATATATATCGTATCAAATTACATATTTCTTGCCTGTAATGCAAGGGACTTTTTCGCAGCCAAGCGCTCTGCTTGCGGCCATGGATCGCCCATTAAAAAAATAGTTGTTGACATAAAAGGTAGATTTTCTTAAAATATCACAGTCAATAAGCCGAACCTCGTTGCTTTCGAGGTACACAAAGGAGGAAAGTCGTTATGCTCGTACGCGTTAAAATTGAACGCGTCACTTTGGATACAGCCACCAGTCGATTTGTCGTGATTCTCAAAGATGAAAAACAAAATCGTTGGCTTCCTATTGTGGTCGGCTCCACCGAGGCGCAAGCCATAGCGCTGCAGTTGGAAAATATCGCACCGCCGCGACCATTGACTCACGATCTGATCAGAAATCTTCTGGAGGTTATAGAAGTGCGCATCACCCGCATCGTCGTGAACGATCTGCGGGAGAATACCTATTACGCCTTGCTCAATCTTGTCCTGGGCAATGAAAGCAAAGACATCGATGCCCGCCCCAGCGACGCCATTGCCGTGGCGCTGCGCATGAAAGCGCCCATCTATGTGGAAGAGGAGGTCATGCGCAAGGCCGCTATTGTGGAGGGCGAAACCCCCATTATCGACATCGATGATGATGTTTCCGAAGGGGACCGTCTCGAGCAACTGAATATCGAGCTCAACACCGCGGTTCAGGATGAACGGTACGAAGAGGCGGCTCGCATTCGCGACGAAATCAAAAAAGTCAAAGCCAGTTATCGGGAAAAAACCAGTTCCTGATTGATTAAAAGCCTCCAGAGGAGCATGCAAAAAGCACCATCCTCCGGAGGCCGATCGTATCGTAGCAAGCCTCCAGCGTGAGGCTTTTTTTTTAACATAGGAGAAATATATGGCTTTCACTCTTAAAACGCTCCCGCTGGCTAAACAGGCGGTCCGTGATCTGTATCACCGGTTCCGACGTTCTCCCTGGTCGTTCATACCCACTCTCTATTTTGCAGAAGGCATTCCCTATATCCTGGTCAACACGGTTTCCGTAATCATGTATAAAAAAATGGGCGTGTCCAATGAGGTCATCGGCCTGACCAGCATTCTCTATTTGCCCTGGGTCATCAAAATGCTATGGGGCCCTCTCGTCGATTCCAATTCTACAAAACGCAACTGGGTGCTCTACACGCAATTGCTCATGTTTGCGTTTTTGGCGCTTGTGGCTTTTTCCATGCAGATGGACGCCTTTTTGATGATATCCATGTTCTGTTTCATCCTGGCCGCGTTTACTTCAGCAACCCATGATATCGCAGCCGATGGATTCTATATGTTGGCTTTGAATGCCAAGGAACAGGCCTTTTTTGTCGGCATCCGCTCCACTTTCTATCGTCTGGCCATGATTTTCGGCTCTGGTTTGCTGGTTATGCTGGCCGGCGAGTTGGAGGGGTCCATGCCCATCCATTCCACCTGGACCGTGGCCTTTGGTTTGAGCAGCGTCATTTTTCTGTTGGTTTTCGTCTATCACCGTTTTGCCCTGCCCTATCCGATCACAGACCAGGCTAACAGGTCAACGGCTGAAACGCTGTCGTTTACGGAAATCTTTTCCACCTATTTCAAACAACCCAAAATCATCGCGATCATTATTTTTATTCTTATCTATCGACTCGGCGAGGCGGTGCTGATTAAAATGGCAGCGCCCTTCTTGCTGGACGATCCCACAAAAGGCGGTCTGGGCCTGCCCACCACCAGCGTCGGATTCATTTACGGCACCATCGGCGTGCTCGGCTTGACCTTTGGCGGCATTCTGGGCGGCTGGGTGATTGCCAAACTCGGTTTACGCAGGTGCATTTGGCCCATGGCCGTTATTCTCAACCTGCCGCATGCCGTCTATATTTATATGGCCTGGGCCCGGCCGGCCATCGAGTTGGTGGGCGTACTCGTAGCGATCGAACAGTTTACCTATGGTTTCGGTTTTACCGCCTTGATGGTGTTTATGATGTACATTTCCAAAGGGCCCTATAAAACATCGCACTTTGCCATCTCTACCGGTTTTATGGCCCTGGGCATGATGTTGCCCGGTTTTGTCAGTGGTTATCTTCAGGCTATGATGGGCTATTTGAACTTTTTTATTCTCGTTATCTGTTTGACGATACCGTCCATGGCGGTCATTTTTTTTATTCCGCTGGACGAGCCGGAGAATACAGAGCCGGCAGCGGCGGGGCATTGAGGGATTGTGTAACCGGCGAAGGTTGGCCGTATTATACCATCGTTAGGTGTCAAGAGAAAGGAAACAAACCATGACCAGCGCAGAACTGATCGATACGATCTGTCGACACTACATATTTCGGGGTTTCCCTGGACCGTCCGTGGAGTACCTAAGATCACTTTTGTACATCGCTGCAGAAGCGGGTACCGTAAGTGTTATTGGATCGTTGACACTGAGAAATCCCATAGCCTTCAGTTATCTCGATTGTACCTTTCCCATTCCTCCGCAACCACCGAGGACGATCGAGAACTATAAAGGGGCTGAGGCAATCTTTGCCTTTGCCTTCGGCTACCGGCAGAAGAGCAGAATACCTGCACAGGATGTTGAGGCGAGACTTCCTGGGAACAACAACAGGGCTCTTGCCATGATCTCTACGAGATTAAAGCTTTCCTTGGCTATCCCATTATACTCGCAATTTGAGGTTTCTGACGCCATTGATGATACGACAGAAGCTCGAGCAGACTATTCAACACCAGCGGAGGACATCGGTACGCCCAAAGTCATCAATCACTTTCTGAACGCAATCGGTAAAAAGGGCCAAACCAAACCGAAGAAGGTCATCGTGGTTGCCCATAAGCACCATGTTGCGCGATGTGTTTTGATCCTGCGAAGCGACTTCGACATTGTTGGGATTCCCTCGGTGGAGGAATACGATCAGTATGATCCGCGAGAAGCGCAACCGCGCGTCAAATCGCCAGAGGAGTTCATTGTTAGTGACTTCGTTTCCATGGCAACCCATGGTCCTTGGAAGTGAGGCACCTAACAAAATCATGCAACTAGTACTATAAGGTATTTGCAGCGAGGAGATTATTTTTTAATTTAAAAACTTATTAAAATGAATATCACTAGGGTATTTTAACAAAAGCAACGATCGTGTTAGAATGACGCAATAAACGAAAGAGACCAATTTCTCCGGATTTGAATGTCTTGATAATTTTTTCATAATCTTGTATATTGCTTATCTGTTGCTTTTCTATTTGATAAATTATATCCCCTTTTTGGATGAAAGCCCCGTCTGCTGGACTCAAATCATTCACCTCAACGACCAATATTCCACCTTGAATTACATTCTCATCGTTTGATTTCGTATCAATATCTTTGATAGAAATACCGATTCTGTTCATCCAGCGATTTGCTTCATTTTTATCCACGGTGATTTCTTGAATACTTTGTCTTTGAGATAAGAAGTTATTCGTTTTATCAACGGCTTCCTTTGTAAACAGATCGGTCAATAATTCATTGATTATCTCAGACGTCGTATACGATCTGTCATTGAATTCTCCCCAGCCTGAGGATGAATCATACTTGCCCATCGCATCAACAGTCAATGTCTCCAGATTGATAAGCTTTAATCGCGCATCTAATCCGTAGCTGTTTTGATGCAAAGTTTGTGATATATGATAATCTATATCAAGAAAAGCGAGATATTTTTGAGGGATCTCAGAAATATTTTCCACACCGTATGAAGATAAAAGATCACGAATTTGAATGTTGAATTCCGGAAGTGCGAGAAATATTAATTCAGAATTGGGCAACTCCTTGTCGAAAAAAGGTATAGAACTATTTAAAATAAAATTGACGTTAAATGGCGTCGATATCGATTTTTTATTCATGGGCAATATGGAAAGTAAATAATCATATTCATTTTCCATCATTCGTGACTTTAACGCATTTCGGAATATTTCAGAATCAAAAAAATTTTCTCTTAAATAGTTTGATGCATATTCATACTTTACCTTAAACTCAGGATCATCGATAGGCGTTTGCAGAAGAAGAGACAATATAATCGCTGTTTCATGGTTTATCCAATATTTATCAATGAATTGTTTTGCTGATTGGAGGTCATCATGATTTATAATTAAATTATTAAATTCCATTTTTGATTTGTACGTTCGTTCATTTGAATAATTTGGAAACAAGTAGAATAGGCAACTGATCAGTTGATTTTGTTGTACCCTGTCCTCTGTTAGAATTTCGTCGATGGTTGAACCGGCTGAATATTTCAGATTGGCCGCTTTGATACTGGAGATTAAACCGCTCAAACGAGAATCTCTTACCATTGCCAAGTTCGGATCGTCCGAGCAAAACTCAAGATAAACATCAACAAAAGATATTTCGTGTTTTTTTTCAAATTCCCTGTATGTTCTTCGGAGAATGGCCTGCTGTTTTTGGGGGTTTCTGATATTTTCAAAAATAATCCTCAGATGTTGTTCGATCAATGCATATGATCGCTTATGAACTCTATAATTTATATTTTCATAATAATTAAATACACAGGTTTCATAGCCATATTCTTTCAAACAATCTTCCATAATTTTATCATAGAGTATGTGAAAATAAATCCTTTCTTCAAATTCGTCCATTGGCATATATTCATACCAATTTACATACATTCTTGTCAAGATATAGTATGAACCACCTTTTTCTTTGTATTTAGAAACGTATTTTTCCTCCAAAGTTTTCCAGGCTTTATCATATGTAGTTGGAAACTTTTCTCTAGAAAAATCACGGTTTGTTATTTTGTCAAGTGCTCTTAAGAATGTGACATATTCGATTCTATCATAGGCGATTTGTTTAGAGTTGTTGTCATTAATTTTCTGAATAACTTTTTGCAATCTTTCTGTCGTATCGTCCCTAAATGCATCTGCAAGTATAATATTATTTATTCTATATAAATAAACCGAATTCGGAAATTGCTCGACAAATCGATAACAATCGTCAACATTTTTATCCTGAATGCATTTTGTGAGCAATTCCTTTTCAGGTGACTGACCAAAAGATACGATTGCCCAAAAAATAAGAATGCGACAAAGGTAATTATTCCAGGGATAACTTTTTTCCATACAATAAAACCTATGTTAAAATATTGCGGTAACCAAGACGCGAGGAGATATTATCAGCAATAACTCTCCAGTGCAAACTGCCTCAAGGCAGATCATACACGGAAGCCATTGGGAAGCTGATAGGGAATTTAATTTTGCTGCGGGTCAAAAAATCGAAGAAATGATCCTCTGTTAAGCAACCAATGCCTCGCCATTTCCCCATTTTCTGCGCATCGAGCCATATCCGGCTCCCTTACCGCTTCTTACCTGGCGGTAAATTAGCCAATCAGTCTCTGAAAATCAAGCAAATTTGCAATAAAGCATGTAACCATGCAAAATCTCCGCGGGATCAACTCGCGCCAAACCTTGTCCAGTAAGTAACTACCTCTGACCAATAATGGGTCTAGTGTATGCCAAAAAATTACTGAAAACGCGTAAAGGATTAAAAAGCTCGGTGCGTTTATAAATGACTTGCTCTCGATTCAGCAAAAGGCTATATTTAAGTAAAGTGGTGAGATCGCCAACCACCGGTTGCTACAATGGCCGTTGGTTCTGAGCATTCTGAGCAAACTGGTGGGAAACATCAAGGTGTTCGTTATAACAAAATCATCAAATATTCCGCCCCCACGGTACAGTCGCACGTTGTACACATCTACCTCTCACATAAGAGAGATGACCTTCGCAACTTTTTTCGGCATATCGTGTATAGTGAATAATGCATTGTATTTTAGTTTTATATAAGGAACAATCTAGATGAAAAAAATGATGTGCCTGTTATTGTTTTTTAACTCGGTATTCTGCTCCGAGCCCAGGGTGCAACTCGGCATCGATGTGCTGTTGAGTGAAAAACTCGATCTGATAAAGAACAAACGCGTCGGTTTGATCACCAATCCGACCGGCATGACCTCGCAACGCATCAGCACCGTGGATGCTTTATACAAATCCGCGAAGCTCACGGCGCTGTTCGGCCCCGAGCACGGCGTGCGCGGCGATATGGAGGGCGGCGCCTTGATCGAAGGTTCCACGGATGCGAAAACCGGCGTGCCGGTTTACAGCCTCTACGGCAGAACGCGCAAACCCACGGCTGAAATGCTGGCCAATGTGGATGTGCTGATCTATGATATTCAGGACATCGGATCGCGCGCATACACCTATATTTACACCATGGCTCTGGCCATGGAAGCAGCAAAAGAAAAATCCATTCCCTTTCTCGTTCTGGATCGTCCCAATCCCCTGGGCGGTAATCTCATCGAGGGACCTGTTTTAGAGGAAAAATTCAAGTCGTTTATCGGCATGTATCCCATCCCTTATGTGTATGGTCTGACGGTGGGCGAACTGGCGCAATTTTTCAATGTCGAATTCGGCATCAACTGCCGGCTGACCGTGGTACCCATGAAAGGGTGGAGACGGGACCTGCTGTTTGACGAGACCGGTGTTTTATGGATTCCAACGTCGCCGCATATCCCGCATGCGGACAGTCCGTTTTTTTGCGCAGCAGTAGGATGTATCGGCGAACTGCACACGCTTAACGAAGGCGTGGGTTGGCCCACTCCGTTTGAAAATATCGGCGCGCCCTGGATCGATGAAAACCGTTTGGCTGAGGAATTGAACAGTCGCAAACTGCCCGGTGTGTTTTTTCGCGCCATGCAATATCGGCCGTTTTACACGGCATTCAAAGATCAGAATGTACACGGCGTGCAGATTCATATTCTGGACAAACGGGCTTTTCAACCCATGCGTGTACAAATTCATATCCTGCACGCTATTC
This sequence comes from uncultured Cytophagia bacterium, assembly GCA_964387285.1. Lineage (GTDB taxonomy): Bacteria > Zhuqueibacterota > Zhuqueibacteria > Residuimicrobiales > Residuimicrobiaceae > Anaerohabitans. Next base: position 26,907 of record CAYLWO010000004.1, on the reverse strand, counting down.
ACAAACTTTATCCGAATCAAGATTTTTTTGCCACGGACCGCATCGACAGTTTCAACAAGGCCATGGGTACGGACCTGGTTCGGCAACAAATTCAAAAAGGTGTCACTGCTGAAGAGATTATCTCCAAATGGCAACCCGAATTGAAAAAGTATGAGAAAAAACGCAGCGCCTATTTATTATACTAAGCGACGCGAACAGATCCTTCGACCTGCCCAAGACAGGTGATGGCGACTCCTTGAATCGATAATGGCAGGCCTGCTAATAACATTTTGGCTGTTAATGGCGATTGCTTCACTCCAGCACAGATAATCTCCTTTGTCAACTACTGTGGCTGCGTTCGCAATGACACGGTCTTTTTATAATTCGGGTAATCGTGGCATCTTTGCCATAGTTTACTCAAGGATGACACCCACTGAGATCGTTGCACACGTCTTGGAATCCGGAGGTAAGAACTTTTTCAACATTCTTCTGAGGTGTCCGACATTTGACTCCGATTTATCTGAGCTATGAAATAGTTGGGACTGTACCAGCTGTGATCCCGGTATTTTAAGATTCGTGCGACAATCTCAGGGTTGTAGTATTGAAAATTATGGGGATACGCCTCTGCTTTTTTATTTGCAATATAAAAAAATACTTTAAATTTTCTTAAATATTTGTTATATTAAAGGCTAGGAGCTATTGTCACCTTGGCTTTTTTGCCAGACACCAGATAGGCGGCTGAC
>CAYLWO010000004.1:0-26085 GCA_964387285.1 uncultured Cytophagia bacterium | reverse complement strand
GCTAGGAGCTATTGTCACCTTGGCTTTTTTGCCAGACACCAGATAGGCGGCTGACAAAACCCTAAGCGACAATGGCTTTTTTTATGCAAAGAGTGGGTAAAAAAGGAATGGTGCTTTGTTAAATCAATTAATTCATAAGGGAATCTTGGTTCCTGAACCGCCTCAGTACCATGGTTTGACGATTCGATTTCGTGGACAAGAAGTCAAGTTGAATGCCAAACAGGAAGAGATGGCTTTTGCCTGGGTTAAAAAATTGGGCACGCCCTATGTAGAAGATGCGGTTTTTGAAAAAAATTTTTTCACTTCCTTCAGTGAAGTTCTGGCAGTCAAACCGGTTCTGAAAGCGGCAGAGGTGGATTTCAGTACGGTCATCGCTGTGGTTCAGGCCGAGCGATTGGCCAGGGAAAAAATGGCCCCGGAGGAAAAGAAATCTCTGGCCGCATGGCGTAAGGCTAAACGAGAAGAGTTAAAGGAGACCTACGGCCATGCGATTGCCGACGGCGAGCGCATAGAGCTGGCGAATTACATCGTTGAGCCCAGCGGCATTTTTATGGGCCGCGGCAAACACCCGTTGCGCGGCAAATGGAAAGAAGGCGCCGGGCAATGCGATATCACCCTGAACCTCAGTCCGGACGCAGAAAGGCCTGAGGGGCAATGGAAAGAGATTGTCTGGCAACCGGAAGGTCTTTGGGTGGCCAAATGGGAAGACAAGCTCACGCAAAAACTGAAATATATTTGGCTGCATGATACCGCGCCCATCAAGCAGGAACGCGAAGCGCAAAAATTCGACAAAGCCATCGAACTGGCTGCCAAGATCGACGAGGTGCGGGATTACATCCAGAAGAATATGGAGCATGAGGATTTCAAGATACGCAAAGTGGCTACAGCCTGTTATCTCATCGATGCACTCTGCCTTCGTGTCGGCGATGAAAAGGATGAAGACGAAGCCGATACGGTCGGCGCCACAACCTTGCGACCGGAACATGTCAAGTTGCTCGACGGCGGCGTTGCCGAGTTTCACTTTCTCGGCAAGGACAGTGTGCTCTGGCATAAAAAGCTGACGTTGCCCGCCAACGTACAGAAAAGAATGCGCGAAGTGCTGGAGCATGCGCGGCCATCGGGAAACGAGAATACCGCTGCAGGCAACAAACCGCAACTGTTTCCGGACATTACCAGCCGCGACGTCAACGCCTTTCTTTCAGAAAAACTGCGGGGCTTATCCGCCAAGGTGTTTCGAACCTTTCATGCTTCTACCGTGGTGCAAAAAAGCCTGGATGAAGCCGGTGTTGTGAAACAAGATCCGGAATATAAAAAATGGGAAGCCACGGTGCGCGCCAATATGCAGGCGGCCATTCTCTGCAACCACACCAAAAAGGCGCCGGCCAACTGGGACAAGCGTAAAGAAGCCTTTCGCAGCCGCGAACAGACTTTGCAGAAACAGTTGAAGAGCGTTGCCGAAAAAATCAAAATCGAATCGGCTAAAATTCCCAGGCTGCGCGCAGAAATGAAAGAAAAACGGGACAAGGCGAAAAAACGTGAATTCAAGAACAAGGTGAAATCCGTTTATGAGAAAAAGATCCAGGTTGTGCAAACCGCGATCGACAAACTCGCGCTTCGTGAAGAAAAGTTGCGCATGTCCCTGGGCAAGCTTAAAGCGCAGATCGCCATTGCCAGCAAGAACCGAACCTGGAATCTGGGCACCAGTCAAAAATCTTACATCGATCCGCGCGTGTTTTACAACTGGGGACGCCAGGTCGATTACGATGTGATCGGTAAATATTACTCTTCCACGCTGCGGCGCAAATTCATGTGGGTCAAGGCAGGCGAAGCCGAGGAAGATGCGGAAGACAATTGAGTATTAATAAAAAAAGCCCTGTCGCAGATTACGACAGGGCTTTTTTACGCCTGTATTTTTTCATAGGTGTGACACTCTTGCCTGAGCAAATGCCCGCAGTCATGCCAGTTGGAGCATTCCCGACAACGGGAATGTTCCCATTCACCTCGAAACCATTGCGCGTGTTTGGCAATCCAATCTAAAACATATTCTGAACCGGGATCGCGTTGCAGGCCGCAGCCGGCGCACCATTTATCCACCTGAATCTTGTTCAACTGAACCTGCATAAAACGTATTTGTTCAATGTTCGACAAGGAACCTTGCCTCCGATATATTATCTTACCAGCCATTAATTTATATGATCTTTATATAAATTCAAAGTAAAAAAATGTAATTCCTTTCCAGCGTTTTTTCTTGTTTCCTAGCGGTAAAGAATATAAATTCTTTTTGCTTGGTATCATTGTAGGAGATGTTTCATGTATAAACGATGCATTCTTCTTTTGGTATGTGAGTTGTTGTTTTTTCACCTTGCATTATCTGCCAATGAAGAACCGTCCAGGCCGCTGCTGCTCAAATTGCCCTTTGCTTTTTCACAAACCAATCGAACACCCATGGAAAACACGCCGGTTTGGTTCGGTTCGCGTTTACTGCTCGTAGCAAATTATCGCCCCGGTGGCGCTGACGCCAGGGGTAAGGACGCCTACTTGTATATCGACGATCTGATCACCGGCCGGGAGGTTGCGCGTTTTGGCGTCGGGCATTCCTTTGTCAGTGCCTTTGTTCGGGACGCCGAATTGAATGTCTTTGCCCTGGAATTCACCGATTTCGGCCGGATCATGAACTCGAGCGGCATTGATCGTTTTGTGACAACCGATCTGCAAACCTGGAAAACCGAAACGGTCATCCTGCCGGAGGGAAATGAACATCTATTCAACTCTTCTGTTTGTCGCGACGAAACAGGCTATATCATGGCTTACGAGTCGGATAAGCCTGTGCAATTTTGCTTTAAATTTGCCCGTTCCCAGGATTTATCACGTTGGCAAAAACTAGGCCATCTCGTTTTTACCGGCGTTAACAATGAATACGCGGCTTGTCCGACGATCCGCTTCTGCAAGCCCTACTATTATGTTCTGTATTTGCATGCACCCATTGCTAATCATAATGGCTGGATCACATTTCTGGCCCGCTCCAGGGATTTACGGGAATGGGAACTGAGTCCGTTTAATCCCATTTTAGAGGCTGAATCCGCCGAAGGGATAAACAATTCCGATGTAGATATCCTGGAATACGACGGCAAAACTTATCTGTATTATGCCACTGGCGATCAGGCCACCTGGGGCACCGTGCGCATCGCCGTGTACGACGGCTCTTTGGAGAATTTTTTTATTGTGCATTTTCCGGAAACAACGGCCACGGTCAGAGCGTCGGCTGAACGACATCCCCAATAAAAATTTGCATCAAAAGGAATCTATTATGATGACAAAATTTCTCAAATGTTTTTATCTCGCCGGTCTTGTTCTGGTTATTCCGTCTGCAACCGTTCTTTCTTCCAGTCCCTCAGCAAATGACGAAAAGGCAACGGTGCTGACCAGCGTGTTTGATCCGCAAAAAGCCCAATGGAACATTGCCTGGCCGGAGCGAATCGCACAATATGACCTGATTTATTACAGCCCGCCCATCGATCCCTTCCAGGGCATGGCTCTGGGCAACGGCGAGATCGGTGCGCTCATGTGGTGCGAAGATTCAAAAATCATCATCGCCGTCAACAAGTCCGATTTATGGGACGACGCTGCCTTCGAACGCTTTCATAACTGGCGGGCAGATGAAGAGGACAAAAGCACAACCTTGCGACACGCCTGTCGCATCATTATTGATTTTCACCAGCCGGTTTTCAGTACGCTGTATCTGAGCGATTTTAAAGGTCGTCTCAGTCTGGCGGATGCTTCTGCGCATATGCAGACAACAACCCCTTTCGGTGAAATCAACTTGTGTGCATTTGTGGATCGTACTACCGATTTGCTCGTCCTCAAACTGTCGCAGAATTTTTATGAAACCGTGCCCATTGAAATAGCGATTGAGCGCTACGGCTCGCGCACCTATTCGCACTGGTACAGCCAGATCAACCGCGACGCAGCCATCGGCCTGGACGGTACAGAGGCCGGTGTTGCCGGATCAACTATTTTTATCACGCAGAAACTGGGCAAGGAGACGTTTGCTGTTGGCGGTGTGGCGGTACAACACGACTGTCCCGCTATCCAATATACCAGAGATAACAGTCGACGATCCTCTATGCTTTTAAGAAATTCAGGACGTTTAAATGCTCAGCTGCTGTTTTCAGTGACCAGTCCTATGGTGACTAATCCACTCGAACCATTAGGCAAAACACTCGATACGGCCGGAAAAACGGGCCTGGATTCACTTTTTCACAAGCATACAAAAATTTGGCAGGAAATCTGGTTGCGTTCTTTCATGGATTACGGCGATGATTACCTGAACGCGCTCTGGCATGTGACGCAGTATTATGCGATCTCTTCCCAGGGCGGCAGATATCCCGGCCGCTTTAACAACGGTTTGTGGGCCTGGAACCGGGATGTGCAGAATTGGAATTACTATTTTCACTGGAACCAACAACAGCTTTACTGGCCGTTGAATGCTGCCGGTCATCACGAGCTGATTTGTCCCTATTTGAATTATCGATTCAATTCCCTGCGGTACGCCAAAAAGGATGCACAGGAATTTTTCAAGAGCAAAGGCGCCTACATATCTGATGTGACCGACCGGCGCGGTTTTAATTCATTGAACGAATTGGCCAACCACACGCCGGTGGCAGAAATTGCTCTGGATTTCTGGCGGCAATATCGTTATACCTGTGATGAAACCTTCTTGAAAGATAAAGCCCTGCCCTTTATCATCGAGGCGGCGCGATTTTATGTGTCCCTTTTGGAAAAAAAACCGGACGGACTCTATCACGCCCGTGAAGGCACCGGCTATGAGGGATGGATCAAACTGTATGATGGCCTGACGGAACTGGTTTATGCCCGCGCTTTGCTGACAACAGCTCTGGCCGCTTGTGCGCAAGCCGGGTTGGTCATCCCGGAGATTAAACAATGGCAGGAAATTACCGCGCATTGCGCTGCTTTGCCCATTGTGACCGCCGACCCGGCAGCGATACGGCCGGTCGGCGATCATTATATTTTTGCCAAAGGTTTTTGCAAAGACCAGGTCTCTTTTTCTGATGCGATTTTTGCCGCCGGCTGGGGCATCAAGGAAAAACAATGGCTGACGGTTTTCAGTCCGACAGACGATAGCCTTTCGCACAACGGTCTGAAATTATTGGATGGCATTTTCCCGACCGTGACGTGTGCACCGGTATTTCCTTCCAATTTAATCGGCCTGGCGCAAAAAAGCAGTTACTTGTTTGACGTCATGACCACCACAGCCCGGCTGTACAGTCCTGAAGGAACCGGCTGGGATCCGACGCCGATTGTTTTCGCCCGTTTGGGTCTGGCGGATGAACTGGCGCGCGATCTGCAACGTTTTCCGCAACGCTGGCAAATCTATTGCAACGGCTGGGGACATTGGGGAATGGAAGGACTGGTGAACAAGGATGCAGAAGAGTTTTTCAGAACCAATCAGGTTAAAGCGGTCGGAGCATCTGCGAGCAAAGAAAAATTCCCCTTACCCATGTGGCCGTTCCGGCACATGTCTATGGAATCCATGTCCGTACTGGCCACGGCGATGAACGAATCGGCCATGCAAAGCCATGACGGCATTATACGCATTGCTCCGGCATTTGTCAAAAATAGAAACGGTCGCTTTACGCTGCACGGTCAGGACGGATTTGTGGTTTCTTTTGAAATCAGACAAGGCGAGGTGCTGTGGATCTGCATACAAAGCCTCTTTGGCAAGACTTGTCGACTGCAAATCCCCTGGAAAGAATTCAAGATTCAATCCAATTTTGTGCAAGTTCGTATACAAGAAGACAAGGATATTATTTCTTTTAAAACACAGAAACGGGAAATTTTGCTTCTAACGCCTGGCTCTGCAAAAATAACCTGGAACATGGGGTTGGAATCGCCGGTAGAAAGCAAGGTGCGTCACCACGCCTCGGGCAAGGTTAAATTGGGCATGGAGAGGATGTATTAATTTTGTAGCGCAATCCTCCGGAATGCGTCACAAGCCGGAGGCTTGTGCTACGGTGTAAAATGAAGGAACCATGTTATGATAATTCGCAAACTTGTGCCGCTTTTTTTTCTCATCTTCTGCAGTTTCGCAGCCAGCAGCGAACCGGATAACCAGGCTACTCTCGACAAAGCGTTTATCTCTTTTCGCATCGCTACAACGCTCTATCTGCCTGAGGCCCGTTTTCAGGAATTGCAGGATTTATTTCTTAAATATAAAGGCGTGACCGATGAAGTGACTTTTTTTACCTCTGCAACCCATCCGCCGTTGCCGGCCTCTGTCATCAAACAACGCGCACAAATTCTCTCTGGCCGCATGGCTGCCATGCGCAGCCAGGGGCTGCGCAGCGGCATTAATATCCTCAGCACCATGGGCCATCATGAGGAAAATCTGCAAAATTCACTGACCGGCGAATATACCTACGTCACCGATATCAATGGCCAGGTTTGCCGCGGCTCTTTTTGTCCCAACGACGTAAAGTTGCAGGCCTATATCCGTGAGGTGTATCAATATCTGGCCCTGGCTGATCCGGATTATATTTGGCTGGACGACGATATCCGTTTAGCCGGCCATATGCCGATCTCGCTTACCTGTTTTTGTGATCACTGTCTTTCCATTTTCGAAAAGGAAACGGGTTATAAACACACACGTTCAAGTTTGAAAAAAGCGCTGAACGACGGAACGATTGCAGACAAACTGCTGTTGCGCAAAGCCTGGCTGCAGCACAATCGCAATACCATTGCCAATCTGTTCACCTTGATCGAAAAGACAGTCCACGAAATCCGTCCGCACATGCCGCTCGGCTTTATGACCGGCGAGCGCTTTTTTGAAGGATACGACTTTGATCGCTGGGCCGATGTTTTGCACGGCCCCAATCACACGCCGGTATATTGGCGGCCTGGCGGCGGTTATTACCAGGACATGAATACCACCGAACTGGTAGGCAAGTCCCATGAAATCGGCAGACAGGTTTCGCTGTTGCCCGAGTATGTCGTTTCCATCCAGTCTGAAATTGAAAACTTTCCCTATCAGCGTTTGAAAAAAGCGGCCAATATGGTTGTTCTTGAAGCCTGTTCTCATATGGCTGCCGGTTGCACCGGCGTTGCTTTTAATGTGCTGTCCATGTACGATGAACCGCTTAATGAATTTGAACCTCTAGTGGCTGAATTGGCCAAGGCACGGCCGTTTTTCGATTTGTTGGCTCGCCATCTCGGCCGTCAGCCGCTGGCCGGCGTGCAAACCTTTTGGGACAAGAACACTTTTGCCACGGCCAATCTGATGACCGGAAGCTGGTTCGAATCTGCTTCTCTGCTGCCCGGAAACGAGTTGTTCGATATCGGGTTGCCTGCCGCCTATGGTAGAGCAAACGCCAACTTGGCATTGCTGTCCAAGGCAGGTGTTTATGCACTCACGCGTGAGGAAATTATCAAGCTGCTCAGTGGTGGAGTGTATATGGATGCAGAGACCTGTCAATACCTGAATGCTATGGGATTGGGCGATCTGGTCGGTTTTGATGTGCTGCAAACAGAAAAAATGGATCGCATTGAAAAATTTACCGAGCACCCGCTTAACGCCGGATTCGTCGGCAGACTGCGCGATAATCGACAGTCGTTTCTCGGCTGGAATGTTCCGGCAGCCACTTTAAAAATAATTAATCCTAAAGCCCAGACGCTGTGCAGCCTGATCGACTATGCGGATAAAGAGGTTGCCAAGTGCGCCATGGGTATTTTTGAAAACCGTCTGGGCGGTCGTATTTGCGTGGCTGGATATTATCCCTGGACCTATGTGCAGAATCTCGCCAAAAGTTCGCAGCTGAAATCTGTGTTTCGCTGGCTGGCCCGTGATTCCCTGCCGGCTTTTGTAGCGTCCTATCATAAAATAAATTTATGGATCCGTAAACCGCAAAACGGAAAAATTGCTCTGGCCATGACCAATTCCTCTTTTGATGGCGCAGAGCATGTCGATCTCATGTTGCTGACTGAAAAGAAAATAATCAATGTGTTTGATATGAACGGCAAACAAACGGTTCTATATTCACAAGGAAAAGATGGGCCGCTACAAAAATTTACGATACCGTTCATCGATCCCTGGCAAATGCGACTGGTGGTAACAGAGTAGACAGGCGACGCGATCGGACGCTGATAGAAGCATGTTTATGAAAACCAACCTTGCGAAGGTTAACCATATGATACAAAATGAACAACGGTTTTGCGGCATGCTTGATGGGTGAAACCTTCGCAAGGGATAACTGGAATCCATGATGAACTCTTTTGTTTGCTGCGTCACAAAATATGATTTATCCCTATTTTGGTTTTGCGCACTCTAACCGATTGCCGGTATACTTGGAGTCGAACGACAGATATGGCAACTCAAATAGGGAGATGCATGGTGAAAAAGCAACTGTGGATTTTTTTCTTTTTAATGAACGCAGCATGGTTGCAGGCGGCTGAAACAAATCACCTCGTCAGCATCGAGGAGCATAACCGCCGCGTCAATCTGATGAAACAGATAGCCGCCGGCAGCGACGGCAAGATCGAAATCGAGGTTATCCGGGATGTAGAGTCGTCAGCGATTGATCTGGCCGCCAACGATCAGCAGCCGGTTGACCTCGCAACCAGACCGATAACGGAAACCGGCCCTTCCGATGCTTACCAAATCCGCAGCACCTATGTTCAGGCTTTGCGGTTTTATCGCAAAAAACAACCCAGGCAAGCACTCGGGCTTTTACTATCCCTGCTGGCGCGTTACCCCGGGCATGATTTTGCCGGGAATTGGCGTTATTGGTGCGGCGAATGCAATATGGCCCTGCATAAAGAGGCAAACGCAGTGGATTGTTGGCAACAAGCGCTGACGAACGGCCCTTGTGGGAAAGCGGACTATGCTTTGTTGCGTTTGGTCCAGTATTATCACCGTCAGGGCAATCGTGAAAAGACCGGTGAATTGCTGGACAGGCTGCTGAACGATTTCCCCTTAAGCGATGCGGCAGCCATTGCCGGGATGTGGGCGGGGAACATTTAGATACGACCTCACATCCGAATTGAGCGGTTTATGCCAAGCGCAGGCTGTCCAATAAGTCCCAGAGCCTTGTCATTTCGAACCCGCTTTAGCGGGTGAGGAATCTATCAACGAAGTGATATAATGACATTTACAAATTTCACTTCAAGGCCACACACCAAACAAAGTTGAGAAATATTGACTTTTCAGACAGCCTCGTCCGACATAACCGTTCTATGCAGAATGCATTTCCCTCACCGATGATACAGCAACCTTAATCGATCTCGGCTGTCTCCTGATCTTCATTCGATAAGAGTAATCATTTTTTCGGACTTGTCCATTTCTGCCTCATATCGATTTATTCTTTTTTCAAATCCTAAAAACAATACGTCAATCCCAACCACTGTGTATAATAGGTAACCGGCGTAACGTTCAAGGTCACGGTTGGCGGGATCAGGAAATCCGCTTTGGCGAATTCCGCCACACCGTCAAAGGCAAACCAGCGCCAGAGCCATTGTCGTTCCAAAATTCCGGTTCCGGTCTGTACCCGCAACGAATAGTTCAGGACCATTTTCCCTGTGTGAATTTTGATGCCGCCGGTCCACACAGTTTCACTCCATTGCCGTTGCGGTTTGCCGGTGCGTTCAATATGATTGAGAAAGTCATTCTGATAATAATCGTATTGATATAATTTCACCTGCGCGCCGGTGGCCAGAGACAGCCAGCGCGTCGGTTTGATCTGTATGCCGCTTCTGATCAGGCGATTGGCAAACTGGTAGTCATTGCGTTGGGTGACGTCGCCGACGCGGTACACGCGGCCGTCCCAATGTGTAAATTCCGTCGCCGCATCAGCCCAGGTCTTGACGTCGACCGGTTCATAGATTATATCCAGGCCAAACAGGGTTTTTTCACTTTGCCATTTCAGCCCAAAACCGAAATTCAACGCCTGAGTATTGCCCGGATCACGGGGAATGCCGGCCAGGGGATATTCCGGAATTTTGGGATGATGCCGCCAATCGGCAACGAACAGAGCAGCCAGGGTCAACGGCTCGCTGATTTTTTTCATATAATGGGCCTGCATCCACCAGCCGTCATTTTCATCCTTATTGACCACGTTCTGTTCGGTTTGTAAAATCTTGAACAGGTATCTGGAAACTGCGAGATTCCAGTGATCCTCATTGGCAAGCGTACCGCTCATGCCCAGGTGGAATTGTTTCGCAGACCCTTTTTGCGATAATTGCGCGGCATTGGGATACAACAGATAGACGCCGTCTATGCCGCGAATGCGTACATAATCCACGCCGACGCCAATAGCTGTTTTGAATCGAGGCACATATATGCCGCCCAGCCAGGTCCAGGGATAATTACTCGCCTTGAAATGCGCGCTTTGCTGATTGTCGGCAGACAGCGCCTGAAATCCGGCCATGGCTGCAGTGTAGATTTTTTTTGACGACAAAATAAATCCTACCGGCAAGGTGAAAATCGACGATCCGGCGCTGTTTTGTTCAAGAAAAGGTACTGCCCTCTGGTCGTTATACCGCGTTGAAAATTCCTGTGAGAAATTCCAATGGCTCAATCGGGGAGTGACAAACCATTGTGAGCCCGTGTCCGGATCATAGTTGCCGGGATTGATAAAGATATCCTGCAAACCGTCCCGGACGGCAATGGAGGTTCCTCCCATATCGTCGCGAAAGGATGGAATCAGAGAAAACTGGTCCGTGGACAACAGGGGTACGGTCTTTACCGAAATGCCCTGTGAAAAAGCACAACCAGCCCATAAAAGAATAGCTGAAACCCGGATGAAAATTTTCATATCTCCTCCACAATCGTGTCTTTAACAGAAATGCAAATTAAATGCCAATTATGCTGTGAGACTCTATCATGCTCTCTATTAATAATGCAAGACCGTGTTAACTCAACTTTCATAAAAACAAAATCTCTCATTTTGTCCGCCTGATTCAGCATCTTCTCGCATCTTTATTCTGTTCTCTGTTTTACACCACAATGTCAGTTTTTTGACTAGGATATCAGAATACTGAGTGCCAAATGCGAATGAATCGCTTGTTACCTCTGAAAAAAACATCGTTTACCCATTTCTGCATAATGCCGTTGCCTTTTCAGTTATTTTTTCTTACTTTTTACATTCAATTTTGAAAAGGAAAGTGCAAGTGAAGAATTACAGGATTGCTTTGCTCCTTATATGTTGCGCAGGCTATCAGGTCAGGGCCGGCTCGCTTCACGGCATCCTGTTGGACGCAGTGGACGGTAAACCTTTGGATGCGGTGCAAATTGTTGTCCGACCTTTTCAACAAACAGCTGTAACCGGTCAGGATGGTTCCTTTGACCTGACTTTGCGTGAAGGTTCCTATACCCTTTCATTTTATCGTCCAGGTTATGTGCATGCGGAAAAAGCCGTACAGATCGGCCGTGATTCTTTGTCTTTCGAAATGCACCTGCAACCGACTTTGATTCTGCTCAATGAAGAGGTTACGGTAACAGCCAACCGTGATGTGCATTCCGCTTTTCAATCGCCGGCTGCCATCACTACCCTGAGCGCCGACGAGCTGGAGAAAAATTCGCCGCGCACCACGCCGGAAGCTCTGTTGGGCGCCCTGGGAGTCTGGTTGCAAAAGACCAATCATGGCGCGGGCTCTGCTTTTATGCGCGGTCTGACCGGCAACCAGGTATTAGCCATGATCGACGGCATCCGTTTAAACAACGCCACTTTTCGTTATGGTCCCAATCAGTATTTGAACACGATCGATCCATACGGTCTGGAGCGCATCGAGGTCTTGCGCGGCTATGGCGCCACTTTGTTCGGCAGCGACGCCATCGGCGGCGTCGTCAATGCACTCACGCCGACGCTGGGTTTTAAATCGCACCGGTCAGCCTTTGCGTCGGCGCGAGCCAAGTATATCGGTGAAGAAATGGAAAAAACAGGCCATGTGGATGTGGGCCTGGCTGCGCCGCGATTAAGTATTTTAGGCGGCCTGTCTGTGCGTTCTTTTGGCGATTTGCAGGCCGGCGGCAACGCCGGAGTGCAAACGCCCACCGGATATGACGAAGCAGCCGGACAAATCAAGGCTATGGCGCAGATGACTGATCGATGGTTGTTAATCTGTTTGTGGCAAAGCGTGCAGCAGAAAAACATCCCTGCGTATGATCAGATACGGCAGCGCGGCTATCGACTATATTTCTTCGATCCACAGGAACGACAACTGGCATACCTGCGTTCCGCTCATTTTTCTGACCACCGGTTTATGCGGCAACTTTTAATAACCGCTTCGTTGCACACCAGTGATGAGGGGAGAAAACGGCAAAAAAACAACAGCGATCTGGTTATTGTCGAACATGACCGGGTGCAAACACTGGGTTTGCAGGCGCAGGCGCAGGCGGTGTTGCACGACAACTGGCAGATGCTTTATGGCGTCGAGTTTTACCGTGATCTGGTGAACAGCCGGACGGAGGAGTCGCACGCTGGGCGTTCCGGCACGATCTTGAAACGCGGTTTATATCCGGATGATGCAATGGCGTTAAATTTTGCCGTATATCATTCCCATATCATCGATCTCGCTCCGTTGCACCTGCATGTCGGCATGCGATACAATTGGGTGCAGATTGAAGCGCAGGATACGACGTTCGGCGATATCAAGATTTCTCCCTCAGCCCTGGCCGGTCATCTGTCGCTGTTGTATCCCGTGTATCGCGGCGTTAACGGCGTGTTAAATATTTCATCGTCTTTCCGCGCTCCCAACATCAACGACCTGAGCACTTTTGGCCTTTTTGATTACGGCATTGAAGTTCCGGCGCCGAATCTTTTGCCCGAATACGCATATACGGTAGAGAGCGGCGTCAAGATCAGATCCCGGCAATTGGCCGCAACGTTTTTTGTTTATCATACCTGGTTGCGCGATTTGATCGCTCGCGTCGAATCCTTTTATATGGGCAGTCCCTGGTACAACCAGGATAGAGTATATCAAAAAGCAAATGCGCAAAGAGCCTATATCTGGGGTGTGGAGAGCGAAGGGCAATGGCAATTACACCGGCGCTGTCGTTTACTTGCCAACAGCAATTACTGTTTCGGTCAAAACATCAGCGATAATGAGCCCATGCGCCGGATTCCACCCTGGCATGGCCGCATGGTTCTTGCCTATCATATCGGCAAGGCTTGGTCCATAGAAACAGAATGGCAATTTGCGGCTGCGCAGAAACGGCTCTCCGGCGGCGACAAGTCGGATCATCGCATTCCCCAGGGCGGCACGCAGGGATGGAATGTACTCAATCTGACGGCAGCCTGGCATCCCCGGGGTTATGGCGTGAGTGCGGGGCTCTGTAATCTGTTTGATGAAGCCTATAAGACCCATGGCTCCGGAGTGTTTATGATCGGGCGATCGGTGTGGTTGGGAATCCAGATGGGGAGGTAAATCGTAAAGCTTTAGTGCAAAGGACATTCGTCCTATTTGTCTTCATTGCCGGCGTATGTGCTCATTCGCAGGCAACACTAAACCGCATCGTACCTTGATAATTCTCCCATTCGATGACCGATTGCTCGCGCAACAGACGACCATTACCGGCTGATCTGACTTGCATCGGTTTGCGTCCTTGAGGCAGGCGCAGATGTAGTGTTAAGTGCGGAATTTTTTTATTTTCTTCCAGGCGAATAAATCCTGAAATAGTTTTGCTTTTTGCCTGATAGCGTAATTCATAGCTGATGCTGCCGAAATAGGTCTTCATATTTTCACAGGCCAGCGGCTTTTCTCCATTCAGCCATTGGCGGGCTGTGCCGCGCGCCAGATGCAGCGCTTCGCCGTCTTCCATCACCAAGGCATCACGAAGATAACGACACACCGCCAGCGGCGTCCACAAATGCTGCCGGTCGCCGGTGATCTGTTTGCTGCCTGCTTCCTGGCCGCGTTCTTCGCACCAGGAGTACAAAGGCGTGCCGTGATTCAAGGTCGCATATAAATAGGCGGCTGCCGCGTCACCCTCATCACGCAACAGCTGTACCTCTGCCAGGTTATCCAGGGTGATGGCCACCCACATACCGTCCTTTAACCAGCCGGTGTTCACCGGAATGCCGCCCGGACTTTTGTATGATTCAATTTTGCGAATGGTTCCCGAGATCAATTCATGATCCGGCGCTAACAATCGGCACGGAAAAGCCGCGTTCAACACGCCCCAGCGGCTGCCGCAGGTTTTTCCCGCCACGCCGGGCAGCCAGCGATAGCCGTTTTCAGTGATTGCGCCCTTTTCCAGCGTATACTGCAGATCAGACCAACCGGTGTCATAGATGGATTGTAACTCGGCAAGGTCCGTTGTCCTGCCGAGAATTTTGGCTGCCTGCAAAGTCATGGCATCCGCATATACCGCCCAGATATTGTGCGGCAAAAACACACCATAGAGGTCCTCATCATCCATGAGACCGCAGTCACCCATGCCGCGGGGCATTAGACCATAATTGAGTGGACGTTCATTGTTGAGCATTTTTCTGGTGCGCGCCCGTTGCTGTTCCAACCAGCGCGAACTGGCCAGCATACGGGGATAGACGGATTCAAGATAGGCGCGATCACTGCCAAGTCGGTAATGTTCCATAATCATGTAAGATTTAAATCCGGAAGCTCCCCACCAGTAATGGCCCCAGCCCAGAGGATCGGCCCAATTGCCGTCAGCAGCCTGTTGATCAAGACTAACCTGATATCCCAATGCCGCATCGGTATGCAGCCCCATTTGATCCAACAGCACTGCAACCAGGGCAGGCTCGCCGGAGCCAAGCGCGCGATAGCCTTCGGTGCCGGGACAGCCGCCTATATATTCAGCGGAAACCGGTTCACGCATAATATAACAATCCGCCAGTCCGGCGTAGAAACCGTTCTCCACTCCCTGATCCGGCAAATGAATTTGCGCCGCCTGTTGCAGCAAATCTATCCAGGTCTGTTTGGCCAAATCAAAATGGCGTTGCCAATCTCTGCTCCGCAACGCGGCTAGAGTAGGATGATAGTTGCGATACGGCCGGATCAACCATCCGCTCTGTTTGCTTTTTGGCGCCATATGCCAAAGCAGACAGAGGGAGGTGGACGTTTTCACCGGTTTCTCATCGCCACCGATGCCCATTACAATGATCCGGTCTGCACGCTCGTTCCATCCGGCCAGCAGTACGTCGTTTTCCCATTCCGGTTGCACCCAGGCCGGATTATAGCCAAAGAAACCTTTCGGTCTTACACAGTGCACGGCTACATCATGGGGCCGGTCATCTTTGTTTTCCACTTCAATCTTGATCATGGCTGCCTCAGAACCACCGGCGACGACCAGCGTGACACTCGTGATGCTGTCCTGGTATGTGTTTTCCAGTATGGGCAGCCAGCCATCCATTCGTTGCCAACTGGTGGTTTTAAAAGGTTGGCCGTCTCGCTCCGGTTTGATGTGCAGGTCCCACTCGGTGCGCGGCGTGACAAAGGCGCCCAGCGGTTTATTGAGCAAGTTGTCATAGGTCCAGGCCATGCGCAGATATTTTTCGTTAACATCCAATAAAGTTTTGTCGCTGCTGTTGGGCATGGCGACGGTGATGCGATGCGGCAGAGCAAAGGCGTAACTGAAATCGACCTTCATGTCTTGAGCATAGCTGTTCAAAAATCCGAAAGCAAATAATCCAACAAGCCATAATTTATGCATGATTGTTCTCTCCTGCATGATTTTTGTATTACGCGTTGTTTTTCGTGCAAAATGGCAACAAAATCTTTGAGCAGCACCCCTTCTTGCAATGGAAAAAAATTACCACCTTTTTTTCGCTGCTGTTTTTTTGTTTGTTTGCAATTCTGCTACGCTAGGCATTTTCAGCCAATCTCCTGCTCATCCGCAGATGACGCAGATGTTCGCAGATAACCTTCGGATGGCGACTTTGTCTATCTGCGCAATCTGCGGATTATTATGCTATTCATTCCAGTTTGTCTGGGTTGGGAATTTAAAACTTGAATCATTTAACTTTTGTGTTGACTATATTCATTAACTCGCAAACAGGCGGCAAGATCGCCGAAAATTAATAAAATCAGACTCCCGCCAAGACCGCCAAGAAAACGACTATTTCCTCTTTGCGGATTTTGGGCTGTGTGAAATATCTTGTCATCGTAGCGCAAGCCTCCCGGCTTGCAACAAAATTATTAAACCAGAGTGCCGGAGAAAATTTTTTTCTTTACCTGGCGGGAGCAATGAGTAAAAATTATTGTGTATAGAGAATCGTCATATAACACGCAGCACCTTGGCGCCGCGAATTTTTCTCTGCTTTAACTCGATCAGAGCCTGGTTGGCTTCGGCCAAAGTAAATTCCTGAATCTCGGGTTTTATATTCATTTCAGCGGCCAGGGCTAAAAATTCGCGCACATCCCGTCGCGTCACATTGGCCACGCTCTTGATCTCTTTCTCGCGCCACAGATGCATCGGATAATCCAGTCGTAAAAGATAATCCTTGTCGCTGTTCTCTTTACCGATGGCGTTGATGACCAATCTGCCGCCTGGCGCCAAATTTTTCAGAGCTTCGACTACCGGAGTCCACACCGGCGTGGTATCGATGATGCTGTCCAAAGGTTCCGGTGACGTATGTGTGCAGTCTCCAGCCCAAACCGCGCCCAGTTCACAGGCAAATTTTCGTTCCTCAACACTGCGCGCAAACACAAATACTTTTGTTTTCGGATATTGATGCCGGGCCATTTTGAGCACAAGATGGCCCGATGCGCCGAATCCGGTCAAGCCGAGATTCTGGCCATCCACCAGCGCAGTCAATCGCAGGGCACGATAACCGACTGCGCCGGCGCATAAAAGGGGCGCTGCTTGTGCATCGGATAAACCAGGCGGTAAAAGATAGGCGAAACCTGCCGGCACGGTCATATACTGTGCATAGCCGCCATGCGCGTCTCTGCCGGTGGCTTTGAATTCCGGGCATAAATTTTCACAGCCTGATCGGCAGTAATGGCAGATGCCACAGGCAGAATAAATCCAGGCGACGCCGACGCGATCACCGATGGTAATATGATGGACATTTTCACCGACCAGTTGCACTCGACCAACCACCTGATGTCCGGGAATGATCGGCAGCCGGGCAGGAGGCGTACGGCCTTCGATTTCATCCAACTCGGTGTGACAAACGCCACAGACCGAAATCTTGAGCAAAATCTCCAGAGCACCTGGCTTTGGATCAGGCATGTCCATTAATTGTAATGGTTCCGAATCGTGGCTCATGTTGACGAGTTTTTCTAAAACCATTGCTTGCATATTGTAGCGGCCTTTCTACCATTTCATGGAGCAAATTGTACTCGAATGCCGATTTGGCGTACCAGGATGATCTCACCGATCGCCGTGGCGATGCGATTTGCAGACGCAAGACTCTGGCTATCGTCTGTATTTTTCCGTACCAGGAGCTGGATATCCCTGAGCAGCATCATCCAGCACCAGAATCCAGTCAAGCAATTCTCCAGGTTCGGGTGGAATGAATTCTTTAATGCCCTTGCCGGAAAACACACCGACTTTTTCCACCTCGCCGTTCCGAGGATTGCACCACCAGGCATTGATCTTTTCTCCGCGAATAAGGTTCATACGAACTGAAAATTTTCTGCCGACCGGAGCATAGATCATGGCACAGGCGCCGGATTCGTCGCGTGTAGCGGCGAAACGATAACGCCCGGCGCCCGGAATGTACGTGGCTACGCGATCAACGACAATGATCGAATCGTCCGGAATTCGTGATAAAAACGGACGCGATTCCAGCAACCGGCGCGCCCATTGCATCTGGCCGGCGCCCGGTTGGTCCAGCGCCTCGTACCAGGGCATTAGAGGATTGTTGATCGGCTTTTTGTCAGGCGACCACATCTGCCAGACCGAATGATGGCCATAGGTATGACCACAAGCGCCATTGAACAAATTCCAATATAACGGTCGCCGCACATCGGCAGCGGTGGAATGACCATACTGATCTGCTTTGAATGATACCGGATGATCCTCATAGATGGGCTCGCCATCCAGCACCGGCTTGATGGGACGCCGTAGATAATCTGCCAGCGTTTGATCATAACGACCGGTGTATTCGGCCACGTGACCGTTTTGCCGCATGTTCACATCCAGCCATGCCTCATCATGAAACCAGGCTGACGAACCGGTTCCTCCAGTCGGATGAAAGGTAATCAAATGACCTCCGCCATCCCCTTTTCTGATGCCTCGCGCCATGGCGCGAATGATATCACGGTGACCATCGGTCTCAACAGGCCGGTCACCACCTAATATCCAGATAACGCCGGCTTCATGATAGCGTGTTCCTAACCATTCGCCGAAGAACTCGGCATTGGCTGGCGTAAAGATTTCGGGACCGACGCCCCATTTTTTATTCCATTTATCGCCCCAGGTAGGCAGGAAACCGATGTACAAACCACGTTTGTTGGCTTCACGCACAATAAAATCGACGTGATCCCAATAATCATTCTGTACGCCTTCTTTAATATCCGGCCGGATGGGATCATGATCGAGTAGCGGAACATGGCCATAAGCGTTCGGCGTATTCAATCCATCCAGTTCAGCAAGGGCAACCGCCTGAATGACGGTGAAGCCCTTTTGCGCTCGATCATCCAGATAGCGCACCGCTTCTTCCCGATCCAGCCGATGAAACAACTCCCAGGCCGTATCGCCGAGCCAGAAGAAAGGTTGGCCGTCTGTGAAGACTAAAAAACGGCCGTTGTCCGATACGCGTAATAGAGGTAGAGAGGATTCGGCGGCTAAGGAGACGCCCAGCATCATGGTGATGCAACTCAAAGCGAGTACGCATAAGCCTGCGTGCACGTAGCCATTGTGAAGAGTGGATTTATTATTCATTGCCCCACTTCCAGTTTTTTATCTCCGGCATATCCTGGCCGTATTTCATAATATACTCTTTATGCTCGATGAGTTTGTTGGCCAACGCCTGTTTCGCATAAGCGGCGGCATAGCCCAATTTCGGCACGCGGTCAATGACATCCATGGCCAGATGAAAGCGATCGAGATCGTTCAATACCACCATGTCAAAAGGCGTAGTGGTGGTGCCCTCTTCCTTATAGCCGCGCACATGCAGATTCACATGATTGGTGCGACGATAGCAGAGCCGGTGAATCAGCCACGGATAGCCGTGATAGGCAAAGATGATCGGTTTGTTGGTGGTGAACAGGGTGTCGAAATCCTTGTCGCGCAATCCATGCGGGTGTTCGCCGGCCGGCGTCAGCGTCATCAGATCAACCACATTGACCACGCGGATTTTCAAATCCGAAAATTCGTTGCGCAGCCATGCAACCGCAGCCAGAGTTTCGAGAGTGGGGACATCGCCGGCGCAGGCCATGACCACATCCGGCTCCTGGCCCTTGTCGTTGCTGGCCCACTCCCAGATGCCGACGCCCGCGGTGCAGTGCTTGATGGCTGCGTCCATATCGAGAAACTGCGGCGCCGGTTGTTTGCCGGCAACGATCACATTGATATAATTTAGACCGCGCAGGCAATGGTCTGCCACGGACAAAAGCGTGTTGGCGTCCGGCGGCAGATACACGCGCACCACATCCGCTTTTTTATTCACCACGTGATCGATGAATCCGGGATCCTGATGACTGAACCCGTTGTGATCCTGGCGCCAGACATGCGAAGTGAGCAGATAGTTCAACGAAGCAATGGGACGGCGCCAGGGGATTTCACTGTTGGTTACCTTGAGCCATTTGGCGTGTTGATTGAACATGGAATCGATGATATGGATAAACGCCTCATAACAGGAGAAAAAGCCGTGTCGACCGGTGAGCAAATACCCTTCCAGCCAACCCTGGCAGAGATGCTCGCTCAACACCTCCATCACGCGGCCATAGGGAGATAGACCTTCGTCTGTCGGTTTTGTCTCTGCCAGCCAGGTGCGTTCAGTGACGTTGAGGAGTGCATCCAGGCGATTCGAGGCGGTTTCATCCGGGCCGAACACGCGAAAATTCTTGCTGGCCAAATTCAATTTCATCACATCCGCTAAAAAGTGGCCCAGCACCCGTGTAGATTCAGCGGTTGTATGGCCGGGTTTGGTCACGGCTACGGCATAATCGCGAAAATCGGGCATGCGCAATTCTTTGAGCAGAATGCCGCCGTTGGCGTGAGGCGAATCGCCCATGCGCAACGTTCCTTTCGGCGCCAGGTCGGCCAGTTCCTGTTTCAATCGACCCTGTTCGTCAAACAACTCATCCGGTTTGTAGGATAGCATCCAGTCCTGCAGTGCTTGCAGATGCTCCGGTTTGTTTCGCGGATCATTAAAAGGCACCTGATGGGATCGCCAGGAATCTTCCACCTGTTTGCCGTCGATTTTTTTGGGACCGGTCCAGCCTTTGGGTGTGCGCAAAACGATCATGGGCCAGGCTGGTCGTTGCGGATTAGCCATGTTTTGCGCAGCCTTGCTTTTGATCTCGCTTATTTCATCAAACAGTTCATCCAGCAAAGCTGCCATTTTTTTATGCATGGTCATGGGATCAGAGCCTTCCAGGAATCGGGGCTTGTAGCCATAACCGGTAAACAGATGATTGAGCTCGTCATCGCTCAAACGCGCCAGGACCGTCGGGTTGGCGATTTTGTAGCCATTGAGATGCAGAATGGGCAGGACAACGCCGTCCGTGACCGGATTGAGAAATTTATTGGAATGCCAACTGGCCGCCAGGGGGCCGGTTTCCGCCTCGCCGTCGCCCACCACACAGCAGGCAATCAGGTCCGGATTATCATATACGGCGCCGTACGCGTGCGCCAGCGCATAGCCCAATTCGCCGCCTTCGTGTATGGAACCAGGCGTTTCCGGAGCAACGTGGCTGGGAATGCCGCCGGGAAAGGAGAATTGCTTAAACAGCTTTTTAATGCCCTCTTCGTCGCGTGAAATATTGGGATAGTATTCGCTGTAAGTTCCTTCGAGATAGACATTGGCCACCAAGGCCGGACCGCCATGACCGGGACCAGCGATATAAATCATTTTCACATCCCGTTCTTGAATGATGCGGTTGAGATGAACATAGATAAAATTCAATCCCGGTGTTGTGCCCCAATGGCCCAAAAGTCTCGGTTT
The DNA here is from genome assembly GCA_964387285.1 of uncultured Cytophagia bacterium. GTDB lineage: Bacteria > Zhuqueibacterota > Zhuqueibacteria > Residuimicrobiales > Residuimicrobiaceae > Anaerohabitans. The sequence goes on along the minus strand of CAYLWO010000004.1, from coordinate 4,999 downwards.
GATATGCTCGGGTTGTAACGGCTCGCGCAACAGCGGATTGTCGTAGAGATAAATCTGTCCGACAGCTAAATAATTGGCCGCACGCCAATAAGCGTCCATATTTTTCAAATACTGGTCATCCAACGCTTTTGTCGATTTTTTCATATTAAGCACTCCGGATAAAATTTTTTTCTATATCATAGCAAATTTAGATAAAATTTTTTATATTCAAAACAATAATATCCCTTGAATTTTTGCGCATACCTGAATAAAGAGCAACAACCGATGACAACCGACAGGAATCAATTCTGGTTCTTCCAACTGCTGGCAACCCTCTTGCGTATGGCCATTGGTTGGCATTTCTTATATGAAGGCCTGGTCAAGCTGTTTTCGCCTGACTGGACCGCAGCGGCATTTCTGGTAGAGTCCAAGTGGCTGTTCTCCGGATTTTTTCACTGGATTGTGGCGCATCCGCAAATATTAGAGCTGGTAGACATTCTCAATATTACCGCTTTAATCTTGATCGGCGCCGGATTGTTGTTAGGCGTTTTAATCCGTCCGGCCTGTATGGCCGGCATCGCGCTGTTGACGCTCTATTATCTCGCCAATCCCGCCTTGATCGGTTATTTTTCCGGGTTGCGCAGCGAGGGCAGCTATTTGCTCATTGATAAAAATGTAATTGAATTGCTGGCGCTGCTGTTGCTTATCTTTTTTCCGACCTGGGGAATCGAATCGTGGCCGATTTGGAGAATGGCGTTCTGGCGTCGAAACAAACCCGGCGGAGATAAACAGCAAACCGGTGAGCAGGGGTCCTTAGCCAGACGCGATTGGCTAAAAAATCTGATCACGCTTCCGGTAGGAGCAGCTTTTGTTTTCGCTTTTGCCAAAAAACGGCAGTGGGACTCCTGGGAAGAAAAACATCTGCTTTCCAGTCAACTGGGCTCCCAGGATGCCGTGACCTCAGCGACCATAAAAACATACCAGTTCTCCGCATTAAAGGATTTGCGCGGCACTTTGCCGCAAGGACAAATCGGCTCTCTAAAAATCGGTAGATTGATTTTGGGCGGAAATCTGATCAACGGTTGGGCGCACAGCCGGGATCTCATCTATGTGTCTAAATTGGTAAAGGCATATCATACAACGCAAAAAGTGTTCGATACTTTTCAACTGGCAGAGCAATGCGGCGTCAATATGTTATTGACGAATCCTGCCCTGGCGCCGACGATCAACGCCTATTGGCGCAAGATGGGCGGCAAGCTGCAATTCATTTCCAATTGCAGTCTGAATGACGATCTGATCGCCGGCACTAAATTATCTGTTGACCTTGGGGCTTGCGCCGGCTATGTTCACGGACAAAGAGCTGATCAGTGTGTGCAGGAGGGACGCTTTGATGCGCTCGAACAGGTTATCGAAATGCTGCACAAGAACAAATTGCCTGCCGGTATCGGCGCTCATTATTTATCCACTGTCAAAGCCTGCGTGGAAAAGGGGATTAAGCCGGACTTTTGGGTAAAAACGCTGCATCACACCCAATACTGGTCAGCAAAAGGAACCCCGGAAAACGATAACATCTGGTGCACGAATCCGGAAGAAACCATTGCCTTTATGGCCACGCTGGAACAACCCTGGATCGCTTTCAAAACTCTGGCAGCCGGCGCCATTGAACCAAGAGAAGGATTTCCTTTTGCTTTTCAAAACGGCGCTGATTTTATCTGTGTGGGAATGTATGATTTTCAAATGGTCGATGATGTCAACTTGGCCCTGGCCGCGCTGCAAAATGTATCAACCAGAATACGGCCGTGGCGGGCCTGATGTCGGTGGGCTGATTATCCTAATTCATTCTGGAATTACTTTGTGTTAATTCACCCTTGCGGCTGTCCAAAAAGTAAAGGAAGCGTATCATCCCGAATGCGCTTTAGCGGGCCAACAGTCCGCCGTCTTTCGAAGGAATCCAAGGGTCGCGGAGCGACCATTGCCGGTAGCCGGGCGTTTCAACGCCCGGTAAGGAAAAAAGAGCAACCACGTCGCGTAGCGACGTATGGAGGATAATCCGAATCAATCCGTTTGAGGTTTTGTAGAACCGATCAAACGTCGCTCCGCGACGTGAATGATAATATGATATCTGGATCCGTGGATTGAAACCCACGGCTGCCATCATTAGGTCGCTCCGCGACCGGCCTACACCGCAAATTCAGTGGAATCAAAAGCTGTCGAAAAAGTAAATCCTTAGAATCTACAGATCAGTGGGCTCCGTGTCATCGCTATCGGAGGTAAAAATGACGACATCACAGAGTGTACCGAAAGATCAATTCCGGCTTTTTCAATTATTGGCTACCGTTCTGCGCATGGCCATCGGCTGGCATTTTCTCTATGAGGGACTGGTCAAGGCGTTTTCTCCTCATTGGACCGCTGCCGCCTTTCTGGCCGAGTCCAAATGGCTGTTGTCCGGTTTTTTCCACTGGATTGTCAGCCATCCCATGATTCTGCAGATGGTCGATGTCGTCAACATAGTCGGTTTAATTCTTATCGGCGCTGCGTTGCTGCTGGGCGTTTTTATTCGTTCTGCTTGTCTATCCGGTATGGTGATGTTGGCGCTGTATTACGCGGCTAATCCGGCCCTGGTGGGTTATTTTTCCGGATTGCGCAGTGAGGGCAGTTATTTATTGATTGATAAAAATCTGATCGAGTTATTGGCTTTAATGCTGCTCATGTTTTTTCCGACCTATGGACTGGGCCCATTTTGGCGGGGGCAAAAAAATTCTCTGCTGCGAATCAAACTGTTTGGCAGAAAAAAGAAGGCAGGTGAAGAGGCCGAAGAACCGGTTTCGTTGCCGAGACGTGATTTGCTTAAAAACATGCTGACCCTGCCGGTTGGCGCCGCATTTGTTTACACCTTTGTAAAAAAACAGCGATGGGATTCGTGGGAAGAAAAAAATCTCCTGGCAGCCAAACTGGGACCCCAGGATGCCATCACCTCGGCCACCATGAAAACGTTCCAGTTTTCCGCTTTAAAGGATTTGCGCGGCACGCTGCCGCAGGGACAAATCGGTTCGCTTAAAATCAGTCGCCTGATTCTTGGCGGCAATTTGATCGGCGGTTGGGCGCATAGTCGCGATCTCATTTACGTCTCCAAGCTGGTGAAAGCTTATCATTCGGATCAAAAGGTGTTTGATACTCTGCAACTGGCAGAGCAATGCCATGTCAACACGCTGTTGACCAATCCGCAACTGTCGCGCGTCATTAACGCTTATTGGCGCAAGATGGGCGGCAAGATGCAATTCATCTCTGATTGCGGTTACCAGGACGATGTGCTGACCGGCATCAAGCTGTCCATCGATGGCGGCGCGCATGCCTGTTATGTGCAGGGACAATTGGCTGATAAATATGTTGCAGAAGGGAAATTTGATATTATTGTGCAAGCTCTGGAATTGATCCGGCAAAACAAAATGCCGGCGGGTATAGGCGGCCATTATTTGTCCACCATCAAAGGGTGTGTGGAAAAAGGAATCAAGCCTGATTTTTGGGTGAAAACGTTGCATCATACCAATTACTGGTCTGCCAAACAAATGCCGGAAAACGACAATGTTTGGTGCACGGATCCGGAAGAAACCATCGCCTTTATGACCACGTTGAGCGAGCCGTGGATTGCTTTTAAAACTCTGGCCGCCGGCGCCATAGAGCCGAAGGAGGGTTTTAATTATGCTCTGCAAAACGGTGCAGATTTTATCTGCGTCGGCATGTATGATTTTCAGATTGTTGATGACGTCAATATTGCTCTGACCGCGCTGCAAAATGTATCGCAACGTGTGCGACCCTGGCGAGCTTGAGAAATTTGATTCGGCAAAAATTCAGTATGCCTTAGAACCCCTTTTTCACGCCAAGGTCGGCAGAATCAAGCCACAGTAAATAATCCTGAATATTAACTACTGCGTCGCAATTTATATCTGCGCCGTTGCTGTAACCGTTGCCTGAGCTGAGGTTTTCATTATACCAAACCACATAATCTTCTGAGGTGATATAGCCGTCCTGATTTACGTCTCCAGCCCATAATGCAAAAATGCCCGGTTCAATTTCCAGACAAGCCCAGCCGAAATAACGATCCCGGCTATCAATAAATGTAAAGGCGCAATCGCCGGCATTGCTCAACGGTTGCGCCGCAGCACTGAGCGCAGCCAGGTGATTGCGATGGCTGACATGCAGGTAATATGAGCCGTCCTCCATATTGGGAAACAACAGGGAGGAGCGGGTGTTGCCGTACTCGTCGAAATCGAGTATCTCTCCGTCCTTGTCCAGTAAAAAGGAGCGTTGGCTCAGAACCGGACCCGTGCTGCCTTGATAGAGTGAAACCAATATCCAATCCACCATGGTGGCCGGTTTGAGCGCCAGATTGCGGGGCGCAGCCGCATAGGGCGAGGAAAGCGGCAGAGTGGCGTTCAAGGAGGTGTTCATCATGTGTGTGATCGTATTATAGGGGCCCTGCAACAAGGCCTGTAAATTTAAACGAACCGCTTTATAATCAAAAGCGCCCAGATCATCTGCAGCCAGGCGCGTCGCGGCGGCCTGGTGTTCGACATATTCGCGATCTAGAGTCCGCCGTCGCAAAAAACCTGTCAACGGAGTGCTGCGTGTGAGACAGATCGAACCCTCGGTCAACCGATAATTCTCTGCACCCACATTGACAAATCCGGGCGAAGCCGCTGTGAAATTCGGACTGGCGATGGTGATGTTGGCGCCAGGATCCAGAGTGCCATGGGTGTTTTTCCAGCCGGGCTTCATATAGTTAGCGGATAAAGACATTTGACCGGTCTCGTCCAGCATGGCCAGATAGGTGCCGGCTGTGCTCACATAAATGATATTATTGCGGCAATCGCAGAACTGGCTGTTGGTGGAGAGACGCAGCAACGTGGTGTTGCCGGTGCGATTCGAAACAATGGTGTTGTTATAAAAATAAAGGTTTTCCCGATAGTAGGCCTCTGCGCCGCCGTCGCCGCCAAAATGCACGATTTGCGCATTGCCTTCA
>CAYLWO010000003.1:21864-166448 GCA_964387285.1 uncultured Cytophagia bacterium | reverse complement strand
TCATTCCCATACGCCTTATCCAAAAACCGATAACGCGCATCATCCATCGCATTCACGGCTTTACTTTCCACGTCGATAATCATCACCGCCGGCGTGTCATCATCAGCTGCCGCAGCAGGCCACTGCGGTAAAAAGGTTCCATTGGGATTGCCCTGTTTGATAAAATTGGCAAAATAGCCGAGCATGGTTTCCGAGACTTTATGATCCTCTTTGGTCCAGTTAAAGTCTTTGATCAAATCCAAATTGCCCAGGCAGTATTCGATTTCACAGGCGTGGGGTGCGCCTATCGCCCGGGGTGATTTCACCGCTGCATCAGCTCCTGCCTGCGCAGGTCTCAGCTTGCTGTACAGATAGCGATAGACCGGTTTAGCACAGTTTTTACGATGCAGGTCAAACCACTTCCAGGTACTATAGCTGATAAAGCGATCTGAGGCTAAAGCGGTAGCAGACAATTCGATCTCTTTTTCCGAGCTATGAGGGTACAGTTTTAATACCGTTTCAAAATCATTCGGGTATGCTTCTTTGACTTTATTTAAATAATTTTCTTCAGTATAGGGTAAACCCTGCATAAACGCCATGCCCGGGATTTCTGCCGAGTTCCATCCTAACAACAATGGAATCTGCGCCTGCTCTTTGGCTTTGAAAATCTCCGGTAAACTTTTCGGATAAAAATAACCGTCCAGCACTGTAGGAAAACCGAATCGTTTGGATTCCTGGTACAGTTCAAACAGATCGCGCGTGGTCAGTTTGCGCAGCTGGGCCAGGGTCGGATAACCGGCTTTTTGTGCGAATTCCAGTCCCTGCTTTTCCGCCTCTGCCAATGGAACGGGCGCCAGGGTCGGATTGATGGCAGCGCCGCTTTCACCAATGGCGCCGGCAATGAAATCTCTGGACAACGGGCAAGCCATATGACTGCTCACAGAGATGGAGCCGGCCGATTCTCCGGCAATGGTGATCTTTTTCGGATCGCCGCCAAAAGCGGCAATGTTGCGATACACCCATTTCAATCCTGCGTTTTGATCCAGCAAACCGTAATTGCCCGAGGCTTTGTAGGGCGATTCCCGGGAAAGTTCCGGATGGCTGAAAAATCCGAAAATATTGAGTCGATAATTAACCGTTACCACCACAATGCCTTTTTTGGCCATGCTGGCGCCGTCATAGCGGAACTCGGAGCCGTCGCCGGCGACAAAGCCGCCGCCGTAAAAATAGACCAGCACCGGCAGTCCCGTGGTGTTGCGTTTGGCCGGCGTCCAGATGTTCAGGTATAGGCAATCCTCACTCAGCCCTTTTGAGCGAAAATGCATATCATCCCACATAACGGCTTGCACGGCTCGCGGGGCAAAGGCTTTGGTTTGCAGAACACCTTTCCAGTCTTCCAACGGTTGTGGGGCACGCCAGCGGAGTTTTCCGATCGGTGGCTTGGCAAAGGGCACGCCGAAATAGGTCTGTAATCCGGTTTTGACGTCATAGTTGCCTTCGATAACGCCGTTTTCCACCCTGGTTTGAATAGGAAAGTTGTTATCGGTTTGTGCGGTAATAGTCATTGTGGTTATACCGAGCAACGCACCAAAGATGAAAAATTTGATCATTTATATGCTCCATGATTACTGCGGTTCTGCGAAAAATCCTGGCTATGTTTCAATTGACTCTTTTTTCTCTGATAGTGAGTGAAGAATTGCAATAAATTTATGACATATTATTAATATGGATGGAATGGATATACAAGAGAAATTCAAAAATTCTTTTATCCTGTACCTCTTGCTTATCCATGTCGATTAAAACATAACTAGATAGAAAGGTAACAGTTATTCAAATTGAACGATATGTGTTCAAAAAAGAACCTTGCGAAGGTTGGAAACATAGAACGACAAATTGAGACTTTTTTTAAACATGGATAGGCAGGATATACAGGGAAAATTTAGTCATTAATTTATCCTGTACATACTGTCCATCCATGTCAATTAAAACTATAACTGAATCAGAAGGAGATATCGATTTGTAAATACTTTTTCATACCAGTTATTTTTCATCCTGATTCGTCTTGTAGCGAACTAATCTTTTATATTCGATTTTTGGCGGACCAAAGTTGATCAACAGTCCGACCTCTATGCCGCTTGCCTTTAGATAATTGATCACTTGAGCTTGATGTTCCGGCGCCAGAGTTTTAACAGCTTTTAATTCAACGATCACCTTTTCTTCTACAAAAAGATCAGCATAGAAATCACCGACATCCTGTCCCCGAAAAAAGACCGTTATTGGATGCTGTTCTTTTACCTGTAATCCCTTTTCCTGCATAGCGATCTTTAAGGCCTTCTCGTAGACCGATTCTATAAAACCACTGCCCAGTTCATGCGCCACATCAAATGCGGTTGATAGTATTTTCCCTGTAATTTCTTCATACAACATATGTCTGCTCCTTCCAGAAGATCATACATCCCATCTCGCCTGAAACAACAGAATCATCATAAAACACGCGAGACCAAGGTTAAAACAACACCTCCCCGCTCTCTGCATCCAATATTTTCGTACAACCGCCCGGGGGTAATTCGAGAGATACAATTCTACCATTTTTCAGAGTGATTTTTTTAGGACCTCCAGTTTTACTATGCAGCACCACTGTGTTGCTGCAGGCGTAAAAAACATCGCCCGGTTCGGCATAAAAATGCACGTCGCACTGCTGTAATAAATAACGCAGCAGGGCGGCGTCAATGGGCGGCATGGCGACAAACCAACTGGTTGCCTCTTTTAATTGTTTTTTCGCCAGAGCGGTAGAACCGTTTTCCGTATAGGTTCCCAGGCTGACGGCCTGTGCATCGTTCACGCAAAAGCTCGGCTTAAAAGGCTTTTCTCCAGTTTTCCAGTTAAGGTTTATCGCTGGCACATAAATCTCTGGCGCTTGCTGCAAAGCACAACTCGCGAGTGAAATACCGGTTAATTGCTGCATATACTTTGTATCCAAACGTTGACCATCGCCAAAGCCAGGTGCATAAATAAACATGGCGTGGCGACCATTTGCCAGCACATTTTTTCGAATCCACTGTCGTTGCGATTCTGAAAGGATAAATGTATTGACAAAGACCACCACTTTATATTGCTGCAAAGCAACCTGCGACACATCATCGACATGAATGGCGTCAAAGACCACGCCGGCCTGATAAGCAGCCAGAGTGGTGGTGTTAACGACAGTCTCGCCAATGGGATTCAACTCCGGTTTGATGGCCATATGATAATAGTTCTCTGTACCAAACACCATGAGCACGTCCGCTGCGGAGCGATAGGGCTTTTGCCACGCCTGATCAAGAAACCGTTTCATGGCCGCGATATCCTGCATCAGATCCGGATGATCCCACCAGCCGGTAACAAATTCTGCAGCAGTGGAATTCAACCGTTGTCCGGCAGCGCCGAAATCATAAAACCATAATCCCATTCCTTTGGTATATGTGAACAGCGTATTGCGACGGACATGACTGATGCTGTTCGCCACGCTTTGCGGATAGTCAGGAGCTCGCCTGGAATTGAGATAAGGTTGTTGGTCCATTTCATCCAGCCACAACTTGCCGTGCAAACGGATGCTCTCCAACAAGCCGCGCGAGCGATAAGGATCGCCTACGGCTGAGGTGTTGGGATAATAAGCATTGGGGCCGCAGAGAAAATCGATATCAGGAGATTGCAGCACTTTTCGCAGAGCGAGATGACCGCCAGTGGCTTCACGGCCAAAGCAGGAGAAATAGTAGCCGTAGAAGGCGCCTACGACCAAGGGACGGGGCCAGTTCTGTTTAGCGATTTTACAGAAATATAGAATATCGTCCGCCACAAGTTCGTGCTGACATTGATAATACTCAATGATGCGGGCCTCGGTTTGCGGGTCGCGAAAAATGCCGTGTTGGGTGTTTAACCGCTCCTGCAAATCAGGGACTTGAACGATAGACAACCTTGCAGTAGGATCCTGCCAGGCCTGTTGCAACTTACGATCACTGCCGTACTTTTTTTCAAGCCAGAGGCGAAAATACTCCTGCATAGGCTCAGACATATCCGGTTCGTTGTGCAACAATCCCCAATAGTGCCATTCGCCGTAAATACCGCCAGCTAGTTGCAAAGCGAACAAAGCACCGCCTTCCGGCGTGGCAGCTAATTCACGGCAAAATCGTTTGAGCATTTCACCTGATTCGGCCAGCCATTTCTTCGATGCCAGACTGGTGCGCATGGGTGTGGCCGCATCATCTTCGATTATGCGCAGCAGTCCCCAGGGCGTATCGGGTTGAGCGGCAGCATCGGCATAAACGGTGTTCTCCTGCGGATAACGTTTGATCCACCATTTGGGCGAGTTGACGTGAAAACGGATTATGACTGCTGCTTCTGGGCAGACCTCCAGCACGCCGCGAATCTGTTTTTGCGCCAGCGATATGTCGAAGCGGCCATCCTCGAACCAGAGATGTTCGAGGAACAGGTCCACCTGAAACAGATGCACCCCGGCGTCGCTGAACAGTTTGATATTGCGTTGTGGAACTTCTTCCCAGGACCAGCGTCCGCCGGGCACATCGGTCAGGGCATAGATCATGGGATAGCAGGGCTGATCGTTGATGAACAGCGTGGGCCGGCCGAGATGCATTTGCACCCGACTGGATAACGGAGCGGAAATAGTCTGTGAAAGGATCATCATCAACCCCATTAGAATTAAGCTGGTCTGTTTTTTCATGAGACCTATTTCATTAATGGTAAAAGAATTCTCCCGCAAAGACGCCGGGTCGGTGAGAAAAAAAAGAAATCTTTCTTGGCGTACTCTGCGTCTTTGCGCGAGTTCATTTTTTAGTGTTTTTGGTCAACACGGACAAGTGCCGCAGTACGACTCACTACTCCATCGCCTTTACGGCATCTGCCATGGATTTTCATCCTTGTCATAACACGCCACTGCCTGGATCACGGCTTTTGGATTTTGCACCGTGATGGGCTGTGCAGCAACGTAATTGCGCATGCGGCAGCCGAACAGACTGATCGTCAACTTTTCACTGCCACGCACCAGCAAAAAATCCTGCGAGCGGTTTAATGTTGACAAAGCGCCGTTGGCACCGGAAAAAGACTCGACATTGGTCAACGAGGTGTGGCCTTTGCCCTCGATAATGATCGGATGCACCTCATCGAGAGATGCACCGGTATTGGCGATGATGGAACCCTGGCTGATCTGCCAGTTGCGGTTAAAACTGCCGTCGCCGGTTTTATAAAGACCCACGGTAACGCAGTCCAGATTGAAATTGGTCAATTGGCCATAAGTGGCCGGGCCCAGGTATATGCCGCCATACACGCCAAAACAGAACACATCCATCACCTGAGCATTGTCCGTATGATCGATCTGATAACAAAACGTTTTCTTCTTCACCACGGCATCGATGACCTCTTTACTGCCGTCACCGTAAATAAGGCGGCGATTGGCCGGATTCACATGGCAATGCAGAATGCGGGGAATGTCGTAACAGTAATCGATGCGAATAAACTGGCCGCTTAAAGGATACCCATAGCAGTGTTCAAACAGAATTTGTTCACAAATCGTTTTACCGTTGGCGGCAAAATCCATGGCCAGATATTCGCCGAAAAAAGTCAGGCAAGACAGCGTTACGCCGAACACCGATTTTTCTTTTGATACCTGAATGGTTGGCGGATAGGGGATAATTTTAGCAGAATCTTTCAGAGTCTGATTGGGATACCAGAACTGCAGGCCGCGGATTTGCGTGGCGCTTTCCACGGTGAGAAACGGTTGCTTTTCATCGGTAATGATGAACACGCTGCCCACCGGTCGTTGCTGTGTCGCATGTCTTGTGCCGCGACCAACCGGACCATGAGCGCCGATCAAGCTGGTGTTCTGGCGCAGCACCAATCCTCCGGCCATGGGGTATCCCTGTTCACAGGGCTCTACGTACAAAGCCGCTCCTTGCCCGCTTGCCCAGTCAATAGCTTTCTGCAAATTAATTTTATTGGCATCGGGCGTATGGTCGGGCAGAACGCCAAAATCGCGCATGTTTTTTATGGCCGGGTTTTGCGCCCATACAGCAAAGGTACAGAAAAAAATAAAAATTAAAAAGTTCTTCATAAATCACTTTCTTTTTTTTCCATAGAGGGGGTAGCGGAGGACCCCGCAGGGCCGGCGTCCGGCACTAAAGCGACAAGAAATTGGCAACTGGTGCGAGCCGGCCCGAGGAGGCCGCAGCGAGGGGGAGACTTCCCCCTCCTAAATCATTTTAAAGCTTGCGACACAAGCCAGAGGCATGTGCCACGAATGCTCTTTACAGCAAATCATTCAGCTCTGCCCGGCGGAAAGGACCATACCGGCAAAGAACCGGTATACAAGCCGGAGGCTTGTGCCACTAAGGGTCTTTCTGAAAAACAAATCAGAAGACCTTCATGACGGATGACTGGCATCAACGAGCCGCGGACGAGACGTCCGCGTTCCCGGGCGTTATTTGCTATCGGCCGGCGGCAATTTTTTGTACCAGAAGAAATATAATCCCACCAACGACAGCGCCAGCGCCGCAGCGGTCCAAACTGCGCTGCGATATTCTTTGATGACCAGTTGCATGGGCAACATGAGCAAGGTGAACTGCCACACCAATGCAATGGGCAAAGAAATTAAATCGTAACGGTGCTCGTTTTTCATGACCACGGTCTCGTCCAAAGACAGAACTCCAGCAAGCGGTTTCCATAATCCAAATGGTTTCGTGGTACGATAAAAATGCTCCAGCACCTGACGGTCGGTGGCAGGGGTGAGATAGGTGCCGAGGATGCTGCCGGAAGTGCCGAAAACAATGGTCCAAACCAGTTGCTGCCATTCGGGCATGGCGGGGAAAAAATAGCGTTGCAGCAGTGCAGCCACCAGTCCGATGAGCGTACCGATGGCAAAGCCGCCGGCGTTGAATCGCCACCAATACAAGCGCAGCACAATGGGCACGGTAATGCCGCCCACCAGTCCCATGGTGATCCAGCCCCAGATGTCGTTGATGCTGTCCGTGGAATAGGCCATGAGGAAACCGATGACGTTGACCAGAGCGCCAAAGAGGTAGGTCGAGTAAATCAATTCTTTATTGCCGGCTTGCGGACGGATATAGCCCTGATACAAATCACGGGTGAGAAATCCGGTAGTGGCATTGGTGATGGCGTTAAAAGTGGACATGGCAGCAGCCATCAAGGCCACCATAATCAGAGCGCGGATGCCGGACGGGATGCTGTGCAACAACACGCCGGGGAGAATCCGTTCCGGATCGATGGTGCCATGATAGCTGAGCAAATTAAGTTTGGAACTCCAATCGGGTCCTAAAAGTTGCGCGAGTCCGGAGGTGAGTGCTGCAGGAAAAGTTTCCGGATGATTCATAATATTGGCGATCAGTTCAGGCCATTCGTTTATGGCCACGGCGCCGACGTGCGATTTAATCAGATTGGCAGCCTGCAACAACACAGCCTGGTCCGGAAAAAAATCCTTGACCAGAAAAAGTCCGAGCACGGCAAAGCTGATCATGAGCGGCCAGCGCAGCATCATGGTCCAGCCGGCGGTAAAGCTCAACAGACCGCAATCGCGATCACTGCGCGCGCCGAAAAAGCGGGGATCAGCGCCGGAGCCGAGTCCCTGCAACATGGTCTTGCCGAAATAGAACAACATGAGCATGAAAACCCAACTGTACTGTTCATAGCCGGCCGGCATAAAGGTTTGAAAGCTCGGCAGAGAACTCGTCCAGTCGGGATTACCGGTAACCGAGGTGGCCAGTACACTGAGATCACCGATTCCGGCTAGTTTGCTCACCGCCACATAGACGACAAATCCGACGCCCAACCAAATACACAGCGATTGAAAGACATCCGTGAACACCACGCCGTAAAATCCGGCCTCGATGGTATAGATGGCGGTGATCACCATCATGATCAACGTACACACCCACGGCGAAAAGGGCAAGAACATGGATAAAAACAAACCGGCGCCCTTGAAGGAATAGGCCAACATGCCGATATTCAGCACCACATTGGCTACCACCGCTGTCAGTCTGGCAAAATGGGACCAGAAATCCTTGCCGAAACGATAGATCATCCATTCAGCCGCAGTCATAACGCCGGAGCGGCGGTGCCATTTGCCGGCCCACAACATGAAAAACACCAGCATCAGGCCGGCGCCGCCGCGAAACTCGATATAGATGCCGCGTGGACCCAGCAGGTAGAGAAAGGAGGTGATGATCATGGTGCCGGTCATGTCGAACCAGAAAGACATCTGCGACAGACCCAAAATCCACCACGGCATGCTGCGACCGGCAAGCAAATAGTGCTCTAAATTAGTCGCCGCTTTTTTGCGAAAATAACTGCCGATACCGATGAGTATGGCAAAATACAACACGAAAATCACATAGTCCCATGTACGCAGCAAGTCCATTTCCCGCTCCTCATTTGCAAACGTTGGCCGGCAAGACGATTGCCGACGCGAAAAACAGCATCAATCGTACAAGATACAAAAAATATTTCATTTCCCAAATGAATTTACAGAATTTAGTAATTTTACTTGCAGGTCAAACTTTAAATTACTAACATACCCGCAGGAATTTGACGGTTGAACCGGGCAGAATGATCTGGGATCGAAATTTTACCTAAACAAGCCAAATTTTTTACAGAAGGAGAAAATATGTTTCTTTACTCTCCTGTTCATGAACCGGACTATCGCGTCTGGCTGGCCTGCCCGGAGCAGGACCGGCTCGATTCTGTGATCGCCTATCACCAGCGGCTCGGTCTGTCGGATATGGAGGTGCGCCGACACTCCCTTATTCATGTTGTGGTGGAAAACCAGTTGGCCGAGGAGGTTGCGGCTGTAGCAGCGAAACTGGACGAATTGATGGCAGGCGGTTTGGACCGGCATGAAGCGATACACGCCATCGGTTCGGTCGTCATGGAGCTGATTTACCGCACGATGGGCCGTCATGACATCAAGCCTGATGCGGCCATTGATTATGACAACGCCCTGTCCGCACTGACGGTGGCAAGCTGGCGGAACCAGATCCATTAAGCAACATTGTATTACAAGTTATTTATTACGTTAAAACACCGAAAAACTCATATACTTGCCGGGATTCTTTTGCAGGTCTTTGATCAGCAGATTCAATTCGGTGACGGTGGTGTTTAAATTCTGAATATATTCCTTGTTTTTCATCAGCTCGCCGACCGTGCCCTCGCCTTTGTTCAGGTTGCTGGTCAACTGCGTCAATTGAACGGAAAGTTCACTGAGATTTTTTGCCGCATCGCTCACTTTGGTCAGACCGGCGCTGCTCTCCACGCTAACTTTATGCACATCCTCTTTAGCGGTTAGCGCCAGATCGCGCATGCTTTTAGCCGCATGGCCGATCTCGACGATTTGTTGGTTGACCATCGCCATGTCCACTTTATCAACCTGCCGGTCCATTTTGAACACCAAATCTTTAATGGTTGACAGGGTTTGCGCCAGCTCCAGCGCTTTCTTGTCGAGGTCGCCGGTCGTCAATTTTGTTTTGAGCGTGTTGAGTATGCTGCTGGCGACAATCATCAGGTCTTTGTTCTCGCCCTGCAGAATGTCGCCCGGTTTCATATAATCTTCAGACACGCCCGGCGTGATGGTAATGGCTTTTTCTCCGATAAAGTTAAGCGTGTTGATCTCGATCTTGGAATCCTTGGGAATGCGGAAGCGTTTTTTTATATCCACGCGAACCAGCACGTCCTCTTTTTCAAAAGTGACGTCTTTGGACCAACCCACACGATAACCGCGCATGTAAACCTGGGCTCTATCGCGCAGGCCGACAATGTCCTTGAAGCGGAAATAGATCTTGTACTCCTTGGTGGAAATGATGCGCGATCCGGACAGCCACAGGATGCTGGTGAGCAGAATAATGGCGGCGAAAAAAATGATGATGCCGGATATATAGCTCATTTTATTATAGGTCATGATTTCCTCTTACTCGTATAAAAAGTCCAACATTTGTTCAGACACCTCGTCGCGCCGGCCGACAAAACTGACCTGGCCTTCTTTGAGCAGGGCGACGCGATCCGCCACGTCGCGCATCAACTTGATGTCATGCGTGACGATGATGGATGTGGCCGAAATCTCTTTTTTCAGCATTTTTATCAACTCACTGACCTTTTCGGCGTTGGTTTGATCGAGGCCGGTGGTGGGTTCGTCGTAAAAAATATAATTGGGCCGTTTGATCATGGCGCGGGCGATGGCGACGCGTTTTCGCATACCGCCGCTTAATTCTTCAGGGTATTTATCCAACACATCGTCGTCCAATCCGACGAAATGCAAGGCGTCCATCGCTCTTTTATGAATTTCCGCATGCGGCAGCGTTTTATGCATCACCAGAAACAGTTTCAGATTATCTTCGACGCTGAGAAAATCCAGCAATGCGCCGTTTTGAAATACAAAGGCAATGCGATTCTGAAATTCGAACAACTGCTTGCGGGAAAACTGCAGAATGTCGTCCTGATCATATTCTATGGCGCCGCCATCCGGTTGAATTAATCGCACCAGGGTTTTAATGAACACCGTCTTGCCCTGTCCACTGGGGCCGAGAATGACCAGCGTTTCATTATCGCGTATTTCCAAATTGATGCCTTTGAGCACCGGCACGCCGTCAAAACTTTTTTTCAAACCATTTACGTAAATCATTCATCCATCTCATAATGACTAGAGGAAAAGCCGGCCAAGATAATAATCCATTATAACGATCAACACGGCCGAAACCACCACGGCATTGGTGGAAGACTCGCCCACGCCGCGGGCGCCGCCGCTGGTGCGCAGTCCGAAATAGCTGCCGATCAGGGCGATCATGAATCCATAGACAGCCGGTTTGATCAGGCTGCCGAAGTAAATTTCAAAAAGCCGGAAATCCATTTCCAGACCGCTGTAATATTCCTGCGGAGAGATCCATTCCGAGGTGACCGCTGAAACAAAAAAACCGCTGAAAATAGCCAGGAAATTGGCAAAGATGGTGATCACCGGCAACATGAGCACTCCGGCAATAACCCGCGGCATCACCAGAAATCCGATCGGATCCAGCGACAGGGTTTCCAGGGCTTCAATCTGTTCGGAGATTTTCATGCTGCCGATCTCGGCCGCCAGCGAGGCGCCCAACTTGCCGGCCAAGACCAGAGACAAAACAATAGGACAAAGTTCGAGAATGGTGCTTTTAAAGATCACATTGACTACCATATAGCGCGGCACCAGCGCCGAGGATTGATAGGTTCCCTGAACCGTGGCGCCCAGACCGATAAAAACCGCAATAATCGCCGCAATGGGCAGGGTCTTGACGGAGAAGATATAAATCTGTTCGATCAATTGGCGTCGATAAAACCACAAATGCGGCGTCATCTTGAATGTCTGCAGGGCCAGACGCCAGATTTCAAATACATTGGTAAAAAAAACAATGGCGTGTTCGCCAATTTTGGTAAAAAATCTATTGCGTTTTCTCATCTAAAACCAATTCCAATTTTTCCAATCGGTAATATAGCTGTATTTTCCGAATAAATAAAACACTTTTTTTACTGATTCATCTCTGACAAAATGCGCAGTAAAATGTACTCCTCCCCTGCTGTACAACACGACAGATGGCCTGACCGCAACGCGTACACGGCTCATTTTCCCGGCCGTAAACTGCCAGCTCTATTTGAAAAAAGCCCGGTTCACCCAGACCATTGCGATAATCCTGCAACGTCGTGCCACCCTTGTCTATGGCCTGCTGCAGCACCTGCACAGCGGCGTCACGCATCGCCCGCCATTCGTCCATGGATAAACTTGCGGCGGATCTGGTTGGTGCAATGCCGGCGTGAAAAAGCGTCTCGCTGGCATAAATGTTGCCAATGCCGACCGTCACACGGCCATCCAGCAACACTGCTTTAATCGACCGTATGGAATTACCGGCATGAGAACGCAAATAATCGGCAGTGAAATCCCCAGACAGCGGTTCGACGCCGAGACGATTCAGCATCGCGAACTCTATATCACCAGGCCGCCGAAGCAGAATGCAACCGAACCTGCGCGGATCACGATAACGCAGCTCATGGCCGTTATCAAGGGTTACCACCACGTGTGTGTGCGGTTCTCGATCCGCCTTTACCGGCGTACAACATAACCGACCGCTCATGCCGAGATGAACCAAGAGTCGGGCATCATTGCTTAAACGCCAGAGCAAATATTTTCCTCTGCGCTCCAGACCGAGGAAACGGCTGCCAATCAGCCATTTTTTCAATCTGGCCGGCTGCACCGGCCACCGCAACCGTTTATCATAGACGCGAACAGCCGTGATTTTTCGTCCAACTGTCAAGGGGTTCAGGCAGCGGCGTATGGTTTCCACTTCGGGCAATTCCGGCATCTCAACTCATCCTCTTCTGGAAGCGCAATGCGGCAAAGGTAAAAATCAAACCGCCAAAAACACACAGCGCAATCCCCTGTCCGTACAATTGATGCAAGCCCGCGCCTTTGATAAACAGTTCGCGCGTGACCAGCATAAAATAGCGCATGGGATTCAACCACGTCAGATATTGGGCAAAATTGGGCATGTTTTCAATGGGAAAAAGAAATCCGGACATCAGTAGAATGAACATCATGAAAAACCAGGTCAGAAACATGGCCTGCTGTTGGGTTCGGGAAGAAGCAGAAACGAACAATCCCAGTCCCAGAGTCGTAAACAGATAAATAACCGCAAAAAGGAAAAACAACAGCAGATTGCCGGCAACAGGGATATGATACCATAACCGGGCAAAAGCGATGGAGAGCGCCAACTCGACCAGTCCCAAAATGGCGAAGGGAATGATCTTGCCGATTAGCAACTCGGTTTTTTTCATCGGCGCCACCAGCAATTGATCCAGTGTGCCGATTTCACGTTCGCGCACCAAACCCATGGCACTGATCAGCGCGGTGATCATGGTCAATAAAAAAACAACAATGCCGGGAATCATATAATCACTGGGTTTCAAATCGGGATTGTACCACACCTGCAAAGACGGGGTTAATAAGTGAATATGGTCCATCGCGGCATGGGCGGCCAGTGCGGTCAGCTGATCCGCAACAAAACTTTCCAGAATGCCGGCCGCATAGCCCAGGGCAATGCCGGAGGTGTTGACGTCCTGGCCATCCATTAAAACCTGAACGGCGCTCGGTTGCAAATTTTGCAGGTTTCTCTCGAAATTCACCGGCAGCACCAGCGCCATGGCCACATCACCGCGATCCAGATATTTGTATAAACCGGCCTCCTCGTTGTCGAAATATTTCACATCAAAATAAACCGTATTGCGCAGACGGTCAATCAACCGTCTGCTGGTTACCGTCTGATCCAAATCGCAGATGACCACGCTGACATGGCGCACCTCGGAGGAAATGACATAACCGAGGAGCAGCAATTGCAATATCGGCATGAGCAATATCAGGCCGCGCATGGCGCGATCGCGTTTGATTTGGATGAACTCTTTGCGTATCATGTGCAATATTTTTGTCACGTTCAGCCTTCCAGATTCGTCTTGAACCGCTTGACGCTCACAGCCAACAGCAGCATGCCGACGGCCAGCAAAAATATGGTCGGTTCGTAAAGATAATTCCAGCCGACTCCTTTAAGCATGACGCCGCGCGCCTGGATGAGAAAATACTTGGCCGGCACAATATAGGTCAACCATTGCAGTACCTGGGGCATGGCGAAAATGGGAAAAACAAAACCGGACAACAAGATGGACGGCAGCAACGTGCCGGCCATGGCTGCGAGCAAGGCCACCTGCTGGGTACGCGCCCGAGTTGAAATGAACACGCCGATGCTCAAAGACGCAAAAATGAAAATCAACACAAAGGCCATCAGCAAGATGAAACTTCCTGCCACCGGTACGCCGAAAACCTGACCGCCAAAAACGATTATCACCAGAGCATCCAGCAGCGCCAGCACGATATAGGGCGCGGTTTTGCCGACAATGATTTCCGCCGGTCGAACGGGTGAGACAAAAATCTGCTCCAGGGTTCCGGTTTCGCGCTCGCGGGCAATGGTCATAGAGGTCAACAAAGCACAGATCATCATCATAATAATGGCGACCAGTCCGGGAACAATAAAGTGAGCGCTTTTCAGGTCCGGATTGTACCAGACGCGCGGTTCTATGCGCAACGGCGGTTGCAGGCTGCCCTGATTCAATTCCAGGGAGTAATTGAGCAAAAAGCTCTTTAGATAATTAATGGCAATGGTAGCGGTATTGGCATTGGCGCCGTCCACCACCAGTTGTATTGCCGTTTCCGGTCGTTGCGTCAACCCTTTCTCGAAATCCACAGGAATGACCAGAGTCGCCCGCATGCGTCGCTGCATGAAGCCGGTCTCGATTTCACGACGCTCCTGCAAGTGCGCCGTAACCCGAAAATAATCGGAACTGGTCAATCGCTCCACCAGACGGCGCGAGGCGGCAGAGCGATCCTGATCCAGAATAGCCAGGGTGATGTTTTTAATGTCAAAGGTGATGGCATAGCCGTATAGGAGAATCATCATGACCGGCAATAAAAACACGATGGCCAAACTGCGCGGATCGCGCATAATATGAATGAACTCTTTGTGCATGATGCAAAAGACTCTCGGTTTCATAATGGCTCCGTCGGCCGGCTGCGTTTAACCAGATCGATAAAGACATCTTCAATCGTATTTTTATGATAGCGCTGTTTCAGTTCCGCGGGAGAACCCATGGCGACGATGCGTCCGTCATGCATGATGGACAAACGGTTGCAATACTCGGCCTCATCCATATAATGGGTGGTGACAAATACCGTCGTACCCTGCTCTGCCAGGCGATAGATAATGTCCCAGAATTCGCGTCTGGAAATCGGATCCACGCCGCCGGTGGGTTCATCCAGAAAAAGTATTTTCGGTTGATGCAAAATAGCGCAGCTGAGCGCCAGCCGTTGCTTCCAGCCGGTGGGAATGGAGCGCGTCAATTTGCTCAGATGCGGTCGCAAGCCCATCTCATCGCAAAGACTTTCGCATGCCACCGTCAATTGACCGGCCTTCATGCCGTAAATGCCACCGTAAAACCGGAGATTTTCAGCAACGGTAAGATCATCATAAAGAGAAAATTTTTGCGACATATAGCCGATGATCTGTTTAATGGCTTCGGTCTGTGTATAGATGTCCAGTCCTTCAACCTGTCCCTGGCCGGAAGTGGGCAACAACAAGCCGCACAACATTTTTATGGTGGTGGTTTTGCCGGCGCCGTTAGCGCCTAAAAAACCGAAAATCTCGCCGTCATGAACCTGAAAGCTGATATGATCGACAGCCAGAAAATGACCGAATTGTTTGGTCAGGTCTGTTACCTCGACCGAATAGTTTTTATCCATATTTTTTCTTGGTTAAATCGAGCACCTTGAACCTTGCGGTTGTCTAAAAAGTTCGCTATTTGTTAACAGTATTAAATAAGCAGCAAGAACACTAATAGGGGAACAAAAAATAACCTAATATTTTTAATTAGCATGTAGTTCCGCCTTTAGGCGGAGAAATTTCCGGCTAAAGCCGTGACTACCTACAAAGGTTGCTTTACTTGAGCATTTCGACAAATACGTCCTCGATGCCTGCCGGAATTTTCTTGATTGATAAAGCATCATCTTCCGGACCGAGGAGTTCCTGCACCATCATTTGCATACATTCCGCCGATTCGGATCCGGCGACATGCAGTCGGTCGCCGAAAATTTGCACGGAAGCGAATCGGCCGCTGGCGGTCAACTTTGCAGCAGCGGCAACATTATTCCGACAACGAATTTCCAGCAAAGTGCCGGCGTACATTTTTGCTATTTCATCCGGTCTGCTCACGGACAGTATCTTGCCGCGGTGAATGAACGCCACACGGTCGCAGCGCGCCGCTTCATCCATGTACGGCGTGGTGACGACGATGGTCACGCCCTGGCTGCGCAGCTCGGCGAGGATGTCCCAGAATTCCCGGCGAGAAACCGGATCCACGCCGGTGGTCGGTTCGTCCAAAAGCAAAATCTTGGGCGTATGAATCAACGTACAGGACAAGGCCAGTTTCTGTTTCATGCCGCCGGACAAGGCATGGGCCTGGCGATCGGCAAAAGGGCCCAGACGGCTGAATTCCAGCAATCTCTGCAATCGCGATTCACGTTCTTGTTTGCTTACCTGGAACAGGTCACTGAAGAAGCGCAGGTTTTCCGCTACGGTTAAATCCGGATACAGGGAAAAACGTTGCGGCATATAGCCGATGATGTGACGGATTTTTTTCATTTCGGTAGCAACCTGCCAGCCGGCCATCGTCGCAGCGCCCTGATCAGGACGCAACAAACCGCATAATATGCGCAAGGTGGTGGTTTTGCCGGCGCCATCAGGGCCGATCAATCCCAGCATCTCGCCTTCATAAACGCACAAATCCATGCCGGCGACGGCGGTGGTATCGCCAAATGATTTGTACAGACCCTGTATTTCAATAAGTTTATTCATTGCATACGGCCCGGAAAAAATTAACAAACAATCCCAATCTGTTCAATCCCTGTTGGTTGTTTATAAAACATGGACCATTCAGCGCAAATACACATCTGCCGGCATGCCGATTTTCAACACGCCGTCCGGATTCGCTGTGGTTATTTTAACGGCGTAAACCAAATCGGCGCGCGCCTCTTTGGTCTGCACATTTTTCGGCGTGAATTCAGCGCGCGGGGATATCCAGGAAACCTGTCCCGGGAACCTTTTTTCCGGCTGAGAAGCGATCTGCACCTCTGCCGTTGCACCGATTTTGATGCGCCCCAGTTCGGCTTCGGTCACATAAATTTTAATCCACATGCGCGTCAAGTCCGCCAGTTTAACAATCGGACCGGCCGGTCTGGCGATCTCACCTTTTTCAATATAGGTTTCCAACACCGTAGCCACGATAGGCGCCACTACGCGACAATCCGCCAATTGGCTGCTAAGCAAAGCGAGCTGGGCCTGCAATTGCGACTGTCGCGCTGTCAAGGCGTCATAAGCCGTGCGGCTATTTTCAAATTGGGTGGAGGCTGCCTTATAGGCGGTTTCGATATCTTCAAATTGCTGTAACGTGGCGCTGCTGTCCTGCCACAGTATTTTGATGCGTTGAAATTTTTTGGCAACGTTGTCGAAATGATCCTGGCTGAGTTGGACGGCTCGCTTGGCATTGATCATGTTAAAGCGCAGTTCCTGCATGCCGGCCAATAATTGCTGTTTTTGCAAAAAGACTTTTTCGCTGTCGATCAGCGCTACGATCTGACCGGAGGCGACCAGATCGCCTTCCCGCACCTGCATACTGACGACCGTGCCGGCCGTTTTGCTGCTCAAGAGCACCTCGGTCGCCTCCAGGGTGCCGGAGCCGGATGTTGCATCGTTCTTTTTATCCGAGCAACCGCTCATGAGCAGCACAACCGCCACTCCCAAAGATATCAAGCCATGCTTCATAGAATTCCTCTATTTCAATGAGTGACATAAGGTTTATCATTCACGCCTTGAGCGCGACGAAGATTTGCCAGAGCCAAATTATAATCGATATCCGCCTGAGCCTGGCCCAACCGGGCGCGGGTCAAAGCGGATTGGGCGTCAAAATATTCGGTGTGTGTCGCCATGCCCTGCAAATACTGTTTCTCCGCCACGCGAAAACTTTCTTCCGCCTGGCTGGTCAGTGTAACACATAAATCACGGCGTTGCATCGCTTCCTGCACTTGCAGCAAAGCTTGCGTCACATCCAATTCAATGGCATCGCGCAACTGTCGTTCCGTGTGGGCAAGGGCGCGCTGCTTGATTTCCGTTTGCTGGATCTGCGAGCGGGTTTTGCCCCAATTCCAGATATTCCATTCCATGCCCACGCCGACCAACCAATAGTCCATCCACTCTTTCTTGAGCATATCCAGACCCGGTTTGCCGTAACCGACAGAACCAAAGGCTGCCAGATTGGGCAGACGACCGCCTTTGGCCATGCGGGTGACGGAGCGGCTGGCCTGTTGCGCCGAATGCAATGTCTGTAATTCTGCACGATTGGCCCAAGCCGTTTCTAATGTAGTCTCTTTGTTGAGATCAAAAGCATCAGGCGTCGGCATAGCGCTGAACGGAGCATCGGTCGGCAGCTTTTTCGCCAGCAGATTTTCCAGCACACTGCGACTCATGGCCAGGCCGTTCTCCGCCTGCACAATGGCCAACTCTGCTTCGGAGAGTCGTACGTCGGTTTTAAGGACTTCTTCCCTTTTTAATATGCCCTGGTCCACCATTTTTTTCACGTCCCGTACATGCGCAGCGACCTGGTCGCGACTGGTACGGGCAATGTCCACATATTTTAAGGTTTTTAAAACCTGACCATAGGCTTTCTCGACCTGGCCGATCAACTCACAGCGTTGCCGACGCAGATCTGCTGCTTTCCCATCCTGGTTAGCTCGGCTGGCAGCCACTTTTTGCGCGAGACGAAAACCGGTAAACAGCGGTTGCGCAACGGTCAAGCGGAAATCAAAATTATCCAGTGTGCCCATTTGCATGGCGCCGCCTGGAATCGGAGAATAGATGCCGGCGCCGAACGGCAACGTGACCGGTGCGATTTTTATTTCAGGCACCGTGCTTTGCCGGCGATAGGAACCGCTGAAATCCAGGGAAGGCAAACGGGACGCACGCGCTTGCGTCACCTCTTCCGCGGCGTTCAATGAATCAGCCTGCCCCAGCGCCAGGCCTGGATTGTTGGCCAACGCCTGGTGCACCAAATCCGGTAAAGTGATCTGCCCTCGGACCGGTAATGCCGACACGCACGCCAGGATTATCAAAATTTTCTTTTCCATGACCTTCCTCATCCTTTACGCGGCAGAATGCCGTACAAAATCAAATCCACAATGGCTTTTTCCCGTTTTTTCATCAAGCGATCAGAATTCTTGTACTCTTCCGGCCAAACGTTTTGAAATACCGGGGAAACAATAAAAGTAAAAACATTCAAGGAGACAATGTTCCACAAAGTGTGTTTGACGTCGACAGATCGCAGCCGGCCGTCGCTTATGGCCCGGCTCAACATATTTTGCAGACTTTCTAATCGTTCCTTGCCGTGGCGCCTGATAACGTCGGTCAACACTTTTTGCGGTATCGGGTTATCACTGTTCAATTCACGGGCAATCAGACGCGGCAATTGCGGATGCGTTTGCAGGAAATGAAAATGGGTGTGCACCAGTCTGGCGATCAGAGTCGGCAGATCGCATTCCGGGCCTTGCTGGAGACCGGTAAACATGCTGAACAGTTCTTCAAACGCCTCGCGGATAATGGACTCGAACAGGGCGTCTTTGGAAGAAAAATAGTAATAGATCATGGCCTTATTGGCCTGCGCCCGATCTGCGATCTCTTGCATGCGCGCCGCTGCATAGCCCTTTTCAATGAATATTTCGGCCGCCGCGGTTTTTATTTTCTCCCGCGTGGATTCGCCGCCGACCTGATTAACAGGCATGGTCGTCTCCGTGTTTTTAACTAACTATTTAGTTTAACTAATTGGTTAAATTTATGGTATTTTTTCCTGTTTGTCAAGGCTTTTTTTCTGTGTATATTGTTTTTTTTACGGAGTTCTCATGCCTCTCGACGTATCCCGCATCCAGGGCCTGTTATTCGATATGGACGGGACCTTGTGCGACACCGATGATCTCTACGTGCAATGTCTGACCCGCTGGCTGCGTCCGCTAGGGCCCTTGTTGCCGGACCG
This sequence comes from uncultured Cytophagia bacterium, assembly GCA_964387285.1. Taxonomy (GTDB): domain Bacteria; phylum Zhuqueibacterota; class Zhuqueibacteria; order Residuimicrobiales; family Residuimicrobiaceae; genus Anaerohabitans. The sequence goes on along the minus strand of CAYLWO010000003.1, from coordinate 146,777 downwards.
CGATCATGGCCGGGCAGCGCGTTGGCTGGTCATGAGTCTGGAAACACCGACCAATTTTCTGCACCAATGGTCGGATCGCCTCTACCTGGACGAATGCTTCAAATGGCTTTGCAAAATCCGCAGCAATAGGGAAAAGCCGCTGGCGCCGTTTTTAATCATATCCGGCGTAAAGAGCATGCTGCAAACACTGCATAGTCATTACGCTCTTGCCATCGTCAGCAGCCGGGGTGAAAGAGGCACCAGAGAATTTTTAAGCCAGTATGGATTGAACGAATATTTTTCTTCCGTGATCACCACCCACTCTTGCATTAAAATAAAACCCAGTCCCAGGCCCGTGTTATTGGCAGCCAAAGAGTTGAACATCGATCCGGCCGCTTGCGTCATGATCGGCGATACCACGGTCGATATTCGCGCCGGCAAGGCAGCCGGTTGTCAGACCGTAGGGGTTTTATGCGGATTTGGCGAACGTGCGGAACTGGAGCGGGCAGGCGCGGATCTGATTCTGGACAACACCGCCCAGGTAACGCCGCTGCTGCTGAGAAATCCCTAGTTCGAGGCGGATCCGGCATCATTAAAATTTTTCTAATCAGAAATCTGGCAGAAACACATTACCCACAACACGAAATTGCCTGCTATTCAGGAAGCAATATGTTTCAATTCGCTTCATCGTGTAATAGCCCTTGTTGCGTTTCAAATCAAATCTGTATATATTAATCACATCAGCTTTTTTAACAATAGGAATGGCCCGTATGACGCCTTATCATAACCATCGTCAATCAGAATACGATATAAACCGCCAATTTCTCGAGCGCTGGTCACCACGCGCTTTTAGCGATACACCCATAGAACAGGAAAAAATGCTGGCTCTCCTGGAAGCGGCCCGCTGGGCGCCGTCTGCCGGCAATGAACAGCCCTGGTGTTTTCTGTTGCCGGACGGCCCTGAGGCATTGCAGCAATTTCGCAGTCTGCTCAATCCGTCCAACCAGCGCTGGGCCAATCGAGCGCCGCTGTTGCTCTATGTGGCGGGTCGAAAAAAATGGGCAAAAAGCGGCCGTGACAACGCCACCTTTCAATTCGATTGCGGCTCGGCGTTTATGTCCCTGGCCTTGGAGGCATACCATTTGGGTTTGTTTACACATCCCATGGCCGGCTTTGATCATGATCGGGCCTATGACGTGTTGCAGCTCGATAAAAATGAATATGAAATCATAGCCGCCGTGGCGATTGGTCATTACGGCGATGTCAAACAACTCGACCAGGATCTGCAGGAGCGGGAAAAGCCTTCCGGCCGCAAGGCTTTGCAGGAAATTTGCCGGATGGTTCAGGGTTACTGAACATTTTATCCAGAATTCGGAAAGACAGTCGCATGAATGACCTTAGACAAAGACGCGCTCTGCTTATTGTAGTCACAGCCAGTTCTGCATTTATTCCCATCATGGCCTCAGGAATCAACATCGCCTTGCCGGCCATAAGCCGCACATTTCATCTGGATGCCGTGTTGATGAGCTGGATCGCCACCTCTTATCTGTTATCCTCAGCCGTTCTGGTCCTGGCTTTTGGCCGACTGGCAGACATTTACGGCCGTAAACGAATTTTCAGCCATGGTCTCATTCTCTTTATGCTGGCCTCGATACTGGCGGCCGCAGCGCCGTCCATTTTCTGGCTGTTGCTTAGCCGGACCATGCAGGGAATCGGCAGCGCCATGATGTTTGCCAACGGCGTGGCCATGCTGACCTCTGCGTTCCCTTTGGGTGAACGGGGTCGGGCACTGGGGATGAATGTAGCTGCGGTTTATCTGGGGTTGTCCGTCGGCCCGGTCCTGGGCGGCCTGTTGACCCAATGGTTCGGCTGGCGCGCCATTTTTATCTTTGTCGTGCCGGTCTGCCTTGTCATCCTTTATATCATTCGCCGATACCTGCAATACGAATGGACCGAATCTCCCAATGAACGATTTGATGTTGCCGGATCGCTTTTATTGGCTGCTGCCCTGTGCACGCTGCTGTATGGTTTTTCCATTTTACCGCAACCCAAGGGACTGGCCCTTATGGCCTGCGGCGTGACCTGCATGCTGTTGTTTGTTTTGCGCCAGAAACGATTGCATCATCCGCTCGTCGATCTGCAGCTGTTTACCCAAAATCGTGCTTTCACTTTTTCCAACCTGGCGGCTTTGATCAATTACGGGGCGACGACCGCGGTCGTTTTCGTCGTCAGTCTTTATCTGCAATATATCAAAGAACTGCCGCCGCGTACGGCCGGATTGCTGATGATGGCGCAGCCGCTGGTGCAAACCCTGGCCTCGCCCATTGCCGGTCGGCTCTCGGACCGCATCGAGCCGCGACTGCCCGCCTCTTTTGGCATGATGTTGAATGTAATCGGACTTTTATTATTGAGTTTTGTAACCATTGACTCACCGCTCTGGTACATCGTTTTTAATCTGGTCATCCTCGGCGTAGGATTCGGGCTCTTTTCCTCGCCCAACACCAATGCCGTCATGAGCTCGGTGAGCAAGCGACATTACGGCGCCGCCTCAGCCATGGTCAGCACCATGCGTTTACTGGGACAAATGTTCAGCATGGGACTGGCCGCGCTGGTGCTGAACGTTTTCGTGGGACGGCGGATTATTACGCCGGAATTGCACGGCCGTTTTATCGACAGCATGCATTATATTCTTTGGGCAGCGGCAGCGCTGTGTTCCATTGGCGTAGTCGCTTCACTGGCCAGAGGAGAGATACGTACCACGTTGAACGTTGAACGTTAAACAATTTACTGACTGGAACGCGGGCGTTCCTGTTGCCTCTGCGGGCGGGACGCCCGCGTTCCAAACCCCGTACAGGTTTGATTCATGATACAAAATATCATTTTCGCCGTAAAAATCGTTGCGCCGATTTTTATCATTGTGCTGTTGGGCGTATGGTTGAAGCGCAAAAATATTATCGACGATCACTTTAATCGCGTGTCATCGCGATTTGTTTTTCTCGTCGCTCTGCCGGCGCTGCTGTTCAGTAAAATCGCGGTTACCGATTTTGGCGCTGCTTTCAACGGCCGGCTGGTGTTGTTCACCTATGCCGCCATAGCCGTGGTCTTTTCACTCTCCTGGATCGTCGGCGTCCTGCTGGCGCCGGATGGACGGGACCGCGGTGCTTTTATCCAGGGCAGCTTTCGCGGCAATTTTGCCATTCTCGGTTTTGCCATGATTAAAAGCGCTTTTGGCGATGCACCTCTGGCCAACGCAGCAGTGCTGCTCAGTTTTATGATGCCGCCTTATAATCTGCTGGCTATCGTTGCCCTGACTGTCACGCAACACAGCGAAAAACAGCTGCCCTGGAAAAAGATCGCCAAAGATGTAGCGACTAATCCTTTGATTCTGGCCGCTGCCGCCGCTCTGCCTTTTTCTATTTTTAAAATTACCATTCCAGAAATTATGTATTCTGCTACTAATCAACTCGCAACCATCACGCTGCCGTTGGCGCTTATCGGCATCGGCGGCAGCCTGAGCTTTACCGGCGTCAAACAGGATTTCAGGCTGGCTGCGTTCGCCTCTTTTATCAAATTGATTCTTTCTCCGATCATGGTCATATTGGCTGCGTTGTATATGCATTTCAGCAAACACGAACTGGCCGCTCTGTTTTTCTTTTTTGCCTCCCCCGCTGCGGTGGCGAGCTATATCATGGCTGAAGCCATGGGCAGCAACGGTCGGTTGGCAGGGAATATCATTCTGTTGTCCACTTTAGCTAGTTCCGTAACCATAGCCATCGGGATATTCTTGTTGAGGACGTGGGGATATTTTTAAAAACACTGGATTTCAGGGGAAATATGAAATACGAAAAAATATAAATATTGGAAGAGTCATATTACTTTAGTAAAAAGTCAGATGAAGTTGAGAAAAAGGTTACGGTTCAATCTTTGTTTGAAAGACAGTTTTAAAAAATTGGTTTTTATCCAAATTTCGTTGCCATGCGCGACAAGAAGAGACAAGCAGTAAAAATCCAATCCAGTATATCATTCTCCGCGATCGCGATTTTTTAAGATCCTGACCGACGGTCGCCACTCGGAAGCGGCTCCAACAATATAAATTTAATGAGCAAAGTGCTCCTTGAAATTTGATGTTCCCTGCATAAATCAGTCCAATAAACCTTTGGATATTTCCCGGAAAATTCCTAAACTAATATTTGTGGTTTTTTTGTATTGGAATAATAGGTAACCTCAGTATTATCAAAGGATACTATGCAAATCTCCGGACTCAAGTACGGCGCTCAGCTGCTGGATCTGGTCGAGTTTCCCTATGCCCCATTTCTGACAGCCGACGCCACCAAGGAACAAATTCAAAGGCTTCTTACTCAGCATAAAAAACTGGTAGTGAAGCCTTTTTTTTCAGGCGGCGTAGGTAAAAAGGGCAAAGCCGGACTGGTGCGCATCGTCGACAATGTGCTCGATGCCTTACAGGCCAAAAAAGAGTTGTACTTTGCCGGCCATCAATACGGCAGCAAGACCGTCTATGCCAACGGCGTGACTTTTGAAGCGTTCATCCCCTCCGAGATTGAGGTGTACTTTAGTATCGCAGCTTCCACGGCCCACCGTAAACCCATCTTTACCATTTCACCATTTGGCGGCATGGACATCGAAAGCCTGTCCTTTGATAAAAAGCAGGTCATCTGGATCGATCCTTTTATCGGCTTGAAATCCTTTGACATCACCAATGCGTTGACCGATACCGGTTGTCCGGAAGCGTATATCTCACCGCTGGTGCAAAATCTGCCCAAGCTGTGGAGTCTGTACGACAACTATGGCCTGACCACGCTGGAAATCAATCCCATTCGCATGATGAAAAGCGACGGCAAACTGATCCCCATAGCCTGTGATCTCAAAGCGCAGTTCGATCAGGACAATCCTGCCTGGAAGCGGCTGGGATTGCCGGCAACCATTTTTCAATCCGATATCTCTCCGTTCGAATCCGAAATCAATCAGCTGCGCACCTATCAGGGACAGAGTGACGTGCTGGAACTCAATCCCAACGGCAGCATCATGCCTTTTATGTTCGGCGGCGGCGCCAATTCAGCGGCCACAGAAACTTTGGGCGCGTCCGCTATTTTTGCGTCCGATTTCGGCGGCAATCCGCCTTATGAAAAAATGTACGAAATCAGCCGCATTGTTTTCAAGCATTGGCTCAACAAAGCCAGTGTTCTCCTCATCATCGGCGGCAAAGCCAACAACACGGATATCTATGTCACCTTCAAAGGGATTTTTGACGCTTTACGCGACCACATGTCGCATCACGGTAAAACTCCCATTTATACCGTTGTGGGACGCGGCGGTCCCAATCTGATCAAGGGCATGTTTTACGGCAAGGACATTCTGGACACCTTAAAGTTGCCCTACAAGATGTTCGGTTACGACACATCGATGATCCAGGTGCTGGAATATGCCAAACGCGTGGATAGCTGGTGGCGAGAAATAGGCAGGACAGACTATATAAACTGGAGTCAGCGCTTGAGCGAAAATCCGGTTTTAATTTAGAAAAGCGAACACAAAATTCGTATTTCATCAAATCAGCAACCTTTGCAAGGGTAAATTTTTTCATGAGACCACAAAAGACCAAACCGTTTCCTTACTTTCTCGGCGTTCATTCTCTGGAAGAAATGGCCACGCGGGATTCGCGCGTGTGCGTCATCAATATATTGGGCAACGAGAGCCGCAAGGTCACACCGGTGTCGCACGAATACAGCGGCGGCAATATTGTTGCCGGCGTACAATATGGACGCAAAGGCGAACTGGAGACCAGGATCGGTCCCATCCCGGTGTACAGCAGTATTCGAGATGTCATGGAACAAGGCATTTTTTTTGACATCGGCGTCATCTATTTGCCGCCGTTGGCGGTGAGTCAGGCGGTTGCCGAACTGGCCTATTATAACGATAAACTCAAACGAGTGGTCATCGTCACCGAAAAAGTGCCGGCCCGGGATTCGCGCAATTGTCGCTTTGTCTGTCAGGAGGCAGGGGTAGACATCATCGGCGCCAATTGTCTGGGCGTGGCCAATGTGTGGGATCACGTACGCGTCGGCGGCGCCCTGGGCGGCGACAATCCCGCAGAAGCGCTGGTAAAAGGATCGGTGGCGTTGCATTCCAATTCCGGCAATTTCACCACCACCATTGCCGAGTACCTGCGCTCTGCCGGATTCGGCATCAGCACAGCGGTGAGTTCCGGCAAGGATATTTACATTCATTTCGCCCTGCCCGAGTTTTTATATGCCGCACAAAACGATCCGCGCACCAAGGCCGTGGCGCTCTATGTGGAGCCGGGCGGTTATTATGAAAAAATGGCGCTGGACTGGATTGCGGAACGACGGTTCGGTTTTAACAAACCCATTGTGGTTTGCGTTACCGGTCGCTGGAAAAAAGACATTCAGCGCTCGTGCGGCCATGCCGGTGCATTGGCCGGCAGCGGCGACGACGCCGAATCCAAAGAAAAGTGGTTCGACGACTATTTCGGCGTGCCGGTTTTCAATCCGGCCAGGATAGAGGTGGGCAAGCGTGGCGTGCGCGTGGCTTCCATCCAGCACTTTCCTGATGCCATGAAAGCCGTGTTTGCGGCTATGGGCGAAGAGAGCGATTTTAAAAGCCAGGGCGATCTGTCGCTGAAACTATGGATCAGCGATTCCTGGATAAAAATGCCCAAAGAATTGGATATGCCGGTGGTAACTGCCATGCCGCCCTATGATCAGCAGATCAAAGAGATCAACAAACAGGTGGGCGCGCATTTTTTACGACAGAATATGGCGGACAAATCCGGCGCCTCGCGCATGGATCCCAAGACCCAGGTTTCGGAATTGCATGGCCGGTCCATTCTGGAACTGGCCAAACATTCCATGGAAGAGAACATTTATTTCAGTCTGGCCAAGGTGATGCCGGAAGCGGACGATGTAGCCACCATTAATCTCTTGCTGAATCTGTTTTTGAAAATGGACGAGCGACGCATGGACCTCGTGGATGTGGCGCGCAGCAACGGTTGCACGCCCAACGCCTACATCGGCTCGCAGATCGCCCTTATCGGCAATCGACAAATGCTGGCCAAAGCGCGCGATGCGGCCTGTTTCCTAATCGATTTGATCCGCGAATTCGAAATCAGCGATGTGACCAAAGCGTTTCCGCAGGCCCTGGATGAATATCTTGATGTGCATTTGCTCACCGATGAACCCATACGCAAAACCGACGTTTCCGAGCTTTTTCTTAAAGAGATCAAAAAATCGTCCAAGAAATCTTTTCCCATCCGGGTATTGCAGCACATCATTCATCTGGCAGAAGAGAAAAATAAAGACATTCGTGATCAATACGAGTTTTTGATGGGCGGCATTGCCGTGGCGCTGTTCTGGAAGCCCATGCTGGAAAAACGAATCAGTCGACAGGTGGTCGAGGACGCGGTAACCTATTTTTACATCATCAGCCGCATTGTGGCTTATTCGGTTATTGATCGTAAACAGAACCAATACTGGCGGGAACTGATAGACGCCAAAATCGACAACCTGAACAACAGTTTTACCGAAAACGCTTTTGCGATCTTGTTCAATCGCAAGCCGAATGAGACCGAGCTGTTCGAATTCCAGTCCCTGATCGGATTGACCCTGACCAACGGACCCGGCACCCTGTCGGCCAAAGGGGCCAAGCAATCGGTCAGTGCGCGCAATCACATTGCCACGGCGTTTCTCGGTTTTCTGACCAGCACGGGGCTGGCCCATGGCGGCAATGGATTTGAGGCCATTGCTTTTCTGCTGGAGAATTTCCCCACGATCGAGGCAGACCCGGGCGACCGCAACCATAATCTCGATTTAAAAAAGCTCGCCCATGATGCGGCCTGCCATTATCGCGATTATAAAAAAACGGAAAAAGAACAAACCGAGCAACCGATCAAACGCATTCCCTGCATCAACCATCCGGTTTTTAAAGGCAATGCCGTCAACATCGATCCGCGCGAAAAATTCATCTATGACGAAATGGCGCAACGCGGCATCTATAACGCCTTTCACGAGTTTTACCGACTGTTGGTCAAAGAGCTTTTCAATGAAGGCGTCACCAAAAACGTCTTTTGCGTCAATATCGATGCGGTGCTGGCCGTGATTATTTTAAAACTGGTGTGGAAGGATTTGCATTCCAAACGCATCACCATCAGCATGGTGCAGGATTTATCGTTTACACAATTCCTGTATGGTCGCGCCATCGGCATTGCTGCGGAAATCGCGGATCATCGTGATCGCGGCCTGGATATGGATTGCCGTACGCCGCAGGATAAAATTCAATTCGTTATCTGAGACGATTGTGAACAGTAAAGAGAGAGTGCAACACCGGCTGCAGGGCAAGACGGTGGACCGTGTCCCCAATTTCAACATCATGATGATCTTTGCCTGCCACCATATACAGCGACCGTTGTCTGAATATTACCAGGACTACCGCGTTTTAGCTGAGGCCAATTTTCACGCGCAGCGGGATTTTCAACTCGATGTACTGCAGGCCATCTCGGATCCCTATCGCGAAGCGCATGATTTGGGCAGCAGGATTCATTTTCCCCAGGACGACCTGCCGGTTTGCACAACTCCGCTCATCAACACACCGCAGGACATTCTATCCCTCAGAATGGTTCAACCGGAATCCGGTCCACGTATGGCAGACCGATTACAGGCTATTGCCCTCTTTCATCAGCAGAGACCGGAGGTAATGAGTATGGGATGGGTGGAAGGGGCATTGGCGCTGAGTGCAACCCTGATGGGCGTAACGCAGCTTTTGACCGCTCTGTGCGACGAGCCGGCATGGCTGCAGGATCTGTTGGCTTTTGCCTGTGAACAGGAAACCGCGTTTGCCCTTGCGCAAGTGCAGGCCGGGGCCGATATCATCGGCCTCGGCGATGCCATTGCTTCGCAGATATCTCCACTATTCTATCAACGGTATGCCTTGCCCTATGAACAGCGAATTTTTAGCGCAGTTAAAAAAGCCGGTGCATTAACACGTTTGCATATTTGCGGCGACACCAGTGCGATTTTATCGGACATGGTTTTGTCCGACGCAGACATCATCGATGTTGATTGGATGGTGGATCTGAAAAGGGCGGCGCACATTTTCACTCCTCAGGCCGCTGTGTGCGGCAATCAGAATCCGGTAAGCATCATGCGTTTCGGTTCACCGGCAAAAGTAAGCAAAGCGGTCGGCGACTGTATTATCAACGGTGGGGAAACCTGCTTTAGCGCCGCTGGTTGCGAAATTCCGGATGGCACGCCGCCAGAGAATTTGCTGGCGCAAAGCAGGGCGCTGGAGGTATATCCGTAAGGATCATGATCGCGCCGGTAAATCCTCCGGCGCCAGAGTTGGGACAGGACGTTCTTCCTCCCCGTTCAAAGTCGTAATGAGCAGCTAGTTCCGCCTTTAGGCGGAGAAATTTCCGGCACTATATGCGCAAGTCTCTTTTGGACGACCTCTTCAACTTTCCCTCGACAGGAATCAGCTGAGCGATCTTTTTGAAAATCTCAAAAAAAAAACGCCGAACCTGATATTCGACGTTTTTTACATTGTAAAATCAACGATATCCTGCAAGCAGGATAATGAAAAATTATTTCATATCCGTCTTTTTGTATCCGGCCGGAATCTCAAACACGCCGGCCGGCGCTTTATCCTCTTTGACTTCCAGCAGTTCGTCGCTGGTTTTCATCTCAGCGCCCATCATTTTCATGGTCGTCGTGGTCAGAACCGGAATGCCTTTCATTTTTTTCATCTCTTTAATGATATCCTGCAAAGCGCTGCCCATGCCCGGCATGCGCGCATACAAGGCAGCCGACGCTTTCATATACATTTCAAAATCGACCTTGATGTCCGGGCTGGCCCACACTTCACTGGTCACGGGTCCGACCATGGGCATGGTCATCACCTGGTTATATTTACGGCATTTCCATCCGTTGATGTCCTTGGTCTCTGCCGTTTCGGTAATGGAGATTTTTATCTGACCGGCCATGCCCTTCATGACCTCATCCATTTGAGGATCAGCGGCAACACTGGTAAGCGTGCTGAACGGAATTTCCACATACTTTTTATCTTTTTTCGAAATGGTATAAATGACCTCTTTATCGCTGCGCAGGATCACCATGCTCTCCGGACTGTCATTGCTCATTTTGCCCTCAGCGATCCAGGTGGTGCTGATTTCATCTTTGGCCGGCGTGGTCATGCCCATCATCTTCATGGCATCAGTATGTATTTTTCGCTTCATCATGATATCCGCATAAACCGAATTGATCATCATCGCCACCACTGCCGCACACACTAGAATTTTACTACGCATACTTGCTCCCTTCTTGATGAAAAATTTAGATATAAATTTAGTCATTCTAATCAGTTTTCGCAAATTCTTTATTTTAAGAATTTGACCTGACGCACAGAAAAATAATGCTTGTCTGAACCCCTTGAAATTCATAATTTAAAACCATATTAATCAGCTAACCTGCTGAGTGTTTGCTTTGCACTCCTTGATATATAAATCGCAATACGGACAAAGCCGCTCAAAAGTTGTAAATCATAAGAAAGGTCGTTTCATATGGGCAAAAGCCTCCTGTTAGACGCCATCCACGGTAAAAAAACCGAACGGACGCCCTGGGTGCCGTTCGTTGGTTGTCACGGCGCTTCGTTGATCCAAACAGATGCCGAGTCATTTCTAAAATCCGGCGATTTATTGACCAAAGGCATCTTAAAGGCCATCGAGCTGTATAAACCGGACGGCATTCCGGTTTATTTCGATCTCTCGGTTGAAGCGGAAATTCTCGGCTGTAAGCTGCAGTGGGCCCCGGAAAATCCACCGGCAGTACAGAGCCATGTTTTGGATGAAAAACAACTGCAGGACCTGCCGCCATTGTCCGCCACAGCCGGTCGAATCCCTGTTATCCTGTACGCTTTGCAGCAGATACAAAAATCAGCTCCGGATGTGGCCCTCTATGGTTTGATCACCGGTCCTTTTACTCTGGCTTTGCATCTGAAAGGCACTTCCATTTTTATCGACATGTATGACCGGCCTGATGAGGTTAAAGCCTTGTTGGCTTATTGCACCACCGTGGCCAAAAGCATGGCCGATATTTATATTGATCATAACTGCGACATCATTTCCATTGTCGATCCCATGACCAGCCAGATTTCACCCGAAGCGTTTCAGGAATACGTGACACCTTACGCTTCTGATTTTTTCCGGCATGTGCGCAATAGAAAGAAACCGAGCTCGTTTTTTGTCTGCGGTCATGCGCAGAAAAATGTGGAAAACATGTGCCTGACCGGGCCGGATAACATTTCCGTGGATGAAAACATTCCCCTCGATTTTGTCAAAAGCATTTGTCAAAAACACAAGGTCTCGTTCGGCGGCAATCTGCAATTGACCGTGGTCCTGCTGCTCGGTAAAGAATCGGACGTGACGCGCAATGCGCTGGAGTGTCTGGAGATCGGCGGGGATGCCGGCTTTATCCTGGCGCCGGGTTGCGATTTGCCTTTTGCCACGCCGCCTCATCACCTGCAGCTGATCACCGGCCTTGTGCAAGATCCGTATCAGCGACAGGTCGCAAAAGAGCTGCAGGTCAAAGAACAGGCAACGGAGGAGACCATTAATCTCAGCGAGTACGGTCGCTCCGATCAGGTCATCGTCGATGTGGTGACGCTGGATTCGGAATCCTGCGCACCCTGCCAGTATATGGTGGAGGCGGTGCGCTCAGCAGTCGAAAGTTTCCACGGACTGGTCATCTGGCGCGAGCACAAAATCAAGGAACGGGAATCCATCGAGTTTATGATGGGCCTGATGGTGAAAAATATACCCACCATCTGCATCGACGGACAGATCAAATTCGTCAGCATCATCCCTTCCCGCCAGGAATTGATCAAAGCCATTCAGCAACGCATCAATGAAAAGTATTCGCTTAAAATGTGGCAAAACCGCGGCCGGTTGCTGGTTTTGGCCGACGACAGCGAAGCCAGTCGTCAAGCAATGGAAAACGTACGCCAGGCGCAGAAAGAACTGGGCAGTCGGGTGGAAATCCACAAAATCATTGACAAGAAAAAAATCGCCGGTTATCAGATCAACGAATTGCCGGCTATCATCAGCGTGGTCGAGCAGGTTAAAGCGGATGGTCGCGTGCCTTCGGTGGAGGTCATCAAGGAATGGCTGAAAAGCATGGATTGATTCCCACCATTTTACTCACCGGTTTTCTCGCTGCCGGCAAAACCACGTTGCTGAACCGGCTGATCGAGCATTATCGCAGCCGGCGCACCGTGTTGCTGGTCAATGAATTCGGTCAGGTGGGCATTGACGGCGCATTGTTGCTCAAAGGCGATTATCAACTGGTAGAATTAAACAAGGGCAGCCTGTTCTGCATCTGTGTGCGCACCGATTTTATCGACGAAATCGAACGCATCGCCGTGCAGCTCAGGCCGGAGCTGTTGTTGATCGAAGCCACAGGTCTGGCCGATACGTCCGAGATGGAAAAAATGCTGGCCTTGCCTAATCTCATCCGGCGCATTGATTTGCAGGCCTGTGTTGCTTTGGTGGATGCGACGAATTTTTTCAAAATCGTTAAATTTCTGCAAGCGCCGATTTCACAGGTTGTGAACGCTGATCTGATCCTGCTGAATAAAACCGATTTGGCTTCTGCAGAAGCTCTAGACGCAACACGTCAGGCTCTGGCAGAACTGGCGCCGCGAGCGCAGGTCATTGAAACCCAATACGCAAATTTTTCTCTGGACCTGCTGCAGCGTCTGCGTCGTCCGCGGCCTGCACCGGTTGGCGAATTGGGCGATGGGCGTCCGGATCCGGTGCAATCCCTTACCCTGCAAACGGATGGTATCTTTACTCGCGCTGCGTGGCAAAGGCTGGTCCAAAAAATACAGGGCAGCCAGTTGCGCGCCAAGGGATTTGTCACTATCGAGAATCAGTGCTATTATATTGATGCAGGCCAGGACACATGGCAGGAGACGTTGTTCCCAACCGGCCAGGTGGGGAAAAATCAACTGGTGGTAATCGGATTGGATTTACCGAAATTGGATCTCACCGAATTTATAAACCAGTAAGGTTTTAAAAAAACAATACGGGAGGAGAACGTGACATGGCCTATAAAGATATTCTAAAAAATGCGATCAAGACCTTTGCAGACCTGGAAAAATGGCTCACAGGACAGGGTGCGCGCGTTGATCCGCAGCTTGAGCAGGTCATTGCCAAATATCCGATGCGGGTGAATACCTATTATCTCAGCCTTATTCAAAAAATAAACGACGGCATCTGGAAACAAGCCATTCCCGATGTGGAAGAGCTCGAGCATTACATGGATTTGAGCGAGGATCCCCTGGATGAGGAGGGTGATATTCCATTGGGAGGTCCCAGAACCATCATCCACCGTTATCCAGACCGCGTGCTGTTGTTCGTATCCAACGAGTGCGCCATGTATTGCCGGTTCTGCACCAGAAAACGCAAGGTCGGCGACGACCACAAAAATCCGGCTATCGAAGAGATCATGAAGGGCGTTGACTATGTTGCCGGCCATGAGGAGATCCGGGATGTGCTGATCTCCGGCGGAGATCCTTTGCTCATTTCGAACAAACGTCTCGATGAAATTTTAGGCAAGCTCAAAAAGATCGATCACCTGGATGTCATTCGCATCGGCACCCGCGTGCCCTGCGTCTGGCCGCAGAAAATTGTCGAGGATACGGAACTGATCGAGGTGCTCAAGAGTCACACGCCACGATCGTTCAAGGATCCACAGCTTTTCATCAATACCCATTTTAATCATCCCAATGAGATAACTGAGGAAAGCTGGCAGGCTGTGCAAATATTGCGGCAAGTGGGCATCCCATTAGGAAACCAGTCGGTTTTGCTTAAAGGCGTTAACGATGATACGGATGTCATGCGCAACCTTGTGCACAGTCTCGGGAAAATGGGCGTCAGGCCCTATTATCTCTATTATGCTGATCTGGTGGAAGGCACGGGCCATTTCAGAACACCGGTCAATAAAGGGAAAGAAATTTGTCGCGACCTATGCGGCGCCACCACCGGATTTCTCCGACCCACTTATGTGGTAGATGCTCAGGGCGGCAGAGGCAAAGTTCCGGTGGATCTGGGTTACTCGGACGGCATCAGCGAGGACAAAAAAGGCGGCACGCTCACCTCTGCCATCGGACTCGGCAGAGTTTTTGTCAATGATCCAATTGAGCGGGTGGAAGGAAAACCCATCCGGTACAATCCAAATCGGAAATAGATATACGGGCTCGGACCAAGACAAGCAATACTTATTAATTTCAAAACAATTGTAAAATTATCATTGTATAAAAAATTGATATTATAGAATTTGTCTTGGCTTAGTCCCCAAAATACCGACTCGCAACAAAAAGGAGATAGATCATTGTTATAAATCTATATCAAATATCCACAGGATAAGTAGATGGTGGCTCTGCGTGCTGTCATCTGCTCTTTTTTTCGAATTATTTACTGGCAAAGCCAAATCGTTTTCAGACCATCCGATGATAACTCTAATAGAATTAAAATTGAAACTCACCGTTCCCACAAACAAAATTTTTTTACATATCACCTAAATTAAATCTTTCTTATCAATTGGCACGTTATTTGTATAGTTCACCTGCAGCAGTTTAATAAATTTTATCACTCCCTTTACGTTCAACATTAACAAGTTATTAAAAAATCATTCTTTTTTTGGTTTCGTCTTTTCACCATAAAAACGTGAAATAACCAGAATTTTCTACCCCATTTATTGATGTAACTTTTTAATGAAAAGGAGAAAAAATGTTAAAAATGAAAAACTTGATATTGATTCTCTTGCTCAAGTTGCTGGTAACTCAATATCTCTTTGCCCAAATATTGTTCAAGGAAGGAGCAAGCAACTTGGGAGTGATCACCTCCTCAGGTTCTCTGGGACTGGGGACCACAAACCCGCAAGCGCGTCTTGATGTGGTCGGCACCATGCGTGTACAGAATCTGCTGGGCGGTGCAAAAAGAATGGTGATCGCCGATGCCAATGGTGAATTGTCGGCCATGGCCATTCCACAAAATACAGACGACCAGACTCTCTACCTTCGTTCGGACGTCAATCTGGGCTACATGCTCGGTATTACCGACGGGAATGAAGTGAGCCTGGGCATGCCCTCAGCACCGGCTTTGCTATTTTACCCGTTGCGTAAATTTCTCTATCAATCGGAAACCAGGGATACAACTCCTTTTAATTTTTCCGTTAATGTAGGTGACATCTTGGGAGCGCTGCTCCCTGCTGATGCCAGTCATATCCTGTTGCGCGTAATCGCTGACGGTGACGCGACAGGCGCGGCAAATCCCAATTTTCAGCTGTACGTCATGACCGCTCCGGATGTCGCCATCTCTCTGGAAAAAATGATCGCTTATGTTGATTATGGTTATCCGGCAGACGGCGTCCATAATCTCAGGACGCCGGAAAAAGACACCAGCTGTTCCAAGATCATCGCTTTGGGAGACAGCAAGACCCTCAACTTTTCATTTCGCAAGTCGGGTTCCGGCAACGCGGCGTGCAAGTATTTTGCCATGGTGTACATCGATGGCTATTACAAACAATTAAACTGAGTGAAATCTACTTAGGGGTATCAACATGCTGAACCTACTAAAACAAACAATCAATATTATTCTGCTCCTCGGTGCGGTTGTTGCCGGCATTGCGCAGATTCGAATTTGGAATGGTTCGGGCGCCGAGATTGTCCGCATCTCGGAGCAAGGCCGACTGGGATTGGCCACCACGCAACCAAATGCGCAATTGGATGTGAATGGCAATGCGCGCATCTCCAGCCTGAGTTCATCGCCGCAGCGCATGGTAACGGTTGAGACCAATGGACTGTTGTCTGTTGAGACCATTCCCGTCGATACGGATCAACAGACATTATCCATAAACGGACAAAATCTAAGCATTTCCAACGGAAACACCGTCGTGCTGCCCACAGCACCAACAGGAGCCAGAGCTTTTTTTCCACTTCGTCGATATCTTGGACAACTTTACGCCATCAACAAAAAGCAAGGCACATTCAATGTGCTGACCTGGTTGCAGGAAAAAATACCTGGATTCAACTTTCCCGACAACACCCAGCATCTCATGCTTCGTATTAACGCTCATGTAAGGAAACTTACATACGATAATCCCATCTTAAATGTCTGGATCGATCGTTCCGGCTCATTTACCGATGATACACGCGTGTTATACATCGATGCCGGCCATCAGGTTTATGATAGCGATTGCTGGGAGAATTCACAAACAGCTACCGTCGTTCTCGAATCCGCGGCCAACTATGAATTTCAATACTCGGTAGAATCTGACAATGTCGACAACACAATGGGTCATAATTTTTTCCTGAGGATGGACGTATATCTGGAAGGTTATTTTGTCGCGTATTAGATATGTCAACTTTTTCATGAACAGCAAACTGTTCAAAATTCATATTGAAACAACCAGGAGTTTGAGATGGTACTTTATACAAATCGATATTTGAGAATCTCATCCCTTTATTATGGTCTGGCGTTAAGTTGCCTGATGACTTTTCGTCCGTCTTTCGCGCAATTAGTAATTCTCAATTCACAAAGCGAAACCGTCCGCATGACCAATGACGGCAGGTTGGGCATCGGAACGACCTTACCGCAAGCCAGTTTAGACGTGGCCGGCAATGTGCGCATTTCCGACCTGGCAAACGGTCATCAACAGATGCTAATCGCCGACGCTGTGGGCAATTTGAGCACGCAGCCCCAATTCATTGACACGGACAACCAGACCCTTTCATTGAATCGAGACGGGCAACCCGGCGCTCTCTTGTCGATTGCCAGAGGCAACACCGTACGCATTCCTCTCCCTATTCCCGGTTCCCTTGTTTTCGTCCCGTTTTCAGCGACGCTTCGCAATGTGACGACGTTATCCACCAGTGCCGATGAGGGGGCGACTTTGGATATAGAAACGTTGATCGGTCACTCGTTGCCGTCAAATGCCACTCATATTCAGATTAGAGCGATTTTGTATGCCCGGTTGACATCACAGTCAGGTTCTCCGGTCATACGGTTATATCTCTCCACTGATCCGGCGAATTGGAACACAGTCGACAATCAAACATGCTATTTGGATATTGGCGATGACGGTCTCGGCAATTATACAGGAGAAGGAAGCACGCTTGCCAATACAATTGTCGCCTTGAACGGCGACCAGCAGATTCACTGGCACATTAAAAAGGATGACGCGGATCCCAGTGAATGGTTCTTGCAGCTTTTAATGGATGGGTATTATCTCCAACTGTGACCTTTTGGACCAGTGCCGGGAGAATGATCATCTGCTATCTGAAATTCCGAGGCCAGGAGTTACTGCAGGTCTTGGCATGGCCGAACCCTGGTCTCGTCCAAATTTTTTAGACGAGACAAAAAGACATTTTGAGAATAACGACCCCAA
This sequence comes from uncultured Cytophagia bacterium, assembly GCA_964387285.1. Classification (GTDB taxonomy): domain Bacteria; phylum Zhuqueibacterota; class Zhuqueibacteria; order Residuimicrobiales; family Residuimicrobiaceae; genus Anaerohabitans. The sequence goes on along the minus strand of CAYLWO010000003.1, from coordinate 129,327 downwards.
CAGTGAGCGGCATCGGCCGCATGCATGGCTACGATCCCTTTGCAAGAGTCGAAGCAAAGCCCAGAAAATATAATTGAACCTGGCAATGAATCACGTTGTTAAGCATTAAGGTTTAAAAATATCCTTGCCTTTCTTTGCAAAAAAATCAACACGTAAACCGACGAGCAGCGCCTCTGAAATAAAAATGGTGCGCACCGGGTGCCCGGCGCATAATTGCGGTGGACGATGTCTGCTCAAAGTGCATGTCCAGGACGATAAAATCATTCGCATTGAAACCGACGACCGGCCTTACGACGGGATCGACGATCCTCAGCTGCGCGCCTGCATGCGCGGCCGTTCCTATGCCCGGCGTCAACACCATCCGGATCGCTTGCAGCATCCCATGAAACGCATCGGCCGTCGGGGCGAGGCCGGATTTGCACGGATTTCCTGGCCGGAAGCCCTGGATGAGATTGCCTTTGAAATAAAAAGAATCATCCGTGAGTACGGCAACAGCGCCATCTATGTGCCCTATGGAACCGGTAGCTATAATCAGACCAATGGCCGACAAACAGCGGTGCGACTTTTCAATCTGATCGGCGGTTTTCTGGGCTATTACAACAGTTATAGCTGGGCAGCCATTTCCAAGGCTACGCCGTATGTATATGGCACCGAGTATACAGGAAACCAGCGACAGGATTGGGTGCATGCCAAATATATACTCATGTGGAGCTGGAATCCCTGTGAAATGCGCGACGGCACCAACAGCGAATATTTTTTGAAAAAAGCCAAAGAGAACGGCGCCAAAATCGTCTGCATCGATCCGCGCATGAGCATGAGTGCGGTGGCGCTGGCTGACGAATGGATTCCCATCCGGCCCGGCACCGACGCGGCCTTGATGAGCGCCATGGCGCATGTCATGATATCCGAAAAATTATACGACGCTGCCTTTATCAAAAAATACTGCATCGGTTTTGACGCATCGCAGATGCCGGCCGGCGCTGAAACAGCGGAAAGCTATTCGGATTATATTTTTGGCCTTCGCGACGGCATTGCCAAAACGCCGGCCTGGGCGGAAGAGATTACAACCGTCCCACAAGAAACCATCGTGCGTCTGGCCAGGGAATATGCACTCACCAAACCGGCCATGTTGTATCAGGGCTACGGCATGCAGCGCCGGGCTTTTGGCGAGTCCGCGGTCCTGGCCGGCTGCACGCTGGCCGCCATAACCGGCAATGTCGGCATCAGCGGCGGTTTTGCCGGCGGCATTGCCCGCCAGCCGGACCGCGGCGGTCCACGCTGGCTGGTATTTCCTCAGGGTGAAAATCCGATTAAGGAAAAAATCCCTACTTTTTTATGGACCGAAGCGGTGCTGCGCGGTAAAGAAATGACTGCGCGCGACGGCGTGCTTGGCGCTGAAAAATTGGCCAACGATATCAAACTGATTTACGCAGTGGCTTCCAACGCCATCATTAATCAACATGCCAATGTCAACCGCACGGCTGAGATCATGCGCGACGAATCCCGGGTCGAGTTTTTTGTCGTCCATGAACAGTTCCTGACGCCGACCGCGCGGTTTGCAGATATGGTTTTGCCTGTTTGCACGCAGTTTGAAATGTGGGGACTGCAGGACGGCTGGAAATACGGCCAGGAGGTGATACTGGCGCCGCCGGTCGTAAAACCACTCGGTGAAACAAAATCGGATTATCAAATCTGTTGCGAGTTGGCCGACCGTCTGGGCGTGGGCGCGCAATACTCTGAAGGCAGAGACGAAAAAAGCTGGGTCGAGTGGTCGCTGACGCAATATCGGCGTGACGGCTTTCCGAATTTACCCGACCTGCAAACCCTGATTGATGGCAATGTCGGCGTTTACACAACACCGGTAACCGAAGCCGAAATCGCCTTTGCCGACTTTAGGCGTGATCCGGTTAAATTTCCACTCAATACCCCTTCGGGCAAGATCGAACTTTTTTCCAAGACCCTGCAGGATATGAACAATCCGCAATGGGTTCCGGCAGTAGCCAAATATATTCAGGAATGGGAAAGCCCTTTCGGGCCGGAAGCAGCTGTCTATCCATTGCAGGCCATTGGTCATCACACTATGGGCCGGGTACATTCCATTCACGACAACAACGATTGGGCTAACGAAGCATTTCCGCAAAGAGTGTTTCTCAATCCCCTGGATGCCGAGGCTCGCGGCATACATGACGGCGACCTGGTCAAAGTATTTAACGACCGCGGCGCATTAATGATACCCTGCCGTGTCACGTTAAAGATCATGCCCGGAGTCATCGATATTCCGCAAGGCGCCTGGTGGAGCCCGGATGAAAACGGGCTTGATCGCCGCGGCAATATCAATGTCTTGACATCGGAGAAATGGACGCCGCTGGCTTTCGGCAATGCGCAACATACGATCATGGTGGAGGTGGTGAAAGCGTGAAACAGATCGCCTTTTATTACGACGCCAATCGCTGCAGCGGTTGTAAAACCTGCCAGATCGCCTGCAAAGACAAACATGGCCTGGCAGTCGGAATTTTATGGCGCCGGGTCTATGAGGTAAGCGGCGGCCGGTGGATTCAGGAAGGCAAAGCCTGGCGACACTCTGTTCGCAGCTATTATATGTCCATGGCCTGCCATCACTGCAGCGACCCGATCTGTGTGCAAACCTGTCCGACCGGCGCCATGCACAAAACCGACATGGGCATCGTGCTGGTGGATGCAACAAAATGCGTCGGTTGCCGATACTGCGAATGGGCCTGTCCCCATGGCGCGCCCCGATTCGACGCAGCGGCAGGGGTCATGAGCAAATGCACCTTTTGCATCGACGAGCTGCAGTCGGGCAAGGAGCCGGCCTGCGTGGCTGCCTGTCCCATGCGGGTGCTTGCCTTTGGCGAACGCGTGGAATTGGAACAGCGTTATCAGGGCGTCAATACGATTTTCCCCCTGCCGCAAAGCCACTTAACCGATCCGTCCATTGTGATCACACCGCATCGCAACGCCTGCAAAGCAGAGAATGATCAGGCTATCATCAATAACCGCGAGGAAGTCTGATGAAAAAGCCAGAGTGGTCATTGATCCTTTTTACACTCTGCTGCCAGGCTGCTGTCGGGACTGTGCTGTTGTTTCCGTTATCCCGGAGTACTCTGGTTGGCAATCATCCGCTTGTTTTAATATTGACCGCATTGATTGCCGTTCTATTGTTCAGCGGAATATTGCTCTCTTTTTTTCATCTGGGGAATCCAGTCAAGGCTTATCATTCCATTTGCAATATCAGGACATCCTGGTTAAGCCGGGAGATCATGTTCCTGCTGTTGTTTTCCTTTTTCACACTCATCTGGTCCCTGCTCCGTCTTTCGGCAGTTGCCGGATTTTACGTGCAGCTGTTCTGGCTCGCTTCAGTGCTGTGCGGGATTGTCTGTGTTTTTTCCATGGCCAGAATTTATTTGCTCAGGACCGTGCCGCCGTGGAATTCCGGCTATACGGTGATTTCGTTTTTTCTCACGACCTTGATGCTGGGATGCTTGCCGCATATGTTACTGGCTAACAGCTCTACACAAGCATCACTGCTGCTTTTTGTTCTGACCCTGGTACAGTGGAGCGGATGGATTTTTCGAACAGGCTATGGTCGGGCTAACGGGGGCTCTGAATTTAACCGGTTTGCCATTTTTACCTGGATGCGCCTTTTCTTTTTGGCAATGGCCATGACTCTATTGGTCATTTCAATTTTAGCACATCGTAATCAAGTGCTGATCTATCTCATCGGCTTGGCGGTTCTAAGCAGCGAGCTGCTTGGTCGCTATCTGTTTTATGCTTCTTATAAACGGTTGGGTGTCTAGATCGATCTCCCAGACCTCACAGGTCTTGAAGACCCAAGATCGCACCGGAGATTCCTCCGGTGCGTCAATTGGATTGGGACATTCGTCCCAACGGCGTCAGCGACAGCCGCTTGGTTCCGCTCGCTTGCGCAGATTACGGGATAAATATTCCGCTGCAATACCCAGCGGCGCAGATAAATGCCGGGCGATCTCTTTGTTTGAAACAATATCCTTCTGGGACAGCCTCGGTCTGGATGCTAAAGATCGCTCCTAGCTTCACAAACCAGCCGCACCGGCCCCACCAATCCCGCAGGCTGTAACGGACTCGTTGGACGATAATAATACCAGATAGAAAATGTTTTTCTGCCCTGCGAGGGTCGAGGCAGATTTTTTAAAAACCAATCAGGATAGGACAACATGGCCCGGCCCATGCTTTCGCCCCGGTCCTGGCCCCATGCGAAATCTGCCGGTTCCTGTTCATCGCCGATTAATCTGTTTGCCCAGTTGGTGGTCACAATAATTTTAATTTCATTTTCACCAGGCTGGACTGCCGCCGTGACATCGATCGCATAGGGTGGATACCACAGCACGCCGAGGCTTGTTCCATTGACAACCACCTCAGCGATATCGTTCATTTCACCCAAGTCCAGACGCCAGCGCCGGTCTTTATTCAGCATGCTAGCTTTGATAGAAATTTTTTTAAGAAATACAGCTGTCCCGGCGAAATAGTTTACCGCCTTGTCGGCATGCGTGCTAAAATCGATCAATACGGGAAAACCGATCTCAAACCGTTGACCGACTTGTGGTGTAAAAGCAACCTGCCAGGGACCGGATATTTCAATGGGGGCCGTTGGCGTTAATGCGACTGTTTTACTTTTACCGGATGCATAATCCACTTTAGCAGAAAAAGAGTCGGCAGAGGATAAATAAGCCTGTCCCGTTTTGTCGTTGCCCATATGCCAACACGAGGCCGCATCTATAACCGCAAGCTGCACCGGATGGTCTACAGGTAAAGCGGGCTTGCAGAAAATCACAAATATGGTCTGGCCGGCATGCAACGTCAAATCGACCGATGTCCGGCCTTTATTTTCGCGCCACACCGGCGCCGGGATTATGCTGCCGTCTTCAGCGTGCCATAGTTCGGGCTGTTTTCCGGACATACGAAAAGAAACCACCAGATGTTGAAATTGTGCGGACTGATTGAGGACAAAATAAATGTCGGCGTCCGCAGCATGGCGGTGGACCATCTTTATATCGTCGGGAGAATCTGCCTGTTCAATAAAAAAATCAGGCGCGATTTCACTTTTACGGACCGCATCATCGAGCTTTGTGAATATAAAGCCCTTGCCAAAACTGTTTTGTCCATGCTCACCCCAGACCTGTGCAGCTGTTTTGCGCACCCTGGCATCGCAGCGCGGATAATCCTGCAGACTGGGTGATTTCACTGGTTTGGGTGAAACAATCATGGCGCCTTGTGACACCAGGTCTTTGATTTTTTCCGCCGTTTGCGGCAGCATGACGCTGTCGCTGAATGCCGCAAAACAGTACCTGCGACCACTCGGTAAAACGATTTTTCCCTTTTCAACTTTAAATTGATATTCTAAAAAATCTCTGGTAGAAATTAAATCTGCAAAACCTTGCAACCGGTCCACGCAGAGATAATCAGCCGCCTGCTCGCCGTATTGCAGCAAGGCCTGACAACGAGCCAAATAGGTAAAGAAAGCCTTGGCCGGTTTCAGCCAGGTCTGATTGCGGCCAAAGTGCGTTCCCCACCAGCCCATGCCCATGCACGGTTGATAGCGATCATCAAAGGGCTGATGCACCCAATGGTGCAGAATCAAGCGGTTGATGCCGGCGGCAAACGCCTTATCAGCTGATGGTTTGAGAAAAGCAGGATCTTCAGTGTATTGACTTTTCTCCGGCCGGCCGGTAAACGCTTCTGCGCCGACAACAGTTTTCCCATTTGCTCTCGCCGCTGCCGGTACAACCGGATATACATCGCCGACGCCGGCGGTCCAGAATTCTGCCATGGGCAAATCAGCCAGGGAAACGCCTTGCGCCGTATCAAAGGGACCGCCATAAGGCTCAAACTGCAGCGACAAACCAGCCTGGGCCACTTTTGTTTTGCCGATTTTCCAGCCATTATCAAAAAACAGTTGCGCGATCACATCAGAATAATCCCAATCAAAACGCCTGGACTGCTCAGCATCATTCAATATCCGGCGATCCTGCTCTTTGCCGGCGCCGACCGTTAAGCAAAAAGAAACCAGCCAGGGAATCGGATCATAGCCTTTGCGCTTGATAAACTGCTCGCGAAAATCCGGCGTCCAATTCTGATCACCGGCTTCATAACTGTCAATCAAAATGTGTTTGAAGGAGTTGCCCAGGTAGGGGCCAAGATAGGCTTGCAACGGATCAAGCACCTGATCCCAATGAAACGTTGTTTGCTTGACGCTCATCTTGTCCGCTTCCAACACCTGGCCCAATAGATCATCCGGAACCGGATGCGGCGGTCTGCCTGTTGAAGCATGTCCCATTCGGTAAATAGTCCATTTCCCTGGCGGAGCATTCCACTTTAAGCCATGTACAGGATCAAACCGTGTGGTAATGTTCCGAACCTGATTTGTCGCTATCTTTTTTTCTCCGGCAGGTACAGCCAGCACGACAACATCTTTGTACAAGTAAAGTTGTCGCCCGGTCTTTCCCCAACCTTCGTCAGCAATCAGCACCGGCCTTTTTAATTCCAGCGCAATCTCATGACCGCCTGTTACAGTAGTATCGCTCCAAACAAGGTGCTGCATACTGCGCTCTTCGTCGATCCACGGACCGCCGGTTGTCGAATAGCCTACGGTGTTATGAAGACCGATTTCAAGTCCCAGCCGTGCAGCCTCAGCCACGGCGTGTTTCATGGCTTGCCAATAAGCAGGACTGCGATAGGTTTGCTCAGGCCAGGGATTATTCAGCGTGGGAGCGTGCGATTCCTGCACAGCCGAACTCAGATTGAAAATAGTCGCACCGCCAATACCGGCAGCCTTCATGGCTTCCAGATCTTTGGTAATGCCTTGCTGGGAAAAGTTGGAACCCATCCAGTGCCACCAGACATAGGGTTTGACCATGGCAGGAGGATTCAAAAATCGTTCTTCCAGAGCATCGGGCGTTTTTGCGTGTAGACGGACGTCCATTGCCGATAATCCGATCAGCATAAAAACAGAAATACCACGACTTGATTTTAAATTCATTTTTTTGTTAATCCTGATATTTTTAATTCCAGACCGATTGACCAGCCCAACTTGCACACTTAATAACGATGAAAAATCGCTCTATTTAGCCAGATGAAATCATGTACACCGTTTTGGCGAACAGAGGCATGCACTGGGATTAAGATCCTGGCTTGATTTAATTACTTTTTACCGACGGAATGATATAATCGGCGACAAGGGTAAACGGAGAGATAATCTCCGGCTCGTACCAGTTGCCGGCTGTGGTGACGATTACCAGATTCAATGGCGGAATCATGATAATGGTCTGTCCACCCCATCCCCAGGCAAAATAGGAATGATATACTTTCTTATTGAGCGTATAGTTCTTTTGCCACCATTGAAAACCATAACCGTCGACCGCTTGAAATTCATTTGTATATTCACTGGGATTGAGAATCGTCGCGGTTGAACGATCACACCAGGCGGACGAAATGATGGTTGTACCTTTCCATTGGCCCCGGTGTAGAAAGAGCAGGCCCAATTTTGCCATATCTCTGGGCCGAAGATGCAAATCACCGGAGCTGAGAATGACATTGTTGCGAACCGTTTGCCATTGATGTTCCCGGATTCCCAGTTTATCGAACAATTCCTCTTTAGCAAACACATCCAAACGATCACCGACAGCCCTGGAAATGATTTGTCCGATAATGTTGGTGTTGCAATTATCGTAATCGAAAACAGCGCCAGGTTCGGCAAACAGCGGCAGCCCAAGCAGAAACGACATCGGATCACGGCTAGTAAAAAAACGGTTCATATCATTTCTGGGATCCGTGTAAGGCAAAGACTCGTCATCATAGGCAAAGCCGGAGGTCATGGTGAGCAGGTGCTTGATCGTCATTCCGGCTTTAGCAGGCGTTGCCAAGTCGGCATACTCTGGGAAAAAATCAAAAACCTTTTGTTCAATTGACTGTATATATCCGCGATCCATGGCGATGCCGAAAAGGGCTGAACAGACGCTTTTGGTTGCTGAACAGAGGACATGTACGTCATTGAGGTCATAACCAACGCCGCCGGTATATTGCCCCAGATTGAATTTGCGACCGGCATAATATTTTTCAATAACCAATTTATCATCTCTGACAACCAGAATGCTGTGAATCCGATGTTCGCCAATCTGATCCAGTTGGATAAATAACTGGCCGAACTTGACAGCGTCCATACCAACGCTGCTCGGTGAAGCTACCTCCCAACCATCGTCGGTGACAGCCGGAATGGATATTTCGATTGATTGTTCGGGCTCAGCAATATGCCCTGAACGGCAACTCGTCATGATGAACCAGTTCCAAGCTGTTAAAACAATAAGACAGATTATAAGCTGGGCTCTCTTCATCATTATCCTCATATACTCGAATTGCTCTCCTGGATCGCACCGGCCAGGTCTCCGCAAAGTCGGTATGGAATTTATACCTCCAGTACAGCTGCGCAAAGTCCGGTTGGTTTGTCATTCCTCCGAATTTTGGCGGGTGAAAAATCCAAATTATGATCTCAGAATAGGACTCGAGTTCTTGTGAGGTCAATCCCTGATTTTCTCATTGGCTTTGTACAAATCCTGCTGCAGCTTTTTGACAATCCGGTCAGCGGCGGTTTCTGCCAGCGATCGCAATCCTGCGGCGATTTCATCTACAGACAGGTTGGCCAGTGCCGCGGCTGTGACCACATTGTTGATCGACTGACCGAGGCCGAAAATCGTGGGCGCAATCTTCAGGTTCTCTTTGACTTTTTTCTTCCAGATTCGCGCTGTGGCGGCATTGTCGACCAAAGTTACCTCAATCTCCATGCGGAAGCGAGTTGTGGCAAACCACGATTCTGCTTCAATGCCGTATTTTTTGATGTCAATGTCTAAAAGAAAATCCGCCTTTTTCGGTTCAGCGATATTTTGACAACGCAACACTTTGGCGCCTTTTTCCGCAACCATGTCCTCTACCAGCAGCGGAATGTCCACCTGCTGCATGGCGCTGTCCAGGCGCGCCCGCACCTTGCTTGCCTCGATTTCTTTGGCGATGGTCGTGCCGATGCGGAGAACCGAACCGATGGGATCGTCCTTGTCGATCCAGATAAAGGAATCAGAGAATACAATAGGAGCCGGCGGCGTCAGCATTTGCGTGGCAATGGTGCGTTCGTTGAACTGGTAATTGTGCAACTTGTTGGATGAGCCGCATTGTGTAAGCAACACCGCACCAACAGCGACAACCACAGGCAGGATAGAAAGTCGTGAAAAACGATGCATTGCTTTGTCCTCCTATAAAAATTATGCTGTGAAGAGTAATTCAGACTAAATCCAGTGACAGTTCATAATTTAAAAAACCGGCAAGTACCTGAATGGAGCGATTGCATTTTCCTTGAGGTTGTCCCAAAAGTTTGCTATACGAACAATACGTAACCTAATATTTTTTAATTGGCACTTGGTTCCGCCTACTTTAAGCGGAGAAAATTCCGGTAAAAACCGAAACTATTTGCTAAACTTGCTTTTTGGATAACCTCACGTTTATTTTTTGAGCACATATCGTTCAAATTAAGGAATAATCAGGATAAATCTCACAGACCTGTGAGGTCTTTTACTCCCGAGATCTCTATGGTCCACGCATACTGGCACGGCGGCGCAGCGCAAACAGATTTAGGCAGGTATACAGTGAATCCCTGGTCCGCTTTTTTCCATTGCAGCGGTTTAGCATAACCCAATAACCTGAGCACAGCGCCGTTTTGCAATTGCAAAGATTTCAGATGCATTTCTGCCGGCATCACGTTCTCGCCATCCTTTGCCAGATAAATGGCGTACACCTTGCCGTCAGGTTTTTTGGTCAGACAAATCTGTTCTTCCTTGTACGGTGCAATGGGACGGGAATCGTAAATCGCTTTGCTGTTAACTTTCATCCACTCGCCGATGTTCTGCAGCCGGACATAGGCTTCTTCAGGCCAGCTGCCGTCCGGCGCCGGACCCAGATTGAGCAGCAAATTGCCGCCCTTGGCCACAATGTCCACCAGCATGTGCACCAGCTCGCGGCTGCTCATGAATTTCGGATTCGGCACCCAGCCCCAGCCGCCGCCCATAATGATACAGGACTCCCAGGGATAAGGCAGCATTTTTTCCGGCACGCGGTTTTCCGGAGTCAGATAATTCTGGTTCACTCCCGGCACCGCGCGGTCCACTACAATCAACTCGGGTTGTTTGGCGCGCGCTTTGGCCACCAGTTCGTCCATGCGAATGTCCTGATTCACAATGCGGGATTTGATAAAACCGGATGCCGTTGTTTCAACTTCTTTTTTCCAATAATTCTGCACCTCTTCCCTGGACAGTTTCGCCACCCAACCGCCGTCCAACCACAGAATATCCACTTTGCCATAGTTGCTCATCAATTCCATGATCTGGTTGTGGGTGAACTGCACATACTTCTCCCAGCGTTCGGGATATTCCAGAGGATCGTAATTCACATTGCGATCCAGCGGCGGATAATAGGGATGCCAATAGTTCTCGCAATGCCAGTCCGGCTTGGAGAAATAGGCGCCGGTCCACATTCCCTGTTCACGGAAGGCGTTAAAAATGGCTTTGGTCACATCGGCGTTCTCATGGCTGTGAAACGGGCAGTCTTGATCGGTAATTTTGTAATCGGTTTGCTTCGTGTCGTACATGCAAAATCCGTCGTGATGTTTGGTGGTAAAGACCACATAGCGCATACCGGCCTGTTTGGCAGCCTGCGCCCACTTTTTCGGATCGAAATTGATGGGATTAAAGGTGAGTTTCAAATTTTCATACTCTTTTTTATAGGAAAAATAGTCGCGGCTGTTGGCGCCCATCTTGCGTTCGCACCAGCCGTAATCCTCGGGACACAGGGACCAGGATTCGACAATGCCCCATTGACTATAACCGCCCCAGTGCATGAGCAATCCGAATTTCAGGTTTTGCCATTCCTGAATTCTTTTCTGAACAACCGGATTCGGATCAGGAAAATATTTTTGCTCCTCATGCTGTGCGACGGCAGCACAGATCAGGACAGAGGTAAAAAGAAGCAGCATTTCTTTAAACATGACATTATCCTTATTTGAATATTTGAGAAAGAATCGCTGTCCCACAAATAGAGAGCTATGGAACACCCGGGGTCGCAAAAAACGCGACCCCGGGGTTAGTCACCCATTTTTTGAATTTAATAACATCTCTTGCTGTATAAGAGGATTGCTTCACTCCAGCGCAGCTCTTCCCTTTGTCAGCGATTGTGCCTCCGCTCGCAATGACATGGTTTTTATATTATCTGAATGGAGCGATTACATTATCGTACAATCACTTCATCAATAAAAATCCACGCCGGCTGGCCAGAGCCGCGATGCCAGGCAGGACACAACTTGACCGATTCCGCAAGTATCTTGACGTAGCGGGCTTTTATTCCAACCAGCGGCTGAGTAAAAGAGTGCAAAAATCGTTTAGCGCCGGTGGGCTGAACAGCGTGCTCCAGGCGACCAACCTTACTAAACTTTTTTCCATCGCTGGAAACGGCATATTCAACTACCAGCGGCAGAAAAACCCAGTCCAAATCGTGCTGTAAAAAATCAGCGCTGATTTCCTGAATTTCGGTTTCCTTCTGCAAATCGATTACTGCCTCGAGATGCGCATTTTCGAATCCGAGCCAGTTATAGTGATAATCCACCTGGCCGTATTTGCCGTCAGTTAATGCCGGCCCACCGCCGGCCGGATACTTTTCACTGCAGGCAGTCAAAAGCCGGACCGGTTTCCCATGCGCTTTGTTAGGATTGGTCGCTTTGGCGACCATGGCCAGAATATTTTTTTGAAATTCTAGCGGCGAGTAACCGTGTTCTTCCAAACGCTCAATGCCGTGTCGCGAACAAGCTTGGACAAACTCTTCCAGGCGTCGAAGCATGCCCTGATTCGGAATTCGTTTTCCCGCCTTTTGCTGAACAAAGGCAAGCTCGCTGTTGATATCATGCAAAGAGATGTCCAGAACAGCAAACTCGACGGCCAATTCCGCCCGTTCCACCCGGGCCAACAAAAGCGAGTCTTTTTGCACCGCTTTTCTCGCTTGCGCAAAACAGGTTTGATAAGAGCTCAGCAATTCAGGCGTAAGATAGGTATGGATGGCGTCAAACGGATAACCATAAATATCCAGTTTGGCGTCCGAGGCGATCAGGCTTTTGTGCAACAGATCAAGATAATCGCCGATATATCGTCCGGCAGCGCCATAATATCCTTCGAGAAAATCCCGTTTCACTTTCTCGATATCAATATCCGGATTCCACAGCAGTTTGGCAATGAGATAGGTGCGCAGTTCATGCATCTCGCTGATATTGTAGCCGCTCCCCTGCTGAAACATCAGGCGACAGTTGTGATCACGAAAGTATTGCAGATTGGGTTGCAGCACGTGTAAATTGGGAAACGGATCCAAAAGATTGCGAAACTGCACGACATAATCCCAGACAATGATGTTGGAGGTCAACGCGCCCCAATCCTCCAAATCCCTGCGAAACGCCGCCTCTCCCGGATCACTGGCCAACGGTTTGCTGCGATTGCATTCAATGGAGCAGAACATGATATTGACGTTTTTTAGCGGCCGCAAATCCTGGGGCGCCTGGCGGGTGTATTGATAGGCCAGAGTAGAAATGATCTTGTCGGGAAAACTGGCTGCCACCTGGTTGACAAAGCTCAATAAAGACCCGCTGTGGGAACCGTGTTTTTCATCCTGCGCTCGGCACGTCGGGCAGGTGCAATAGTTATAATTGTCATTTTGTGAAACCGACCAGTAAAGCGCATCCGGCTTTTCCTTGATCATTCCACGCAAATTCTCGATGACCGTATTCAGCACATCCGGATTGGTGAGGCAAAGCTGACCGTCGCGATAACGAATGCCGTTGATCTCGCTGAAATATTCGGGATGTTGCGTAAAATATTTTTCCGCCGGAACCAGCCGGTCGAAGGTATGCACCCACATGCCCCACTTTTCTCTGGATGACCGGCGGTTCTGCAATTTATGCCAGTCGCAATAGACCTGGCTGGTATAGGGAAAGTAGTGCAGAGTTTCCCGCCAGGTAAAAAAGGGCGCCTGTCGGTCGTCGATTTCATCAAACGAAAGCTGTTCTTGACGGGGAATTTTAATCGCATCCGGCGCATACATACGGCAACCAAGATGATCCTCCAGAAATGCATATACCGCATAAAGCACGGCCTGGGAAGATTTTGCATAAAGGATCACTGTCGATCCACAGCTTTTAATGATGAAACCGTCATCGCCGGGATTCAAGGATTCAGGATCGAATCCTGCCCGCAGCAAATGGCTGTTGTGACCGATCAGGATGGACTGCGAAACAAACGGCTGCCGGTCGTCGACGATGGACAAGGTGACGCCGCTGATCTGTGCAAGATAGCTCTGCAACGCCACAGCCGCCCGATCTTCCAGCGAATCCGCTGCAAACGGTTTGACAATTCTATAGACAGAGGCGTGATTTTCCACCAGAGTGATCTTTTCTCCACAAACAACCGAGCAGACGCCAGTGGTCAATAAATATAGAATTGAAAACGTCCTGTTGGCAAACATCATAATCCCCTTGCTGCCTTTTCACTGTTGTCCAAGACTCTGAGTTCCAATTTCACGCGACCGGCATCGGTGTTTTTAAAAGCACAGGAAATGGACACTGTGTGTTCACCTTGCGCAAGACTAAACAGATCAGGATTAACTGAAACGTCCTGCAATTTTTCCCAGTTTTTACTTAACAGCATAGCCTTGTTGCCTCCACGATACCGCAGCACCTGTCCATCTCGAAGCGTGACCGGCAGCCGCGTGCGAGGAGAACCATCGATTTCGAGGCCGATGTTTTCCGCCCCGCTGCCGTCTGCTGTAAGCAGAAATTCGACCTGTTGGTGATGAGAGGAAGCGACAAATGTAAGCGTCGATTGTCGCGGCTCGCCAGGTTGGCGGACATTCTCATGCTGCAGCTTGTAGGAATGAATCGGCGTCAGTCGCCATTCATGATCGTTCACCGCTTGCAGATGAAATTCATTTTTCACATTTTGCATTCTTGACTTTTGCTCTTCCGAAAACGCAAGGGCCATGCGCGCTTTTTCCCATTGCGCAATGCTTTGCAGTATCTGCTCCGCCTCGCCATTTTGTTGCAGCGCAGCCTCATGGACTACGAGACCGAATCCGGCATGAAAACCCGCAGAGCGCGCCAACATCCATTCCATGTCTTCCAGACTGGTCTCCGGTTTCATCTGAAACCAGCCCAACATGGCCGGCATGAGGTTGCGCTTGAAATAGGGTTGATTCCGTAAACGATATTCGGTCTGGCTTTCGCGAAATCCCGCATACCAGGGTTCGCCCCAGTTCATACGCGTATAGATATGCCAAAAATAGTGCGTGGTGCGGCTGGCATCGGCAATATAATGCTGTCGAATTTTTGCATCCAGCCTGTCGTACCAGGCTGTGGTAAATAAAATTTCTCCATAGTTGCCCATGGCGGTGGAGCGATTGCCTTCCAATCCGTCAAAGGAAATTTGTCTCAAGCCCGTGGCGTTAAAGAGATCAGCAATACGTTCCGCCATCTCGATGGATAACTCTGCGTTGCTTAGAAACACCTTGTAGCCGTGATCTGCCAATTTGGCTACAGCCGCAGCCTTTAAATGCGCGCCTGGACGCGTAGCGAAGGCGCCCCTCTTGCACTGCAGTAACGTCCAGGGTGCTTGCTCACTGACCCTGGCATATTGCACCAATTCATCATCGATCACAACCGTTTTGAGATTGTCGCCTTTGGACGGTTTGAACAGTTCGGGCGAGTGAACCGGGATATCGGTTTGTTGTGCATCAATGTCGTTTTCCAATTGTGTTGCGCCTATTTTGGCCAATCTTTTATCAGGAACCGGCGTCACATAGGAATCATTCGGAGTAATAAAATTGGACAGAGTATGTACGCCAAGCATGATTCCGGCTTGCTCGGCCGCCTGAACACAACGCCGCAGGCCGGCCACTCCGTTCGGGAACATGTTTTTCCGCAGAACAAAATGCCCCCAGGTTTCAAAAGGCTCGGGATGGTAGAGATAGCGCAGACCGGCTTTTTTAGTAATGGCCAGCGCCTGTTCAATATTTTGTTCGCCAAATTCCATTATCAGATAGGCGGCAGAAGCAGTCGGGGCTGTTTTACCCCATTGTCCATCGATCTGCGGATGGGGCAAATTTTCATTGATTTCAATAGCGGCTAGGGTCGGCAGGACATCCTTTACCGTACAGCCAAAAAGCGCAATCCGGGAACCGATGATGCCGCCGTCAGCATAGGCCGAAGCCAGATATTGTTCGTGGTCCAAATTTTGGATCATGCGCTCACTGTTGCGATTGCGGCAATAAGCCTGTAGCGTGCTGCCAAAGCTGTCCGGTTTGGCCGCCTCCACGCGATACAGCACATAACGCTTGCCATCTTCCTTCATATCCGACAGATCCTTCTGGTCAAAGATATCGATCTGCGGCATACAATCGTTATCGTTCCAGGGATAACCACCGATGGTTTTGGGATTAAGAGCCTGAATCGCGAGGGCGTATTCCTTGCCTTGCACCACGCCTACGGTTTCACCGACAACCTCGCCAAGAGTAGTCGGATAGGGACCCCAGATGACTAATTCAATCTGTTCTGCATTTGTCGCCGAATCAACCGCAAAAGTGATATAACGGTCGTGTTCGATCGTACGGATGAAAATGGTCGTGACTTTTTCAAAATCAAGAATCAGCTGATCTTTATGCCGGCGAACCCGATCCGGTTGCAGAACTTGCCCGTGCACACGAACGGATAACAAAGGCGCAGGGTGATTCTTGGCAAGATAGTTGATGCCGGCGGCTGGATCGCGCAGCGCAACCACCTGGCCTTGCGCATTTAAAGAAAGCTGCAACGCATCTGATTGCAGTGTGATCTTGCCGCCGAAACTCGAACAAGTGAACAACGTTGGTAAACAAAGGAACAGGGAAAAGAGACGTTTCATAATCATCCCTTGAAATTTGAAAGGATTTATGCGCAATACACAGGCTATTTCATTTTATGGCCGTAATCCAGTGCGTTGTCGGTCGTGACCAATGGGAAGGACGGCACCATTTGCGGGAACGGCACGTTTTCCTGAGTCACGCTGAGATCGATGCGAGTGAGTCGAATTTCGTTAAACGCCGCAACATCCACATAGATTTGATCCGAATATTTTCGTTGTAACGAATCCACATAGGGATTGAGATATTTTTCGATCAGCGGGATATAATTCATTTCAGCGACCGTGTCCGGCACCACGCCATGCAAGTATCTGGTTTTTTGATATTGGTAATTGATGTTGTCCTTGAACATATTGACATTGCGTTGCACTACGTTAATCCGATCATAGCCGCGCTCATAGGCGATTTCGGCCAAAAATCGATCCCGAACCATATCCATGATGGCGAGTTGCAGCTGCTTGCCAAATTCCTGCTTTGGAAATTTTTGTTCGCGAAAAACCAGCGGATGCACCATCAACTCATCGGTGAACATTTTGACAGTCCACACCTGGTTGTCAACCTTGAAAAAGGGTTCATCATATAACTGCTCCATGGCTTTTGCCAGCTCGGCATTCTCGCTACGGTCGTCCACCTGCTTTTCCAGGGACTGCTCTTGTATTCTGGCCTTTTCCTCAGCGGTTTTAAAATACCTGGGGCCCATCAAATCAATGATCTTGTACATGGTGCTCGGATTAAATTCGATCTTTTTAGATTTCATAACCTTACGGATGAAATCATCATACAATTTTGTCGAGGCGCGTTCGGTAAATTCGTCCGTAATATTGCGCCACCTTTCCTGGGACATGGACTGGGTAATGGCCGGACGGTCAATCCAGCCGTTTACCTTGATCAACATATATTGCTGATTGCTGATCTTGATGGGACCGACCACTTGATTTTTTTGTAAAGGCGCGGAAAAAAGCGAATCCAGTATTTTGTCGTGCTCCTGTTTTGACCACTCGACCTCCCGTTGCGGCAGGGTGTCCAGTCCCGTGACTTTAAAATAAACGCTTTCAAAGGCGCCGGTGGCAAGGATCTCATCCTTAATATGTTCCATTCTGGCGCTGTCCGATGCGCTAAAATAAAAGATTCTGTATTTTCTTCCCGCCACCCTGGCGGTTTTGACGGCCTGAGCCGTATCGATGACCGCCTTGTTGCGCGCTTCCTGTTCATAGAGCAATTGACGCATGTTTTGCTCTTTCCTGCCCTGCAAATGGCGTTGCACCCGATCTGATTGGATAAAGCTGTTGGTGTCGCCGGCTTCAATGGAAAAAAGCTTTTCCGCGATCAACGAATTCATGACGATTTTTTTATCGAGATTCTGATTTCCCCGGCAGTACGGAGGACGCACGGTATATTCTGCACGGCGAATAAATTCATCAACAGAGATGGTCGCGCTCCCGATCTTGGCCAGTATTTTTTCCCTGGGCTCGACAACATCCGTTTTTTTACTGCAGGAGAGAACATTCAGGGCAATTACAAAAAACAAAAATCGCTTTACCATAGACCATTTAAAATTGCTTATCATATTCTTCCCAATCTGAATGAAACGAAAATATATGTTACCATATATCGCTGTAGCGGTCTTCTAATAACACTTTGATGTACTAGGAATTGCTTCACTCCAGAGTAGAACAGCCACCTTGTCAGCAACCGTTCCTTCGATCGCAATGACATGGTTTTCGTGTTATTTTGGTAATCATGGCATTTATGTCATAAGATACTCAGAATGAAACGGTTGTATTACTTTTTGGGCAATCTCTGGGGTACATTAAATATACTACGGTATTTCAATGAATGACAAGCATTTTTTGACTGCACTCGCCTTGAAGAGTCCGCACTCGGGCAAAATACACGCCCGAGCCGACCCAGACGTCATTCCGGTCCTGGCCATTCCACAGGACCTTGTGCGAACCAGCATATAATTCTGCATCGATTAAAGTAATGACTTTTTGCCCCAAAATATTAAAAATCGACACCTCGGTTTTTGCTTTAACAGGCAATTGGAATTGAATGCTGGTCTGGCCGCTTTCAGGACGATAGGGATTGGGATAATTCGATAAAATGGAAACCTTTTGGATAGACGGATCGGCTGCGGCATAAAGCCTAAATGCGCCTTTTATATGTTGAGCCGTATGTAAAGCAGCAGAATTATCCCAGAGAAAGATTAAATCAGATGAACCGTCAAAAGAAAAATTGCTGGCCAACGAATCGATGCGCTGCAATGCATTATAGCCGGTGATCTCTCCGCAGGCCAGATATTGGTCATACTCGGATTCATTCATCACGATAAAGTTGCATTTGCCTTTGCTTTGTGCGACAAAATGCCAGGCATTCTGATCCAGATCATCGAACGGATCAGCGCCGCGCAGTATCTGATCCTCTATCGTCACATCGATATCCAGAGAAAAAGAATTTTGACTAAAAACCGGCTGTGCGTGCTCATGCCAAAGCAGAGAGGGCCTGGCCGACTTGGTTCTCATCACCGCCAGATACTCCCGGCCATCCTCTGTTTCAGAGACAACCTGCAGCATCAGTTCGCTGCTTTCCGGCACTGAGCCCAGATCACAACTCATCCGCGCTGAATAACTGCGGCCGACGCCGAGTACGAAACTGACCTTGCCGTCCAGATCCGTCGTGCCGTAGGTATCAAACCACATGGTGTTGTCCAGACCTGCGGTATATAAGATAACGCGAGCCCCGTCAATGGGACGATCCTGAGCATCGACGGCATAAATATGCAAAGTGCAATAATCTCTGGCATATCTTTCGGTCACAGGAAAAAGAAAACCGTCGCTGCGCCATTTAAACACGGTGCCGAATTGTTTTTTCCAATCATCAACATACATGAAAGGAGTATTGATGGCATCATCCCAATGAATCCATTTTTCTTCCCAGAACTCATCCCAGACATGATCAGTGGAATAGGATGCGACGCTGGCCGCAGGAATCAGCGCTGAACGGGCAATGGCCACGCGCAGGTCGCCGTTTTCTCCGCAGCGACCGATGTGCTTGCGATAAATACGCACCGGCTGATGGGGTCGTTCTTCATTGGAGGTAAACTTCATACTGCTGCCCATCCAGCGGTTGAGCATCTCCATGGCATGGGGTGCGGCATTAGGCGGACTGGGAAACGCATTCCAGACAACCCGGCATTTTTTAAGCAGGTCTTTGACGCTGGCATAACCGGCATCGCTGCGATTAAATAAAAAATCACGCCAAAAAAAACCGTTAGCGGCCGTGGTGATATTGTTGCGATGCGAGTAATTATCCTCTACCACATCGGGATTGATGTAGGCAGGGATCTCATCGGTAATTTTCGGATGCACAATATACCAATAATAAATTTCTTTAGGCACCGTGACCTCGGTGGTGTCGATATATCTGGCTTTGCGATACACCGTCGTGGAATAATAATCAGGATCGGTCTGTGAAGAACCGTAATCCACAACCCGCACAAAAGACAAGGAAGCGTCATTTTCATATATCAATCTGGCATTGTCTGCGAGCAACTGCGGGTACGCATAAGAGGACATTAAATATTGCGGCGACAAATGTGCGATACAAAAAGCCACTTCATCAATATAGGGATCCTGAGCCGCTAAAATGGCGTCCGCCCATTTCACCTGGTACTCGGATCGCAAATAACGAAAGACGTGACGCAGATCATTCTGCAACCAGCGCGGCGCTTTGGCAATGGCGGATTGCACGGTTTGTGAAAACAGACTGTCCGGTTCAGATATGAGCGTCTGTAAGGTTTGTGTAAGATGGTCAAACCTGACAGCTAAATGGTTCTTGGCCGGAATGTAGGCATCCAATTCAAGCAAGCCGCCGACCGATGTGCTCTGAACAGATATCCGATGACCCGTTGTTTTCGCCAGTCCGGTGTCTCCTGCAAAAGGCCCTTGCTCCGGCTGAAACACATGTGTGCTCCCTCTGACGCCGGGAGGATATTGGGGAGCTTGCGCATGGACCATTGCGGTACAAAGGAAAAAAATCACCGCAACCAGGTAGTTACTTTTATTTTTTGAATTCATTCTACTTTCCGCATTATTTTTTTCTCCATACGTCGCTACGCGACGTGGCTGCTCGCTTTCCCTTTCCGGGCG
Source organism: uncultured Cytophagia bacterium (assembly GCA_964387285.1). GTDB lineage: Bacteria > Zhuqueibacterota > Zhuqueibacteria > Residuimicrobiales > Residuimicrobiaceae > Anaerohabitans. The sequence goes on along the minus strand of CAYLWO010000003.1, from coordinate 109,165 downwards.
TTGAAACGCCCGGCTACCGGCAATGGTCGCTCCGCGACCATTGGATTCCACAGGATTTGCAGTACTCGCTAATCGCGGAGCGGCCAGGTGATGGTAATCGTGGGTTTCAACCCACGGTTCCAGATATCATGTAATCATTCACGTCGCGGAGCGACGTTTGACCGGTTCCACAACACCATGAGGTTGTATTCATAAAACAACTTTACCCGACAAACGGATATCCCGGCTGGAACGGCCCAGCAAAATTTTATATTCTCCCCTTTCCAGTATTGGAGATAAAGTTTCATCAATAAGGCTGAAGGCAGCCGGAGGCAATCGAAAGACAACAGTCCTACGCTGTCCCGCTTTAATATGGACGCGTTTAAAATCAGCGAGTTCGATCACCGGACGGACCATTGAAGAGCACATATCCTTGATGTACAACTGCACCACCTCATCGCCGTCCATGCCGCCGGCGTTGGCAATATCACAGGCAACGCGCACACTGTCTTTCAGCAAATCGATTTGCAAACGAGCGTAAACAAATTCACTATAACTCAAACCATAGCCAAACGGAAACAGCGGCTCGCCGGTAAGATTGACATAGTCATCGCCTCGTCCGGTCGGAGCGTGATTATAATAAAGCGGCAATTGCGCTTCGTGCTGAGGAAAAGTGATGGGCAGTCGTCCGGCCGGATTATAACGGCCAAACAGCACGTCCGCAACCGCATGGCCGCCTTGTTCTCCGGGATACCAGACGTCCAGAACCGCATCTGCCTGGTCCAGCCAGTTCGACATGGTCACCGCGCTGCCGGCCACCAATACGACCACCACCGGTTTTCCTGTACCAGCCACCTGTTTGATTAGTTCCTCCTGATAACCCGGAAGACCGAGTAACGCCCGGTCCCGGAATTCGCCCTCTTCAATTCCGGGCACAACGATGGCCAGATCACTGCTGGCAGCGAGTTGGACCGCCTCAGCGATGGTTTGCTCATGATCATCCTTGACGCCTAGATTCCAGACCAGGTTGAGATGCGCATTGCCGCGGCCTTCAAAAAATTCGACCTTGATGCGATACGCCCGGTTCTGCACAAAATCAAAATCAACCAGCCGAGTTTGATAGCCGACCTTTTCCCAATGGTCAATCAACAACCGGTCATCGATATAGAGTCGATACCCATCATTGCCTTGCAGTCCGATTTTAAATTTCCCGGTTTGCGGCGCCAGGAGCGTGCCGGACCAACGCACCGAATACCAATCCCTTTCCAGTTTATCCGGTCGCGGTGAAAACAAGGTCCAGCTGAAATCGATAACAGGATCAACTCGGGTAAAAGCCGCCGGCGCCTGTAATTCAATGTTGTCAAAATAGTCAGCCCGCAGGCCATCCTGTTTTTTACCATCCGATATACAGGTAAGATTTCTACTGGGAACAGTTACATATTTGACCGATTGTCTGCCGCATCCCGGATGATATTGAATTACCGTTTTATCGTCCACACAATTTTTTATGCCGTCCAGAATGCTGATCTTGTTAACGCCCGGGCCACTGTAGCCGCCCAGCCTGGCTTGTTGCGCATCAACGCCGATAACGGCAATTTTGGCATAATGCTTCTGTAAAGGAAGCAGACGATTTTTGTTTTTAAGCAGGACAATGGATTCCAATGCAGCTTTTTTCGCCAACTCCCGGTGAGCAGGATGCGCATTCAGACGATCAGCTTCAGCCGGATCACAATAAGGATTTTCAAACAAGCCGAGTTCAAACTTGACCTTGAGCACACGGCTGACAGCCGCATCAATGATCCTGGCATCGATGTTTTTACTAGTGGAATCAAATAACAGTTTGAAATGACTGTAATCCGTTTGAAAAATGACATCCAAGCCGTTGTTCAGAGCCAGCGTCGCTGATTGGGGGTAATTCCGGGTGATGCCGTGGAGATCCGTCATACCGGGCACGGCGCCGGCATCAGCCATGACAAATCCGTCGAAACCCCACTCTTTTTTGAGCTTTTGGTTTAGCAACCAATCCTGCGCAGAGCAAGGCATGCCATTCAGGGAATTGTACGAGGTCATCACGGATCGGGAACCGCCTTGTTGAAAGCAGGCTTTAAAGGGCGGAAAATGCAACTGCGCAAGCAATCGTTCTGAGAGATAAACCGGATAACTGTCGCGTCCGCCGTCGCCGACATTAGCGACAAAATGTTTGGGCGTGGTAATGATGCCGTTCTGTTCGAAAGCCGTAACAAACGCCAACGCCATGGCCGTGCATAAAAGCGGATCCTCCCCATAGGTCTCTTCGACGCGTCCCCAACGCACATCGGTGGCCATATTGACAACCGGGGAAAGAACCTGTCGGATGCCCCGGCTGCGGGTTTCTTTGGCAATGGCCATCGCGACCTGATGCACGAGTTCCGGATTCCAGGTTGCGGCCAGCGCGATAGCCTGGGGGAACGCCGTTGCGCCGTCTCTAACCAGACCGTGCAACGCTTCATCGAAAGGGATAATGGGAATAGCCAGTCTGGTTTCCTGAACAAACCAGCGCTGCAGAGCGTTTATCTCATTTGCGACCGCGCTTGCGGTACTGCTTCCTTCATAGCGCAGCAATTGTTCTGACACGCCGGATGAGGTTCCGCGAGTCGCCACCTGCAGACCAAAGATGCCGTTTTTATATTTGCTGTTGTCCGGTTCCAGTCCGCCGGGGATCATGAACAATTGCCAGAGTTTTTCCTCAAGCGTCATTCTGGAAAGCAGATCAGCGACGCGCTGTTCGACCGGCGCTCTTGGATTGCGATAAAGCAAGTCCTGCGATACCAGAGGAGAAACCAGAAGCAGCAGGTTCAGAAAAAAAATAAAACTTTTCATCGGTTCACTTTTGCCAAACAACATCGCCGCTCTCCAGCTTCCAGTCCAAACCGAAAAATCCTGCCGCCTGAACGGCCTTATCGCCCTCATCCAGCATGGCAGTGGAAAAAACAAAGTCGGGATAAGCAAAGCCCGGGCTCAGATAGGGCCGGCGATTGGTCATGCGCATGCCGATGACTCCGGTTCCGGAGACGACGCCCACCGTAGCAACAACGCTGTTGGGCCGCGGTCGAACAAACAAACAGGATAAATTTTTACCGCTGATTTTTTTATCGCCGATCATCACCTGCGCATTGAAAACCTGAATCGGACTGCCGGAGAGCAGACTCTTCCAGGCAGAATTGGTCTGGCTGTTTCCATAGATAACGACGTTGCGATCCGGTTCTTTTGCCGGATCGAAATCGTCATCAGCCAGCACATCCACCGAGCCGTTGCCCTGGTACCACAAATACTCGGCATCATAACGCGCCTTGTTGAAAGCCCACTCATTCTGTCCCTGATCGCCGTGGGTACCATAGACAAAAATGACGCGGTTGTTAAAAGCATCTTTAAACGTGCCGTTGCGATGCGGTCCTTTTTGCTGAAGATCCGGTTGTGGAATAATTTTCCATTGTTGACCGCTTTTTTCCAGAAAAAGCTTTTCCCCTTTCTCAGGCCGGCTCACATCCTTCAATGGCTGTTCATCGAGATGAATCTGCACAAGTCCATCCTGAGGCAGCACGGAAAGATCGAATGCGAGGCGTGCGACATTTTCAGTATGGCCAACAAACCGGCGTTGACCGGGATCAGCCTGAACAGCGACCTTGCTCAACATCAGGGGTTTGATTTGCGCTTCAATGGACAGCCAGTTGTTCTGCGCAGAGATGCCCGGATTGGCGGTGATGAATTCGATCTTGCGGATACGTTCCTTTTCCGGACGGCAATGTCGGCTGAAAAAATCAAACATGGCCGGCCAGTCCACGCAATCGGTGCCGGGTTCGTCGGAGAGGTCCCACCAATGCCCCTGACCCGGTTCTTCATGATGATAAAAATCGTGGTGAAACGGCTTTAAATGTTCGACCATGCGCTGCGCCTGATCAGGCCGGACATTGTCGTCAGCGCCGCCGTGAAGAATATAGATGCCGAGTTGCTTATAATTCTCCGCCAACTCTGTGGTCCGGCTGGGTTTGCTGGAACGGGTAAGCATCTCTTGCATCGGTGATGGGGTTTCCTGGTCATCGCGCACCCGATAGGACCAAAAGCTGATCCAGCCGGCGCTGGGTCCAATGGCGGCAAACCGGTCCGGATGCATGGCGCCGATGTGCCAGGCGCCGTGACCGCCCATGGAATGGCCGGTTAGATAGATGCGTTCCGGATCGATCGGCAGAGTTTTTTGCGCCAATTCAAGAACCTCCAGGGCGTCGATCCGGCCCCAATCTTCCCAGTTAAAACCAAAGGGCCGGCGATTAGTGGGCGATACAATAAAAGCCCAGGTTTTGCCGTTGTAAGAATTGGCCTGATTGATAGCCTCTACGCCGGCGCCATGTACAGATAGAACGAGAGCTTTTTCTTTCTGTTTGTTCTCAGAGCGGGCAGGATTCACCGCATAGTATTGCACACTGCCGTCGATTTTGCTGACAAAAGTGCGTTTGTGGGTCTGATCGGATTGCTTTGCATCGAGCTCTACCGTTTTGTGATCGAGCATTTCGCCGGTTTTGCTGAAAAGGCGAACATCGACCTGCACCTTGCCGGATTCAGGCCTTGGCTGGCCCTTCAGCCGGAATCCCACCTTGCGCACCGTCATCGCCTGGATGAGAGGCAGAGGCGTGTCGACCGCGACATCGCCGGAGATGCGCACCTCCATCCTGGCGTCGGAGAGCGTTTTTTTCTGCGCATTAATCACCACCAAAGCGCCCCAGGCATCGATCATTTCGCCGACCAGAAAATCCGGCAAGGTATTGTCGAAACCATGCATGGAAACCGGTGCTTGAACCGGCTTTAATACGGCTTTGATGCGGTCGGTCCTGGTATTATAAAAAAGAAATTCATTGCGGCCCCGGCGCAGATCGACCGGCAGGATGGAATAATTGAATTTCGGCTCCCAGTCTTCATAGGCATCCTTAACGCCATACCGGTTGCCGGTTCGCAGTGCGCCGTTCAAGTAAACAAGATCGTTTCCTTTTTGTTCGAGAAGCATGATTTTTTCTTTATCGGATTGCAACGAGCAATACACATAGCTGCCGGGCAAGGCATCATTTGCGAACCATCCGTTTGAATCGGCGCTCATCGGGGTCCATTTGAGCGTATCCTTTTTAACGAACAGCAGATCGCCGGCATGCGGCGCCGACCAGGTTCCCTGCACCAGCATTTTTTCCACCGGGTCGTTGAGAAAGGCGGCCGACCGGGAACCCTTGAGTTTCAACATCAGTCCCTGTTGCAGCACCATTGTATTATTCTGTTCACCGGCGATGCAAAATTCCGGAATACTGCTGATCATGGTCATTAATAAAAGAAACAATACTCGCACAGGTTCCTCCGAGATAATTTATTCCTGAAGTCGATTACGACAAACCTTCTAATAGCATTTTTGACGTTGTCTTAAAATGAAGGGGATAATGGCGCTGGAACCCATTATCCCCTTTTCATTAAAATGAGACCCCTTATTTGATAACCGCGAATTTGCCGATTTTCTCATCCCCGGTTACGGTCGATTTGACATGATAGATATAATAGCCGGCGGCGATTTCCAATCCTTCTTTGCTGCGCAAATCCCAGTGACAGGCGCCATTGGCGGTAGAGTTCAGATCCCAGCCGCTTTTTCTAACGCTCTCGTCATTGTTCACCGTGATTTCATCAACGAGTATGCCGCTCAGGGTAAAAATTCTGATCGTGCATTGCGCCGGGATATGCGTAAACATGATCTGTCGTCGCTGGTTGCGATCCCAATTCGCCACAGACGGTTCCATGGTGTTGGTTACCACGTAAGGATTGGGAACAACCTTGATTTGATCCATATCGGATTTCAGTTTTTCTCTGTCCAGATCGTCGCCAAAGCCGGATATGGTAAACATCAGCGAATCACTGTGATGGAAACCGCGTTTGAAATCCAGGCGATAGACGTCGTTGGCCTTGGGCATTTGACTTTCGCTGGTCAGATTGATGAAATCGATGGAAAACATGGTTCCGCCCCAGCGAACGGTCTTGGTTCTTGCATCCGGCACCGCATCGCCGACCAGAATATAATCAAACTCCCGGTCAAACTTGCCATTGTGGTTGATATCGTTGACGATCAGATCCATGATCGGATAATTGCCGGTGGAATCAACAAACGATTTGTTGACCACATAAAAATTGAACGATTGATTCAGCAGAACGTCTTTGGTCGTACTCAGGTAACGCAGATGCTGATCCTGAATTTTTGTCAGAAAATTGCTCCGTGTTTTATAAAAGGCCGGATTATCGGTAAAGACAATTTCATAGTTCCACGGGAAAAAACGCCAATTCTGGTCAAACGGATTGTCCGTGGTGTTTTGCAGTTGCGCTAATAGAACGCGCATCGGCGAATTGCCGGTCACCCAGCCGGTATGGTCCCTGTCCAGAACCGGGAAAAAGGCCGGCAATTTGAAACGCAGGCGCAACCCTTCGAAAAGCTCGGTAATGATTTCGCGCTCCGTCGTCAGATGCACATAACCCAGCGTTTCACTGGAGTCAAAGTTGGAACCGGCCAGATCCAATTTCATCTCATGATAGACCAGCGAATCCTTATTGGTGGCATCGTAAACAAAAATCTCGTCGTTCATGTACAGGATGTCGTAGGGACTGCGAAAGCGGGCGTTGGTTTGCGTATAGCCGAGCGTGTTGACGCCCAACTTTAATTTATAGGTATGTCCTTTGCGTGCCTTGGTGCGATCAAAAATTTCCACATGGAAATCGGTTTTTTTCGCAGCGGCGCTGTTGATTTTCTCCTCCAGTTTGACGTCCGAAGCAGGATAGCCGGCGGCGAACTGATGGGCTTTAACTATCGCCACATTGCGCGAGATGCGTTTGATCTGCTCGTTTTCATCCACTTCCAGCACAAACGTGTTTTCAGACGGTCCGATGCCGCCGCCGACATTGGGCAAACCGTAATCATACGCCACCAGCACATAATAATAGGTGCGGCCGTTCTGCACGGTGTTGTCGATGAAGGAATGGGTGATGCCCGATTCATTGCCGAGATAATATTCAATGCCGTTGACTTCGCCGTAATCGGCAAAACCCTTCTTGCCGTCAATCAGATCACATTGAAAAACAGGTTTGCGCAACGTCGGACTGCCATAACCGTCGGTAATGTACATCGGATCCGCCAGATAGGAATCGGTTGAGCGATACAGTTTGTAACCCTCAAAATCGTTGATATTTTTGGCAAAACTGTCTCGCGTCAGCTGATCCGCCTGATTATCCCAACTGAGATAAACCTTGCCGTCGGCTGGATTGGCCGTCAGGGTCGGCATCAAGGGCGGCTGTGCGAAACGGTAATCGGTTTCATAAATCAGCTGCACCACTTCCTTGAGCCGGAACAGCGCCGGGGCGTCATGGGTGGACGAATTCAGACCGGCCAGGACTTCATACGCATGCAATTCGGACATGGAGATGCGTTCGGTCAATCCTTTGCCGAGTGGGAACAGTCCGGAGGCAAATTGCTCGACAAAGTTTCTCGGCACCATCTGCGCTTCATCAAAGACATGCTCGTTGTGCAGTTTAAAAAGATTTTCGTCAGCCGCCACGCCATGGTGGTCGCCGTCCCAGTTGAAAATGTAACGGAAGGAGGTCAGGCCCAACATATCGGATTCCGTAACATCGGTTTCGGCAAAGTTCGGTTCCGCAATGCCTTCGACGCGGTCTGGCTTGTGATTGCACTCAGTGCCGTCCGCATCAGGACCATTGTAATTGAGATCAAAAGGTCCCACGCCATCCAGACCGACATCATCGCCCATATCTTCGCCGGGATCATATTGTCCGTTCTGGTTGGCGTCATCCCAATCCTGCCAGTCCTGATCTTCATCAGCATCCCAGTGTGCTTTCAGCTGACTTTCTTCGAGGCTGTAATAGGTCAGAAAATCGCGCAGGTTGTGGATGCCGTCTGTCGGCCCGATCAAATGGCCTGCGTTGTTATCGCGCTTTTCATCGATCAAACCGTCATGATCATTGTCGACGCCGTCCGTGGCAATGCCGGGACTTTCAAGAAAAGCCAATCCGTATACGCCCGGTTCGGTGCCGCCGCCGACCGGAATGCCGTCCAGATCCCAGGAGTAGCACATATTCAACGATTTGTTGTAAAAGGCGATATCGTCGGCGCCGTCGGCAGATTCACCGCCTACCGCGTTATCGGTGTACATGCCGAAATACATTTCAGGCAAATTATAATCTGAAATATTGGCAATGCCGTATTCCCAGAAAATAGCGTCCTGAGCCGATGGATTGCTCCATTGAAAACCTCTGGCCTGTACGCGAATGCCGACGCCGCCCCAGGGCAATCCCTTTTGGATGGTCACATCGGATTTCTTGTCGCCGATGCGAAGGCCGGGACGCGGATAGTATTTGATTTTATCGCTCGCTTCGAGATATTCCTGGTCCTGAGCGTCATTGACGACAAAAAAGCATTCCAGGTCGGCTTTCATGACGCCGCGGCCGAACCGTCCGTTCCACTCCCCAGGCCAAATCAGCTGAGAGCCCACAGCCGGCCATCCGGCGGTGGGCCAGGAATCCGGCAGGTTGCTCATGGCCGGCGTTTCGCCAAACTCGTTGAAATAGCCGAATACCGGGTACAAGCCCCATTCCACGGTTCCGGAAGGATCTCTATCCATATGTTCGCGATAACTGGATTGACAATAGTACAAAGGAGAGAGATCGGTTCTGGCGGCTATGCTGGCTGCATCTGTCACCGGAATGGTATCCTTTTCAACGTATACGCGGGCGCCCAACAGCAGACAGATGCCGTCATGCATTTTGGTTCCCTCATTGGAATTGGGCCATTTGGTGACAAAATAGGAAACGTGATCGCTCAATTCCGTGGTGTTGCGATAGAACAGCAAAACACGGTTGCCGGTCATCCAGCCGGCTCTTTCTGCGGCGATATCTCCGGCCGGATCATCCGGACCCTCATATTTCCGGCCTTGTGCAACAAGCAACGTGTTCAGGCATAAAAGAAATAGTATGAGAAAAATCTTGGTTCGCATTTGCATATCAACTCCGAGAGATTTATAAACAGACTGCTTATTTTACGACAGCGAATTTTCCCACTTTTTCAGCTCCGGTCAGCGTGGATTTCACATGATAAATATAATAACCGGCCGCCACTTCCAGACCCTCTTTACTGCGCAGGTCCCAGTGCGCTGTGCCGTTGGCGTTCGAATTCATATCCCAGACATTCTGCCGTGATTCCTGTGCATTGTTTACCTCGATCTGGTCGACAAAGACGCCGCTGACGGTGAAAATTGTGATCGTGCACTGTGCCGGAACATGCGTGAACATGATCTGGCGACGCTGGTTGCGCTGCCAATTGGCGACCGCGGGCTCCATGACATTGGTGGCCACATAAGGATTCGGCACCACTCTGATTTTTTCCATATCCTCATTCAGCAATCGCAGCGTAACATCGCCGTTCTGCACCGTAAAGACAAAAGCGTCGTTATAATGAAAAGGCCTGAGGTAATCCATACGGTACACGTCATTGGCCCTGGGCATGCGGTTGGACAGGCTGGCCTCTTTGAAATCGATGGTAAATATCGTCTCACCCCAGACCAGGGCGCCGGATCGGGAATCCTTGACTGCATCGCCGACCAGAATGATGTCCTGGTTCGGATTAAATATCCCGTTGCCGTCCTTGTCGTGGACCACCATATCCATGCGCGGATAGGCGCCGGTGGAATCCTTGAAGGATTTGTTCAAAACATAGAAATTGAACGACTGGCCCAGGAGCACCTCTTTTTTAGGAAGAAAATTGCCCTCGTGATCGGTAAACTGGGGACCGATTTGTACGCGGCTCTTGTAAGCGGTAGAGTTGTCCGTCCAGACGATTTCATAATGCCACGGAAAAAAACGCCAGATGTCGCGATAGGGCAATCCTTTGGGATTGCTTAACTGCTTGCGGCGGAACACCAACGGCGCATCGCCGGTCACCCATCCGGAATTCACAGAGTCGTATTCGGCAAATATCTGCGGCATGCGGAATCGCAGGCGCACGCCGTCGAACACGTCGGTGACAATCTCTTCCTTGAGCGTTAAAAATTTATAGACCGTCCAGTCGTTGAATAAATTGACATACTTGATGGTGTCCAGGTGCGTGCCGATGTACCTTTCTCTGGTCTCTTCATATATTAATGAGTCATGCCGGGTCACATCGTAAACACGGATGCCGTCATTGAGATAAAGCGCATCATAGGGACTGCGATAGCGGGCATTGGACTGACTATGATCGACCTCGTTGACGATCAGCTGCACTTTATAGGTATGACCGTTTTTGATGTGCAAATGATCGTAAATCTCGGGTTGAAAATTATATTTCAACGCCACCGGCGTACAGGCGTTTTCCTGGATTTGAATTCCCGGCATTTCATAACCGGCAGCCGTTTGATGGGGCCTGATCACCGCCACATTGGGCGAGATGCGCCGGATATTTTCATTCTCATCCAGTTCGAGGACATAGGAGTTTTCCGACGGCGGAATGCCCGTGCCCACTTCCGGAACGCCGTAATCGTACGCCACCAGCACATAATAATAGGTGCGACCGTTTTGCACCGTATTATCCATGAAAGAATGATAAAGGCCGCTGTCGTCACCAAGATAATACCCCATGCCGTTGATTAATCCGAAATCGGTAAAGCCGATTTTGTTATCGATTTTATCGCACTGGAAAATCGGCTGTCGCAGGGTCTCACTGCCATAACCGTCGGTGATGATCATGGGGTCGTCCATAAAGGGATCGGTGGAACGATACAGTTTATATCCTTCGAAATCGTTGGCATTCTTGACAAACGCATCCCGCGTATACCGGTCGGACTTGTCGTCCCAGTGCAGCAGCACCTTGCCGTCGCCGGGCGTTGCCGTCAGCGTCGGCTGCAGAGGCGGCTGGGCAAAGCGATAATCCGATTCATATATAAGCTGCACCACCTCTTTGAGGCGAAACAAGGCCGGCGCCCGGTGCTCTGAAGAATTTAATCCGGCCAAAGGATCATAGGCGTGCAACTCGGACATGGAGATGCGTTCCGTTAAACCGGCATGCAGCGGAAACAGTCCGGAAGCGAACTCTTCCAGATAGTTTTGCGGGCTCATCTGCGCTTCGTCAAAAATACCGGAGGAGAGAAATTCAAAGGTCTTTTGATCTGCCGACGGATTGCCGGCATATCCGGAACTCCAGTTCATACAATAGCGAAAAGTGGTCAATCCCAGCATGTCGGATTCATTGACGTCGGTCAGGCCGAAATTGGGTTCTGCGCCCACGCCTTCCAAAAGATCGGGCTTGTGATTGCATTCCGTGCCGTCGGCGTCCGGACCGGTATAATTCAAATCATAGGGTCCAACGCCGTCGAGGCCGAGATCATCGCCCGGGTCTTCACCGATGTCATATACCTTGTTGTTGTTGGCATCCACACCGTCCCGCCAGTCCTGATCCTCATCAGCGTCCCAGTGTGGTTTCAGGTCGGATTCTTTCAAATTATAATAAGTTAAAAAGTCGGTTAAATTATGGATGCCGTCCTGCGCCCCAACCAGGGCAGTCGCCAGGTTATCTCGTTTTTCATTGAGCAAACCGTCCTGATCGTTGTCGATGAGGTCATAGGGAATGCCCGGGCTCTCCAGGTAGGCGACGCCCAGCACGCCCGGCGCTTTGCCGCCGCCCATGGGAATGCCGTCCAAGTCCCAGGAGTAGCACAAATTCAGACGTTTGTTGAAATAGGAATTGTCGTCCGCGCCGTCATACTCTTCGCCGCCGACGGCGTTATCCAGCAGCAGGCCGAAAAATATCTCGGGCAGATCGTTCGCGGAAATATTGGCCATGGTGTATTCCCAAAAAATCGCATCCATGGCCGAAGGATTGCTCCATTGAAAACCGCGCACCTCGGCGCGGATGCCGATGCCGCCCCAGGGCAATCCCTTCTGAATGGTCACATCCGGATTTTTATCGCCGATGCGGACATCGGAAATGATTTTACCATCGGCGCCATACACTCTTCGGGGATAATAGCGCACCACATCTTCCGGGCCGAGATATTCCTGGTCGTGTGCATCATTGGCGACAAAATAGCACTCCTGATCCGCCTTCATCACCCCGCGGCCAAAACGACCGTTCCACTCGCCGGGCCATTTGCGTTCATCGCCGCGCGCCGGCCAGCCGGCGACCGGCCAGGAACCGGGCAGATTGCTCATGGCCGGCGTTTCGCCCAGTTCGTTAAAATAGCCGAACACGGGATAGAATCCCCATTCGATGGTGCCCGTGGGATCCGTTTCCATCATCACGCGGTAACTGGCTTGAATATAATACAACGTGTCCAGGTTGCCGGCGCCATGAGCGGAAACGCCGTTGGTCACCGGAAGAGAATCGTTTTCCACATATACTCGGGCGCCGATCATCAATGAATAACCGTCATGACTTTTGCTGCCTTCAAAATTATTGGGCCACTTGGCCACATCATAGCCCAGATCGCAGCAATCGCCCAACTCGGTGGTGTTGCGAAAAAACAGCAGAACCCGATTTCCGGTCATCCAGCCCGCTCTTTCAGCGGCAATATCCGAAGCCGGATCATCCGGACCTTCATAGGGACGACTTTGCGAATAAAGGCCCTGCACACTCCAGAGCACTAATGTCAGACAGATTGCAGAAAACCGGGTCACGCTCATCAAACACCTTTCACTTTATGATGGCAAATTTGCCGATCTTTTTATCGCCGGTAATTTTGGATTCCACCTGATAGAGATAATATCCAGCCGCCACCTCCAGCCCTTCCTTGCTGCGCAAATCCCAATGGGCTGTGCCGTTGGCTTGAGAATTCCGGTTCATAGAGACGGAAGAATGCTCTGTCGCATTATTGACGACCAGTTCGTCAACAAATACGCCGCTGAGCGTGAATATCTTGATCGTGCATTGGGCCGGGACATGGGTGAACATCAACTGCCGTCCCTGATTCCGCTGCCAATTCGCTACGGCCGGCTCCATGGTATTGGTCACCACATAGGGATTGGGAACCACTTTGATTTGATCCATATCTTCATCCAGGGCCTGCTCATCGAGATCGTTCGGCAACCCCGTTACCTTGAAGACCAGGGAATCGTTGTAATGGAAGGGCCGTTTGAAATCAAGCCGGTAAACATCATTAGCCTTGGGCAGATTATTGCTCATGGCCGCATTGATGAAATCGATCGTAAAAATCGTCCCGGACCAGACATAGGTCTTGGTGCGTTTGTCGTAGACGGCATCGCTGACCAGTACATAGTCCGCATCCGCATCAAAGACGCCGTTTTTATTGACGTCGTGAACCACCATATCCATCAACGGGTAATTGCCGGTGGAATCGACAAATGATTTGTTGACGATGTAAAAATCGTAAGAGACGTTGGTCAGATAATCGCGGGTGGTCAGGAAATTGCCCAGGTGATCGGTTATTTTGGGTATCAATTTTGACCGCGTCTTGTATGCGGATGAATTGCCGGTCCACACTAATTCATAGTGCCACGGATAGTAGCGAAAGGCATCCCAGTAGGGCAGTCCCTTGGGATTGTTTTGGTGCATCTTTAAATGAATGTTGATCGGCGCATGGCCGGTAATCCAACCGCTGTTTTCCGGGTCGTACTCGGCAAAGACGCTGGGATTATACAGTCGCAGCCGCAGGCCTTCGAACACGTCCGTGACGATCTCCCGTTTCGTGGTCAGAATATAAAAATCATAAAACAGATTGTAGGTTTCCGTATAGCGTACCGAATCGAAATTCTGCGCGACAAAATCGATGGTGTTCTCTTCGTACACCAGGGTGTCTTTTCCGGTAATATCCCACACGCGAATGCCGTCGTTGAAATAGAGTGCGTCATACGGGCTTCGATAGCGCGCATTGGACTGTTCATAGAACGCTTCCGTGACGTTCAACTTGACCTTGTAGGTGTGGTCTTTTTTGGCATCGAGATAGTCAAACAGCTCCGGCGTGATTTGATACTTTTGCGCCGCAGCCGTGCTTCTTTCCTTATCGATTTCAATCCCGGGCAGGCGATAACCGGCGGCGTATTGATGGGGCTTGACCACGGCCACGTTTGGTGAAATCTTGCGGATATTTTCGTTCTCATCCACTTCCAGAACAAAACTGTTTTCCGACGGAGAAATACCGGTGCCCACGTCCCGGATGCCGTAATCGTAAGCGACCAGTACATAATAATAGGTGCGGCCGTTCTGCACGGTATTATCTATGAACGAGTGTATTAACCCGCTGTCCTCGCCCAGGTAATAACCCATGCCGTTGATCAGACCGAAATCGGTAAATCCTTCCTTGTTATCGATCTTGTCGCACTGGAATATCGGTTGCCGCAGCAGCGGGGTGCCGTAGCCGTCGGTGATGGTCATCGGGTCCGCGACATACTTGTCCGTCGAGCGATAGAGTTTATATCCTTCAAAATCATTGGCGTTTTTGACAAATGAATCCCGGGTGAATTTATCCGATTTGTCATCCCAGTGCAAAAAGACCTTGCCGTCCGCCGCCGTGGCCTTTAACGTCGGCATCAGCGGCGGTTGCGCAAAGCGGTAATCGGATTCATAAATCAATTGCACGACCTCTTTCAGCCGGAACAGCGAAGGCGATTTATGGCTGTCGGAATTCAACCCGGCCAACGGATCATAGGCATGCAGTTCGGACATGGAGATGCGTTCGGTCAATCCTTTGTACAGGGGGAACAGACCGGAAGCAAACTGCTCGACAAAATTTTGCGGCACCATCTGTGCTTCATCGAACTTTTTCTCGTTATGCAGCCTGAAGGTGTTTTTGTCGTTCATGATGCTGTAACCGTCCTCGCCCCATAAAAATACGTAACGGAATGAGGTGAGACCGAGCATATCGGACTCGTTGACATCGGTCAGGCCGAAATTGGGTTCAGCGCCGATGCCTTCTAAAAGATCCGGTTTATGATTGCATTCGGTTCCGTCTTCGTCCGGTCCGTTATAGTTCAAATCATAAGGGCCGACGCCGTCCAGGCCGAGGTCGTCGCCGGGGTCTTCGCCAATGTCGTATTTGCCGTTGTTATTTACATCCATGCCGTCGCGCCAGTCCTGATCTTCATCAGCATCCCAATGTGGCTTGAGATCGGTTTCCTTCAGATTGTAAAAGGCGAGAAACTGGGACAAATTATGAATACCCTCGGTGGGGCCTACCAGTTGTGTGGCCCGATTGTCGCGGCGTTCATCCAGCAGGCCGTCGAGATCATTGTCGACCAGGTCATAGGGAATGCCCGGACTTTCGAGAAACGACAAGCCGAATACGCCCGGCTGTTTTCCGCCGCCCAACGGAATGCCGTCCAGATCCCAGGAGTAACACATATTCAGCGGTTTGTTGTAATAGGCGATGTCGTCGGCGCCGTCATATTCTTCGCCGCCCACGGCATTGTCGGTGTAAATGCCAAAGTACATTTCCGGGATATCATAATTGGAAATATTGGCTATGGTATATTCCCAGAAAATGGCGTCCATGGCCGAGGGATTGCTCCACTGAAAGCCACGCACCTCATTGCGCACGCCGACGCCGCCCCAGGGCAGCCCTTTTTGAATGGTCACATCCGGTCGCTTGTAACCGATGCGGATTCCCGGGCGCGGTATATATTTGATTTTGTCTTCCGGTCCCACATATTCCTGATCCTGGGCGTCGTTGACCACAAAGTAGCATTCCTGGTCCGCTTTCATGATGCCGCGGCCGAATCGTCCGTTCCATTCGCCCGGCCATTTTTTCACATCGCCCTGTGCGGGCCAACCCTCCGGCGGCCAGGAATCGGGGAGATTGCTCATGGCCGGAGTTTCACTCAATTCATTGAAATAGCCGAACACCGGATACATGCCCCACTCAATGGTCTGCTCGTTATTCCGGTCCATATGTTCCCGATAACTGGACTGACAAAAATACAGCGTATCCAGATCAGAGCGGCTTTGGATTACATTCTGATTGGTGACCGGAATGGAATCGTTTTCCACATACACGCGGGCGCCGATGAGGATGCAGATGCCGTCATGCATCTTACTGCCCTGATAATTGTTGGGCCATTTGGAAACATCATAGCCGAGATCACAACAATCGGACAGCTCGGTGGTGTTGCGAAAATAGAGCAATACGCGATTGCCGGTCATCCATCCCGCCCGCTCTGCCGCGATGTCGCCTGCAGGATCATCCGGTCCTTCATAGTATCTTCCCTGAGCCCGGAGCCGGACATCGAGACTGAGAGCGAATAACAGCAAAATGAGTAAAACCGTTTTTTTCATAGCGCAACCATGCTTTAAAATGTCAAACCCAGAGTGTAGGCATGCATATTGCCCAGCATGCCCATCTGCCGATAGGCGTAATCGATTGTCAAAGCGTTGTTGTGCAAATATTTTATCAACACGCCGCCGCCAACGGCCATGCCGTATTCCGAATCGACCATGGCCAATCCTTTATATCCGCCGCGCAAGGCCAGCTCGCCGACGCCGGGCAGAATCAACCGGTATTCTCCGCCCACGTTCACATACTCGCTGTTGTTGTTCGGGTGCAACGCATCAACGGAAACCATCACGCGATGCTGGGAAGTATAAAGCGGATAGGCGGAAACGCCGATGCGGAAAATCAGCGGCAGTTCCCATGATTGTGTTTCATAACGCGCAGGCACATATTCAAAATTGCCGGCTTCGTTCGGCGATTCATCGATCGGCCGCTTGAGGTCGATGCCGTTGTACTGCAGCCGCGTGCCGTAATTGGCAATGCTCATGCCGATGGACATACCGGCGTTCTGTTCTCCGGTCCAGGACAGGAACGAAGTGTTGACCACAGCGCCCAGATCAAGAGCCACCGCACTGGCGCTTTCATGCCAGATGCGGGAATTGATATACTTGCCCGAGATGCCGAATGAAAACCATTGCGCCAATTTTCTACCATAGGAAAGACTGACTGCGTAATCCAGTCCGTCAAATTTCTCACCAGTGCCTTCCTGCATGAGCATGGAGGTCACCTCCTCTTCACCAAAACCCGTATAGACAAAACCAAGGCCGATGGTGCCCATTCGGGTTACATAACCCAGACCGACAAAGGCGGTACTGATGTCCGCCAGCCAGGGTTGATGCATGACCTGCAGTTCATTTTTCTCCATATAACCCAGTCCGGCCGGATTCCAATAAATGGAAGAAACGTCGCGCACCGAACTGACGTTTGCCTCGCCCATGGCAATGCCGTTGCAGCCGTAACCGATCTCAAGGAAATTGGCGCTGGTAGTGCCGGCTCGATAGGGTTCCTGGGCTTGCGTGAATAGCGGGCAGAGGAGCAGCATGCTCCAGATAAAAGCCCTCAGATTCATTCTTTTTACGATCATGACAAAAACCTCTATTGTTAGAGTTCATCGCAACTGAAATTAGAACATATACCCGAGACCGATCTTGATTTCGCGCGGCGTGGAGTACATGTACGGATTTTTCACAGAATCATAAATATCGTTAAAATTGCTGCGAAAAGTCAGGATATCGATCGGATAGATAATGGCCGTATATGCGCGTCCGGTGCTCGAATTGACGTAAAGTTCGTTTTTACGATCCAACAGATTATAGATCGAGAGAAAGAGGCGCAGGTTGTGATTGCCCGCAATTTTAAAATCATAATTGCCGCGCAGATCAAACGACAGGGTGCTCGGCCGCTTGGAATTGTTTTCATACAACGTCTGTTTGGCCAGCGGGCTGACAGAAACCGGCGTAAAGGTATAGGGCATGCCTGAATTGAAATATCCGGTCAAGGTCAGGCTGTAATTCCGTCCGGTGTAACCGAGACTGGCATTCAAAGTGTGCCGCTGATCCCAACTCAACGGAATCAGATAGGGCACCGGGTCCAGGCTCTCACCGGCCCGCGAAAAGGTAGAGGTCGGATTGTCGGCGTTGCCGCGCGTGTACTGCAAGGTATAGTTCAGGAACAGCGCCCAACGCCCAAAGGTGTAGTCATACTTTAACTCAAAGCCTTTAGCGTTGCCGTAATCCTTATTGCTGTACAAACCGTATTTGATCTGGTTATAGGTGGTGTATACGACGGCGCTCAACAGATCATAGATATCCTTGTAATAGACGGACAATTCCAGTCCCATGCCCGGCATCAACTCCTGCCAAATGCCCATTTCATACTGTACGGTCTTTTCTGCTTCGATCTGCGGATTGCCGTGAATGGTGCCGAAATTGTTGGGCGGCACCATGAAACGATAATTGCTGTACATGGCATAGAGCGGCGGCATTTGGAAAAAGTGGCCATAGCTGAAATGCAAAACAGCCGCTTTGCTCAAAGTATAGGAAAGACCGAATCGCGGTGAAAGCTGAACTTTGGCATCCGAATCCAGGTACGTGGTCATGCGCTCGGTGTCGTAGAGCGGATTGCCGTTTTGATCATACAGAATCTGACCCTGAGCATCCTTTTGATAAAATTTCAATTGATTGGCGGGATTTCGGAGTTGCGAGGGGTATTTGGTGTTGGGATTGAAATAGTCCCAGCGTAATCCCACATTGACCACCATTTCATTGAATTCCATTTTGTCTTGCATATACATGGAAAGCTCATAGGGCTTTCTCGTATACACATCCATGGAAATGGCGGAATCCGGCACCAATTCAGCCAGATAGGGATAAAAATCGACCTTTTGTGTTTCCGGATTATAGGTATAATAATTTGCCAACGGCGTGCCGCGCAGTTTGTTCTGGACGTTCGTAGGTTCATTGTGCAGTTCGTGACTGGTATACAACACGCCGGTTTTCAGACTGTGCCTTTTGTTCACCTGCCAGTTCAGATCGTATTTTACATTGAGATCGTTCAGCGTACGTTTGTTATGGCCATAGTCCTGTCCACCGGAGGAAAATCCGCCGGCGCCCGTTGCATAGCCGCGATGGACGTAGCGCAAATCCAACGGATTTTCATACAAATAGTATTTATATAAATTATCCGTATAAGAGACTTTTAAATCGTGAAACGCGCTGTTCGAGATCAGATGATTGAGTTGCCAGACGTACATCTTGGTCTCGTCGTAATGATAGGCGCGGCCATCGGGTTTGTATTTGTAACCATGGCCGGTGTTCGGCTGTTTGCTGTAATTCCAGGTATTCATCAGGGACATTTTTAAATCGGCGCCGAGTTTGAACGACAGTTTGCCTAGAAAAGAGTAACCCTCGTAGGTGTTGATGGGCACCGTGGCGCCGTCGCCGGTATGTTCGGAATAGTAGCGCACGCCGTTAATGTAAGCGTCCCACGGCGTTTCCTGATCAAAGGTATTGGGTACGGAAAACTCGGTAAAGTCATTGACGTTGAAACGACGGATGGCGTTGATATGTCCCTTGTTGTTTTGATAGCGAAAATTGGTGAAAAAGGTGACATGGTTCTTCAAGACCGGACCCTCCAACTGCACCTTATAATCCTGGTTCCTGGCCAAATCCGTGTCTTTCAGGCCGATAAACACGTCTTTGTTGCCGGTGTAAAAGTTGGAAAAGTGAGATGAAGCAGAACCGTGAAAGGAATCGCGGCCGTCCTTGGTGACCACATTGACAATGCCGCTCATGGCCCGGCCATACTCGGCATTAAAAGTTCCGGTGATGACCTCCAGGTCCTGAGCAGCCTCTTTTTCGACTTCAACGGTTTGATCCGTTCCGCCATAGGCTTCGTTGATCTGCATGCCGTCGATCATGTAGGAAACCTCGGTGAGACGTCCGCCGCGAAAGTGGCCGTCGACAACGCCGGTTTGCATCTGGATCACCTCGCTCAGGTCCTCGACCGGCAAAAGTCCGATTTGCTCGGAAGAGACATTGCGGATGGAACCGGTTTGATCTTTTTTCACCGCAACCTTGGAAGCGGTGACGACCACTTCCCCCCCCTGCAGAACGGTGGTGGTCAGATCCACATTGATGTTGGCGGTGCGATTGACGGATACGACTACATTGGTGATGCGTTTAATTTCATAACCGATCATATTGACGCGCAGGATATAGGTCCCGGGCTGTACATTCAGGATGTAATAATCGCCGTTGGGATCGGTTATGGCGCCTTTGGCGGTTCCTTCGATCAGCACATTGACGCCGGGCAATCCTTCTCCGGTTGCAGCGTCCTTGACATGCCCCTGTATCTTTCCGGTGGTTTGCGCATGGCCATCATAAAAAAGACCGGAAATGATCACCATCAAAACAATCACCGGTAAAATGACTAGTCTGGATCTCACGACAAGAGCCTCCTTTTAATGAATTAATTTTTTCACAATGTCAGAATATTGATCAAGCATGTATGCGAATTAAAAAGTCAAACCGATCGAATAGATGGAACTGTTGCCCAGCATCCCCATGTCCCGATAGGCATAATCGATTTTGAGCGCCTGATTTCTCATCAGACTCAAATGAATGCCGCCGCCAAAGGTCAAACCGTATTGTGAATCATCGAGTAAAAGTCCTTTATATCCGGCGCGCAGGTAAAACCGGCCGGCGCCAAAGGCGTTTACCCGATATTCAGATCCCAAGTTAATCGATTCGTTGTTGTTGTTAGGGTGCAACGCATCGATCGCCAGGGTCAAACGATGAAAATCATTGGCCAGCGGCGTAATCGAAGCGCCGATGCGGAAGATCAGCGGCAGTTCCCAGCCTTGTAAACGATACTGGCCTTCCAAATCCTTGTAATTGCCGTTCTGTTCCGGGAGAATATCGATGGAGGTCAACAAATCGATGCCGTCATATTTAATTTTCGTACCATAGTTGGAAATACTCATGCCGATGTTCATGCCGTCATTGGGATTGCCGCTAAAAGAGAAAAACGGCGTATTCACCACCACGCCCAAATCCACAGCCAGCGCCTGGGCAGACATATGCCAGATGCTGGAAGAAACCCACTTGCCGCTGAAACCAAAAGAAAACCACTGCGCCAATTTGCGGGAATAGGACAGGGTGATGGCGCTTTCTCGTGCGGCAAACGTCTCGCCGGTGCCGTCCTGCATTTCCAGAGTGGTCACCGGCGTACGTCCGAAATCCATGTTGCTGATGCCAAAGCTCAGCGTACCAAGTCGCGGCAGCACAATGGCAGCGCCGGCGAATCCGAAATAGGTATCCAACAGCCAGGGCTGATACATAAAGAGCACTTCATTGTTTTCCATATAAGCCAGGCCCGCCGGATTCCAGTAGAGGGAGGAGATATCCCGCGCCACGCTGACATAAGCGTCGCCCATGGCATTGCCGGCGCCGCCGATGCCCATTTCCAAAAAATTACAGGCTGTCGTGCCGACACGATAGGGTTTGTTCTGCGCCGCCAAATCGCACGCCAAGCCCAACATGAGCGTGAGTAGCAAAAATTTTCTAGTCATATTGCCCCAGGCATAATGTCCAGTTCACTTTTAGACCCGGTGTTGCCGGCGGGTCATTTAATTACCGCAAATTTTCCCAGCTTTTCCTTGCCGGTTGCGTTCGATTTGACATGGTAAAAATACATACCGGCGGCAATTTCCAAATCCTCCTTGGACAGCAAATCCCAATGCACGGCGCCGTTGGCAGGTTCGTTATCGACCACTATTTTGTCCACCAGGATGCCGCTGGCGGTAAAAATGTGAATCTCGCAGTCAGCCGGAATATGGGTGAACATGAGACGGCGTCTCTGGTTCAAAAACCGATTGGCGACCGCGGGTTCCATGGCGTTGGTGGCAATGTAAGGATTGGGAACCACCTGGATCTTGTCCATATCATCGTTCAGTTTTTGCACCTGCACCGGCGGCAACTCTTTTACGGTGAACCACAAACTGTCGGTGGAAAAATAGGGCCGTTTGAAATCGATGCGATAAACGTCGCCCGGTCGGGGGTAGGCGCCGCCGGCTTCGCATTCGTTAAAGTTCAAACTAAAGATGGTTCCTTTAAAACGTTTATAGTTGCCGGTGGCTACCGTATAGCCCACCAGGACCTCGT
The DNA here is from genome assembly GCA_964387285.1 of uncultured Cytophagia bacterium. Lineage (GTDB taxonomy): Bacteria > Zhuqueibacterota > Zhuqueibacteria > Residuimicrobiales > Residuimicrobiaceae > Anaerohabitans. The sequence goes on along the minus strand of CAYLWO010000003.1, from coordinate 87,210 downwards.
CCATCTGCGGATCGAATTGACCGTTGCGGTCATAATCGGTGCGCAACAGATCCAGTCGTTCATATTGCCCGAGTGAATCCGGAAAAGTCTTGTCGACCACATAAAAGTTAAAATTTGATTTCCACAGTATTTGATTTTTGGCAACATCCGCTCCGGCGCCGTCCACCTGGCTCTCCTGAACATTGCTCAGAGTGGTGTGCGCCGTCTCATTGGAGGTGAACACAATTTCATAGCACCAGGGATAGTATATATAACCGTTGCTGTTGAAACGGACCTGCATGGGCGCCTTGCCTTCTACCCAACCGGTGCGACCGAAATTAACCACAGGCCGGTTTGGCAAGCCTGACAGCAACATCTGCAAACCGTCAAAAACATCAGAGACAACGCTTTTCTCATTCAAAGTGACAAATCGGTAAGATCTGGCCAAAGCGCCAAGATTAAAGCTGATGGTATCGGTGCGCACGTTGTCGCCGGAATAGTAATGAGGTCCCTCTTCATAAGCTAAACGATTATTAGCCGTCTTGTCGTAAATGCGAAATCCAAAATTTTGATAATGGATATCTTTGGGATGTCGATAACGCTTGTTCCTTTCGTAATGATCCAGCGTATCAACATCAAACGTCATGTAATATTGATGGTTGGTTTTCAGTTCCTGCGCGGAGAACACCTCAAAGCTGGGCCATTCGGTGCCGATCAGTTCCCTCGTATGTGAAAATTCCACCGCTTGCACTTCATAACCGGCAGCATTGGCTCTTGGCGTTGCCACCTGAACGTTGATGCCCAGGCGGCGGATTTCTTCGGCCTCGTCCAGCTCTATTACGACGTTGTTCTCGGTGGGCGACAGGCCGCCGTCGACAATCGTCGGATGCCCATAATCGTAGGCCACCAGAGCGTAATAATAGGTGCGGCCGTTCTGCACCGTACGGTCGATGTAATAATGCTGTAAACCGGTCTCATCGCCCAGGTAATAGAGCGTGCCGTTTACGGCGCCATATTTGGCATAACCCTGTATCGAATCGATTTTATCACATCGGAATATCGGTTTTTTGGCGAACGGATTGCCCATGCCATCGGTGATCACTTCCGCATCGGTCATCAGTTTATCCGACGCGCGATAGAGTTTATAACCTTCGAAATCGTTGATGTTGTTTAAAAACGGCTCACGCGTATTTTGATCGGATGTGCTGTTCCAGGACAGATACACCGCGCCGTCGCCGGCGCGCGCAGAGAGCGTAGGCATGATCGGCGGTTGCGCAAACCGATAATCCCGTTCATAGATCAATTGCGCGGTCTTTTTAAGACTGTAAAGTATGGGCGCCACGTGATTGGCGGAACTCAGATCCTGCAGACTCTCATACGCATGCAGCATGCCCATGGAAATGCGCTCGGTTCTGCCCTTGTAAACGGGAAATTCGCTGGAGGCAAAAATGAAGAACAAGGTAACAGGTTCCGTATAGGTGTAGGTATCGAAAACATGGGACGTCATTCTGCGCCAGACGGATTTGTCATTATACGCATGCAATTCGGCATCCTGCAGACCCAGATCGTGCATGCGAAATGTGGTCAGGCCGATCATATCCGATTCGGTGATATCCGTGGCGGCAAAATTGGGCTCACAGCCGACGCCCTCCTGGTAGTCGGGTTTGTGATTGCCTTCGCCCTGATCCGGACCGGCATAGTTCAAATCCAGAGGACCCACGCCATCCAGTCCCACGTCGTCGCCGGCAAACTCGCCCGGATCCAGAAACCACAGTCTTTTTTCGCTGTCGTAATAGCTGTAATCGCCGTCGCCGTTAAGATCCACGCCGTCACGCCAATCCTGGTCCTCATCGCCGGCATAGTGTTCACGCAGGTCGTCTCTGGTCAGACTATAAAATGCCAAAAACTTATCGACATTGCTGATACCGTCCGTAGGACCGACAAGCGCACCGGCCTCGTTATCCCGTTTTTCATCAATCAGGCCGTCCTCGTCGTTGTCAATGTTGTCCCAGCCGCGTCCCGGGCTTTCCAGATAGGCCATGCCGATGGTGCCGGGTTTATAGCCGCCCACGCCAACACCGTCGAAATCCCAGGCGTAGGCCATATCCAATTGTTTATCGAAATAGCCGAGGTCGTCATCCGGGCCGTGCTCATCGCCCACAGCCAGGTCCTGGCGATAACCGAAACCGCAAACCATTAAATCATAATCGGACAGGTTCGAGATGTCATATTCAAAAAAAATCATATCCCTGGCTTCGGGATTGTTCCACTGAAAACCGCGTTGCGCCACGCGAATGCCCATGCCGCCCCAGGGCAAGCCGGCCTGCGTCGTCACAGGATAGGTCATGCCGTTGGGATACTTGCCGATGGCGACGCCTCGCCGGGGAAGATAATGCGGCCGATTGGTGATCAACGTTTCATTGGCGTTCTGATTAATAATGTATTCCAAATCCTGGGCGTCGTTATAAACAAAAAAGGTTTCCAGATCAGCGTATTTAATCCCGCGTCCGAATCGGCCGTTCCATTCACCCGGCCATTTTTTTTCATACCCTGTGGACGGCCATCCTGCAGGAGGCCATGAATCCGGCCGGTTGCTCATGGCCAGATAGTCCTGTGTTTCGTTGGCATAGCCCGGCACCGGATAAAAAGACCAATCGACGGTATTGTAATAGTTTTGATCCTTATGCAACATGGAACCGTTGGACTCTATAAAATAAAGGGTATCGATTTGCTCCGGCGCCTGGTTCAGTTCTAGCAGATTCTGGATGACCACCGAATCATGGCGCACATACACCTCGCCGCCGATCATCAAATTGACCTGATCGATCATGCGCAGGCCGTCATAGGCGTTGGGCCATTTGGAGCTCAGCGGTTTGCTCATGTCCGATATGGTCCCGTTGTTGTCGATATAGAGCAGAACACGGTTGCCGTTCATCCATCCTTCGCGTATGGCGGTCTTGTCGCCGGCCGGATCCTCCGGGCCATCGTACAGTTTGCCCTGCGCCAATACGGCCGCACTGATCAACAGCAGAATTCGGCTGAAATAAAAAATCCTGTTCATCCGTTTTATCATACAATGCATTCCTTCATACACTGGTTGATCTCATCAGATCAGAAATCAACGCCAAAACCGATTTTGATCTGTCGCGGCGCCGAATAGGCCGATGGATTTTTAATACGATCATAATAATCGTTGAAATCGCTGTGATGCGAAGCCAGATCTCCTTCCCGCACCACGGTCACATAAGGCTGACCGGTGTCGCTGTACACCCACTGAGCGTTCAAACGATCCAACAAATTATAAACGGTCAGAATGAGGCGGGCTTTATATTTGCCCATGAGCGGGAATTGGTAATAACCGGTCAAATCCACGGTATAGCCGCCCGGCTGATAATCGTTGTTCTGATAAAGATTGACGTTGTACAGGCTGCTTTCCCGCAGCGGCGTAAACGTATACGGGACGCCGGAATTGTATTTGGCGGTCACGGTCGCGCCCAGATTATGCATGGTATAACCGGCTATGAAGTTGATGGTATGACGTTGATCCCACGACATGGGAATGAGCCTTTTAATGGGATCCATGCTGTTGCCGGCGCGCGTAAAGGTCTGCAGCGGATTGTCCGCGTTGCCCTTGGTGTACGCCAACGTGTAATTCACCTCGGCGTATAATTTTTTATGGTTCAAATTCCATTTGACTTCCAGGCCGCGGGCATTGCCGTAATCCTTGTTGGTGTACAGGCCATATTCGATCTGGTTATAAGTGCTGATAATCTTGGTGCTCAACAAATCATAAATGTCGCGGTAATAAAGCGCCAACTCTAATCCCATGCCGGTCATTACTTCCTGCCACAAGCCGATCTCGTAGGTAATGGTCTTTTGTGCGTGCAGCTGTGCATTGCCCATGGTAGTGCCGTAATCGCTGAGCGGCACGCGGAAAATATTGTTGGCATATAACGCATACATGGGCGGCATTTGAAAAAAATGACCATAGCTGAAATGCAAAATCGCCTGATTGCTCAATTGATAAGCCAGTCCGAACCTCGGACTCCACTGCGTTTGCGCCGCCGCCTGGGGATATTGGGACTGCATGCTTTCCGGCAGGATGAGCTCATTGTCCGGATTGCGACGATCCGAGGGATACACCTGATCCGGATTGAAATAATCATAACGCAGCCCCAGATTGACCACCATCTGGTCAAATTCCATCTTGTCCTGAACATAAAAAGCGAATTCGTACGGATGGACCTTGTATACGTCCATCGTCTTTGGCGTTACCGGCAGTACTTCCAACTGGTAAAAAGGCCAGTCGATCTTGCCCGTCAGCGGATCTTGAACCGATATATTTTCTACCGGAGTACGGAAATAGACATTGCGCACATCCACCCGTTGTCGGTCGACCGTGTGATCGATATACTGCAGGCCGGTCTTTAGGCTGTGATGGTGATCAGCCTGCCAGGTCATGTCGAATTTGAAATTTTTTTCCAAAAACGCATCGCGGCTTTTACCCGGGGAAGGCGAACCTCCGGTGGAAAAACCGGGATAGCCCAGGCCATGGTAGCGCGGATGCAAATATCGCGGGTCCAGGGGATCTTGATAAGCATAATTTTGCAGAACATTGTTCAGATACGAGCCCTTGACTTCATAAAAAAAGGCATTGCTGATCATATGGTTCACGGATAATACCGTAAAATTGGACTGATGATAATCCTTGCCGCGTGCGTCGGGATTGTATTTCAAATAGTGCGAATAGCCTTGTGCCGCCTGATCGTTGAAAGTATGCATCAAGGCGATTTTCATTTTTCCGGTCGGTTTATAGGTCAGCTTGCCCAGGAAGGTAAGATCGTTTGACTGCTGCATGGCTGCATAACTGCTGTCGCCGGTCTGCTCGATATGCCAAAATTTGGCATCCTCGCTGCTGTAATCGTTATAATCCGAAGCATTATACCGACGGACGCCGTTGAGATGGCCGACGATATTTTGTATGCGCAGATTGGTGAAAAAGGTAAGTTTATTCTTAAAAATGGGGCCCTGCAGTTGCAGGCGGTAATCCTGACTCATGTTCAGGGTCAGGTCCCCACTGTTCAGGCCCAAAAAGATATCATCATGGGTGGTAAGAAAATTTGCATATTGGGCAGAGGCGGAACCATGCCATTCGGATCCGCCCTCTTTGGTAACTGTGTTGACCACCCCGCTCATGGCGCGACCGTATTCCGCATTGAACGTGCCGGTGATGACCTCCAGGTCTTCCACCACGTCCGCCTCGACCTGAACAGAACGGCTCTCGCCGCTAAAGCTTTCATCCACCTGAATACCGTCCACCAGATAGGTGACTTCGGTGCTGCGGCCGCCGCGGAAATGACCGCGCACGACGCCGGCCTGGGTATCGATCACCTCGGAAATATTTTCCACCGGCAGGCTTTTGATCTGCTCTGAAGACACATTGCGGATGGAACTGGTCTGATCCTTTTTCACTTGAACAGCGGTTGCGGTGACAACAACCTCGCCGCCGCTAAGTACGGTCTGCTCCAGTTTGGTATCCAGCGTAACCGTGCGATTGACAAAAACCCGAACATCTTGAAAAACCTGTGCCTGATAGCCGATCATGGACATCCTGACCGTATAGGCGCCGGGAGGGATATTGATAATAAAGAAACGACCGTCCGTGTCGGTGACGGCGCCCATTTGCAGTTCGGGAATGGCGACATTAACGCCGATTAGAGGAAAGCCTTTCTGACTGTCTGTGACATGGCCGGAAATTTTTCCAGTGGTCTGCCCACTGGTCATGGCGGCGAACAAGAAAAGCAGCCATAGAACAGATCGAGTCCGGCCAGGCGCCGGGCGTCCGGTTTTTCTATCAAAATCGTTGTGACTGATCATATCGAGATCCTTTGCACTGCGCAAACATGAGACCACCTCGCAAGGCGTTAAACCGATCGACGACGGGTATTGGCTGCAACGGGGCAGAAGTGTAACGACATCCTCATCAATTTTTCGAAACCGCAGGTTGCGATTTGCTCTTGGCAAGCTGTTCTGCTGCCAGCGTCAGCGCAGCCGGATTATATCGGACGGTATACTTTTTCTGCAACTCTTTGACAAGTTCCGCTTGTCTCTCTTTAATGCGTGCATTCCTCAGGTCGTTCTTTATTCTGGGAGCGACGTTCTTAAATTCACCGGTCCATTTCTCGCGATGGCTCTGGTAATAGGCCAGGGCATCGCTATCCGTAATCTTGATTTTCTCCACGATTTCCTGTTTCAAATATTCCGGCAAAATCAACCGGTACTCTTTGTTGACCAGCTGGTCCATGACCAGGGGCTGATTGGCCACCCCCTGTTCTTTGGCGTCCAAATAAAGCAAAAGCTGAATTTTAAAATCATCGGCAAAGCGGTCGATATCCTGATCAGTGAGTTCGGTCAATTTTAAAAACTGATTGGCCTTGTTTAAATTGGCGATAAAATGCTCGACCGTGATCACCTCATCACCGACTTTAATAATAGCATCCTGTAAAACGGAACCGCTCAGTTTGTTTTTATCGATATAACTGGACCCTTCAAAGCGGACATTGGCAGATCTCAGCATGGGGAAAAAGGACTGCGCAATGGCGACAGGATATTTTTTCTGCAAATCGTCAATAAAATTTTTCAGACTCGTGTATTTGTATATTTGCGAAGCCTGCATAACCAGTTCCTGTTCTACCTCAGTGAACGGCCGCAGGGCGGTATTGTTGTTTTTCCGATTCACCCGGATCAGGGACCAAGTAGGCGAAGTATACACAGGCCGGCAGGCCTCGCCCTCTTTCAATTCCGCTATAAAGGGCGCAAGTTCCGGATGCAGCATCTCGCCATAGGTAATCTCGCGCAGGAGCTTGATCTGCGGATAGTGTATCATTTCCGTTTCCTGCGCATCGAATTTAAACCGATCACCCCGGTTCAGGCAACGATACAAAGAGTCGGCCATGGCGTAGGAATTGGCGACGATCAGCTCAACATCATACTTGAAGGATTTCTTTTCATAAAAAGCCTTCAAATCGGATTTTGAGATATTCAGCTCTTTATATTTGACAGGATGCTCTTCTGCCAACAAGCCGATTTGATAATCGCGGATTTTGTTTTGCATGACAGGTTGTTTATGCATGCCGAGATCGTAAGCGTGCTGTATTAAAAGATAATCAGGCGCCATGTTTTTTTCGATGTAGGATTGCACATCAGCCGCGGTAAAATTGGTCTTTTGATGGTACTCGGTGGTCATTTGATAACGTCTGATCAATACGTCTTTGCGCAGGCCGACGTTTTTAATCTGCATGAGCAGGTCGTCGCTCATCGGCTGGGGACGTGCACAGAAAAAAAAAGCGGCAAAAGCGGCTAATAACCAGAAAGTGTTTTTTTTAAGCGGCATATGGGTCCTGTTCTTTGATGGTGTAAACAAGGGAGCGAGCACAGACCCGCTCCCTTGATTAAGCGACAGTTAACTTATTTCTGGAACATCATCTTTTTAACTTGCACGCCTGCATCGGAGGTCAGTTTGTACAGATAGAGTCCGCTTGTAACCGGCATGCCGTAGGCGTCGGTGCCGTTCCACGTTACGTGGTAGGTGCCGGCAGCCACGAAATCATTGACCAGCGTCGTAACCTTTTGACCCAGCACGTTGTATACATCCAACGTCACCTGGCCTTTGGGCACGGTATAGCCGATCTCGGTGCTCGGGTTGAACGGATTGGGATAATTCTGCGCCAATGCAAACTCACCGGGAACCGTATTGCGGCGTTCCACGCCGGTTATGACCGTGGCCAGATCCAGGTTCTGATAAATGACCTCTACCTGGTCTTCAGCTGCCTTGCGGATGGGCACGGAACTGCCCTGATGACCGGTGTAAGGGTGATACTTGCTTGCATAGTCGTCCACATAGACCAACACGCGGTCCTGGCCGGGGAACGGATCACGATAATATACCATATGAATGGTATTATCCACAACGTCTTTGTACACCGAAACCGCGGTTTCATCGAGGTTTTCGGTTTTGGTAATATTCACCGGCTTGGTCCAGGAAGTGCCGTTCATGCTGACCGACACCTTGAGATCCTTATGGAAAGCAAAGTAGTTGTGTGCGAAAGAACGTTGTTCATCAATCAGATTCTGTACATTACCCTGCATTTCCTCCCAAACGCAGACCAGCAAGGGCTCGCCGGTCTTGGGATCGTGATTGACCACCAGGTCCATGTTGTCAATGGGTCCGCTGCTGTAAAACTTGCCCCAGGTGCCGAGGCCGCTGTCAGGAACGCCAAAGTCATACCATTCGAACTTGTCGCCTGTGAGCGGGTACTGGCATTCGGCCAACAGCGAGTGTGTACCCGTGACATCGTTCCAGTAGCGCAGTTGCGGTTTGGGGTGCTCGGTGCCGTCGTAATAGACCGCTTTGGTATCGCCGGCTACCGGGCCATAGGTGTTCATCCAGCTGTCAACGTATCCGTACCAGCCGCTGGTGTCGACCCAAACGTCGCAATAGGTGGCGTCGTAGACAACGTGCAGATTAGCAGCGTCATCATACTTGACCTGCACCGAGATGTACGGTTTGGGATCGTTATTGGGAATGTTGTTGGAAAGTGCATTTTTCACCGAATCGGTGTCGAACAAGCCGACGATGGAGCCGTCGGTCAGACCGGTCTTGAAATCATCAGCCCAGAGTTCGCCGCCAAAGCCGCCCTTGTGCAGGAAAATTTGCTGGAAGGGATGCAGCGTAGCAACGGTGACCTCAGAACCATCCGGAGAAACAGCCAGATCAGCGCCCTTGGTTGCGTTTTTGCGCATATAACCGGGCACGGTGTGACCGGGCACGTCGCTGTCCGGATAGGTTTGCATCAGGTTGTAGATCTCGCCAAAGTTGGTGCCGTCAAAGTTCCAGTAAGCCACTTCCGAACCGCCGGGATTGGTTTGAATGATGTGGCAGACGCCATTGACTTCATCCACTTCCATGGCGATGGGATTGGAATAGAAGGGATTGTGGTAATAGCTCTGGTCTCCTTGTGTGCCTAACGCTTCGATGGCTGTGCCGGAGGCGCTCACCTTTGCCATGGCCTGTAAATGCATATCCGGTCCATAGGCGTACATGCGGCTGCCGACGCCGTAATACATGTAAACCGGAGTGCCGTTTTTACCGCCGCCGATCATGACGACGCCCGGTTGGATCGGAACGGTCGGCTGCTGGGACGGAATGGGCAGGATGAGGCCTTTGGTGACATTGGCGTAGGTCACCTGATATCCGGTATCGCTCGTGGTAAAAAAGGTTTTGCAATAAGCGATATGGACGTTGCCGGAATCATCCATGGTGATCTGTTTGCCAAAGGTTCCGGTGTACCAGAAGGATTGAAAATCGGTACCGGTTTTGTCGACAACCACAGGATTGCCGGCGAAAGCGTTCAACGCAAAAACCATCAAAACTGCGCCCAAAATTGCAACAAGCTTTTTCATTTTTCTCTCCCTTTTTGGTTAACAATGGTTACAGGAATTAAATTAGACAGCCGACATTCACCTCCTTTCTTGATTTATCTTTTTCACATGGAAAAAGCGGCTGGAGTACATTCCGAGCCAAGTTGCCTATTTTATTCCGCACTTTAGAAATGTTGCGCTTTCATGCGAAAAACATCGGAATTTTGAAAAACGCTCGACAACACCAGCGAAGCGGCGCCCAGCGCCACCGGGTCCGCCTGCTGCCACGATACGATAGAGATGGTCGGTTTACGAATGTCTCCTAAAATCGAATGAGCATGCAGCGCATGGGTTAACGGCGCCAGCAAATGTTCGCCGGCCTTGGTGACCTCGCCGCCGAGGAGAACCTCTTTGGGATCCAGCATGTCCACGGCTTTGGCCAGTTCTTCTCCTAAAATTCTGCCGACCTGATCGAAATAGCGCATGGCCGGTTCTTCCTGGTTGGCCGCTGCCTGCAGCAGATCTTGCAGAGTCACTTTATCTTTGCGCAGGCGCACGCCGTTCAACGCCACGCTGTCCTCTTCCTGAGCGCTGATGCGATCCAGCAGTTGTTTGATGGTGACCGGATGGCCGCTTGATTCGCCGGCCAGCATATGCGCGCCGCGATACAACTGGTTTTCCAGAATAATGCCGTAGCCGATGCCGAAAACATTCTGGTCAATCACCAACAGCACATAAAGCAGATGACTTTCTGCGCGATCCTTGTTGAACCATTTTTCACTCAAGACGGCGGCATTGGCGTCGTTCTCGATGTAAATCGGAAAAGGATAGCATTTTTCCAGCAATGCGCGCAACGGCATGGGTGTGTCGCGCAGCAGAAAAGTTTTAATGATCACGCCTTGCGCAAAGTCCACGGCGCCGGAAATGCCGATGCCTAATCCCAGCACGCGTTTGTAGCTTAATTTTTGCGATTCGAGCAAATGGGCGACGATCTGTTTAATCACCTCCAGCACCGCGGCGCTATCCATGGTATCCGGCGTGGCGAGTTGGGTTTTCTGTAACACATTCGCTTTCAGATCGACCAGCACGCCCTGTACCTCATTCAGTTCGATCTTGATGCCGATGATATAACCGTACTTGCAATTGATTTCCCAAAAAGTCGGTCGACGTCCGCCCATGGGGGTAGAAGAGCCGATGCCGGTTTTAACGATCAAGCCGTTGAGTTCCAGGTTCTGCAGAATTTTCATTACAGTTGAAGAGCGCAGACCGGTTATTTTTGCCAGATCAGCGCCATAAATGGGACCGCGGCTCCGAATCAGATTGAGTACGATATGGCTATTGAGATTTTTGACTAAATGATAATTGCCGGTTATTATTTTTTTCATCAGTCGAGGAGTATCAAATGCGTGCTGAGCTATTAGACCCTATTGTCAATTAGTTTGTTTTTTCGAAAAAAAAATTTACAACACCGTTGTTCGTTTTTTTTGAAAAAAAATGTACAACACACTAGTTTGTTTTTTTTGAAAAAAAACTGTTGGTTCAATATACATAATTTTTCTACCCGTGTCAATAGGGAAATACAATTTTCTTGCAAATCCGTAATCCATCGGACCATCTCAACACCCGGTTGCATAAAAGCATCTGAAAATAAATTAGTTTTATAAAATACATATAATCAATATAATACATCTATTGATTACCTCGATTGTAACTGAACACGCCTCTTTATGTTCCTGTTTGCTGATCCGAACCGGAAAGAGTGTAATCGACTGGCACTCAAATGCTTGTTAGTATGGAATGTTGGTATTCGGTGTGAACTAGTTGAACTTTGATGGATTTCTCTAGTAAACTGGTTTATAACGTAGCTGGTTTTAGCGGCTTGTGTTCGTTCAACCACTCCAACCCTTGGCGATCTTGAAAAAAATCCATCCAAATATAATACAACTTGCATCAGGCAACACCTTCATTACGATCACCGGTTTCGCCGAGCTGAAAGCAGCAGCGCCGATGGGCAGCTTGACGACAGGAGTAATGCCCGGCCAGGCTGTCGAGACTATCGTGATAAGCAAAACACAGAGATAAAACTTGTTTCGTTTAAAAGTCCTATAAGAAAAGCATTCATATCTTATTTTATCGTGGTTCATCCTATCACCATCGAATAGACAAGACAATCACCTGATCGCCCTGCAAAAGTAAAATCAGCGTTATCTAGAAAGGCAACGGCTCTGTGAGCCGTAATTCATTCTGCAACTGCTTCATGGTCGTGATGATCGCCTCATTAAGCGGCACGCCGGTTTTGGGAATGATCTTTTCCATCTCCCACTCTTTCTCTCCCGCCGTATAGATGCGCTCCTGTGCGGGCAACTTGGCGCCTGTCCTCATCTCGCGCACCATATCGCCGACGATTTTCTTGAAAACCGGCAGATCGACGAAATGGCTGATGTCGATGGCCATAAAAAAATGACCCAGGCGATGAGGGATGTTCCGCCCTTTTTCATCCACACCGGACACGCCCCAGCAAAACGGGCCGGCGCTGAACGCTGCGGACAATATCTCCACCATCATGGCCAAACCATATCCTTTGTACCCCCCGTGCTCTTCGCCGACGCCGCCCAGCGGCAGCAACGAGGCCGCTTTGTTGCCGAACATTTTCAACAATTGCGGCGCATCCATCACGTCGCGGCCCTCGCGGTCCACGGCCAGTCCGGCAGGCACGGGCTTGTTTTCCCGATCCAGTATTTCGATCTTGCCGCGCTGAACAATCGATGTGGCCATGTCCAGCACAAACGGGCACTCTTCGTCCGTGGGCACGGCAAAAGCGATGGGATTGGTGCCCAGCATGGGATCGCAACCGAATGTGGGCGCGATCGTCGGCCGCGCATTGGTCACGGTGAAACCAGCCATGCCTTCCTGCACCGCCATCATGGGATAATATCCGGCAATGCCGAAATGGCTGCTGTTGGTTACCGAAACGGCGGCGATGCCGGTGTTCCTGGCTTTGGCCATGGCCAATTTCATGGCATGATAGCTGATGACATGGCCCATGCCGTTGTGACCGTCGATCAGCGCGGAACCGGCAGACTCGCGCACCACCGAATAACGCGAGACCGGTTCAATGATGCCTTCACGGATGCGATCGATGTACATCTTTAATCGGCCGATGCCGTGCGACTCGATGCCGCGCAGATCAGAACGAATGAGCACGTCCACAATGATCTCTACATCCTGAGCCGGCACGTTCACGCTGAGAAAACAATCGGACATGAATTTTTTTAAACGCTCGACGGAAATATGCACTTCGGACATGACGGCTCCCTCTGCAAATAGGTAAATGTAGTAAATCTTGTTTTTGCGTAAAATGTTTAAAAATTATCAATGATCAGGACAGTCTCTTGCGCAAATCATCCAGCGTTACGCCCTCCGCTTCAGCAGATTCGTGTTCCAGAATTTCGTCCACTTCCGCCTTCACTTCATCGCTGTAAGCGTCCAGATTCGGATCGTTCAAAGCGATCTCTTCATAATCATCCGCCAGTTCGGCAATAAAATTTTCCCGAAACGGAGAGGTCGTTTGGTTGCGATCAACCAGCGCCAGCGTGCGGTGAATGATCTCAAAATAGATGAGCCGGCTGCTGCGCCACTGTCCGGTGCTGCGTAAAAATTTGGCGCGCGCAAACAGAATCTGACAGGCATCAATGATGTGTTGCGGCCGGATTTTATGGGAATGGGGAAAATCAAATATATCCGCCACCTCTTCCCGGATGGCGGCGATTTCACCGGCATGCGGCGGCACAATGAAAAACTGGGACAATTCGGGAAATACTTCGATCAAATTAATGAGCACATCCACCAGCGTGTTTTTGTCCTGGTTGCGAATCGCCTTGCGCATATCCTGCTGACTGATGAACGTTTGCGGTTCTGCCAGCCAGCACAACATCAGCGCGACCTGGTGTTCGCAATGACTGCTGCCGTTGGGACAGGTGCAACGACCGAACAGCTTTTCACCCTCCACAATCACATCCACGCGGTACTTGTCCTTGCCCTTGACAACGGCTTGCAGGCCATAGGAGGATTGAAAACGATGTCGCACCATGCCGCCTTCATACATCTGTTCGCCTAATCGGTAAAGGTCGGCATCAACATAGGATTTTACGTCCATGGGGGTTATTCTTGTCGGCATGGCCAAGGCCCTCGCATTATCCCCGTTTTGCCGTACAAACCGCTCCGTTCGGGATCAGCCGGATCAGGCAAGACGGGTTTTCTCTTTCATTCGGTCTTTAAGCGCCAACCTGCGCAAGGTTGTGGCAACACTCTGCTGCATGGGGAGATCAGCTTTTTACATTCGTTGATTTTTTTAAATCCTTGATCTTGAGCAAAATCGTCTTCAGGGTTTCCCGATCCAGATTTTCGGTTTTGCCGGAGACCGGTTTTTCAGCGGTACGGATGCGGCCGCCGTCATTGATCCAGCTTACCGGCGACACGCTGACGCCCACTTCTTCCAGATTTTTTTTCAACACCAGAATCAGGTCGCCTTCCTGTTCCCTGGCCTCCTTGATCTCTTCCCAACTCAGATATTCAAAACGGGCGCCCAGCGGCTTGTCCGGCGTGCCGAGTTTTTCCGCCCACGGCAACCAGCCGATCATCGGCCGCACCGCCACAAAAGCCTTTTGGGTGAGGCGAAACTCCAAACCGAATACCGCATGAATGAACCAGGAATTGATCAATCCGACGGCCAAAGTGATAAAAAAGACGATGCGGCTGAAAAACAGCGCTTGATCATGGATGCCGATCAGGGCGCAGACGATAGAGGTCAGCATGCCCATCATAAAAGCGGCAAGAATCCATGAAAAAATTTTATTGTAGAAACGACGCGCGTGACAATGTCGCCAGCGAAAAACAATCGGCCCCGGATCTGCGTCGGCTAATTTGTGCCAGATTTTCATTATGCCTCAATTGGTTTGATTAGATGAGCTCTGCAAAAACAGCTGTATTGATTTTTCAATATACAAATATTGTGGCAATGATTTCAAGCTATTTTCTTTATCCCTGCGCGAGTTCTCCTACTCTACCTTGACCAGACGATACTCCCCCATGCCCTGCTGATCGGTAAAAATATAGCGCTTGTTAAGACGAGTATAAAACCAGATTTCTACGGACGGCATGCCGGGTTCAACAGCCTGACGTTCAATATCGTTCGGCAAACCGTTGCGCAAGAGCACCCGGCCACGATCGGTTTTCCATCCCTCGGCGTTCGAAGACGGTTCGCTGAAATTGCGATTGGCGTAATCAACGCGATTAAAAAATTCATCGCGCAACTCGTTCTCCGGCGTTCCGGGCGTCGGGTCGCGTTGTTGCCAAAATTGGTCAAACAGTTTTTGCCGCTCCTCTGCAGAGGCGGATCTCATTTTTTGAATTTGGCTTCCTGAAGCGATCAAAGCCAGCTGTTCAACCGCCGCGTCCACGTTGTCGGAGCGTATGCTCACTTTTCCCCAATGAATAATCAAGCGGCGTTCCGATTTGACCATTACCTTGCCGTTCGACGCTTCCAGCCGCAACAGGTATTCACCGGGCTTGACGATCATTCCTTTAAGGGAAAGACACTGCGGCAGCAACGGTCCTCCGGTTACACGATAGTTTTTTGCACCGATGACCTTGTTGTTACGACTCATGAGAGCATAGTGAATGGTGATGCTGTCGGTCGGACCGGTGCCATAGAGTTCAAAATAAACCCCCATATCCGACTGCTCTTCGTTAAAACTTTCCCGCAGATTAGGGGCAAATTGACGCAGAGCGCCGCCGCAGATCTGCCGGTCGGTCAATACCACATCGCTCATCTGTAACGAAGGTTTGCTGTAATCCAGGAGCTTGAGCGCCACCGGGCGTCCGGCATCGGCCGGATTATCCGAATTGGTCAATTCGATTTTAAACTCGTATTCTTCCGGCGGCAATGTAAAAACCATCCGTTGCAAAAACGGCCCTTGCCGGCTGTTGGTGGCGCTAAAAGTGCCGACGGCGACCGTGTCGGACAGGGTTTGATAGGTAACCAACTCGCGCTTTTTGTTGTACACCATGACGGACAATTCATATTTTGCATGATACCACGTATCGGATTTTTTGACGAACGTCAGCATGTCGTTCACCATGGCAAAATAAAACTCGACGCTGTTTTGTCGAGGATCCGCGGAATCGGCAAAACAATAAAAACGATAATTTACCAGCTCTCGACCGTACGGATTACGCGGCATATCGCCGGGTTGTCGCCCAAGGCCGGAGCCGGTCATTTGCGCCGAACCGGCGACGGTCCATACGGTCAGCATAAGCAAGAGGATATTACTCTTTTTCATCATCGTACTCTCACGGAAAATGATTTGGGCGATCCTTTGTGCTCCCCTGGTCGACTAGCGCCCAGCCGCCTCGCCGCTCTTTTTTTAACATCCTTAACGCAACACCGATAATACTTCCAGGGCAATGTCGTACTTGTCCTTGCAAAACGGCGGCATCAGATACAATCCTTGCACGGGAGTCAGATTGCGCAATTCTTGAATTGCTTGCTGCGCGATGGCTATGCCAAAAGCGCGGCCCTGTTCGGCGGTCTCCGCTGCAGCCATGCGCTGCACGATCGTCTCCGGCACCGTCACACCCGGCACTTCATTATTGAGAAATTCCACCGTTCGGTAATTGATCAGCGGCATGACGCCGGCGAGAAACGGCGTGCTAATGTCCGGGATGCGTTTAAAGAATCGCTCCAGCTGTCGCACGTCAAAAACCGGCTGCGTCAGAATATACTCAGCGCCGGCCTCCACTTTTTGATGCAAGCGGCGGATTTCAAGTTCCATATCCAGTGCACCCGGATTAGCGCCCACGCCGATATGCCAGCCGGTAGGTTGGCCGATGGGATTGCCGGCCACGTCAAATCCTTTATTCAAACCGCTGATAATGCGCGTCAATCCTACGCTGTCCACATCAAACACCGCCGTCGCATCCGGGTAATCGCCCAATTTGGGCGGATCGCCGGTGATGACGAGAATATTCCGCAGTCCCAGGGCATAATTGCCCAACAGATCGGATTGCATGCCCAGCAGATTACGGTCGCGACAGCAGTAGTGCAAAATGGTTTCCACCGGCAGCGAGCGCTCGATGATCTGTGCCAGCGCCATGGGCGACATGCGTGAGGACGCGCGCGGCCCATCCGGAATGTTCACGGCATCAACGCCAAAACCCACCAGCTTGCGCACGCCCGTGAGCACGGCAGAAACATCAAAGCCGCGCGGCGACAGCACCTCTGCACACACGACGAATTTTTTGCCCAGGCGGGCTGCCAGGGCTGATTTTTCTTCGCGCGGCGTTACGGCCACCTGCACCTCTTTTTTCGGCGTGGCCGTGATGGTCAAACCGGACCTTCTCGGTTGAATGGCGGCAACGGCATTGGCGATGGCCCTGATGTGTTCCGGCGTTGTGCCGCAACATCCGCCGACCATGTTGACGCCGGCAGCGATAAAACGACGCGCAAATTCGGCGTGATATTCGGGCGTGGACATGTACATCAATCGGCCGTCAACCATGCGCGGCGTACCGGCATTGGGTTGTGCGGATAAAAATCGCGCACCGGTTTTTGCCAATTGTTCCATAACTTCCAACATGGTCTGCGGACCAACCGAACAATTGGCGCCGATCACATTCGCGCCGGCGTCTATTAAAAGCGGCGCCACATGCTCCGGCGCCAAACCGAATTTCGTTCTGCCCTCGTCGTCAAAAGACATTTGCGCCACAATCGGTTTTTCGGTCATCTGCCGCAGCGTCTGTACAGCCAGGACCAATTCATGCACATCGCTAAAGGTCTCGAGCATAAAGAGATCGACTTCGCCTTCCAGGAGCCCGAGCGCCTGTTCGCGGAATGCCGCTTGTGCTTCGGATGGGCTGCAAGCGCCCAAGGGATGAAGATGCAAACCCAAAGGCCCCATGGCGCCGGCTATGAGCGTATGTTCACCGCCCGCGCGGCGCGCCAACTGCGCACCGCTGAAATTGATCAAGCCGACGCTCTGCTCCAGGCCATAGGATTTTAATTTAAAGGCGTTGGCGCCGAAGGTATTGGTTTCAAGGATATCCGCTCTGGCTGCGGCGTAGCTGCGGTGTATTTCCAGAACCAAATCAGGCGCTGAAAGATTCAACTCGTCAAAGCAGCGATTGATAAAAACGCCCTGGCGATACAACATCGTGCCCATGGCGCCGTCGCAAACGAGCACCGAAGATTCCAGCCGTTGCAGAAAATCTCCGCCGGATTGCTGCTTCATTAAAAATCCGCTCCCAAAGACCACAACACCTGCGGAGAAGACGCAGAACGATGAAAATTGGTGGGCCAGGCCAAATCCATGCGCAACAGGAAAAATCCGAGATTCATGCGTACGCCGAATCCATAGCTCATGAAAAGATATTTGGTAAACAGTTGCTGGGAATCGATCTTGAAAACATCACGCGTATCATCACCCTTGTCCCAGGCCACGCCGATGTCGGAGAACAGGGCGCCGCCGATGTTGGTGAAACCGATGGGCAGCGGAAAGCCCAGCACCACCTGATGAATGAGCGGAAAACGGAACTCGAGGTTGCTCATCAGAAACCGGTTGCCCTCGAGCGTATAATAATCAGCGCCGCGCAAAGGCATTTCAAAAGAGGCGAAATAGATGTCCTCGATATGCTCAACGCGAATATTGCCGTAGAAATAGTTGTTCAGCCAATTCGACACGCCGCCGAGGAAAAACTTTTGTTTATTTTTTCCCTCGCTGAAACCGCCGGCCAAGCGAACACCGAAAGAATAGTTGCGGGCCACGCGCATATAGCGCCGCCAATCGCCGCGAAAGGTGGCGAAATCGATGCCGCTTTTGCCGAGCCCGGGACTATAGGTCACGCCAAACGACATGCCGCTGCCGTTGGTGGGGCCGGTGTATCCCCACACGCTGGTATCTTTGGTATAGGACAGACTGTTCATGAGAAAATACCGGCTGCGCGTCGAGAGGATTCCCTCGGAAATGGCCCAGTCGACAATTTCATCGGTTAGATCCAAATATTCGCGACTGATGCCCATGAGGCTGACGCCGAAATCGATGCGTTCGAATTTGTTGAACGGATTGCTCAATAAAGCGGAAAGTCCATAGTTCCGGTCGCGCACCCAGCCAAAGCTGTTGGAATAGAAATAGTAGGCGTTATGATAAAAACCGGCGCCGATATCCAATCGCCGCGGCAGATAAAAATAGGTCAGACCATAGTCTGCATTGCGAAAGTCGCCGTACAAGCCTACAGCAATATTCAGGCGATGATCGCCGAGCACGTCGGAAAGCATGATATTGGTTAAACCCTGGGTGCCGAAAAACTGGCTGTACCCCACAGAGCCGTATACCAGATCCGGCGTCAACTTGACTTTGTATTTGTTGATCTTGAATTCTCCGGTCGGCAGGGCATATTCACTGGAATCCAGAGCGACTTTTTTGACCTCTTGTTGCTGCCGGATGTCGCCTTTGGAAAAATTTTCATCAAAAACGAAATTTCGATAGGACTGATTCTCTTTTTGTTTTTCGCGCGCATCTTTGTCCGGCGTTTCTTCCGCCAGCAGATCCGCTTCCAGAGCCGGATTCTTGCCCTCGCGCAAATTTTTAACATAATTGGTTTCCACCACGGTTATGTCGCCGGGTTTGATGTTCAGAGGATTTTTCAACATGAACAAATCATAGCCCGCGTAATAAAAAGAGGCAAAAGCCAGCCGCTCGGTGCCGCCCCAGGAGGGCTGAAACGCACCGGTCATCACATTGGTGACCGGGTATTCGATGCCATCGGTGAGATTTTTCAAATACAGGTTGCTGATGCCGGAACGGTCGCTGGAAAATGCCAGATATTTGCCGTCCGGAGAATAAACCGGCGATCGCTCGATAAAATCGGTTTTGACCAATGCGGTGATCTCCCGGCCATCGGCCGTGACCTCATAGATGTCATAATTTTTCATATTCAACTGCCGGGGTGAGAAATGCACCGGTGTTTGTCGCGGGAAATCGCCGCGATCACTGATAAAGACCAATTTTTTTCCATCGGGTGACCAGGACGGCTCTGCGTCGCTATAAACATCGTCGGTGATTTTGCGCGTCGTTTTTGTTTTCAAATTCAACGCATAAAGATCGCTCTGGCCGTTCTTCAACCCCATGAAAGCAATTTCATGGCCGTCCGGGCTCCAGGCGGGATTATAGACGCCGTCCAGGCCGAGACGGATGTCTTTTTCCATTTTGCCTGATTTGACGTTGACGATATAGATCGCGTCTTCAGCGCCGGCCTTGGCGGTGAAAACAATGCGTTTGTCATCGGGGCTCCAACTCATGCCCGGTCCGCGCAACCATTGCAGCTCTTCCAAATTGCCGGCGCGTTGACCGCGAACCAGGCTTTTAAGCACTTTGCCGTCTATGGCGCTCATCAGATAAATGTCGAAATAATCACTCTTGTCGGACTTGAAAACCAGCTTGTCGCCGCGATGGCTGACCGCCGGGCTGGTGTTGACGAAACTGCCGTCCTTGATGTGATCGGTCAAACGGGTGGCGATCTCTTCCGGCTCTTTGCGATTTTCAACATCCGGCCAGTACTTGCGTTTTAAATAACGATGCCAGCGTTTGGTCAGCTCTTTTTCATCGATGCCGATGGAATTTTTCAAACCCCGTTCAAAACTTTTGCCGATCTTGACCTTGCCCAAGAGCTCTCCCACCTTTTCCTGGCCGTACCGTTCTGCGATATAGTTCCACACCGACTGTCCGCCTTTATAGGCCATAAAACCGTACAACATGGAGATCTCGCGCACATAGCCGTTGAGCGTGGCATCACGCATGTACATATCGCTTTCGATATCCCAGCCGCGGCTTTCATATTCAGCCAAGCCTTCCACAAACCATAGCGGCAACTGCAATTGGGTCAAACCGGTGATGATCGATTGCACGCCGGCGCCGTATACCATCTGCAGCATGACCGCGTGGGTGAGTTCATGATGAATGACGTGGCGGAACTTTTCCCATTCGCCTTCATATGGAATCACGACGCGGTTTTTAAAAAACTCGGTAAAGCCGCCGACCGATTCTTCCGGCTCGGACAAGTCCACATTGGTCTGCTGAAAATCATTATGGCTGTTATGAACGATCACCTTAAGCCGATCTTGCAGTTCATATCGAAAAGACCGTCGCAACGATGCATAGCTGTCTTCAGCCACCTGGCCGACAAAAGCAGCAATGGATTCACCGCCTTTTGTAAAATAAATGTCAAAATGTTCGGTTTGCAGATATTGCCAGGTAAAGTTGCCGTATTGCACTTTATTCTTGCCGAAATATTGAGCTGCAGCCGGATCAAATAAAACCGCTCCTAAAGCGAACAGAATAAAAAGCAAGATTGCTTTTTTCATATAACACTCCTTTGGGGAAGCACATAACTATTGCAAAAAAATGTTGCATATTTTCTGATAAATCACTATAAAGAATAACGAATGGGGAATAGAATCTATTCCTCAAGCATTGTACAGTAGAAACGATTAACCAATATATTTGTTCCAGCTGCAACCGGGAGAACGGGATTGATACGTAATCTGTGTTTATGGATTTTAGCTTTTATCATAACCATCGCCTCTGCTGTTTACCAAAAACGAACCGGTCCGACCTGGCCTGTATCCGGGCAGCTCGTGCTGGCGGGCAGCCGGATAGATTTCAAGTTATTGCGCAGTCACGACATCGGCGATCAACCGGTGCGTCTGCAAACAGCGGACTCGATGGTGTCCGCAACTCTGGTTTTTCGCCGTTACAAGACGAGCGATCCCTGGACTGAAAAAGCAATGCGGCCTGGCCCTGGTGCGCTTTCCTCTTCCCTGCCTCATCAGCCTCCGGCCGGCAAATTGGCGTATTATTTAACGATTCGCAAAGACAACCAAACCGTTCGTCTGCCGCCGCAGGGACAGATTATAACGCGCTTTAAAGGTCCTGTGCCGTCCTGGGCGCTCATTCCACATATTGTGCTCATCTTTAGCGCCATGCTGCTTTCCACTCGAACAGCCCTGGCCGCCCTGACCCATTCGCATCATCTGGCAGGTTATGCTTTCTGGACCGTTGCTTTTTTATTGGTTGGCGGAATGATTTTCGGACCCATCGTACAAAAATTTGCTTTCGATGCGTATTGGACCGGCGTGCCTTTCGGCTATGATCTGACAGACAACAAAACCCTGATCGCGTTTTTAATCTGGTTGGCAGCTCTCAGGGCAACCTGGAAACAAAATCATGCGAAAAGTTGGATCATTGCCGCCGCTCTCGTCACCCTGATTGTTTTTATGATCCCCCATAGCCTGTTCGGGTCTGAAATGGATTACGGTAAAACGATTCCTAAATATCGCTAACGACCGTTGCCGCGCAATTTGCTTTCAAAGGTGCGAATCTCCTGAATGCCCGGCAACACGCCGATCTCGAGGTGAAAGGTTTGAGATTCACCGGCTGCCAATGATTTCAAAACACCTCGCTCTCGTGCACTGCGCCGGCCTTCGGGGTGACAGTTGCCCGGCTCCATGCCTACTACATAAGCCTGCTCGCCCATCATTTTCCATTCTGTATAAAGCGGCAGTTCTTCCTTGGGATAGGCAAGGTAAACGCCGATGCCTTGATTGTTATTAAAAGACCGATTGACCAAAGCGACATTCACCATGCCATTCTCATCCGTGTCGTGATCGATGAAAAAGCATTGTTCGGCATACCCCGGCGTAGGACCTTCAAACTGCTCAAAACGATCTGCGCCTTTTTCCGCTTCTTCGTCCCGAGGTTCCATATTGTTTACCACAGCCGCCAGTTCGGAATTTTCACTCACAATGGGGAAACCGATGTTGCAGTGATAGAGCAGCATGAGCGGTGCAGGTTCAAAACCATCGTTTTCGATCACATCTTTGATCCATAAACGGGACTCGCCGAAACGGGTGTAGAGACTGCGGCGCATGACCAGGTTCGGGCCAAAGAGACGCGCTTCGCGCACTTCTCCGGTGGCCCACAACAGGTACTCGTCGTCTTCCCATTCAGCGCCAAACGAGACGTTGCGCGCCGGCGTGGAAGATATGCGCCCATGCAGGCCCAGTTCCTCGTCCATCTCTTCGTCGATGTCCGTGGCGCCGGCTTGCGTCAGACCGCAGGTCACCACCAATCCGCCGCCAAAGGACCAGAGCCAACCGATATCGTGCCGATCATAGAATGCCGGCCCTACTGCGCCGGCCGGGGAATGCCAGGACAGCGGCAATCCATTAAAAGAAGCGTCAAAAACATCCATGCCTCGGTCCGGTAACACGGTGAACGCAAATCCAGTGCCGGTTTTGAACTCGAGAGCGCGCACGCCGCGCTCATTGCCATTGGTCAACTCAACCGGTCGTATACCCGCGACCTGAGACATGTCGCCGATGTAACGCGCCAGCTCCCGTTTGCTATACTTTTTCCCTAAATACATTGCCACTGGATTACCCTCTCATTAGTGTATAGTTTATTTCAACATACTATTTTCCGCTGTAAAAGTCAAGCGGCAAACTGCAGCAGAGAAAAACCGACGTTTGTCATTTTGTCAGAAGCGCATGACTCTGGCAGACGAATCAGACACCATGTCAGTTTTTAAAAAAGATGAACGGGAAATAATAAAGATTTAAAAATTAAAAATTTGTGAATATCAAAAAATTTGGTACGCTTTTTGAAAGGAGTGGGATTGAAGAAGCAGAGATTGCGAGCAACACGTACTTTGCTCTGCAAAAAATAACCAATCATATAAGGAGGACCATTATATGGATATCGTACGTTGGCGTCCCTTTTCAGAAATCTCGTCCATGCAGCGCGAGATGAATCGGTTGTTTGACAACTTTATCAGCAGTGAAGATCGCGAAGAGTATCGCGGCGTTTGGCGACCCAATGTGGACATTAAAGAAACCTCTGACACCGTTGTTATTCTCGCTGAATTGCCCGGCATGCAAAAAGAGGATATCAAATTGACCATTCGCGACAATTTGCTGCAGATATCCGGCGATAAAAAGCAGGTTTCCGAACAAAAAGGGGAAACGTGGCATCGCGTCGAACGCAGTTCCGGTTCTTTTTGTCGCTCTTTCACCTTGCCGTCTCTGGTCGATTCGGGAAAAATCAATGCCACCTTTAAGGATGGCATCTTGCAGATAACCTTGCCCAAAGCCGAACAGGCCAAGCCCAAAGAGATCGCAATCAAGACGGAATAGTTTATTGTACAGAACCGCAAATGAACCGATGATTTTCCAACAACGGTATCCACTAATTCATTTGCGGTTCTCATTTTTTATGATCGATGCGGACCATATCTCCCCATGAATGAGGTTTTTTAACTCGACCAACAAATATATTCACGTTTATTTGTGTGCCTTAGTGGTCAGTCAACCGCGAATTAACACGAATGATTGGGTTTAAATGGCCTGTGCGGCTATTCACGTACATTGGTGGTTATTTGATCTCTGCAGCCGGTTATTGTTAATTTTCCTTACACAATCAAATTTTCCTTCTTTGTATATACATATCTTTTCCATTCCAGTTTTGTATTGCCAAAATTTATCAACAATCCAAGTTGATAGCCCGTGGCCTTTAAATAATTCAGTAATAGTGCCACATCTAAATCGGTGAGATTCTTTAAGGCTTTGATTTCGACAATGATTTTGTCAAAACAGACAAAATCAGCCCGATATTTTTTGATGAGCGTTCTACCCTTGTAGGTGATCTGTATCCATTTGTCTTGCTCATACGGAATATGATTGTCCGCAAACTCGATTGCCAACGCTTCCTGATAAACAGCCTATAGAAATCCGCATCCGAGACCATTGGCGACATTTAACGCCGCCCCAATAATCTGAAAAACCTCATCGCGGAAGAACAACTCCTCGTGCTCTCTACACTCTTTTGGGATCATATCTTTCCCTTTCAGAGAATCTGTACATCCATCACGGCTTGTGACGTGGTCTCTGCTGCTGTTGTTGCTGAAACGATACCAACGTGTTCGCCGGCACGGATTCGGTAATCCAGGTATTGGCGCCGATGACGCAGTGATCACCGATCACGGTCTCACCGCCCAGGATGGTGGCGCCGGCATAGATGGTGACATGATGACCGATAGTGGGATGCCGTTTCCCTCCTTTGACAACGGAACCGTCCTCATTGCGCGGAAAACTGAGCGCACCCAGCGTTACACCCTGATAAATCTTTACATCGTTGCCGATCTCGGTAGTCTCGCCGATGACCACACCGGTGCCATGATCGATAAAAAAGCGGTCGCCGATCACAGCGCCGGGATGAATATCAATGCCGGTTTGCTGATGCGCTCTTTCGGACATCATCCGGCTGATGAAAGGTATTTCCAGTCGATAAATTTCATGAGCGATTCTATGGGTGGATATGGCGTAAACAAACGGATAGCATAAAATCACCTCTTCGGTGCTTTTGGCGGCAGGATCGCCGTCATAGCCGGCTGCTACGTCCCGGCTGATTTGTCGTCGAATTTCCGGCAAACGTCCCAACAATGCGGCCGCACTCGCGTCCGCCAATTCAGCGCAACTTTTTTCATTGCAGGTTTCAGATTGGCATTCGGCCTGCAAGGCGCGCGTAAAGGCGATCATGCAATCTTGAAATAAGGAATCCATGGCGCCATAGACATGATACAATAGATGAGCCCGATCGGATACACGCGTTCCGTAAAATCCGGGAAACAACACCTGCATAAAATCATGCAGCAGGGCGTTGATCATACGTTGCGTCGGCAAATTTTTGCCGTCACGACGGTTGATTCCGCCGTGTTGCAGGTAACTATCCACCAATGCCTGACTGGCATCGGCCAAAATTTTCAGACTATTTTGCATACGCACTCTGAGGTTAATCGGTTATTTTTTGATTACACTCTCTGTCTGACGATCTGCGCGGCAGCCGCCTCGTCGACAAACCAATCAATATCGCCATTTTTCGGTTTGACTAATGCAGCCGGATGCAGTTGTAAAGACAGAACATCGGCGAGTGTGACCGCTTTCTTTTCGCCATGAGCGAGGAACATAATATGCCGTGCTTGATTCAGCAGCGTAAAAGTAAAGGTGATGCGGTGCGCAGACAATTTTTCCACCCAATGAGCGCCAACCCATTGCCGCTCGTATCCCAGTGCGGCAGAATCGGGAAACAACGACGCGGTATGACCATCTTCTCCAAGCCCTAATAAAATGAGATCAAAAACCGGCGAATCGCCAAGCACCGATCTAATCGTTTTTTCATACTCTGCCGCAATCTGCTCCGGCCGGCCCTGTTCCACCACCATGCGATAGATCTGCGCATCAGCTATATGAAGAGGTTTGAAAATTAAGGCGCTCGCCAAACCGTAATTGCTGTCGACATGATCCGGCGGCGCCATGCGTTCGTCGCTCCAGAAAAAATCCACTTGCGTCCAATCCAGAGCATGCGCCTGCTCCTGCACCAGCGCTTGATAAAAAGACATCGGCGTGCGGCCGCCGGAAAGCGCTACACGAAAACGCCGTGATGCGCTGAGGGATTCGTCGGCAATCTCGACAAAATGCTGCGCGGCAGAGGATGCCGACTCGGCAGCGGTTTCTGCAATGAACAACGAAACGCGTTCGCTGATTTCAAGCTTCCTGATCATTTTCCTTTATCCTCCCCAACCCCATCAACGGACGGCGCCAATTTCCGGCATATGCGCAGATACGAATCATCGTCGTGAAAAAAATCCAATTCTCCGCACAGGAGATGCGCATCCGTGCACTGGGTTACTGCCAGTAGGTGCTGATATTTTTCCGACTCCCCATACTCAAATTCGCGACCGCTTCGTCTGCGAATCCATAAACGCACCACCCGTCCACCGCGCCGGGTGTGCAATTCGATGGCGTGCAAACCGGATACGGACTCTGACAAAGGTTGAACATGATCCACGGTGGCACTGATCAAACGACCATCGTGGAGAAACTGCAAATCGTTTTCAGCGATCTTTTGCCAGTCCCATTGCGTCATCAACCAGGCCAAAAACCAACCAACGGTGCTGCTCATCGCGGCAGTATGTGCTGTTACACGGATATGCGAAATGTTTTGCGCCAATTCTTTGCCGTCCGGACCATCAAAAAACCGGGCAGCGGCCTGGCGCCACGGCGTCAAATACAACCAGGCCATATCCGTGATTCGCTCTGCCCCAGGGATTTGCCTCACCCTGTGAGCATAGCGCACCAGCTCTGACCAATCGGCAAATTGTTCCGGAGATTTGATAATCAAACGGTCGACATGCGGCCACAGCGTTGGCCAATCAGGCGCCTCGCTTAAATCATCCGGCCAATAAAGAATAACCGGTAAATCAACCAGCAACAGGGGCAACAGGGTTCCAGGTAAATGGGCGGTTTCGCTTTCCGGACAACAAAGGACGATCTGCTCACAACACAGTTGTTTATCGCCGGCCGGTGACCAGTGACAATGAGCAGAGATATGGGCGTCAATGGCGCCGTCGTTTGTGTTACAATGCATTCCGACAATGATGATGCGTCCCGGGTGATGTCGCGCCAGCTCCGGCGCGGTCCGAATGAAAAAGCGCAGCATCGCCTGGTCTCTGCTTATAAGCACCAGAGTCATGGTTGCCGTACGCAGCAAAGCCGTATGGCTGTCATGCGCCTGACGGCGCCAAAATTCATTCAGACCGGTTTCAATAGCCGATACAGGGACTTTTAAACCCTCGATCAGCGGCGACGATTGCGGATTCATAGTCGTCTCCATTGTCTGCCCTGCTGCTGCAGCAAGGCATCGGCTTCTTTGGGTCCCCAACTGCCGGCGGGATAGTCGAAGAGCCGTGCTGAGGGCTCGTTTTGCCGATAGTGCAACAACGGCGTTAATATCCGCCAGGCGGTTTCATTCTCATCGATTCGCGTGAACAGGGTGTTGTCGCCGATCATGGCATCCAACAGCAAACGCTCATACGCATCCGGCAGCATGGCGCCGAAACTGGCGCCGTAGCGAAAGTCCATATTCACCGGGCGGATCACCATTTCCGGGCCCGGCGATTTAGCCGCGAAGCGCAGAGAAATGCCTTCATCCGGTTGAATATTTAAAGTGAGAATGTTGGTCGGAGGAGCATTTTGCTCCGGACCGAACAAACGCAACGGAGCGTTCTTGAAAAAAACGGCAATTTCGGTCACTTTTTTTGTCAGCCGTTTTCCCGCCCGCAGATAAAACGGTACGCCGGCCCAGCGCCAATTATCGATCTGTACCTGGAGTGCGGCATACGTTTCGGTGCGTGAATCCGGCGCCACGCCGGCCTCGTCGCGGTAACCGGGCAGTTGTTTCCCCCATAAGGAACCGGGGCCATATTGGGCAAATACCGTATGCTGATCGGCGCGTGAAAATGGCGCAATGGCTTGCAGCACTTTAACTTTTTCATCCCGAACCGGAGCAGCGCCCAAATAGCCGGGCGGCTCCATGGCGGTCAGGCAGAGCAATTGCAACAGATGATTTTGTACAATATCGCGCACAATGCCGGTCTCTTCAAAAAACCGGCCGCGTCCCTCCATACCCAGGTCTTCAGCTGCGGTGATCTGAACATGGTCGATAAAAGAACGATTCCATAAAGGCTCAAAGATGCCATTGGCAAAACGAAACGCCAGAATATTCTGCACGGTTTCCTTGCCCAGATAATGGTCGATGCGATAAATCTGCTCTTCCTCAAACACCCGGGCCAGTAGCTGATTCAGTGATCGCGCGCTGTCCAAGTCACGACCAAACGGTTTCTCCACGATAACGCGCGTCCACCCTCTCTCTGATCGCGCCAAACCGGCCTCGCCGATATGATGCACGATAGCTTCGTATTGGGATGCCGGTGTGGATAAATAGAAAAGACGATTGTTCTGACCATTCGCATCGGCTTGTTTCTGTAAAACATTGAACAAAACACGAAACGCGTGCGGATCATTGAAATCACCGCTGATATAGCGGATCCTTTGTGCAAAGCGTCGCCATATTGCTTCATCCCAATCGGTGCGGCTGTGTTTACGCACGGCAACCATCAGATCGTTACGGAATTCATCGTCGCTTTTTTGTCTTCGGGCAAAACCGAATACCCGTATTTCCGGCGGCAGCATTCCCTGGCGCTCTAACCTGTATAACGCGGGCGCCAATTTGCGGTGCGTCAGATCGCCGGTAGCGCCCAAAATGATCAACGAACCGGATGGTGGGGATTTCACCATGCGCATCCCCTGGCGTAATGGATTGCTCAAGCTGACTCCTTTACCTGCCTATTTTTCTTGCTTTTCAGGAATATTTTTAATATATAATTTTTTTAACAAAATCATACGGCTTTTTCATTCAGGTTCTGCACAATCATGCCAAATCATTTCACGGCGTTTATCGCCAATAAAAAATCCCGGGTGGCTTTGCTGCTTATCATTCTTCTAACGCTGATCTGGATGATCTATTACAGCGTCTATATTGAACCGAAACGGCTGCAGGTTGAGAATAGGGTCATACTCAGCGCCAAGTTCCCGGCGCATTATCATATCAAAATTGCGCAAATTTCCGATCTGCATATCGGATCCCTCTCACCGGCGATGCAAACCAGAATCCGGGATGCCATCGGCGAGCAAGGGCCGGACCTCATCGCGCTTACCGGCGACTATTTTTCCACGCAAAAAATTTTTGATAAAGTGGGGACGCCGGCCTTTACGGCTGAATTGGAAACACTCACCCGCTTCATCGGCTCTCTGGCCGCGCCCCATGGCGTCTGGGTCGTGCGCGGCAATCATGATTTCAGCGACGACAAGGAGGTCGGGGATATTTTTGTGAAAACATTGCGTGAGCAGGGCATCTCGCTGCTGACCAATCAGGCAAAACTTTTGTACATCAACGGCCAACCGATCTATCTCATCGGCATCGAGTATTCGAATTTCACCCACCAGCAAACAGCCAAATTCCCTGTGCGCAAGCGCGACAGAGAAAGCTTTATCCGCTCCGGACCTTCGACAAAAAATTCCTATAGCCATTATTATCCGCTCCAGGACAGCATCTGGCATGACTATGAATTCAGCCTCCGGTTTCGCATGACCGAACCACAGGCCTCCACAATGGGATTGTTGTTCTATTCGCGATATCCTGACGGATATGATCAATATTATCGCTGGCGCTGGTACCCGAACGAGCAACGGTTTCGGTTTGCCCCTCACGGCAGCGTTGTAGTCGAGTCTGTCCCGGCGCCGACATTCATCATGGAGAAAAACGCCTGGTATCGCGCCAAGGTAAAAGTAATCAATCAGCAAGAACGCACTATCATGTTGGGGAAATCATGGCCGGACGGAGAAACAGAACCAGAGTGGCAGGCGACCGCCTGGGACAGTTCGGTCACCCGTTTTCAATACGGCACCATTGGACTGTACAGTAATCTGCCGGGTATGCATGAATTCAACGATCTGTGCGCACGCTCCGCCTCTGGAGACACGCTGCTCTTTGAAGACACGCAAAAGATTCCCAACGGCGGCAAACCCGACCGTTGGGTGGATTACAACTGGAACACCCAAGCCTTTTCCTTGTTCACCGGACAGGTTGCCGATTCTGTTTTTTCGCTTTTATTGACGCACCATCCCGATTATATACAATACGCGAGTGCAGAAAAATATGATTTACAGCTCTCCGGCCATACCCATGGCGGGCAGATTTATTTGCCCTTGTTGGGGGCGCCATGGGTCCACACAAGAAAACGGCCTTCGCTCGCTCGCGGGCTGTTTCATTTCGACGGCACGACCCTGTACGTCAATCGCGGCTTGGGCACCATCTTTTTAGCTGCACGTTTCAACAGTCGGCCGGAAATCACCGTCATTCATCTGCAGGGAAAAGGCTAAGAAGACGTTAGGATTTCTTTTTGCGAGCGGGAAAAAGCAGCGAAGCTAAAATCGAAATCAGCAACAAAGTACCGACAATGGTCAAAGAGACAATAACATCGATCTTGATGTACTCCGAAGCCAACATCTTGAATCCCACAAAAACCAGGATGGCTGATAATCCGTAATTAAGATATTGAAAAGCATTCATGATGCCGGCCAATGCGAAATAGAGCGCCCGCAATCCCAGGATGGCGCAAATATTGGAGGTGTAGACGATAAACGGATCCGTGGTAATGGCCAGCACCGCGGGAATGGAATCCATGGCGAAAACCACATCCGTGGATTCGATGACCAGCAAAACGACAAACAGGGGTGTGGCCATGATGCGATTTCGTTCTATAACAAAAAACTTGCCGTTGCGATAACCCTTGGTAACCCGAAAAAGTTTGCGAAATCCCCGCAGCACCATATTGCGTTCCGGGTCCATCTCTTCCTCGTCATGGGTGAACATCTTGATGCCGGTGTAAACCAGAAAAGCGCCGAAAATATAAATGATGAAATGGAACCGTGAAACCAGAGTCACGCCGACTGCAATGAACAGGGCGCGCATGATCAACGCGCCGAGAATGCCCCAAAACAGCACCTTGCGCTGATATTCGGGCGGCACCCTGAAATAACTAAAAATAACCAAAAAGACGAAGAGATTATCCACACTCAAAGCCTCTTCGATCAGATAACCGGTCAAAAAATTAAGCGCCTTTTCCTGACCGTACAAATGCCAAACCAGAACATTGAACAGCAGCGATAAAGAAATCCAAAACGCACTCCAGAGCAATGCCGTTTTAACGCGAATGACGTCCTTTTTACGATGAAAAACGAATAAATCCAACACCAGCAAAACCAACACCGCAGCGGTAAAAATAAACAACATCGTTTGTTCACTGATCATAATCCACCTGTCCCAGTTTCCATATTGTACAATAATTGAACGGAATCCGCTTTCATGGGCCATATCCTATTCGACAGAACGGCATTCTCATTCTTTAAACTCATTCGGAAGTTAATCGTAGAACCAGCACGATTTGATGATCACTCAGCCGATAGAAATGGACCATCATTCCGCCCGCAGTCCGGGTCATCGTTACGCCTTTTCCGCTCGTACTCGGCTCATGGCGGCCGTGCGTTGGAAAGTACGATTGGTAAATAATATAAAAATATTTTATCTTGATTTTTACAAAAAATGCTGTTAAATTATATGCTGTGATTTTTGAGTAATAATCAAAGCAGTAGGCACCCGGTCATGCGGTGATGTCGTTCTTGGACGGGCACAAAATACAAAAAAATCGCCAAACGACCAAAAAGAAAATTTCTGTAATTTCTCTTGTATTTGCTAAAATATTGCTGTAAATTATACACAATTTGAACGACTAAATAAAGCCGTTTTTTCACATTTACCCAATTCAATCTTTTTAGGAGGTTATGTTACATGAAGGTGAAAACACTCGTTGCAGTGCTCGTCGTGGTTTTCGCGATGACCCTGATCGTGGGTTGCGCCAAAGTTCCTCAGCAGGAACTGGATGCTGCCAAAGCCGCACTAGATGCCGCCAAAGCCGTTGAAGCCGATCGTTATGCCCCGCAACTCTACAATGCGGTTAAAGACTCTTTGAACGCGATCAATGCCGAAATCGAAAAACAAAATTCGAAATTCGCGTTGTTCCGCAGCTACTCCAAAGCGAAAAACATGCTGGCCGCCGCCCTGACCGCCGCCAACACCGCCAAAGAGACCGCGGTTGCGAATAAAGAAAAAGTGAAAGCCGAAGCTACCGATCTGCTGGCCAAAGTCGGCCCGGCTGTCGATGATGTGAAAAAACTCATTAAAAAAGCCCCCCGCGGCAAAGAAGGCAAAGCGGCCCTCGAAGCCATCAATGCTGATTTAGCTGCTGTGGAAGCCTCTGTTGCTGAAGCCAATACCGCTATGACCAATGGCGATTATTTGACTGCCCGCGACAAGGTACAGGCCAACTTGGCGAAAATTGCCTCGATCAACGAAGAATTACAGCAAGCTATTGCCAAGAAAAAAGGCAGATAATCATCTCGCCCTTTTTAGAACATAAACCTCAGTTCACGATTCTTGTGAACTGAGGTTTTCTATTTCCGGACTTTCGACTCTGATGCTTATGGATACGCTGAACAACCGTACAGATAACACCCGCTTATTTGAAAAAAACTGGTTCTTGTTGCTGAATTTGGTCCTGGCCCTGACCTTGGGCAGCCTGACGCTGATCATCGAACTGTCCGCTGCACCGCCGGTAGAAACTTTTGCTGAGGCGCGCAAGGCGCTCGGTCAGGCTCGTCAACACCAGGCAAATATTTATATGCCGGAAACATTGATCGACGCCGAGTATCTGCTCGAACAAACGAAACTGGCCTGGCGAGCAGAAAACGAACGCTGGCGCATCAACAGAAACTATCACAAAGTGAACCGCCTCGCCCGAGATTGCTCTACCAAAGCGGTTTACGCATCGCTGCGCAGTCAGGCTATACATGATTCTCTGCGTGAACTGGCTCAAACAGGCATCCGTTCCATTAAACAACAGATCGAAGAATATCGGCCGAAATTTCAAAGCATGCCGATTGACAACCGCTTGCGGCAAAAATTTGTCCTGGGTGAATTGTACATTCTGGAGAGCGAGGCGGCTTTCAAACGTCATGATTATAAAAAGGCGGTCGCTCGCTATCAACTGGCGGAAAAATACGTCGGCCGCGCCGGCCATGAAGCTTTAGAAACCCTGGACAGCTATTTCGCTTTGGCGCCGCAGTGGCGCAGGTGGGTTCATCAGACGATCGGTTGGTCCCGCGACAACAATGATGTGGCCATTATCGTGGACAAACTTGATCATACGTGTTATCTCTACAGCGCCGGCGTAAAAATTCAGGAATTCGACATTGAGCTGGGACCGAACTGGTTGGGATATAAACTGCAACGCGGCGACAACGCCACGCCGGAGGGTTTTTATCGCATTCGCAAGATGAAAGCGGATAAACAGACCAAGTATTACCTGGCCATGGAGATTGACTATCCCAACGAACAGGACCGTATCCGCTTTTACAACGCCAGGGCCCGAGGCGATATCGCCCATAATGCCAGCATCGGCGGACTCATTGAAATACACGGCGACGGCGGCAAAGGCGCAAATTGGACGGCCGGGTGCGTGGCGCTGAGCAATCGGGATATGGAACAGATCTATAAAATGTGCAAAGTCGGCACACCGGTCACCATTGTCGGCTCCACAAAAGGCGCCATGCTGAGCGCCGAGAACCGATCCGCCGCTGTAACCAAAAATGCGGAATAATTCGGTTATTTTTCAAAGGATTTTCTCTTTACTATATGCGTAAAAAACAAACCACTTTGCCGACAGATCAAAACGAATCATCTCCTGCTAACGATTTTATACCCGAAGAGACGGAAAAAAAAATCGGTTTAGCCGTGTTTTTGGGGGTGTTCACCGGCCTCATCCTGGCGTTTTTTGTATTTCTCTATGCACCGTTGCTGCGTGACTATGTGTATTGGATCGTGCCGGAAACCAAATCATTGTTTGTAGATCAGAAAGCGGATGCCAAGCTATATCAACAGGCGATCAGCCGTGTTGAAAAACGCATCAGCAGCGTGCAAAAAAAAATCGAAACCTTACAGCCCAAAGATAATTATCTTATTATTGACACCTCCGGCAACGAAATATCCCTCATGAATAACGGGCAAATGCTGCATAAGGGCTCCTGTTCGACCGGTAAATACGTGCTGCTCAAAGTTTCTAAAAAAAAGCAGTATGTGTTTAAAACGCCACGCGGTCAATTCCGGGTGCTGCAAAAACAAAAACGGCCGGTCTGGTATAAACCGGATTGGGCATTTATTGAAGAAGCGCTGCCGATTCCGCCGCACGATTCCCCTGACCGCTGGGAGGAAGGCGTTTTGGGCGACTATGCTCTCGCCCTGGGACAGGGATATTTGATACACGGTACGCTGTACAAAAGATTCCTCGGCCAGCCCGTAACCCATGGCTGCGTTCGCCTGGATGATGAAACGCTGGAAATCGTATTTAAAGGCATGCAAACCAACGGCAAAGTGTACATTTACTAATTCCGGCGTTTGCAGACTAGAACTATGACCATTAAACGTAAAAAACGCAATCTGCTGCCAGTTTTCAAGGATCGTCGCCCGGCACAAGTGATCTTTCTGTTCAGCCTGCTGATTCCCGTCATGATCGCTTTTGCAGCCCTGGTGGTGCTGCCGGTATTGCAAAGCACGCAGATGTTGAAAAAAACGCAACAAAGCGCCAAGACCGCACCTGCCCTGATTCCGCCGGATCGGGAGTCGGCTCACCAGATGGCCGCGTTATTGGCGGAAGAGGCCTTCTTAAACTCGCTGTATAAAATGGCCATGCAGGATTCGATCTCTCTGTGCGTTGATCTGCAGGACAGCCTGGCCAGCCTGTATATCAAAGGCGTACCGGTGCGGAAATGCAAATTGGTGCATTTTCGCAAGAGTTTTGCCATTCGCCATTTCAAGAGCCAGGACAGCTTGTATAACTGGCTGTTCCCGCCGTTTATGGTGCAAAAAGAGCTGGCGACCATTCCCAAATCGCCTATCCGCACCATGCGCGCACCCAAGGACAGCAATGAAGCCAGGGTTTACGCACAAGAAGAGACAAAACCGATAGAAGAACGCGACGTTCATTTTACATTGGAATGTTCGCGCGGACTTTATCTTCGTTTTGAACAAACCCAGAGCGCGAATGTGGAGAGCTGGCGGGAGAAATGGCGTTTTGAATTGGAGCAGATATTTGAGCAGGCGCGCTTGACTATCAAAGCGTTGCGGCAGGGAAAACTCCCACAACATCAACTGTGGATCGAATTGGATCTAACGCCCGAAGATGCCAAAGCTATTTATCGCGCTTTGCCAAGTAAAAATGCCATGCTGGCTTTGCGACTCTAGCAGCCTGCCTATTGAATCATCAGCTATTTTTCATATTTCCATATAAGATCGCAACCGGTGTCCTTTTCGTCACCGCGTGTAGCTTGAAAAAACAACGACTTGGTGATTTCATACTCCATGGTCACCTGTTCCGGCGCCGTGTCATAGGTGCGGCCCATTTTAATTTCCCGCTGATAGCTGACAAAGAGATCATTGGTAATATACTTTCCCAATACTACGGTGGCCTGACGCCAATTATTGTCCCCCTTGAATTCGATGACATCAAGATTAAGCGTATTGCGCATGGCGCGGGTAAGCTCGCCGGCCAGTTGTCCGGCCACCAGCTCCTTGACCGTATTGCTGCTAAATGCCGATTGATTCTGCGCCATATCCGAGCGTTGGCCCTGAGTCAACTCGTCGAAATTACAACCGAACACCAGATAAGCAATGGCGTCTGTCTCGGCAATTTCCGCGTTATCCAAAGTAAAAGCCAATTTGGGTTCCAAAATTTCACCGCTGACCTTCAGCATCAGCGCCCGTTTTATTTTATCCGCGCTGCGGAAAATATGCTGGGCCTCCAGTTCCACGACCGGATTGATCTCGTTGCCTCCCTGAAAGGCAATGGTTCCGTTCTGGATTTCAAAGCGCCGGCCATAGATGTTATAATCACCGCGCACCATCTCGATGACGCCGAACAATTCAAAAGCAGCGCCGTTCATAACCACATTCAATTTGCCGGATATTTCAATATTCATCTCCGGACTGCGCAGCCAGGTATTGCGCGGGATCTCCAGCTTGACAGATCCGCGTAAATTCTGCAATTGTTTGATTAATAAAGAATCGCTGCTCAGCGCCGCTGGTCTGAGTGTACTGTCCTGCCGCAACGTCATCAGCATCGGTCGGTCCGTAGAGACATCGCCGGAATTCATATTGGTCAGACTCGGCAGATACAGGCGGGAGCGGACCACGGTGATATCGCCGTCAAATCGTGGTTCGTTAAAAGAATTGCTCAAACGTACATCGCCGTTCAGCACCACGACCACGTCCCTGGTTTCGATTGCACAAAAATTGTCCGCTCGAAAGGACAGGTCCATTTGCTGTAAATGCGTTTGCAGACCTTCGCCGCTGAAATCGAGTGTGCCGCCGCCGGAAATGCGGCCGTCGCCGCTGTTAATCTGCAGCTTGTTTAAATGCAACCGACTGCTGTCGGCCTGGACATCCACCAGGATGTCCTGAAATTTTTTCCCGGCTTTGGGAATGAAGACCTGTCCGTCGCGAAGATGCAAATGCCCAGACGGTTGTGGATCGTGCAGCGTGTTACTGAGTCGCAAATCACAATCCAAACGTCCTTGTACCTGACGCAAGTTTCGGCTCAAATAGGAAAGAAATCCCAGATCCAGATTCTCAGCCTTGACGTTTGCCCGAAAGGGTCGATCATAATAAACAATGTCGCGTTCATTGGTCAACGACAAATTCAACGGCAAATACCCGTTGAACGAGATACGGTTCTCCGGATCGCGAAAAATCGTCGACTGCCAGACAGCTTGTTCATCCTTGTAATCACAGGAACCCTGAAAACCGGCAAGAGCCAAACCATTGACATTGCCTTGATCTACCCTCCAGGTCGCATTCACAAGCGGGGAATCGGCTGTGCCGGTCATCAGCGCATCACCGGAAGCTGTTCCTTGCAAAAGCGGCAACTTGGGTAACAGTTTATTTAATTGCGCGAGCTGGACTCTATTCCAGGACAGAGCCAACGACTCAGCGGTAGTCCAACTGAAGAACCCGGTCAAATCTGCACGTTGCTCTCCACAGCGTAACGTAAAATTTTCGAAACGGAAATTTTCATCATATACGACTATCCGGCTATCGGTTCCTCCGCCGTTCCAGAACTGATCTTTGAGTTGCACCTGCATAACTGGAAATATATTAATAATAGGGCGCTGTCCCCAATAGGTCTGAAATCTTGTTTTCGCCTCGATGCTGTCAGCCACAAAGGCATGCGCCGCACAGTGCAAGGAATCGGAAAACAGGTGTATGGCAACAAGGGTGGAATCAATCGGCAGGATGGAAACCAATCCGCGGCGAACGCGGCCGACTATGCGGCCATCCAGATGATCCGGGATAATGGCCAGCTGAAAAATACCACGGACCGAATCAGCTGTAATCGCATCGAATTGCGCTTTATGCCAATCTACCTTGACATTGAGGAACAATGAATCCAGCGGGCCGGCTATCGTACCATGAAAGGGCCCCTGAACATGCAGCGTATCGGCAGATGCCAGTTCACGAATGAAATCAGGCTCTTTCATAGTTCCGGAAAACGCGATGGAGAGGCGTTCACCCTTATCCAGATCGCCATGCGCAGTCACATCAAGAACCGGGCTGGTGAGTCGTAATCGATCCACCCGACAACGCTGATCTCTGAACGTCATAGCGCTGAATACACTATCGATCGGATACTGATTATAGAATGAAGGGGAAAGCGACAGTTCCATTTGGCCGGACAGATCCGCAAACGAGGTTCCCTGACCGTCAGCAGTACAGTTAAAATTTAGATCGCTGTATAATGTGTCGATGCCGAAAATTCCGGCTAAATTAAGACGTCGACACTCGCTTTGCAGGGCAAAAGTCGAGATCGTGTCGCTGACGAGAAAATTCAAGCGAGATTTCGTCTGGCCCCACATAGCTTTGGTCTGTGCTTCCAATAACCAGGAATTTTTTTGCACATTCGCTGCCATCTGGGTATCTTGAATGTTAATCCGACCGATCCGGCAGTCTTGCAGACGCCCGTCCAATTTCCAATCTGCATCAGCGGTGGACCAACCCCGGCCGGAAAATGAGAGGTCCCCGGAGATAAGCGAATGGTCGGCAATCTGCCACCAGATGTCAGGATGAAAATTGGTGAATTCGATCCGGCCGTCAAAAGCGGTCGGTTTCTCATTCAAGGCTGCAGCGGCGGTGAGCGTCACACGTTCTTCCTTCTGTTCCGCCACAGCGACGATTTGCAGGACTTGGTCGCGCAGATGCAAAAAGATATCAAGATTTGGCCGGCCCTGTAGCAACGCTTTTGGCAGGAAACGACGCATTTCGTCGCGGTCTAATGGAGTGGCTGCTACATGCACATCCAGACTCGGTGGCCGTTTTTCGTTCCAGCGCGCGTTGCCGGCCAGAGTGGAATGATCGGTTTTAAGGTAAAATTTCTCAATTTCTGTTATGCTGTCGCTTCGGCTGGCCTGCAGCCGCAAAGTTAATACCCGCAGCCTGGGATCAGTAGATTCAACACACAACTCGTGTACTTGCAGATCACTTTTGTTGCCGTGTGCTGCAAATTGCGCCAACAGAGTCAGATTGTGAAAACGGCGCGGTATCAACGGTGACACTTTTCCCAAACCCGTTTCAAGACTGCCCTGATCGAGCCATAAGGTATCTATCTTTATTTTCCAAAAGCGCCCCCCTTCGCCTGAAGATTTGGCAAACAAAGCAGCGATATTGAGCGTTCCATCCGGCCCCTGGCATATGTTTAAATGCGGTTGTTCCAGAATCAGCCGGTCGATCTCAACTTGCCGCCGAAACAACGCCCAGGGATTCCAGGATATGGATACATTCCTGCAGGTAAAGACGGTATCCTGTTGATTGCGCACCAGCACATGATCCAGGCTCAAACGTTGCCAGAGATTGCCGTGCAACCGATCCAGATGAATGGCAATACCCGTCCGTGATTCCAGCACGGCGCCGAGGCCGCGACCGATAAAAGAGTGCACGAATTCCATCTGTGTCAGTAATGCGGTGGACAGAACAAAGAGACACAGGAAAACGATCAAAGCCACCGCTAGTTTAAATAAGCGCAGAATCATGTAAATTCATGCTCGCGTTAAAATGCCTGTCCGATGCTTATATGAACCTGCATGGGTTGGCGTCCTTCGCCGATAGGCCAGGCCACATCCAATCGAATGGGACCGATGGGCGTTTGAAACCGCAGGCCGCCGCCGCCGCTGCAGCGCAACCCGTTTAGCGAAAAATCGAGATACTGCTCCCAGACATTTCCCATATCGTAAAAAATCACACCGTGCAACAGTTTGTAAATTGGGTAACGCATTTCCACACTGGTTTCCAGCAAACTGTTGCCGCCCAGAGGGGTTGCAGCGGAACTCATGGGACCCAGACGGCTGCGTCCCCAGCCGCGAATGGAATTGGAACCGCCGGAATAGAAGCGTTCTTCCAACGGGGTCACCGTATCTTGATACAACGGTTTCATAGAACCGATTTTAATCCGGGCTGCCAGGATGTAGCCTTCCAACAATTTGCTGTACTTGCGCGATTCCAGAATCCAGCGTAAAAAATGAAAATCGCTTTGCAACCCGACGCCAGTCAGGGTCAAGGTCGCTGCATGATACCAACCGCGTTGCGGTTGAAAGATGGGATAAGAGTGATCATTCACCCAGCCGATGGTGACGCTGGACTTGTTGTACAACTTGACGTCCGATGTCTGCATCGCCTCGACCAACGTATTCGGATTGACGGAAAGCCGGTCGCGTTCATAGGTATAGCTGACTGAACTTTCCATGAAATAAGAGAGACGTTGTTGATAGCTGAAATCCGCACCATAGCGAACGATAGCGAACCCAGGCTCTTTTTCCGAACGGTAGAACGGATTCAAAGAAAGAAACGCGCCGGGATGGAGAAAAGCCGGTTGCGTGAGTTTAAGCAAAAAGTTGTAGGGCTCCAGATGTGAATGCTTGGCGTATACATTGATGCGCCGGCCGCCGCCCAGCACGTTTAAAAATCGCAAATCGCTGAAAACGCGCAAATACTCTTCCCGGCCGTAGCCGATTCCCAATTTGGAGGTCAGGCGGGGCGCTTCGCGCACGGTCACTTCAACGGGCAGCACCAGATTATGCGAGTCGGCCGCCGCTACTTTGAGCGTCACAAACTGAAAAATGCCCAATTGATAAACAAAGCGCTGCGAGCGTTGCACTTTCTCCATGCTGTAAAGATCACCCTCTTTGAACGCCATCTGCTTGGCAATCAAAGAGGATCGCGTTTTCTTATTGCCGCTGACCGATACCGGCCCGAATCGACACAAGGGCCCCTGGTGAGTATAGAACTCGACGTCAGCGCGATATTCGTCCGGTCGCAACACCGGATGAATGGTCACCTGAGCGTACATAAAACCATTATTGGACAACGCGGCTGTCAGCGTGCTTTTATCCTGCTGGATCGCTTCATCGCGGAATCTCTGCCCCTGTTTTATTTTTAATTTACCGCGTTCATCGCGAAACACACGCTGCAGTTGCCGGCCGGCAGTAGAGTCATAACTGAAAATATGATCAATACGCCCGAGCACAACAGGCCGGCCTTCTGAAATGAGGATGGTCACAGCAGCGGTTTTATTTGTTTCGTTGCGGTCGGTCCGGCAACTGATCTGCACATCGATGAATCCCTCCCGCTGATAAAAAGCAAGCAGGCTTTTAATATCCTGCTGCAGGATCGGTTCGCTGTACTCGGCCGACTTGCCCAGCAACTTGCGCTTCCAGGCGGCCGGGGCCCTGGTGATCATATTCTCCGATAACGTTCGTCCGCTAAAGCTTCGATTGCCGGAAAATGATATGCGCGATAACCGATACTCCTCCTGCGCCTGAAGCAAACCGAAATCGCAAAGCAGCAAGGCCGTTATACAGATGTGCAAAAAAAAATGTGATATCTTGATCGGATTCATAAAAACAGCATTTACGTCAGGATCGATCCGCGACCATTTTCTATTTGTTATCGGAACCGGAATTGCGAAATACAAACGACACCAATCTCAATATACCAGGAAACGCGTTCTATTGCGGAAATCAAACCTAGGCTTCACAGGTTTTTCAAACCTGTGAGCCTGGATCGCAAAATCTCGCGAAAGCACTGATCAGTGCGCTTGTTTTGCCAGTTTTTCAACTTGTTTAAAAACACGCAAAAAATTTCCACCCCAGATTTTGGCGATCTCCTTTTTCGTGTAACCGCGTGTCAGCAATTCGTGGGTGATGTTGGGCATCTCACTGACGTCATCGCAGCCGATCACACCGCCACCGCCGTCAAAATCAGTGCCGATGCCGACGTAATCGACGCCGACCACCTTGACGACGTGATCGATGTGATCCACGACATCCTGCACCGTGGCCCGTTGCCGTGGATATTTTTCCTCCAATGCGTAATATTCCCGTCGATAAGCCCGGCGCAGACTGTCGCCGACCAACGTGTCCCAGGAACCATATTTCTGTTCCAACGCCTCACGGGCCGTTTCCAGTTCCGGATTGACCGGCGTCGGTTTGACATATTCCGACAGAATGCACATTTGCATGACGCCGCCATTGGCAGCCAGCGCCCGCAACATGTCATCGCTGAGATTGCGCGGATTGTCGCATACGCTGCGGCAGCAGGAATGGCTGGCGATAACCGGTGCTGCAGAAAGACGCAACACATCGTAAAAACTGCTGTCCGAGGCATGCGAGACATCAACAATCATGCCCAGCCGATTCATTTCCCTGACGACCCTTTCGCCAAACTCGGACAGCCCATTATGCTCGGGTCCCTTGCGGTCATTAGAGGAATCGCAAATATCGTTGTTGCTGGTGTGACACAGGGTAATATAGCGCACGCCGCGATCATAATATCCACGGATATTCTCCACATCTTTGGCCAACGCAAAACCGTTTTCCAGCCCCAGATAGATGGAGAGCTTGCCGGCTTTTTCATTCTTTAACGCATCAGCTGAACTGGTGGCCAAACTAACCAGATCGCGTTGCTGTTGACACATCGTGTGCACGAGCATCAGCAGCGTATCAATACGGCCTTGAGCCCAAATATAATTCTCCGGCGTACGTGCGCGTTGCCCGACATAAACGGCAAAAAACTCGGCGTCCAGATTGCCGCCGGACATGCGCGGCAAGTCGATCTTGCCGCTGCTGCGCCGCCCGCCGGTATGGCGGTCTGCAATATCCCAGGACTTGTCCATCATGTGCAAAGGCGTATCGCAATGGGTGTCCAGGGTCAGTATTTCCCGATGCAGCTTTAAGGCTTGCTCATCATTTACTTGCGCGAGGACAACAGCCGCAAAAAAGGCAAAGATAAAAATTGAAATTTTTTTCATATACATCATTTTCAAAAACACCCTTTCGGTTAAATTTTTCATTTGCGCAAAATGATCAAAAAATGTTGAACCTTTTATTTGTCATGCTGAGCTGCAAAACAGAATGATCTTTGCACAGCGAAATTAGCCACGTTGCTTTCAGCCCAATTGCTCAAAGCAGTAACCGTGCCACCAGTAGATGTGGAAGCTGATCGTAGTATCGTGCGACGGTTGAAGCAACTGGTAAAAAAACCAGACACGGGCCAAGAATCATATCAACTCGTTTTTAAAGTTGCATGACCTCAAACGACCGGCAGAAATAAAAAAGCGCTGGACGAAAAAGCATATGGCTTGGTTGGCCAGTATTACATTTGATCAACCGGCGCACGAATTTACCTATAAACAATTACTCAACAGTTACTGCAACGTCAGAAACGA
The DNA here is from genome assembly GCA_964387285.1 of uncultured Cytophagia bacterium. Classification (GTDB taxonomy): domain Bacteria; phylum Zhuqueibacterota; class Zhuqueibacteria; order Residuimicrobiales; family Residuimicrobiaceae; genus Anaerohabitans. Next base: position 44,424 of record CAYLWO010000003.1, on the reverse strand, counting down.
AGTTAAGGAAGCGTTGCTTTTTCTCCGAAAATTGTCCAGAGATCCACGCTATAGAGAGAACTAAAAAATTGTCACTTCCGTAAAAGGCGTCGGCCTGATTACGGGAATGACCTTCCTCCTTGAATTATATGATATATCTCGTTTCTCGAATGTAAACAAGTTATCGAGTTTTATGAGCATGACGCCCTCACAATTCTCAAGCGGCGATCACGTGCGATTAGGGCATATCACCCGAGAAGGCAATGCCCATTTGCGCCGCGTATTAGTGGAAAGCTGCTGGACCGTTATTCGCTTTGATCCCATTTTACGTGAAAAATATGAGCGTCTTCGAGCTCGTGGTGTTAACGGCAAAAAAGCCATTGTAGCAGTTGCCAGGACTTTGGCTGTCCGCTTGCGTCGATGCTTATTGGATAAAACGCCTTACGTGGTCGGCGTCAATTAAAGTTTAATTCTTGGTACGCGAAAGTACTTGATTTCATCTTGGCAACCGCGAGTCATCCATAAAGCGTGGTTTCATTAGTTGCGCCTTTGCCCTCAGTATTGATCCGTGCGATAGTCTTCTAAAGTGTCCGCCTAAAATTCCAGTTTATCCGGGTTAGGAGGTATATATACTATTCCATCAGATCCACAACTTTTCCCTTGAGCACATGCGCGGTGGCATCGATAATGCGCACGCCGACAAAATCACCGACCCGATGATCGTCGTTCGGCAAAATCACCAGTATATTGCCATCGGTTCGACCCTGCACATCCTCTGCCGATTTTTTCGTGCCCACACGCTCTATCAGCGCCTCTTGAACCGAGCCGATCAAAGCACTGTGTCGCTGCAAGGAAATTACTTTCTGCAAATCATTTAATTGAACGATTCTACCGGTTTTGATTTCAGCGGGAACGTCATCAGGATATTTTTTAGCCGCCAATGTGCCAGGACGCTCAGAATATTTAAAAATAAAGGCGGAATCAAAGCGCACCTTTTCCATAATGTCCACGGTGTCCTGAAATTCAAGGTCGGTTTCCGTCGGAAATCCTACAATGACGTCCGTGGTCAAACTGACCTGCGGCAAGGTTTCTTGAATCTCCATGGCCAGATCAAGATATTGCTGTTTGCCATACGTGCGGCGCATCAGCTGCAGAATTCGATCGCTGCCGGCCTGCAGAGGCAGATGAATGTGCTTGCAGACATTGGGCCGTTCCTTCATTACCTGCAGCAAGGCTCGGGGAAAATCTTTGGGATGCGGCGATGTGAATCGCACCCGTCGCAAGCCCGCCACCTCGCTTACCCGTTTTAGCAATTCCGCAAAATCCACTCCTTGGCTGTTATAGGAATTGACGTTTTGCCCCAGTAACGTCGCTTGAGGATATCCCTCGGCAACCAAACGCTTTACTTCAGAAATGATGCTGCCCGGCGTGCGGCTGCGCTCGCGGCCACGGCTGTATGGCACTACGCAAAAGGAGCAAAAATTATTGCAGCCGCGCATAATCGCGATCCAGGCATTCACGCCCGGCTGTCGCTGCGGATAAATATCCTCATACGTTTCCATTTTGGACAACGCAATATCGTACTGCTTTCTGCGCTCTTGCTCTGCGAGCCGGATCACTTCCGGCAAACGACGATAGCTGTCCGGGCCGACGATAAAATCGATGCTGGATTTCGGCGTCTCCACCAGTTCCTTCTTCAAACCCGTGGCCATGCAGCCTAACACGCCGATCAACAACGGCGTCTTACCGCGGTTATAACGCATTTCACCGATGCGCGCCATAACGCGATGGCTGGCGTGTTCGCGCACCGCGCAGGTGTTCAGCAACGCCACATCTGCTTCGGCCAGCGTTTCCACAAACTCCATCTGCTGATCAGCCAGTATGGTTTTGACAAGTTCGCTGTCATACTCGTTCATCTGACAGCCAAAAGTTTCAATATAGACTTTCATGCCAAACGACCCATCATATTCTGGCGATCGATATCCGTTAGCGTGACCGGCAGCAACTGATTGTGTAAATCGCGATTCGCCGGGACGCGCACACGAAGATAGGTATCGGTCACGCCGGACCAAAATCCGTTCTTTTTCTGCTCAAACAACACCATTTCCGTGCGGCCGATGTTTTGCGTCATATAACGCCGCCGTTTTTCTGCAGACAACTCGCGCAATTTTCTGCTGCGCGCTTCTATCACCGACTGCGGGACCTTGGCGGGAAAATCCTTACTGCGATTGTTGATGCGGTCGGAATAGCTGAATACGTGCAGATACGCATGGCCGGAATGGCGCAGATATTCCAATGTCTCGTTGAAATGCTCATCGCTCTCGCCCGGAAAACCAACCAGCACATCGGCGCCGATACAAATTTCCGGCAATTGGGCCAACGCGTGCTGAATGAACGCATCATATTCCAACAAAGTATATTTGCGCTGCATTTTTTTAAGAATAACGTCGCTGGCGCTCTGCAAGGGCAGATGCAAAAAACGGCACAGCGTGCCCTTCTTCATCAAATCGATCAGCTCGGTGGTAATGGTGGTTGCTTCAATGGAAGAGATGCGCAAACGGAGCAGATCGGGAATGTCCTGCAGCGCCCGCACGACATCCAGCAAGCTGCGGCCACCGTTGCGATACATCCCGATGTTAATGCCGGTCAAAACCAATTCACGATGGCCTGCGTCAACCAGTTCGTGCGCTTCACGCAGCAGATCGTTGAAATCACGGCTGCGGCTGCGCCCGCGTGCATAAGGAATTTCACAATAACTGCAAAAGAAATCACAGCCGTCCTGAATTTTCAGATTGGCGCGCGTGTGTTTGCGGTCCACGCCCGCGACATCGATCTTGAAACTGCCGGTTTCGATTTCCGGTATGATCACCAGAGGACCCGCCGCAGTGTCGTTTTGCAGGATCTGCATCACCTGCATTTTGGCGCCGGTGCCGATCACCCAGTGCACGCCGGGCCATTGCGCCAAACGGCTGCCCTGCACCTGTGATTGACATCCTACCAGAGCAATGCGACTGGACGGATTGAGTCGCAATATGCGGTTTATCAGACGCCGTGTATCGGCATCGCCGTGTTCGGTCACCGTGCAGGTATTGATAACCACCACATCAGCCGGTTCTTCCGGTTCAACAACCTGCCAACCGTTTTGGCCGCTCTGTTGCTGCAAAATCGCTGTCTCAGCCTGGTTGAGTCGACACCCTAATGTCAGGAATGAAATCTTCATAATCTTAAAATTTAATGAAATATAGCGATATTATCAACAACTTAGTATCCAGACCAGGACCAAGTTTTTATCTTGCCTTTTGGCAAATATTTTAATACGTTTCTACGTCCCTACCCTGGAGAAAAATATGAAAAAACTCATCGTTGGTTTTTTAGCATTTTTAATCATCTTTACGATGATCATGCTATTATTGGCATGGCGGAATATGCGCGACCGCAATCCGGGCTATTCGCTCGATCTGCACCTGCAGCATGGGACATCCGAAACGGTCACAATGCAAATCGGCTTGGCCAAGAGCACAATTACACCCGACTTGCCGGATACCTGGGTGGATGCGGACAGCAACGCCACCTATGCGCCGGACAAAGGCGATCGCTTCATTGACGGAAACGCTAATAAAAAATTCGACGCTATTTGGCTTGCCGGCTTTCACAACAACCGGCCGGCCAGGGCCGTACATGACGATTTATGGGCGCGCGCCATCGTCTTTGACGACGGCAAATACTGCGTGGCTCTGGCGTCTATCGACGCCATCGGCTTTTACCATGATTATGTGATCGATGTGCGCAATAGGGTTGCGACCAAACCGTGGAAAATCGATCATGTTATTGTTACGGCCACCCATAATCACGAGACTCCGGATTTAATGGGACTGTGGGGTCCTTCATTTTTTAAATCCGGCGTGAATGCCGAATATCTGCAGTACGTGGAAACCAGGATCGTACAGGCTATCGGCGATGCCTATGCGCAACGTCAGCCTGCTCAAATATTGGCCGCGCGTATCGACAGCACAGCATCGGATCTGGTGCGAGACAGCCGTCCGCCGCGGATTCTGGACGATGCCATTCACCTCGTGCAATTTCGCAGTGCGGCCAAAGATTCGCTGCTGGGCATGCTGATCAATTGGGGCGATCATCCTGAAACCCTGGCGGACGATAATTTGGATATCACCGCCGATTTCTGCTATTATTGGCTGCAGGGCATTGAAAAAGGCATCATCTACGATGATCAGGTCAAACGGCCCGGCGTTGGCGGCCTGGCTGTATTTGCCAACGGTTGCGTCGGCGGTCTGATGACCACGCTGAGCGTGGATGTTCACGATCCCTGGCTGAACACACATTTTAAAAAAGCGACCTTTGCCAAAGCGCGCGCACAAGGTTATCGCCTGGCTGATCTTGTCCTGGATAAAATGCAGAACGGGCCGTGGGAAAAGGTAGAGAATCCGCAAATCGGTCTGGCTGCACAGACCTTTTTCCTGCCGGTCGCGAACAACTTGTTCAGACTCGGCGGCGCGCTGGGAATTTTGGATCGCGGATTCGTCGGTTTGAACAAACTCCGTTCCGAAGTAAACGTGCTGACTCTGGGCGACGTCGTTTCCATGCTCATGTTGCCCGGGGAAATTTATCCGGAAATCGTCAATGGCGGAGTTGAATCGCCGGCCGGCGCCGATTTCGCCGGTCCTATCATCGAAACCCCGCCTTTGCGCCAATTGATGCCGGGAAAATTTAAATTGGTCATTGGCCTGGCCAACGATGAAGTGGGCTATGTGCTGCCCAAAACACAATGGGATGAGAAAAAGCCCTATACCTATGGTTCGAAGAAAGGGCATTACGGCGAAATCAATTCCTGCGGACCGGAGGTGGGGCCGGCCGTTTATCAGACTGCAAAACATCTATTAACAAAAATCTGAATTGAGCGATTTCAGTACCGTTGCAAAGGTATCAAACCTTCGCAAGGTTGTATCTCGAGCACCTATCGCTCAAATCAGGAAAAACATAAATGAAATAAATACGCTTGAGTCAGTAAATAAAACGGGCAAAAACGCGCATGACCATCGAGCTGTTACTACTTATCGCGGCCATCATCATCGTGCTCAGCGTCACCATGAGCAAGGTCTCGGAGCGTTTCGGCGTGCCTGCGCTGTTGTTGTTCCTGGGCATCGGCATGCTGGCCGGATCAGACGGCCCTGGCGGCATCTTTTTCGACAACGCGCGCCTCAGTCAGGCTTTGGGCGTTGTGGCGCTGGCGTACATTCTCTTTGCCGGTGGACTGGAGACAGAATTAAAAGCCGTGCGCAAAGTATTCAAACCCGCCATATCCCTGGCGACCTCGGGCGTGTTCATCACGGCTCTGGTCACCGGCATTTGCGCCCGTTACGTGCTGCAATTCAGCTGGCTGGAGAGCCTGCTCATCGGGGCGATCGTCTCGTCCACCGACGCAGCCGCCGTATTTGCCGTGCTGCGTTCGAAAAGCGTCGGCCTTAAGGAGCCGCTGCGGCCGTTGCTGGAATTGGAATCAGGCAGCAACGATCCCATGGCCGTGTTCATGACCATCGGACTCATCGAACTCATCAAGAATCCGGACCGTTCAGCGTTCACGCTGATTCCCCTCTTTTTCCAGCAAATGCTCCTCGGCGTGGCCCTCGGTTATTTCATGGCCAAAATTTTCGTCTATCTCGTCAACCGCATCAATCTCGACTACGAGGGATTATACCCGGTCCTCTGTCTCGGTTGGGTGTTGCTCACCTATGGCCTGACGGCCTGGCTCAACGGCAGCGGTTTTCTCAGCGTCTACATCACCGGGCTTTTACTGGGGAACCATTCGTTCTCGCACAAAAAGAGCCTGATTCGTTTCCATGACGGCATTGCCTGGCTCATGCAGATCGTGATGTTCATCACCCTGGGGTTGCTTGTCTACCCTTCGCAACTCATCACAGTCGCCTGGCAGGGATTTCTGCTCTCGGCCGTCCTGATCATAGCGTCACGACCGCTGGGCGTATTTATCAGCCTGGCGTTTTCCCGTTTTCGCTTCCGTGAAAAGCATCTGATATCCTGGGTTGGATTGCGCGGCTCTGCGCCCATCGTGCTGGCCACTTTTCCATTGCTGGCCGGACTGGACAAAGCGCCTTATATTTTCAACCTCGTCTTTTTTATCGTCATCACCTCGGTGCTGTTGCAGGGGACGACGATCCCGCTCATGGCGCGCTGGGCTAAGGTGGATGCACCGTTGATCAGACAGCGCCGCTATCCCATTGACTTTGACAATTCAGAGGCCATGGATCTGCAGTTAGTGGATCTCTTTGTGCCGTTTGGGTCCAAAGCAGCGGGCAAACCGATTTTTGAACTCAACTTTCCCAAGGACTGTCTCATCACCATGATTGCCCGCGGCGACAGGTTCGTCATGCCCGGCGGCGCCACAGTCCTGGAAGAAGGCGATGTGCTGCTGCTGTTGAGCAATCAGGAGAATCTGGCTCTTGCCCGGGCCATACTGGAGGAACGGGTTGAAGAGAAAAAGGAGTAAATTATGGACCTGATGCCATTATTGCCGTACTAACATAAAGACCATGTCATTGCGAGCGTAGGCACTGTCGCAGACAAAGAAGATTATCTGTGCTGGAGTGAAGCAATCCCCTTTTACAGCCAAAATTTTTTAAAAGACCTGCAATTATCGATTCCAGGAATCACCATCGACGGTCTTTTGAAATGTCTGAGATTGTATTCCAGTTCATCTGGGTTGGGTTTTAATTATTGAAAAAATCGGCAAGGAGGCAGCAGTCCATGGATCACATCAGCAAAGCAGTTATAATGCTGGGCATGTTTTTTGTTTTTGCCCTATCCTCTGCCGCACCGGCAGAGGAAAAAACAGCTTGTAGCGGCTATATCGAAATCAATAAAGTCAGACTTTATTATGAAATCACCGGCAGCGGCGCGCCCTTGCTTTATCTGCACGGCGGCCTGAGTTCGGGCCAGGATTTCGAAAAATACCGATCGTTTTTTTCCAACCATTTTCAGGTGATCGCCATCGATCGCCGCGGTCACGGACGTTCATTCGACAACAACGAACCTTACTCCTATGCCGGCATGGCTGAAGAGATGCAAGCCTGTCTGGAATATCTGAAAATCGATTCAGTGTATGCGATCGGTTGGAGCGACGGCGGCGTGGTCGGTTTGCATCTGGCGGCACGGCAGCCTTGCCGGGTAAAAAAATTGGCGGCTGTCGGCGCCAATTATCTGGTAAACGGCATGGATCAGGCTTCTATTGAATGGATTAAAACACGGATGAACGCAAGGGATATGGTGGCCGATTATCCTGACGTAGCGAATAACTATAAAAAATTTAATCCCAATCCGGAAAATTTTGCCGGCTTTGTTGATCGTTCCAGAACCATGTGGCTGCAAGACCCATACCTGGAAAAAGAAAAATTAGCCCGGATATCAGCACCCGTGCTGTTGATAGCCGGAGACCGGGATGACATCCGTTTGGAACACATGCTCGAGATGTATCGGATGGTCAAAAATTCCCAACTCTGTATATTGCCGAATGCAAATCATTTTATTTTTTCACAAGGCCATGATGTTGTTAAAGAGGTTTTGCTGAATTTTTTAAAATAATCTTTTTCAAAAGTTACTCGCGGCATCAGACCTAAAACTCCGGCGCATCCGGATAAGGAGCATCATGAAAAACATTTCTATTCTTGACACAACCATTTCAAACGCCAGGCAACTGGGTTTTTGCGGATACCGGAACCCGAAAAAAGAGGGCTTTCTCGAAAAACTCGGCTGGGTTCATGGACGATTGGCAGAAGGTTTGAGAACTATCAATCTCTTTAATGAACAGGACGGCAGCCAGGGCATGATCGAATATATCCCGGGAGAGTATTGCTGGCGACCGGTGTCTGCAGAAGGCTACATGTTCATTCACTGCCTTTTCGTCGGTTTTAAAAGCGGGTACAAAAACAAAGGCTACGGCAGTCGGTTGCTGGAAGAGTGCATCAGCGATGCCAAAAAAGAAAAGATGCGCGGCGTAGCCGCAGTGACGCGCAAGGGCTCGTTTATGGCCGGCAAGGAGATTTTTCTCAAACACGGATTTGAGGTAAAGGATTCGGCAAAATCCGATTTTGAACTGGTCGTCAAAAGTTTTAAAAAGGGGCCAGAACCCGCTTTTAAACCTCACCTGAAGGAGGCGTGCGGTTATCCAAAAGGCTTGACGATCATCCGCAGCGATCAGTGCCCTTATACGGTAAAAAACGTCAAAGAGATCGCCGTGACCGCCAAGGAAGAGTATGGCCTGACGGCCAACATCATCCATCTTAAAACCCATCTGGATGCACAGGCCAGTCCATGCGCTTTTGGCACTTTTTGCATCATCCACAACGGCAACATTGTCGCCGAACATCCTATCAGCAACACGCGCTTTATCAATATTATGGAAAAGATGAGAGGATGACTTGAATAAAAATGGTACATTCGCTTATGGAGCATTCCAGTCGGAGATATGGCGGCAATGCCAATAAAATCAAATGATCATTCTATAACTGAAAGCTCGACAACCGCTTAATAGTTGCAAAAGTTTTACACCCGCCAGTTGGATTTAATGTTAAATTAACAAGTCAACCCTGCTTTATTCTGCTATCCCCCTATAATTCACGCAGACAGGAAACGGCAAACCTATATGGCAAGGATCGGATCATGCAAGTATGTAAATTACCGCAGAGCTTGCGGCCACAGTGTAAGCTCTACAAGACGGACAACCATGCACCTCTCTTCATTTATTTCTTCCTCACCCTGTTCTTTTTCTTCAACACATCAACTTTGCCGGCTGCAAATAATTATTTCAAACACGCTGATACACTGAAACTGGGGACACCCGCCGGCTCGGCTTTTACGGCCAAAGATTTGGTGGATTGTTTTATTTTCAACGCCCAGGCCACAGCCATGTACAATTGCAATTCATTTTGCGATTGGGAAAAATACGATCTCGGCGGCGCGTTGCAGGTGGATGTAGTTTCAGCCAAGGATACCATGACCAGCATTTTGCATGGCAGTCCCAACGGACGATACGGTAAATTTGGTTTTCGTCTGGCCGGGTGGCTGCCGCCTCAGTCCGGCTGGTACTATTTGCGCCTGCGTTATACCGGCGCCGTTTCAATGGATTCGATTAAATACCAGGTTCGCCTGGCTTACGGCACGCCCCTGATTACCGCTGCCTGGCAGCATGAAAACGACAACACCATCGAACAGGCGCAGAACCTGGCGCCCATAGCCACCGACGGCAGTCTGGTGCACGGGTACCTGTATAAAAGAGACGGCATTTACAACTGGAACGATCTGGATTTCTTTCGCTTCTCGGCAGAAAAAGGACAATCGCTCACTTTGGAAACATTCACGCCCGCCCGCCTGAGCAATGAGCCCTGGTTCATTCGCGACGCGGACACGGAACTCTCGTTGCTCGATCCATCCGGCAAAGTATTGGCTAATAACGATGACAAGGAAAGTACGGCTGCCGATCCGTGGGAAACTACACTGGTGATGAACAACACGTATTCCCGCATCCATATAGAAAGCCTGCCCTATGACGGCGTTTACTATGTCCGCGTCAACTCGTTGTACAACAGCATTACGCAAAACCATGATCCCGCACAGAGCGATGCCAATCCCGGCGGCGGCGAATATCTGCTTTCGGTCAAGCTGAGCAAAACGCTAACCGCCGAAGTGACGTTCGATATTCTCAACGACGATAACGGCCAGCCGCTGCCGGGCAAGCTGACTGTGCTGGGCGAATCCGGAACTGATACACAGGGCGTATACAAATTCTTACACACTATAGACGGCCGTGGCAGCATGCGACTGGCTGCCGGCGCCTATACGCTTTGGTTCACCCATGGTCCGGAATACAGCATGGTGCAACAGCCTATCCTCCTGACCGAAGGCGGTACCGTGAATGTCCGTGCACGTCTGAAACGCGTGCTGGATACACAAGGCTATATCTGCGGCGATTTTCACATGCACGCCCTGGAAGGCATCTCAGCTGAAGACAAGTTCGGCATCATGCTGACCTGCCTGGTTGCTGAAGGCGTCGAATACGCTGTGGCTACCGACCACAACGCCATCTCTGATTATTGGCCGCGGGCCATGGAAATGGGTCTGCAGAATTACATTCGGACGGTCCCCGGCGATGAAATCAGCACCGCTATTGGTCACATCAACGCCTGGCCGTTGAATCCGTCGGCGCAGCCGGTGCTGCATAATGTATCGCCTGCAGAAATTTTTAACGATGCCCGCAGCAAGGGTGCAAAAATCATCCAGATCAATCACCCCAGATGGCCGGGTATCGATTACTTTACCGCCATGAATCTGGATACGCTGACCGGTATTTTCGGCAATCCCCTGGCCAGCGAACAGTTCGATGCCATGGAGTTGATGAACGAAACCGAAGCGTGGGGATTGGATGTTATTCCACCCAACAATCCCATATCGGTGATGCAGGACTGGTTTCATTTGTTGAACAGAGGCAAACGCTATTGCGCCACAGGCAACTCGGATGCCCATGGTATAAACGGCGACAAGCCCGGCTATCCGCGCAACTATATGGCTTCGTCCACCGACAAGCCCGGCGAGATCGATGGCGATGAGTTGATCAATGCCATCCGTAAATGCCGGGTCACCGTATGCGACGGCCACTTTACCACTTTTACCATTAACGAAACCGCGCACATCGGCGATCAAATCACCGACACCGACGGCACAGTGCGTCTGTCCATTCGCGTGCAAGCTTTGCCGGAAATTTCCGTGGACCGTGTGTACGTGTTCGGCAATGGCGTGCAAGTGGCTGCGTTTAGCGTACCGGCCGGGCAAGCGGTAGAGCGTTTTGTCAAAACCCTAGAACTGCATCCGGCCTGCGACACCTGGTATTCTGTGGTTTCGCGCGGCGATTCGCATATTCCCGTTGGCTTGATTCAAGACGATGGCGGTCCTATCAAACCGGTTGGCTTGACCAATCCCATTTGGGTGGACGTGGATGGCAATGGTGTGTTCGATCCGCCGGTGCAGCACACCAAGGTGCAATCAGCGACAACTGAAATTCCGCAACAATACGCTCTGTTGCAGAACTATCCCAACCCGTTTAATCCGGCTACGACCATTGCGTTCAGTCTGCCGCAAGAGCAACAGGTTTCGATGCAAGTCGTTTCCTTGTTGGGAAAAAAAGTAGCTACTCTGGTTGATGAACGGCTGGCAGCGGGCCATCACAAGGTCGTCTGGCATGCAGGCCGGCTGGCCAACGGCGTTTATTTCATCACCATCCAGGCCGGTGAATTTCACCAAACCGTCAAGGCGATTTTGATGAAATGATTTTTCGTGGCGCAAGCCTCCCGGCTTGCGTTTTTTTCATTGTTAATTTTGCCAGGAAAAGTGTGCACAACCAACTGGCACACCGGAGCAATCTCCAGTGTAATCACAAAAAAAGGAATACTCTTGTTGGAAATTTTTGTCGACGCCGACGCCTGCCCGGTGAAACAAGAAGTGGTTCGCGTGGCCAAACGGTACGATTTAAAAGTAGCAGTGGTTTCGAACATATTCCTGCGTCTGCCGGAGCAGGCTGGAATCACACTGGTGCGGGTTACCGATCAATTTGATGCAGCCGATGACTGGATCGCAGCGCATTGCCGTCAGGACGACATAGTCATTACCGCAGACATTCCTTTGGCCTCCCGCTGTGTGAAAAACGGCAGTCGCGTGTTGACGCCAAAAGGACTCGAGTACACGGACACCAATATTGGTTCGGCCTTGGCGACTCGCGATCTGCTGGCCGAGTTACGCGGCGCCGGCATGATCACCAGCGGGCCGCCGCCTTTTGATAAACAAGATCGTTCGCGATTCATACAAAAACTGGATGAAATCGTGCAAAGGATTCGACGGCAATCCGGGTAGCGCAAGCGTCCGCTAGAGCGTTTGATCTTCAAAAAACAGATTAACTTGTTGTATGCTGTCAATATTCTGTAATGCCTGCACCAGGTTATTGCCGTCGCAGCGTTCTTTCAGGTCGATGTAAAACGACAGCTCCAGCAAGCCGGCGTCCTGCACGGATTTTACGGTAAGCACGTCGAATCGTCGGCAATACCTTTCCAATATTTTTTGGTACATCGGCGGCGCATCGTCCCTCGGCTCATAGACGAATTGCAGCAAATACTCACAGCGACCGCTTGCTGCCTGACGCGTACGCGTCAGCGCAGCCAGGGTGCAACCGATGACCAGAGTGCCGGTAAAAGCCATCATATAACAACCGATGCCGGCGGCCATGCCGACAGCCAAAGCGAAAAAAACATAAACGATATCCAGCGGTTCTTTGAGCGCTGTGCGGAAGCGAATGATGGACAGAGCGCCCACCAGTCCAAAAGCGCGGGCCAGATTGTTGCCGATAATCATGATGACCAACGCGGTAATCATCGGCAGCAGGATTAGAGAGCTGGAAAAATTTTGTGAAAATCCCGGTCCCTGATAGGTAGTCTTGTACAACCAGGCAATCAATACGCCGCAGATTAAAGCGGCCAACACCGGACCGACCATGTCAATGATCGAAGGTGGAAAGAGGTTCAGAGACTGCAATTCGTTAAACATGAACAGCCTTTAGCTTGAATTTTTCAACGTTGGTTTGCAACCTGGGCCAGGCATTAAAGGGTGAGCCGATAAATTTTCCGTTGCATTTATGTGAATCCAGACAAATGGCATATTTTGAAACCGCCGAACGGTGCAAATCAAAGAGATGGATAATGGTTTGCAGCCAGCCGGGAACCGATCCTTGAAATTTCACTTCAAAAATAAAATATTGGCTGAAGGCATAGCGCAACGGTCCTTTATGAAAATCATAGACCGAACAGGGGATACTCCTCACGTTCTTGTCAAAAGTAAGGCGCAGGGAACGATCAAATTTGCAGAAAAAAGCTTCACGATCGTAGACGATCAGGATAACTGGACGTAGATTTTTCCGATGATAATGAAATAGAAAATAGTTCGCGCTTTTGTGTTCCGGTCCGTTGATCTCTTTGGAAAGCAAAAATGGCGCATACTGGCCGGTCTGCAAAACATGGTTTAAATTGCACCACTGCAACGGCGCCCGATTCTTGGAGATATGATTATAAATTTTATTTTTGATCTCGAGAAAAATGGCGCTGTCCGGTTGCAGCCGATCATAGCCGCGAATGCGGTATTTCTTCCGCAGGGAGACTCCTTCCAACTTTTCACGATAGCACTCCAGGTCGGGCGTGTCCAAATAAATGCTGCGTACGGTATATTCGGCCTTGGCCGTAATTTTCATAAAAGCATCCGGTTCCACAAAAGGCCGTATAGCGCGACGCAAATCCGCTAAACGGCCGGCAGGAACCAGATATTTGTATTCCAGACGAACGTTGCTCAAATCAATTCTCCTATAGTCCTGCTGAAATTAAGCGCGTGAGGCGGGAATGGCAGGAGATCTCGTACTTGCACACCATGCCGTCCGGCCAATCCCCGTAAGGTTGCTGTAGAACAGCGACGGCGGTTACCATGGGTTGTGAATTTAAATAAAAAATATCTCGCTTGATTTTGCATATCGCGCCGGCTGCGGTCTGCTGCCTCGAACCGAAGCGACAATGCACAACGGCGCCGGGTTGAACCGCCTCCATATCGGCCAGACGCACCGGCAACAATACCACGTACCGGCTAGAGTCGGAAATGGTCAACAAGGTATCTGAGGCGATAAAGGTCGAGAGTCGTCCGGTAAAAGGCGCCAGCAGAGACAGACGCTTTTTATGCTCATGCAACACAGCCAGCTGATCCTCCAACGCAGCAACTTTACATTGCAGCATATGTTGCATGCTGGGTTTTACGCCGCTGGTGATGGCATTCAGATCGCATTGCGCTGTTTTAGCCTCAAGTTTTAAAGCCTCCAGTTCACTGGCGGAAATATCATACAGATCAGCAGTGGTTAAATCTTTCTTGTACAATTCAGCAATCCGCTGGTGACTGCGCTCTTTAGCTTGCATCTGGGATCGGGCCAATTCCAGGCGATGCCGATAGGAGTCGATCACCTCCGATTTTTCACCCGTTCGTTCCGCTGCGAGGGTAGCCTGCGCAACCTGCAGTTCACCACGTAATAAGACAATCTGTTCCTCTGTGGCGCTGCTTCTGATAACGGCAACCGTATCATCCCGGGTCATCATGTGCTGGTCGTTCAGCGCAGGGGACATATGCAATTGCAGCATCTCGCCGCGTTCAATCTGTATAACGCACAAGTCTTCCTGTTTGCCAGTTACATAATTGATAGTATAAAAGGAAACCAAGCCGTCCTTATTTTGCAGAACAGCCATTTGCGCCGGCAACAATTTACCGTATCCGGCAATGGTGCTTTGCATGGATTGCACCGTGATAAAGAGCAGCGCGAGAGCCAGGCCGCCGCCACACCACCATTTTTTATTTGCTGTAAATGATCTGTTGTTCATACGCAAATATAAGATATTTCATCAAGGCATTGCCGGGGCGTACGGTTCCCGATCCGGTTTCGGCGGTGGTCTAAACTCATCTGATTTATTGAAATTTCGTTCGGAATCCCTGGGACCACCTGGCCCCCTGGGACCGTCTGGGCCGCCAGGTGGAAAAAATCCCGGACCATTGCCGAACCCCCTGGGCGGCAGGCCGGGTCGTCGATGTAAAAATCGCTCACGTTGTTCTTTTGTCAGGATAGGCGACAACTCGGCATGCATGGAATCAATCAGAGCGGTGAGTTGTTGCCGATGTAAATCGTTCGCAGCATTAAACTTTTTAAAATATTTGGCGAGGATGGCATGCACCGTGTCTTTTTGCGCAGCCGTGGGCTGTATCATTTTTTCATTAAACTGGATAAATCCCTCCGGCTTGCGCATCTGTTGCGCATTGAACGGCGGCGGCCGTCTCATCCAGCGATCACCCAAAAAACCGATCACTATGCCCAATAGAAAAGTAGCGAGTATGATCAAAGTCGATTTAACCTGAATGGTCATAACAGATCCTCCAGCGAAGGCGTAAATACGGTTGTCACCATATCGTCGAGATTAGCAGCGGTTGCAGCGGCCGCACTCTCACGTCCTTGATAAAGATCATAAGCCGCCAGGGCCACAAGGCAGATAACGGCCACCGCCAGAACGCGTCGAAATGTGCGAAACAACGAGGTATAAAAAATTTCCTGCGGCCGGTTCAGATTGACCAGTCGGGCTGCTACCCGTTCCGCAAAGAACGGTTTAAACCCGGCGGCATTGGACTGGGCCAGATGGCGGCGCAGGTTGCCTATCTGTCGATATTCGCCAGCCAGTTCTTCAGACTGATGCAACGCCTGGTCGAGGATTTCTCTTTCCTGTTTGTCCAGCGGATCGTCAAAAGAACGGTATAAAAGTTTACGTATCATTTTATTCATAGAGTTCTCCCATAACAAAATGCAACTCCCGACGCATCAGCTCCTGAGCCCGCGCCAGCCGCGACATGATCGTGCCTTCGGCAACATGCAAAATCTCGGCTGTTTCCCGTATAGAACGGTTCTCCATTAAACGCAGGATTACTACCAGACGATATTTTTCCGGCAGCTTTTGAACAGCATCCCCGATTATTTTCTGCAGCTCTTTTTCCTCCATCGGATTTTTTGCATTGTCTGCGACATGCTGCGCATCGTCCAACGACGATGGGAAAATCCACTGCTTGCGACGGCGGCGTTTTAGTTCATTGAGCGACAGATTGATGGCGATGCGCGTGAGAAAAGTGGCTATACTGCATTCGCCACGGAACTGCGCCAGGTTGCGAAAAAAGCGGATAAAAACCTCCTGGCCAACATCATCCACTTCGGGGCAATCACCCAATATGCCGTAAATCGTTCCGGCAACCCGTTTCTCGTAACGACGGATTAACGCCACGAATGCTTCCGCATCCCCTGCCCTACAGGATGATAAAAGTTCCGCTTCGCTTTGCATGGCGGCCGGCTCTTGTTTTATCGCGTGGCTGTTCAGTGATCTATTCTCTCCTTTTTCTACTCATTAGACAACAGAATGGCAGAATTATTCCAAAAAAAAAAAATCGCCTTTTCGGCGATTTTGGGATATGAAGAGACCGCACAGGTTTTGCTAACCTGTGAGGTCTTTATTGTAAACGACATGAAAATGATCTGGTTCCAGAGCCGACTGTTCTATGGGATCCATCCGGTAATGCTACCAGCGCTGTTGTATTGGGCGGTACCGTCAGCTGCAACGTAAACCGTCCCGCGTTGATCTGCCAGTTGCTGATGATAGTGCCGAAAGGTGATTCTATTTTACTGCGTACAAAACCCAATCCACCCACAGGCCTGGGGCGAATAACCATTCGGCGAAAACCCGGCTGCTCCGGGTCTGCATTAATTCCGGCCAAGGAACGATAAAACCACGTGACAATATCACCCAACGCAGCATGATTGAGCGAACCTTCGGTATCGGTCCAATCCTCCCACAAAGTGGTGGCGCCGCGACTGATCCAATCGCCATAACCGGGAAAGTCGTGCTGCGTCGCGACTTTGAACGCAAGACCGTGAAAGCCATTTTCACTCAACGCCTGAAAAAGCGCTTTCATGCCGAGAAATCCGCAATCAATATGATCCCTGGCTTGATGCACGGCATTGGCCAGAGCAGCGCTGACCGCCTTTTTTTCAGGATCCGGCGTTAAACCATAATATAAAGACATGGACAGCGCCGTCTGACTGCCCGGTTCAAACACTCCCTGTCCCTGATAAAAGCGTTCATGGAAAACCTTTTTTATTTCATCTGCTAATTTTTGATAAAATGCCGCCTCCTCTTTTTTCTGCAACACCGCTGCTGTCCGAGCCAGCAGCGTGGCGTCATAATAATACAGCGCTGTCGATGTAACACGGGGTGGCGTTTGGGTATGAATATATACCCAGTCGCCGCGGCACATTTCAACGATATGATCTGGAAAGTGCTGATGCAGAAAATCAACATAACCCTTCATCAAATGATAATGATCCGCAAGTATCTGTACATCGCCGGTGTAAAGATAGAGATACCAGGGAATGATTACAGCCGCACTGCCCCAGCCCGGTCCATTATCCGGATGAAAACCCCAGCCGCCGGTGGGCACGATGCCTGGCAAGTCGCCCTCTGCAGTGCGGTTGTCGGTCAACTCGCGACAAAAACTTTCATAACCGCTGATGTTGTTATAGTTGTACATGGCTTGTTCCATGGCCAGATGAGCGTCGCCGGTCCAACCGTTTTTCTCCCGCTGCGGACAGTCCGTGGGATAACCGACAAAATTGCTGCCGTAAGCGTTATCCGTTATCTCGGCTATGGTATTTAACAAAGTATCGGAACAGACAAAGCGTCCGGTGCGCTCGTAAGCCGTATGCACGACGCAGCCGGTGATCTGCTCAGGAGTTGGTTTGCCCGGCCAGCCGGTAATTTCCACATAACGGAACCCGTGGTGCGTGAAACGAGGTTCCCAGGTTTCCACTCCTTTGCCTTTGAGGATATAATCGTCGGTTTGAAAAGGTCCCTGAAACATATAGCGGCTGTTGGAAAGTTGATTCACCCGGCCCAAGGAATCCAGCCGTTCATCGAAACGCAGACGAATGCGCGTGCCCTCCGGCCCGCTGACTTTAATGCGCGCCCAACCAGCCATGTTGCGTCCCATGTCCACAACATAAACACCGGCAACAGGTTCGGTTATTTTTGTCGGTGTTATAGTTTCCATAACCCTCATACCCGGCATGATTTGACCGCTTAAGCGACCTCTAGGCGGCTTGGCGGGTTCTGCGAACGGCCACTGTTGATCGTTAAAACCGACCTGGGTCCATCCTTCTCTTTCCAGACGGGCATCATACACTTCACCGTTATGAATGCCGTCCAGTAAAACCGGGCCGGTGTTGGCGCGCCAGGTTTGGTCGCTCTTGATCCATTGGACCGAACCGTCTTCATAAACCAGTTTCAGCATGACGCGCGCTTTGGGTTCGTCCCGCCACGGCGCGCGATCAAAATCCCAGGTGGCGCGCGTGTGCATGTTGTACCAGCCGTTGCCGAGCATGACTGCCAGCGCGTTGTCGCCGGTTTGTATTTGTTTAGTAACGTCGTAGCAAATATAGGAAACTCGATGATCATAGTTGGAAAACAACGGATCAAGTGAACGATCGCCCACGCGATGACCGTTGCAGTATAACTCATAATAACCCAAACCTGAGATGACGATCTTGGCATCGGTTATGGATTTTTTAGCCACAAAAGCTTTGCGAAAAATCGGACTGGGATGCAATTGCCGCCAGCCCGGCATATGACGCCAATGACTGGAGGCCGGCGCCAAATCGGCTGCCGCAGACCACGGCCCATCTTTTGTCTTGCTGCATTGCCACTGAGAGTCTGTTAGAATAGTGGTCGTATCGATTTTTATCACTACAATCAGGCCGGCTAACGGACGGATGCTGCGCAGACTGAAAACCGGTTTGAATTTTTCCGCCGTCATCATGATTTCATTGTCGCCGGTTTTGAGAAACGGCAAAAGGTCGAAACGCGGAATGGCGTCTGCGCCGTCAAAGACAATTTTTTGCGGCGTCAACAGGCGCCCGTTAACCCATAATTGAAACGCATCGTTGGCCGTGCAAATCAGCTGCGCCCATTGCGGATTTTGTTTTTCATCGATGGTAAACACACGACGAAAAAACCGTGTTTCAGCCGGTGGATTTTTTGCATCGTCGTCTGCGTGCCATATCCAGCGTGCCTGGTCAAACCACTGTCCGCGAAAGGGATCCGGCGGCAGCGGCGATCGATAGCCGATCCAATCGCCCTGCCACTCTTTATCGTCCAGAACACCCATGCTCCAGAACGCCGGTTCGCTCCAGGCCAATTCTCGTTTTTTTTCATCCCACAGCTTGACCTTCCACCAACAGGTCGACAGGCTGGTCAGCGGTTTGCCCTGATAAACCACGGTTATAGGTTGCGCTCCGGCTATTTTTCCGGAATCCCACAGATCGCCCTGATCACGAGCCAGCAACGCCGAGTTGCTGGCCACGAGAATACGATAGGCCGTCGTGGCCTGATCGTGTGCGTTCTCAATGGGCTGCATCAGCCAACTGAGCCGCGGCTGCTTTCTTTCCACGCCCTGCGGATTCTTTAAATGTTCGCAACGTAATGATTGTGCCGCGGATTTTGTCGACATCGCTAAGCAAGTCGTGAAACAAAACATCAGAAAACAAAGCATAAAGATCTTTTCAAACATACCCGATATCTCCCAAAATTAAATCAGATACTCCAATGTGATTAATTTCTTTATAAAAAACCATAAAAAAATATCAATATGGACATCTTACCTGCTGTTCTTTACCGTAACTATCTCCTCTATTTATAAATGGCTCCACTCTGGTATTGATTTTTTAGCAAATATGTTCTACATTTCACTGATCCGAAATTAAACTGATTGACTATGAAACTGCGCAAAATTGTTCTTCTTTTCTCTCTCAGTTTGTTCTTCACCAGCTGCTCAAGCAAGCTTGTCGTGCAGAACTCTATCGCCCTATCCCGGGCACACAGCCACAACGATTATGCCCACGCTCGTCCGTTGTTGGACGCCTTGGAACACGGCTTTGCCAGCATCGAGGCAGACGTCCATGTGCTGAACAATGAACTGTATGTATGTCACAACAAAGAGGAAATCAAACCGGAGCGAACCCTGCGCGCTCTCTATCTCGATCCTCTGCTCTCGCGCGTCAAGAAAAACAACGGCGCTGTGTATGATAAAAATACGCCCTGCTATCTGTTTATCGACATCAAGACAGACGCCGACTCGACCTATGCGGTCCTTGACCCGCTGCTGCGGCGGTATAAAAAAATGTTTACCGAATATGGGGAGCAAAAATATAAACAAAGAGCTCTGTCGGTCATTCTCTCCGGCAATCGCCCAAAAGATAAATTAAATGAGAATAAAAAACGCTATGCGACCTGGGATGGCCGACTGACCGATCTGCATAGTGAGTGTAGCTCCGCGCTCATGGCCGTTATCAGCGACAAATGGACCGATCACTTTACCTGGCGCGGTCACGGCGCCCTGCCGCAGACCGAAAAGATCAGACTGGATTACATCATCAATCAGGCGCATCTTGATGGACGCAAAATCCGCTTCTGGGCGACCGATGTGGATTCTACCGGTGATCAAACAGCTTTGTGGAAAGTATTGTATGACAGCGGCGTTGATTTGATCAACACCGACAAGTTGACGGATCTAAAATCGTTTTTACTGCAACAGAATGCACACTAAACAGGGATATCCTGGCATGAAAAGAACTTGTTTTTTATTCGCGTTTCTGGTCGTGTGCCGACAGAGTTTATACTGTCTGGATAATGGACCGGTTGTTGTCAATCCTGGATTTGAACAGGTTTCGCAAAATCTCCCGGCTGGATGGACAATTGAGAACACGGCTGCTTCTCTGGTGCGGAGCGATCTCACCATAGCTCTTGAAGGTCGCGTTTGTCTTGTCATACAACACGACGCTGCAGCAGAAACGCGTGTGCTGTCACGTGAAATCGCTTTGCAAATGGGACAACTCTATCGTCTCACTGCCTGGATTAAAACCCAAAATGCCACGACCGACCGGTCTACGCGTTACCCGACGCCTGCAACCGCAACTCTGCGCATGAATTCGATGCCCTTCACTGAACACAGTGTGTCGATTTCAGGAACTCAAGAGTGGCAATCCGTCAGCCTGTTATTTTTCGCCACCCGTAAACAGGATCGCATCGAGCTGTGTTTCGGCCACAATGGTCCGGCCACCGGCACGGTGTGGTTTGACGATGTCACCTTGACTGCGGTTGAGGATATTCGTGAAATGATACCCATGGAAACCGTGCAATGGTTTGGCCCTGCTTTCCGCTATTATGATAAGGGCTGGATATTCGTTCATATTGAAGGTGAACCGTGGCAACGGGGTTATCAATACGGTCACCTGCTGGCTGACGAAATTGTCGCATTTATAGAGAAACTGGCTGTGCGTGGCGACGGCGCTAATCCCCAGGGCTCGTGGTCCTTGAAACGGCAGATGACCGATGCCTTGATGTTGCGGCTCTACGATGAAGAATATCTGCTGGAAATGCGCGGCATTAGCGACGGCGTTAATAAAGCCGGCGTTAAACTGTACGACCGGTCTTTAGATCTGCTTGACATAGCAACCCTGAATTCCGATGTAGATCTCGGTCAAATGACCGGCGCTTTGAACAAAACAGCCCACCCGCTCAGCGGCCGCTCCTTTCGCGTGGAGGAAGAAGAGATCAATGCCGCAGAAAAATTACATAAATGCTCCTCTTTTTTGGCCAATGGTCCGGCCAGCGCGGACGGGAAAATCGTTTTCGGCCAACTGTTCATGTGGGGCGGTTACACCGGCGTGCACTGGAACGTCCTTTGCGATGTAATACCGAGCCAGGGCCATCGCCTGGTCTATGAAACGTTTCCGGGCGGCATCCATTCCGGCGCCGACTTTTATATCAATCGGGCCGGCATCATGATCGGTGAAACCACGGTCATGCAAACGCCCTTTGACGTCAACGGCACACCGCAATCCAACCGTATTCGCAAGGCCGCGCAGTACGGCAACTCTATCGACGAAGCGGTGAAAATTCTCACCGAACGCAATAACGGCCTGTACACCAACGACTGGCTCATTGCGGACCGCAAGAGCAACGAGATCGCCATTCTGCTGTTAGGCACAAAAAAATGCAAATTGTGGCGCAGCGGGAAAAAGGATTTTCCCGGCAATACCGAAGGCTTTTTGTGGAGCGTCAACAACGCCAAAGACCCCGAGGTGCGCAAAGAGTATGTACCTGATGCGCGCAATGCGCCGGTGGACATTATCTACAGCAACAGCAATCGTGATCTGGCTTTTTTTCAATGGTATGAAAAACAAAAAGGCAAAATGGATGCAGTCACGGCCGCGCGCTTTCTGGCCTCATCCCCCATCAATCGGCCCCATGCCTGCGACGGCAAAGTAACCACATCGGACATGGCCGAGCATTTAATGTTCTGGGCTCATTACGGCAAGGTCACCTTGCGTGAAAAATATCCGGATGGCAACAGCCGCCTCATGCCCGATATCGTCAACGCTATTCCGCATCTGACGCTGGGTTATTCGGCCGTCAATCCGATTTATGTATGTGAGCAATTGCAAAAATGGCACAAAGCTGATAAAGATACGACAGGGATGTCTGTGATGAAAAAACCGGAATGGCCGGCTGAATGGGCGCGGTTCGACAAAAAGCTTTTGTGGAGCAACACGGTTTATCCTGCGACCGAAGCGGATCAATGGTTTGTCAGCGCCACTGCAGCTTATTGGCATATGCTTAACAATTTACCGGCATCAGTCGAAAAGGCGCAGCCCTATCTACGCGACCAATTGGCAGAAATCAACAACCGGTTGTTGTTTAATATCAGTCGTGAAGGCAGCCTGGCGCCTGGTGCTGCACAACGACGTTATGATCGTTATAAGGACTATTTGAGCTCGCGCATCCGTGGCGTCTTTGCCTTGCATCAATTGCGTTTGCAGCTGGGCAATAAGAAATTTTCTCAGCT